>PBAR01000022.1 GCA_002718285.1 Fidelibacterota bacterium
CATCAGGTAATGATGACAAGATCGCTTGGTACGAGCATGTTCAGGAAATACCTTACACATACGTCCCCGATGATAATTTTGAGCAGGCACTCATTGATTTAGGTTATGATGATGTGCTTGATGATTATGTAGCAACACATAACATTAGAAGCGTTACCAGCCTGGATGTGAGCAGTAAATCGATCAATGACCTGACAGGGATTGAAGATTTTACAGCCTTAACAAATCTGCAGTGCGATGATAATTCATTGACCGGCCTGGATGTGAGCAGCAATACAGCCCTAACAGTACTGAGCTGCGGTACGAACCAATTGACCAGCCTGGAACTAACCAGCAATACCGCTTTGACCAGTCTGATGTGTCCAGATAACCAAATCGCTCTTCTGGATGTGAGAAGTCTAACTGCCATAACCGATCTACGTTGCTATAATAATCAAATGGTCCATTTGAATATGAAGAATGGGGTCACTGATGCCTTAACATATTTTGATGCCACAGACAATTCTTTTGGCTGTATCGAAGTAAAGGCAGAAGACGTTGATTATGCCACAGCGAACTGGACTTCCGGCAACGGCAACATCGATGACGGGGTGGAATTCAATGTGGTCTGCGCGGCTGAAGGCTACACCTATGTTCCCGATGACAACTTTGAGCAGGCCCTCATCAGCCTGGGTTATGATGATGCATTGAATGATTTTATTCTGACTGAAAATATAAGTGATATTAACAGCCTGGATCTGAATGATTGGCAGCATGATGCATCTGATATTATTGACATAACGGGAATCCAGGATTTTACCGGTTTAACCTGGTTGGATTTAGGAGAAAACCAAATCACAGGAGAGATACCATCAGGGATTGGTAACCTGACGAATTTAACTTTGTTGCGTTTACGTGGGAATCAGCTCAACGGAGAAATACCATCTGAAATCGGAAATTTAACAAGTTTGGAAACCCTAGAATTAAATGGTAATCAACTCACAGGAGAGATACCGTCAGAATTAGGAAACCTTACAAATTTGACTACACTGAATTTATACGGTAATCAATTAACAGGATCGATTGAATATATTTGCAATTTGACAAGCCTGACATATATCACTATCGCTGATAATGATTTTACAGGAGGATTCAATTCTATCGGCAACTTGATAAATTTGACATATTTCCAGGGGTGGGGTAATTCATTCGGCGAAGCGATACCTCCTGGGATTGGTAATCTGATAAATGTGACTGAGTTTACATGTACGCAATGTGAACTAACAGGAGAGCTACCATCTGAGTTTGGGAGCATGATAAATTTATCAGTTCTCGATTTTCGGGATAATGAGCTAAGTGGAGAAATACCGGCAAGCATTGGCAACCTGACAAATTTATCAGGCCTTAGTCTTTCTGAAAATCAACTCAGCGGAGGAATACCACCTGAAATCGGAAATTTAACAAGCCTGGAAAGCCTAGATTTAATGGGTAATCAGCTCACAGGGGAAATACCGTCAGAAATATATAATCTTGAAAATTTGAGGCGATTAACTTTAAGAAACAATGAACTCACAGGAGAGATATCACAAGAGATTAGCAACCTGACGAATTTAACTTTGTTGCAATTGAACAATAATCACCTCACAGGAGAAATACCAGAAAGCATTTGTAACCTAGACCTAGATTGGTCCCTGAGTCAATGGCATGGGCAATCAACTATTTTCAACAATACTTTATGTATAGCTCCATTTCCGGACTGTGTAGCTGAATTTGTAGGCGATCAGAATTGTAGCAAAACATACATTCCAGATAACAACTTCGAACAAGCGCTGATTGAATTGGGATATGACGATGTTTTGGATGACTCTGTTAGGACATATCAGATTAGTTTTGTTACCAGCTTGAATGTGAACAATAAAGAGATTACCGATCTGATAGGTATTAGCGGGTTTACATCATTAACCGATTTAGACTGTGGTGGTACGGGTGCTACCGCTAATCAATTGACTACTTTGGATTTGAGTAACAATACGGCCTTGACTACATTATTTTGTCACGGTAATCAATTGACGTCTCTGGATGTCAGCTATAATACGGCGCTAACTGAACTAAGATGTAATAATAATCAATTAACCAGCCTGGACGTGAGTTACAATACAGCCTTAGTTAAATTGGAATGTCAAGAAAATCAATTAACTAGTTTGGATGCAAGCAATAATACTTTATTGATGGATATAGGTGCTGATGGTAACGAATTATCTTCTATTAATGTTACCAATAATTCTCAATTAACACATTTACGTTTATTTAATAATAATCTTACTGGTATTGATATTTCTAATAATTCGTTGCTTGAAGTTGTTAATCTCGGTGGTAATACCAGCATCTCAACGTTGAATGTAAGTCATTGTCAGAATTTAACTTTTCTAAACCTTGATGGTGCGGGAATCAGTGATCTAGTCCTTGGCAATAATCAAAACTTAGAAATTCTAGATGTAAGGGGTGGTAATCTTGCGAACCTGGATGTGAGTAATCATGCAGGACTGAGAGAATTATATTGTCATTTTAATCCTCTGACGGAGCTTGATCTTTCAAATAATACTTCACTGGTTAATCTGGATGCTGGCCATACCGATATCGTTACTTTTAATCTTAGTTCAAATTCGGCATTGGAAAGAGTAGTAGTAGGCAATAATGATGACCTTACAGAATTGAATTTTAAAAATGGTATCACCACTCAATTGACATACGGAAGCTTCCAGAACACTCCACAGCTCAGTTGTATAGAAACCCTTAATCCTTCCTGGTTTGATACTAACTCAGATGCAAACACTGGTAATATTCTGGTAGATGAGAATATGGAGTTCAATGTTATTTGCAATTCTGCAGAGCGCACACATTGGTATGTAGATACAACGGGTTCTGATCAAACAGGAAGCGGTACCATATCAAGCCCTCTTTCATCCATTCAGACTGCCATTAATGCTGCAACTGATGGTGACACCATTTCTGTGGCTGCAGGTACCTATGTGGAAAATATTAATTTCCGTGGTCGGAATATTAAATTAGTTGGGCAGGATATGGAAACAACGATCATTGATGGAAATCAAAATGGTAGAGTTGTAACGATAGATAATCAGGAAAATTCCGAATTATTGCTAAAAAACTTTACAATTCAAAATGGATATGCAACCGGAGAATTTCCTGATTATAGAGGTGGAGGTATTTATTGCGGTAATAGTACAAGCCCTGTGCTGGAATCATTGAAAATAATAAACAACCTATCTGAAAGAGAAGCAGGAGGTATCAAACTATCTGATACGAATGCAAAGATAAAAAATGTTATTATAAAAGATAACTATGCCGGTTCTGAAGGTGGTGGAATCGGAGGCGGTGGCAGTGGTAGTCCTGTTTTGGAAAATGTATTGATCGTTGGGAATAATGCCAGTAACGGAGGAGGAATATATCTTGAAGGATCAATGAGTCCGGTCATCATTAATAGTACAATTACAAGTAATGTATCAAGAACTTCGAATGGCGGAGGTATTGCGTGTAACAGAACAGCTCACCCTATGTTGTTTAATTCCATTCTTTGGTATAATTCACCAACAGAAATTTATCTAGGTGCTTTTGTGGCAGATTCGGATTACAGTTCAATAACAATTGATTTTTCGAATATTTCAGGAGGACTGGATTCCGTAACCATTGTTCAGGGAACAACCCTTAATTGGGGAAACGATAATATAAATTTATCACCCGCCTTTGTCGATACTGGCAGCGGGGATTATCATCTGTCTGATCTTTCTGCCGCTATCAGCGCAGGTACAGACACGATTACCATATCTGGTGTTTTGTATAGTTCCCCCACAACAGATTTAGATGGTATGTCCCGGCCAAACCCTGTCGGAACAGCACCCGATATGGGTGCTTTTGAAAGTGATAAGGGAGTCGACCCCGACTATGCCGGTCCGGTATGGCATGTGGACGGACCTGCAGGCCTTACCTATGGAAATGGCGGACCAGGAGCGCCATTTATTACCATCCAGGAGGGAATTAATGCATCCAGTAATGGAGATACGGTTTCGGTTAGGAATGGGACCTATATGGAAAATATAAACTTTAACGGTAAGAATATTGCTTTGATTGGTGAAGACCGGGAAACTACCATCATTGATGGCAATAATATTGGTCGGGCAGTATTTATAGATGGTGGTTCTTCTCTATCAAATTTCACAGTGCAAAATGGTACAGGAAGTAGCTGGGATACGCGGGGAAGCGGTATTTATGCTAATGGGAATGTTATTTTAAATAATCTAATAGTAAAGAATAACACTAATATTGAAGGTGAAGGTGCTGGAATATTCCTTGATATGGTATCTAACCAAATTGCTACCCTCAAAAATTCTTTAATTTCAGGGAACACCGGTGATGGAATAGTGTGTTCTAGTGGTTCCCCCCTGATTGATAATGTGACGATAATTAACAATAGTCTGGCTGGAATTTATTTAAGACCGAATGCATCTGGGTCTCACCCAACCCTTATTAACAGTATTATATATGGAAATTCAGATAATAATCAGATACATATGAGTTCGGGTGGAAATGCGCATCTAAGTGCAATTGACATATCCTATTGTCTTGTAGAAGGAGGCCAAAGCTCCATATCACAAGTACTTAATGATACCATAAACTGGGGTTCCGGCAACTTAAGCGTTGATCCCATGTTTGTAGACACAGCCAACAGCAATTATCATCTACAAGCATCTTCTATGTTAATCAATGCAGGCCACCCAGACTCAACAGACAGTGATGGCTCACGGGCTGATATTGGCGCTTATCCTTTTGATACAGATAACAGCTCGGGAATTTGGCATGTTAGCACATCTGGTAGTGACAAATACGGCACAGGATTACAGCAGAATCCATTCAGAACAATACAGGCCGGGATAAATCTAGCGGATAATGGGGACAAGGTCAGTGTTGCATCAGGCACATACCAGGAGAATCTTATTATTCGTGGCAGGAACATAAGACTGGTTGGTGAAAACAAGGACCAAACAATCATTGATGCGGGAGGCACCGGAAGCGGTATTTTGGTTACTGACATAATCCAGCATAATTATAACAGCGGTGAGCTGGATACGGTCCAAATCAATAATTTTACGATTAAAAATGGCACAGGTATGCAGGATCTTACCAATTCTAATGGTAGTGGGGATGAATATGGAGGGGGTATCTATGTATTTAAAGGTAACGGATCATTTAAGGATATCATATTTGAAAATAATACTGCTAATAATGGTGGTGGGATTGCGGCCCAAGATGCTTCTATTGAGATTGATAGGTGTATATTTAGATCCAATGATTGTAGGAGTTGGGGAACCGTATTCTGGGGTCGAGGTGTGGGTGTAAAAATGTATAATACTCTTATTCATGATAATATCTATTCAGGATCAAATAATGAGATCGGCAGTACAATAAATCTATCTGGTGGAATGTACAAGTTTGTAAATCTTACAGTTGCTAATAATTCAGGATATCCAATCCACGGAATTGACCAGGACCAGACTATTGTACTGGTAAACTCTATTTTGACTTGGCGCCAGGGCCAGGGACGGCGTCCATCTTTTAATCCGTCTAATGAATCATACTACTATCTATACAATAATATCATAAGGTCCGGAATTAAAACGGGTGGAATTTTTAATGATTCATCCAGTGTGATTTCTTTTGGAAATTATTATTTTGAGCCTTTCTTTGTTGATACTGCAAATTGGGACTATAGACTCTCTGATAATTCTAATGCTATTTCTTCTGGTAGGAACACGTTATCCATTACGGGACCGATTGGATCCCATGGTATGGATTACTGGTTCCAGATTGATGAGCTTGGCAGTTTGGATATTGATGGGAACGCTCGTCTACAGCCTTCCGGATCCATTGTAGATATAGGCGCTTTTGAAAATAGTGGGGGGGTTTATTCTTATACATCAGATAAATATTTGGTATCAGCAAGCTCGCCATTCGGAAATGGATCGTTTGGTACTCCATATGCAACGATTGAGCAGGCACTGCACAAGGTATATGAGTATGGTGGAGATACCATTCTGGTGATGGATGGTACCTATCTGGAGAGTATTGAATTTGACCGGTATTGGGGTTGGGGCGAGAATTTTGTTTTAATATCAGAAAATGGTCCATCAACAACGATTATTCAGGGTCATCCCGAAATTGGAAGGTGTATTAAGATTGGTGATAATTCTGTTGCAACTGAAATCAACGGTTTTACTTTGAGGGGAGGAACGGGGAGCCAGGGTAGCGGTATCCTTATGAATGGTCCTATCACTCTTAAGAATTTATTGGTATATGGAAACTCTGCGGATCAAAGAGGAGGCGGAATTGTTTCGCATGGTGCATCTCTAATGGAAAATGTAGATGTTTTTGATAATACTGTGAGCGGCACTACGGTAGATAATTATGGAGGCGGCATAGTTATTGAGACACTGGGTGATGCATCGCCTCCAATTTTAAGGAATGTAAATATTTATAATAATTCATCTTGGAATGGTGCAGGAATCTACTTTCAAAATTCAGGTGCAATTTTAGAAAATGTGAAAATATATAATAACACTGCAGACAATCAAGGGGGTGGTGTTTTTCAGTCAACCGGATCAAACTTGGGGATAAACGCTGATAAAGTAACATACGATAATGTAATTATTACATCCAATAATGCTGATTCTGGAACTGAGTTATTTCTCAATTATGGTACGAAAAGTATTTTCACCAATTCAATCATTTACAAGGATACTCTTTCTGATCAAGATAATCGGCTAATTAAAACTACGCCTGGTTCGGATATGACCTTTTTACAATCTGTTGTTTGGTCAAAATCTGAAAATATTATTAAGTTGGATGGAGGAGGTGGATCAGGTACATCACCTGTGTTTAGTGCTTCTTATTCAAATTTCTCAAATGGTCGAAATGGTATAAGTAGTACCATTGATTTTAACAGCTTTGCAACATGGGGTCCCGGAATGATCGATGTAGATCCTATGTTTATTAATGTTGCTGATATAAACTATCAACTATCAGGGGACTCTAGATTGATTGATGCAGGTCACCCTGATTCTACTGATGTAGATGGGACCATCGCAGATATTGGTGCCTATTACTATGACCAGACTGGTCAGCCCGCCCGCGTAAGAGGTCTTATCACGACTCCAACAGATTCCAGGATATTTATTAAATGGGATGCTTCTAAAGAAGCAGATCTGGCTGGTTATAATGTATACCGTTCACTTAACGGTAATGAAGATTTTTATAGCGCTTCACCATATACCACCGTTACCGATACAAATTATGTGGAAGTGGCTCCAGGAGAGAACGTGACATATTTTTACCGGGTCTCTGCTTTGGATAATGGTGGAGATGAAGGATTGCTGGCGTTTAAGGAGCATGGCAGGATTGGCATGAAAAGTACATCTTTTTCCATGGTAAATGGATTTGGAAATGTTTCCATTGATAACGTTCGGGAGGATTCATACACTCTTGAAGGATTTTTTAAATTTACATCAGGTCACAATGGAAGTGCTTTCGGCTTTCCAACAGAAATGCTTCTAAAAAGTTCATCATCTGGTGATAATGTCCAATTACAGCTTTATGATCTAAACCAGGCAACCGGACAAATATTTGTGATTGATACTTCATGGCATCATATTGCTTTCTCATTAACAGACGATAATCATACTATCATTTGGATTGACGGCTATGCAGCGATGGAATCTGATCGTTTAATCGGCGATATTGGTGGATTTGAATTACGGTCCATTGAAGGCACAATGGTAATTGATGAGATAAAATTTTCAGATACTATAAAATATTCCGAAGGTTTTATCCCAATCAATAATGCTGGATTTGATGAAAATACAACTTTGGGTTATTGGAAAATGGATGAGGGATCCCTGGATGATCAAATACCTGCGCTATATGACAGGAGCGGAAATGGTCATCATATTTATCTCAGTGGGTTGTGGAATGGGCAGGATCTTGGATTGGAAAATTCTACCTTTTTGGATAATGCTCCTCAGCGTACTGATATAGAAAATGCTATTGTAATTAATGAGATTATGCCTAATCCTTCAGGCAGTGATGGTGGCAAGGAATGGTTTGAGCTACATAATCAATGGTTTACTCCAGTCCATTTAAAGGGATGGACTATTCTTGGTGACGGAGTCAATGAGTCCCATGTACTGGCATCTGATCTGGAAATAGTTAAAGGTGGATACGGATTACTGGGACAAACATCAGACAGTATTTCCAATGGTGGATATGTTCCTGGATATATCTATGGTACCACCGTAAGCTTAAGCAATTTTGGTGAAAAACTTACGATCCTAAATGGTAGCGGATTGGCAGTGGATTCAGTTGACTTTGATAATAGTTTCCCTTTTTCATCTGGCGTTTCCATGGAGTTGATTCGTCCTGACTATGATAATAATGATATTTCCAAGTGGATTGCTGCAGGTCTGCCATACGGTGGATCCGGTAATTTAGGTACCCCTGGCTACCGCAATGCTGCATATTCCGGAACCATTGTACTGGAGGCATCAAGCGTGGATTATGGATATGTTACGCAGGGAATGGAGTCTCAGAGAGAGTTCAAGATTTACAATCATGGTGTGGCGGTTCTATCACTGGAAAGTATAAGCCTGGTAAGTGAGTTTTTTAGTCTATCATTGGATCATACTCTCATTTTACCAGGAGACTCAATTGATGTAACTGTAACCTTTGCCCCTCAAGCTGTCCAGGTCTACATTGATACTATTACCATTTTATCTGATGATCCTTATAACCCTGTCAAAAATGTTATCATTACCGGTTCAGCAATCAACGAGTTTGCAGATATAGTGGTTACAGGCAATGGAAATGACAGTTTGTACAATTATGAGTTTCCTTTTACTCGTTTGGGTGAATCCCGAACCCTTTTATTAAAGGTTATAAATATTGGTGCCCCGGATCTTGAGATGGAAGAAATCATTTTGGAAGGAGATCCTGAATTCAGTTCCAGTGTGGAAGCAGCTATTCTAGAATTTATGGATACCTTGAGTATGGAAGTAACCTATGCACCGTCCGTGATCGGATCCAGTACTGCCACACTGACTTTTGGAAGCAATGATCCCGATGAATCTAACTATGTTTTGGAACTCTTTGGTCAGGCAGCGGATAATATTATTCTTTTTGTGCCATCTGAGTATCCTACAATATCGGCGGCTCTGGACTCTGCATACCAGCTGGATACCATAGAAATAGCACCTGGGGCATACAGCACAACCGTTAATTTAGGTACAAAGAATATGGTATTTAGAGGTGGTGGTTCCGCTGATGAAACCATCATTCAGGGGAATGGAACAGGTCCGGTTTTAACGATTAACGGCGGGCAGGACAATAACACATTGATTAAAAATATGACCATCATTGGCGGTGGTGGTACTCAGGGAGGCGGTATTCTAGTTGACGGGAGTTCCAATCCCGTTTTTAATAATATAATTATTTCTGCAAATGTTGTATCTGGAAATGGTGCAGGCATGGCCATTCTCTCCGGAAGTGCGGATATGTCACATATGACCATAAGCGGTAATACAGCGGGAGGTACAGGCGGTGCTCTCTATGCGGGAATGGGCTCAACGGTAATCTTGGATCAGTCCATACTCTGGTCCAACGGAACAGTGGAGATTGGAAGTTTCGGTAATGTGACATCGTCATACAGCATAATTTCTGGCGGTGCAGATGGAACTGGAAACATTAATGATGATCCTATGTTTGTCAATGGACCTGCCCTTAATTTTAATTTACAGTGGCATTCTCCCGCGATAGACGGGGGAGATCCTTCAAGTGATATGGACCCTGATGGTACTGTAGGTGATATTGGCGCCCTTTATTATGACCAGTCATTACAGCCTCCGGATCCGGTAACAGGATTGGAGTATACTATATTACCTGGTCAGACACATTTAAGCTGGAACGAAAATAGTGAACCGGATCTTGTCTCCTACATTATCTACCGGGGTATAACACTGGATACCTTGGACTCCATAGCCTTAGTTTTGGCACCTGCTTCCAGCTTTACTGATTCAACAATGGATCCGGGCATCATTCATTACTATCAAGCGGGTGCAGTAGATACGGCGGATCAGGTAAGTGATCTGGTAGATATGATTACAGTAAGCTTTCCGATTCTTGATCTTTCAGATACTGTGGTTTCATTAGGGGATATACGGACATCGGATTCAGTGAGTGTTCCTTTAACACTTGCCAACAACGGTAGTGACACTTTATTTGTAGATAGCATATATGTGCTTGATTCAGGGTCTGGATTTTCTATCGCTCTTTCCCAGAGTCGAACATCATCAAGTCTTGGTGCAAGGCTGCATGCTTCTCTGGTTCCTACATCCGGAAATCGTCCTAGATCTTCCATAAGTACTGCTAATTATTCAAATAGTAATGATGAAAATGATGATGAAAATAATACTGGGAGTAAATCAAATACTTTTATGTCAACAACACAGATAATTGCACCAGATCATTCTGATTCATTTTTATCTTTGAGCCGGGAGTCTATGACCATGCGCCTCGAAGTGGAAGTACTTCCTGGTGAATCTATAGGTCTTGATATATCTTTCAGTAGAGAAGATACAGCAACCGTAAATACCAATCTGAAGATTACGAGTAATGATTTACTTGGTAACAATGATATTACAGTTCTTCTCACAGCCCGAAGTGTATCTCCAGTGCTATCAATTTCATCAACAGAAATCTTTTTTGGAAATTCTCTCACAGACAGTACCATTAGTGTGGCTGTCAGTAATATCGGGACAGACACATTACATATAAGCGGTCTAAACATACCTGTAACAGAATTCAGTTATTACCTATCAGACTCCACACTGGATCCGGGAACAGATGCTATTCTTTCTGTTACTTTTTCATCTTCACAGACTGGTTACTGGACAGGAGATCTTATTCTTGAAAGCGACAGTTACCAATCTTCATCAAGTCCTGTTTCCATCAGTGCACTCAAAATACCGGTACAGAGTCATGATTATGAAGGCGTATTACTAGGACAATCTATGGATCATGTATTTAGCTATGACAATTTAGGAAATACGCATCTATCTATCAGTTCGGTGACTACAACTACTTCAGACTATAGCGTTGACTTATCCGATATTACCATAGATTCCGGGAGTTCAGCGAATCTGACTGTAACCTTTTCACCATCTATCCGGGATAGTATTAATGGAAGTATTCTTTTTACCACTCCTGCTTTTGAAGAAGATTTAACTGTGGGTTCGATGTTGGGTCAGGGATGGGTCCTACCGGACGCAAATTTTGCTGCAACTTCTATTTCTGTTGTTACTTCTCGGGGAAATAATGCGGATTTTGATATTGAGCTTACTAACAGTGGAGATTATCCCTTAAACTATACTACAACAGTAGAAGCTGATTATGCAGGATGGATCTGGATGAATACTGCAGATTCGGGTCAGGTATCAGGAACAAGTGCAACCGATATCAATGTACAGGTTGTTAATACAGCAAATCTTGATCCGGGAACATATAGTGGCATCATAAGCTTTAATACCAATACGGGTTCCGATCCTGAAACCCTGGTTTCAAACAGCCATATAGTAAGTGTATTTTTAAACCTACTGGGAGATAACAGTGAGCTAACAGATACAACAGTAACAATTGCAGCAGGTAATACTCCACCAATTGTTTTTACAGATGAGAGTGGTACTCCAATTGGACTGACACTTGATTTTGCAAACTCTACGGGAGGTACGGTAACAGTCCAGAGCGTTACTACTCAGCCTCCTGTAGATGCAGATACTCCTGTGAATGATCCGGACGGATTGATTACAGATCCAGTCTATCCAGAAAGATATTATGAGCTAGATACAGATATTGAAGGAAGTTTTGTTACCGATATTGGTCTGGATTATAGAACTCTTGCAGGCATTAATAATCCTGGTTCACTGCGTCTGGCTAAGCGCCCCAGTAATGCTGGTTTATCTGAGCCTTGGGTAGTAATTAGCCTAGCGGAAACAGAAATAGATACTACAAATAAGGAAGTGATTGCAAAGAATCAGACATCTTTCAGTCAGTGGGCCATGATGTCTAATGCTCTGGATAATAGTTTTACTGATACGAAGGGTCCGTCATGGTCTTCCATGAGTATCAGTCCTGAACAGCCAGGGGCTTTTGTAGATGCGTTGGTAAGTGTAATCCTTACAGATGACACAGGTATAGATGTTGCAACCTTATACTATAAGCAAGGTGGTAGCGGGAATTTCAATTCTGTTGAAATGACAGGTGTCAGCGATACATATACGGGAACTATCCCAGGAAGTGCTGTAACTCAAAACGGTCTGATCTATTTTATTTCTTCCCAGGATATATTAGGATTTCCAACAATTACAGATACAGTAGGTGTTTCTGTAAATTTTGCATCAGGAAGTCTTACCACAGGATCCGCCAGCAACAGCGCATATCCGGGCGGGCTTCCTAAGGAAGCATGGCGTCTTATTTCATCACCTGCAGAGCTTTCTCAAAAAGGTCTTACCCAGGTTTTAGATGAATTAGGTGTCCAGGATAATACTCTATGGCGAGTGTTTCGATACGATGGTAATTCCACTACCTACAAAGATAACCCAGTTGATCTAAATTCAGGAGAATCTTACTGGATATATCAAACGATTCAAGATAATCTTACTCTGTCTGCGCCTGCAGGAGCGACTGGGAATATGTCAGGTACAGAATTAACACTTGAAACGGGTTGGAATTTTATAGGATCTCCATATCCATTCTCTATTAGTCTGGTTCTGGATCAGGTACAGTTTTATGGTCCACTAAGCTATGGTATAAGCGGTGAGTCATGGAGCTCTGTGGTGACCAATTTAAATCCATGGAACGGTTATGTAATCTACAACCGGACAACTTCCAGCCAGACGATTACATTGGATCCAGTTTCCGATGCTGAAAGTTCTTCTGTTTCCAGGGTGATGCAAAAGGAAGAAGGTTGGCTGATGAGTATCCGTGCTTCTGCGGGTGAGTACGATGATATTTATAATATTTTTGGAGCAGTTACCGGTGCAGAAAATGGTCAGGACTGGCGTGATAATCCTGAGATTACAGCTCCGGGTTCATCAGTCTCTATTTCATTTATTCTCCCGAATGGGATTGAATCACATCCTGTAACATCAGATATCCGTTCTCTTGACCATGCATTAAAGGTTTGGGATGGAAGAATAAGAAATAATACGGCAGAATATGTTACCGTTGAATGGTCATTAGCACAAAAGACACCAGAAGATTATGAAGTAAAGATTATAGACTTAAATACTAAAACGGTGTTAAATATGTTAGAGAACAATAAAATATTACTAGGTATTGTTGACAAACGATATGACAGGAGATTTAACATCGTTTCGGGAGATCCAGCCAAAGTATCTTACAAAGTGACAGAGATACTTGCGTCTATTCCTGATAACCTTACATTAGATGGAAATTATCCGAATCCTTTTAATCCTGTGACTTCTATCCGATTTGGTCTTCCAGATCCGAGACGGGTAAGTATCAGTATTGTAAATATATTGGGTCAGGAGGTAAAGGTTTTAATCGATGATTGGAGAGATATCGGTCATCATGAAGTACGCTGGGATGGAACCGACAGCAGGGGTAGCTTCGTGGCATCAGGGGTATACTTCGCAGTTTTAAGGGATGCCAAACAGGTTCGAGTGACAAAAATGATGCTTTTAAAGTAAAGTTTCAATAACAGAGATCATTTCCTTAAACTCCTCTTTATCAAATAGTCGAGTTAAAAAAGCAATTCTTCCATCCTTATCAATAACAATATTTCGAGTAACTCCTGCCTTTTTTGGAGCAAATTTAGAGAAATGTTCTGCTCCTGGATCTAAAGCTATTGGGTAGGTAACACCAGTATCTTTAATGAACTTTTGAACAACATCAATTGGTTCATCTCTGTCTATTCCAATAAGGATCAGCCCGTTGTCTTTAAATGGTTTCCAGACTTCTTCTTCCAGATGCGGCATTTCTTGACGACAAACAGAGCACCAACTGGCGGTAAATTGCAAGACTATAACCTGTCCTCTTAGATCTCTTAATGTTACTTTTTCTCCTGTAACATATTCTAAGGAAATATCTGGTACTGTATCTCCGACTGAAATAATATAGCCCCTGTTATCAACGCCAGGTTTTTTCACTATTTCCTGAAAAACTTTGCTTCCTTTGCGAAGTATTCGTTTCTGAGTAGAAAAATCGACTTCATAGAGTCCGAATTTCATTTGATATCCTTCACTCCATTCAAAGTTATCCATCAGGGTCCAGTAAAAATAACCACGTATATCAAGTCCGTCATTAATTGCCTTATGCATTGCATATAAATACCTTCTAATAAAGGTAGCTCTTTGATCATCATCAGAATCCGCGATACCGTTCTCAGTTACATATATTGGCTGGTCTATTTCACTGATTTTGTGAAGGGCTCGGTAAAATCCTTCAGGATATATAGAATAGGGCATATCAGTCTGTATGTCTTCATCTCTTAATTCAAATATAAAGGGCTCTACGTGATTTAGTTTACCTTTAACATGATATCTGGAATAATAGTTCAATCCTATGAAATCAAGTGCTCCAATGGCATTTATATTTTCCATTTTCATATCAGCCATTCCTGGTAAATAGAATTTAAATTTACCGGTATTAAAAAAATTAACTGGGTGATTGGTGAATATATCGTTGAGTATTTTGCTAAATAACCAGTCAAGAATATGCCATCGTCTTAGAGGGTCAAACTGAAAAATATTTTTAACCAACCCTATCTGGGCATTCTTTCCTCCTGGTAGCCTCTTTAAATGATGATATATTTTTACGTGTGCATTTAACATGTTCTGCATTACCATACCTGCAAGTTGGGGATCTTTTTTACCAGGAGGGAAGACGCCATTAAAATAACCCTGAGATACAAATACAGCGGGTTCATTTATTGTACACCATATAGGCACCAGATCGTGAAGATAATTAAAAACAATTTCAGAGAATTTTAAGAAATATTTTATATTATCATCCTTTTCAAATGCTCCCATATTTTCAAACCATATAGGGTGAGAGAAGTGATGAAGTGTAATGACTGGGGTTATGTTTTGTGCAATAAGATTCTGGCATAGTTTTCGATAATGGTTTAAAACATTTTCATCAATTTTTCCAAGATTAGGCTCAATCTTACTCCATTCCACAGAAAAGCGGTAGTGACTGACACCAAGCTCCTTCATTAGTAAAATATCTTCCGGGTATCTGTTCCAATGGTCTGCTGCCATTCCTGATCGATGATCATTGTGGATTCTAGGGTTCCCCTTTTCATCTACGGATGTTTCCCATCTGTACCAATTGTTGTTGGTATTATTTCCTTCTACCTGGTGTGCTGCAGTTGCCGTTCCCCAGATAAAGTTTCTTGGAAAATAAATATCTTCTTGTTCAATAGTATTCCAGTTCCAAATTATTTCTGGTTGGGATGTAGATAGATAACCTGCCGCTGCAGTCCAGATTACTAAAAATATGCTGGCGGAAATGATTATATTTCTGTTCATTCTAATAATCAGATTGAAAATCCCTGTTCTTTCATCCATTTATCATTTGGGAATTTGGTCATATAATTACGGATACCGTCTGGAAGTAGCACGAGACATTTTTGATCATGATTTAGATCGACAGCTGTTTTGAGAGCTGCTACCATTGAAGCGCCGCAGGATCCACCGCAGAGCAGACCTTCTTCTCTGATTAGTCTTCTTGCCATTTTAAATGACTCTTCATCTTCAGTTTTTATATATCGATCAATCAGTGAATTATCTAATACATCCGGAAAAAAATCATACCCGATACCTTCTACAAGATAGGATGATACTTCTGTACCGCCACCAAGTATTGATCCTACAGGATCTGCACCTATAATTGTAATTCCAGGGATATCTTCTTTGAGCCTTTTTGCTACTCCTGTAATTGTTCCTCCCGTTCCTACTGACATAACTACCATATCCAGTTCTGTTCCAAAATCGTCCAATATTTCCTGAGCAGTATGATCATAATGTGCTTTTGGATTTGAAGGATTTGAGTACTGGTCTAGGATATGGGCATTAGGAATTTCCTTCTGGAGCTTTTTTGCTACTTCTATATGACTTTCAGGGTCATTCCATGCAGCTTCTGTTGGAGTTCTAATTATTTCTGCACCCAAAGCTTCAAGAGTGATTTGTTTTTCCTGACTCATTTTTTCAGGCATAGTAATAATACAGCGGTATCCTCTTACCGCCGCAGCAAGAGCCATACCCTGGCCGGCATTTCCTGATGTGGGCTCAATCAGAGTGTCCCCTGGTTTGATACGTCCTGAAGCTTCTGCATCCTGCACCATTTTCCAACCGATGCGATCTTTTACAGATCCTCCAGGATTAAAATATTCAAGCTTAGCAAATAGTTTGCAATCAAGTTCATTTCCGATATTATGAATTTTTACTACCGGTGTTGATCCAATGGTGTCTAATATAGAATCGTAAATCATTTGAATTCCTCTGAAAATGTTTTCTAATAAAATATATTACTGGAAATAAATTACGTGACATCTATTTATCGAAACATGGAAAATATCATTGACTAATAGTTCAAATAAATTAACAGGCCCCTTTCTGGTTAATCTTCGAAACAGATTCGATGATATTGCCGGTGAAGATAAACTTATTGACCGGAATGAGTTTAAAGAAGGATTGGGTATTAAGAATGATGATATTTCTAATCGTCTTTTTGATATATTTGATTCAGATCATAATGGTCGTATTGATTCTTTTGAGTTTATGACTACAATTGAATCACTTATTAATGGAGATGAAGAAGATAAAATCCGTTTTGCATTTGATATCCATGATGTTGATGCCAGCGGATTTATTGACCGGAAAGAATTGAGGGTACTTATTGAACAAAGTTTTATCGAAAATAACCTCGATTTTGATGATTTTCAGTTGGATTTCCTTGTAGATGAATTTTTTGAACGTGGTGATAAGGATAAAAGTGGTACAATTGATTTTGATGAATTTCTTGATATTGCACAAAAATATCCTGATTTTGTCACAGGATTTGCTGTGAATCCAGTATCATGGCTTAATCCTGATCGTTATGAAACTACTTTTGAAAGATTAGATGATGAAATTATAAAACCAGATAAATCACTACAGGTTCAGCATTTAGGAGCAATCGAGTGGCTTTTAATTCCAAGAATGATATATATGTACAATATGGTGATTAACCGAAAGAAAAACCGAACTTTTGTGGAGCTGAAAGCAATTCACCTTCTTCCTTCCAGAGTGTTAGAATTAGTTATTAGACCACCAGAAAATTTTATGTTTTTACCAGGCGACTATATTTATGTTAATTGTCCACCAATTTCCAAAAGAAAATGGTATCCATTCACAATAATTAGAATGGATATAGAAGGAAATCTAAGGCTTCATGTAAAATCAAATAATAGTTGGACAGATACACTATACAACGACACAATAGATGCGATTAAAAAATCGGAAACAATAGGCTGGCCGCTCCGTATTGATGGTCCTTATGGATCATCTACCAATCGGATATTACGTTCAGAGCATCCTATCCTCGTTGGTGCTGGGCACGGAGTAACAAAACTTGCACCTATATTGCAGGATATTGCAATGCGTCGCCATAGTAATGATAAAGATTTAGCGTTTGATAAGATTCATCTTTACTGGTTGATAGCAGATGATATGTATTTTGAGTGGTTTATTAAAATGCTACATGATGTACAATTGATCGGAGACACTGAGTTTTTTCATTACCATATATATTTTATAGATAAAAACCCTCTTTTTTTAAAAGATCGTTTGATGTACCTAAAAACAGATATTATAAATAAAAAAACCAATATCACCCTTTTGGACGATCATGGTATTAAAACACATATTGGCATGCCTGATTGGAAAAATGAAATAACCAGTATAAAGAAAGCAGGCGGAGTAGATAAAATAGACCTGTTTTATTGTGGTCCGTCCAAATTGAAAGGAAAAATTCAAAAAGAATGCCTAAAGCAAAATATATCTTATATCCAGAAAAAGTTCTAATAATCAACAGTATTTCTTTTGAACAAATAACTCTCTCTTGTATATCTATATTTTATCAAAATAGAAGGGAAAACAAGGTCTACTAATAGGGTCATGCCGCAACTTGACTGCTATTTTTTTCAAGCTCTTGTTTCTGAATTTTTATTTTGCCATTGAATATTACCTTTACAAATTTTATTCCAGGATTATTTATTATAAACTTGGATAGTTTAGATAATATTTTCTGATGTATAATCCTTTTTATAGGGCGGGCACCGAACTCGGGGTCAAATCCATTTTTTAGAATGTATTCATTTACAGTTTCATCAACAGTACATGTAATACCTTTTTCTGAAAGAATATTTATCGTATCCCTGATACGCATATTTACAATCTTTTTTATGATATCAGTGTTGAGTTCATTGAAATAGATTGGCTCATCAATATGATTTCTAATTTCCGGTTTTAAGAATGTATCAATATCATGTTTGGACAAATTAGTTGTCATAACGATGATAGTATTTTTAAAATTTACCGTTCTTCCTTTTGAGTCTGTCAATCTTCCATCGTCTAGAATTTGTAAAAGTATATTTAAAACCGATGGATGTGCTTTTTCAATTTCATCAAGTAGCACTACGGAATATGGTCTACGTCTAATTTTCTCAGTTAAATTTCCTCCTTCATCATAGCCTATATATCCAGGTGGAGATCCTATGAGTTTAGAAATAGAATGCTGTTCCATCAGTTCACTCATATCAACCCTTATTAGCGCTTTTTCATCATCAAAAAGCGCTTCTGAAATTGTTTTAGCAAGTTCGGTTTTACCTACACCTGTTTTCCCCATAAACAGGAAAGACCCTAAAGGTTTTTCTTTATCCGAAATTCCAAGTTTTGATATTCGGATAACGTCAGCAATTTTCTCAAGAGCTTCTTCCTGACCGATAACTCTCCTACGCAAAATTGATTCTAGGTTGAGAAGCTTTTCTTTATCACTTTCTAGCATTTTTTGAACTGGAATACCTGTCCATTTCGATATTACCTCTGAAATATCGTTTGTTTTTATATCAAGTTTAACGAATTGTGAATTTTCCAGATTAATAGATAACTCTTCAATTTTTTTTTCAATTTCAGGTATTGTTTTGTATTGAATCTTTGATGCTGATGCATAATTTCCATTTCGAAAATCATTTTCCATTTTATATTTATTATTTTCTAATTCTTCCTTGAGTTTGGTAATATGAGCAGCTGTTTCTTTTTCATCATTCCAAATATGGGTAAAATTATCGAGTTCTCTTCGCTTTTCAGATATTCGTTTTTTGCAGTCTGATAATTTATGTCTTGAGTTTTGATCTTTTTCTTTTTTTAATGCTTCCTGTTCAACTTCTAGCTGGATCAGCTTACGATTTAAATCATCGATCATTTCAGGAGCGGAATTCATCTCCATTCTTAGCCTAGAAGCTGCTTCATCGATAAGATCTACGGCTTTATCAGGTAAAAATCTATCTGAAATATACCTTTCTGACAGTGTTGCGGCGGCGATCAGGGATGAATCTCTAATGCTAAGACCGTGATGCACTTCATATTTATCCTTAATACCTCTTAATATGGTAATAGTATCTTGAACAGAAGGTTCCTGGATATATATCTGCTGAAATCTCCTTTCAAGCGCTGCATCAGGTTCAACATACTTTTGAAATTCGTTGATGGTTGTTGCACCAATAACTTTTAGTTTCCCCTTTGCCAAGTCAGGTTTAATTATATTTCCAATATCCATTTGTCCTTGGCCACCTGCACCAACTATCATATGTATTTCATCAATAAAAACAATTATTTCACCATCTTTTTCTTTAACAGAATTAATAAAATTTTTCAACCTTTCTTCAAATTGACCCTTGTACATGGCACCAGCTACCATTGTAGGAAGATCCATTAGAATAACTTGTTTTCCTTTTATATTTTCTGGAATATCATCTTCAATAATTCTTTTTGCCAATCCCTCTACAATTGTTGTTTTTCCTGTTCCAGGTTCACCTATGAGAACTGGATTATTTTTTTTGCGTCGGGAAAGGATTTGGATTATTCTTCTTATTTCGTCTTCTCTACCTATTACAGGATCTATTTTACCTTCCTTAGCCATGGCAGTGAGATTTATACCATATTCTTCCAGTGGATTTATCCCTGTTTCTGGATTATGTATTTGCTCTTGATTCATTTTATTCCTTTAAAAAAATGAGGGGCTTATTAGNCCCCTCATCTGTTATCGATCATTTTAACTGATTTTTACTTCCCTTTCATTATGCAGTGCTTCTTCATGTTTTGGAAGNTTGATTGTTAGTATACCATTCTTAAATGATCCAGATATTTCTTCTTCTTTTACACTTTCNGGAATATTAAANGTTCGACTAAATAATCCATTTTGACGTTCCCTGTAATGATAATAATTATCATNCTTATCATTCCTTATGTTTCTTTCACCGGTAANTTTTAACATTCCGTTACTGATATTGACTTTTACATCTTTTTTTGTAAGTCCNGGAATATCAGCAGTGATTATATACTCTTTATCTTTTTCTTCCATATCTACATAAGGTNTCCATTGTTTTACATTACTTCCAGAAAAGTCCANGTCATTATTGAAAATAGAATTAAACATAGTATCCATATCATTAAATATGGATTTTGTTTTAGGTGTCCATTTTACTAAAGTCATTTTTAACTCCTTTTTTTAGTTTGTTTAATGTAACCATATTGATACAATTACATTGCCAAAGTATAATTTCTGNAAAAATTTNAATATAATAAGCCATAACGNCATAAATGAAGTATTTATAGGTTNCTTGATCAGCCGATTAGGCATANAGTATAGATTAAAATTAAAAAACTAATTATTCCATCGTTGTTAGAAAATAATATTAGGGTATAATTTCAGGTACCTATTTATTATTTTTAACAACATACATTTAAGATAGNCTTATGAGAANAAATATTAANTTAAAAGATCTGCTAAATGCTGTAGATNTTCCTGCGCAATGGGTAGGACTAAGAGAAGTGTTTGAAGCACACACACCNAGAATGATTCGTGACGGTATTCCTGTTNCTAATGATCATCATTGTACTCATGGAATTATGGTAGAAGTTTTAGCTGATGGCCAATTTGGGTATTATGGAACTCCTGATATGACGAGTAAAGGTATTGNGAAGGCAGCTAATAAAGCTTTTCAGCAGGCTAAATTAGCATCAAAGTCAGCAGTTTTTCATTTTGATGATAGCGCCAGACCAGTATATACAGGAAGCTATATTTCTCCATTTTTAAAAGATAGAAGATCACTGTCTGCCGGTAAACTAAACTCAATACTTCTTGATGCTTATAAACATCTTAAAGTATCAGATAAAATAATAAGCGCATCATCCTTATGTCAGGTAATTGAGACGAATATGAGATTTGTAAGCTCCAATGGTAGTGATATAATACAAGATTTTTTAATGCTGGAATTTGATCTAAGAGCAACTGCAGCTGATGGAAACAATCAGCAGACACGTACTTTCGGTGGTATGCGTGGGACTTGCCGTCAAATGGGTATGGAGTACTTTGATTCTTATGAAATCATGGCGGAGGCAAATAAAATTGGCGAACAGGCTTTGGAACTTTTAGACGCAGATGAGTGCCCTACAGGAAAGATGGATTTAGTCATTGCTTCTGATCAGATGATGCTTCAGATTCATGAAAGTATTGGTCATGCATTGGAAGTCGACCGTATTCTTGGGGATGAACGTAATTATGCTGGTTGGAGTTTTGTGAAAATGGAAGATTTTGGAAATTTGCAGTATGGATCTAAGCTTATGAATATTACCTTTGATCCTACTCTAGATTCAGAATTTGCTTCATATGGATTTGATGATGGAGGTTTAAAAGCCGAAAAACAATATTTGATAAAAGATGGAACTTTGNTCCGTGGTTTGGGTGGAATGGAGAGTCAGATTAGATCCGGAGTTCCTGGTGTATCTAATTTCCGATCAAGTGGATGGAATAGGGCCCCTATAGATCGAATGGCAAATATTAATCTTGAACCTGGGNAAAGTAGTTTTGATGAATTAATCTCTCAGGTTGACTGGGGTGTATATGTGGAAAGCAACCGATCCTGGTCTATAGATGACTATCGCAACAAATTTCAATTTGGATGCGAATATGGGAAACTGATTGAAAATGGGAAAATAACAACCACTGTAAAAAATCCTAATTATCGTGGCATTAGTAATCCTTTTTGGAANAGTTTAATAGGAGTAGGGGATATAGATACTTTTGGTATATACGGTACACCGAATTGTGGAAAAGGTGAGCCAAACCAGATTATTAGGGTTGGGCATGCTTCTCCTGCTTGTCTTTTTNAAAATATTGAGGTGTTCGGAGGCGTATAATGGAAAAGATTTTTAATCAGTTAAGTGAATATTTATTTTCCAGTTTGAAAAGTGGAGAGAATCTTATTTTATCTTTCTCTGGTGAAAATAGTCAATTTATCCGCCTTAATAAAGCAACAATACGTCAAACGGGTCTTGTAGATGATTCTGACTTGGTTCTTAAATTTATTTCCAATGGCCGAACCTGCGGAGGTAGTTTTACAGTATCGGGGAATTTTGAAACGGATTCTAAAAGAGGTATAACTGAAATATCCCGAATGAGAAATGAAATTATAGAGATACCAGAAGATCCTTACTTGGTGTTGCCAGTAAATAAAGGTTCCAGTTATGAAATTAAATCGTCTGATAGTCTNCCATTTGATAAAGCTATAGATGCGTTAGTTCCTGCAATATCTGATATGGATTTTGTAGGTATTTGGGCTAATGGGAAAATGTTCCGTGGCAATGCAAATAATCTTGGTCAAAAACATTGGTTCGAGTCGGATTCATTCTGTCTAGATTATTCACTGGTTACATCAGATCATCAAATGGTAAAAGGTTCTTTTGCAGGAACTGATTGGAACCAGGAAGAGTATGAGAAATACATTCAACATTCAAGAAACAAACTTGATTTGATGAAAAGAAAACCAGTCCGGTTAAATACAGGAGAATATAGAACTTGGTTTGAATCAGCAGCAGTCGCTGATTTTTTAGGAATGTTTTCCTGGAATGGNNTAAGTGAAGCTTCACTTAGGCAAGGATGTAGTGGGTTCGGACGAATGCGAAATGATGATATNAGATTATCACCAAAATTTTCTATTGTGGAAGATTTTTCTCCTGGGATTTGTCCACAGTTTAATTCTGATGGTGAAGTTGCACCAGAGCAAACTACTCTAATAGAGAATGGTGTCCTGATAAATACATTAGTCAGTTCAAGATCTGCTAAGGAGTATGGAGTTCGATCTAATTTTGCAGAAGCAGGAGAATATATGAGATCTCCAAATATGCATCCAGGAAGCTTAAACCAGGATGATGTAATCACAAAGTTGGATAAAGGATTGTACCTGTCAAACGTACACTATCTTAACTGGAGTGATAATGCGGGAGGTCGTATTACAGGTTTAACACGTTATGCATGTTTTTGGGTTGAAGATGGTGAAATCGTTGCGCCTATTGAAACTATGCGTTTTGATGATTCATTTTATAGAATTTTTGGTAATCAATTAGTGGATATTGAAGATAAAGTCACGATTAATCCTGAAGTGGGTACCTATGGTGGAAGGTCACTTGGGGGAACCACCTGTCCAGGCATATTGGTTGATTCTTTTAAGCTGACCCTTTAACCTATGGAATTAGCCGGAATCTTGCTCTTTATTATTGGATTCTTACTGGGTGGAGCTGCTGTATGGTTACTGCGTAAAAAAGAAGTTGAATCTGTTAAAGAAAATACGGATCAATTAAAAATTGCTTTTGGTGACCTTTCCAATGAAGCACTGATTACAAATCAGAAAAGGTTTCTTGAAATGGCGGAAGATAAGTTTAATAATTTACTAGATAAATCCAGTAAGCAATTAGTTAATAAGAAAGAGTTGATTGATACTACTTTGAAAGAAATGAAAGTAGATTTAAAAAATCTTTCTGATAATACAGTATCTCTAAAATCTCAGATGGAAGAATCGCGAAAGAGGGTTGGAGAGCTATCAGACACCACTTCTCACTTAAGGCAGATCCTTTCCAGTTCACAGGCCAGAGGGCAGTGGGGAGAGAGAATGGTAAAAGATATTCTTGATTTTATCGGACTTGTTGAAGGAATTAATTATACTAGACAGAAGCAGATATCTGATGGAAGTGAGCGTCCAGATTTTACCTTTTATCTTCCAGATGAAAAATCCTTAAATATGGATGTTAAATTTCCTCTTGCACATTATCAAAAATATATTATTGCAGAAAGTGAATCAGAAAAAAATACAGAAAAAAAAGCCTTTCTTAAGGATGTTCGCAATCGAGTAAAAGAAGTCTCAAAACGTTCCTATATTAATGTTGAAGGAGGTACAGTAGATTATGTTTTATTATTTATTCCTAATGAAAGTATTTATGCATTTTTAAATCAGGAAGATCATGAATTAATCGACTTTTCTTTGGAAAATAAAATAATGCTTTGCTCTCCTATTACTCTTTATGCTATACTATCCTTGGTGAGACAGGCAGTGTCAAATTTTTCTATGGAGAAAAAAGCAGGGGAAATGCAAAAATTAGTTGGTTTATTTAAAAAACAATGGGAAAAATACACAGATAAGATTGATGCTATGGGGAAGACGCTTTTATCTCTTACAAATCATTATGATGAATTAAAAGGTGCACGATTAAAGGCCTTGGAAAAACCCATGGATAAAATTGGCGAACTTCAGCTTGGTAACGATAAGGTAGATAAATAGGATGGATAAATATCAATTATTGAAGTTTGAAACAATGTTGATATTGCTTCTATTATCATGCTGTGTATCACCTCCTGAGCATACAGATGGATTATTAGAAAATATACCGGCCATCGTGGATGAACAGGATTTTTTTTCACTGTCAATATTAGGTGATGATTATACAGAAACTAATACCTGGGACATTAAATTCTTGGCGAATGAAACTGATATTATACTTGCAACATTTATTTTAAAAGACATAAAAGTAAAAGATACTGATTCTACATATTTTCAGATCTTTGAGGAGAATGGCGATACGATACTTAGTCATTTTATTCAATCAGATTTAACGTGGTCAAGTCAGGATTCAATATCGGTAGTTGGAAATCCTGATCTCATTTCTTTCTTTAGTTCAAATTTTAATGGTAGACTTGAATATCAATTACTAAAAATAACTAACTAATAGTTTATCTTTCTTGATTTTAATTATTTTTTACTTATTCTTCCCATGCGGGACAAAGGAATTCTTTGTAGTCACAATATCTGCAGTTAAAATCACCCTTATTTGTTTCAAATGATCCTGAACGAATTCCTATCGCAACATTTCTTATTTTATCCCTATAATTTTCTAATTCTTCTTCTGTAAATATGTGAGCTGATATCGGGTCATCTCCAAATCGTAAAAAGTGAAGAATAGCTTCTCCAGGTTTTCCACTTATGTTTTCGATAGCTCCATTAAGTAATGCTTCTGTGTATAGGGCCATCTGGATATTTTTTTCTGCTTTTTCTTTTTTTCTACTAGTTTTATAATCTACAATCCCGAAAGTTTTCCTGTTATCATCTATTCGGTCAATTTTTCCTGATATTTTAACATTTACATCATCCATGATATAGGTAAATCCAACCTCTCTACCAATCACATTGGGATGATTATTTTGAATGTGTTCAAAATAAGCCAATAGTATTTCTTCACCCTGCTTACGGAATTCTTCACCTCTCTTTCGATATTCAAATGCATCTTCCCGCCAGTGTTTATTTAAAAGTTTAAATAATTCTTTTTTAGTTTGATCCTTTTTTTCAAGCCCATGGTATTCTTCCAATATAGTATGTATTATAGAACCAAATTCTCCCGTGGAACGTGATTTTCGCTCTGGAACTTTATCAATATATTTTAATCTATATTTTAGTGGACAAGAATTATATGTTTCAATTTTAGTAGATGAAAGATGAAGTAAAGTTATTTCATTATTGATAGGAGTAGTATTTTCAACCTCTATATTTTTTTCATTTTCTATATCATTAATAATTTTTTTTGCATTATTAAATTGATTTGCTGATATTTCTCTATTCAGGTCAATTAATAATTTTTGAAGACGTGTATTTAGTGATATTGTTTTTTCTTCTGAATTTTCCATTTTGAAAATCTCCATTGGTTTTGAATTAATATCTTCCAATTCTTTGATAAAAATTGATTCTCTTTTTGTCGGACCCATTAGATATAGATATTTTTCAGCTCTGGTAATTCCAACATAAAAAACACGTCTTTCCTCAGCTAAATGTAATTCACGGGAGCTAATTTTTTTATTTTGTCTCCATGCAGCCCATGTAGCAGGGACTCGATCAATTGTTGAGTGTTTTTTATGATTTGAGGGGAAACTGCCACTATATAGAAATGGCATAATAACTACAGGAAACTGTAAACCTTTGCTTTGATGAATAGTCATAACTTGAACTGCAATATTGTGTTTTTCTATTATAGGTTGTGCAGCAATTTTGTTTGATGCTAATGAAAGTACTTCCATATAATCAATCCAATTGTTAAATCTTGCATCAGGATCCTTATTAACGAATTGCTCTGACAGGTTTAAAATTTCTCCTAAATTGGCAATATTCAATCTTTGGTTGTAACCGTATTCACTGCGAATGGATTTAATTAAATTTGATTCCTTTAACAATGAAATAATCTGCCATACAATTTCATCTGATTTAAGTCTTTTATTTAAAGATTCTTTCAGTATTTTGATAGTATTTAATATGGATACAATTTCTTGAGATTCATTTTTTACAATCTCTAATCTATTTATTTTTTCTTGAGTGGATGTTTTGTCCATTTTTTGAAAAAATAAGCTAGTCCAAACATCTCCTAATCGATTACGTAAAATTCTAAATAGTGCTATATTAGAATAATCATCCATGCAAACTAAATGACCCCAGGAAATCACATCTTTCACAATTGGAACATCGAAAAATTTCTCTATATATATATCTACTGGTATGGCAGACTCTTGCATTGCTTTAGCGGCTTGGCTTACATTAGCTCTTCCGCGACAGATAACTGCGATATCGCCATATAGGGATTGTCTATTATTTACCAAATAGTGTATTAGTTTTGGCAATATTTCCATGGTTTGATTTTTATTTGCCTGAATCCATTTTGGTTTTGAGCCTGTATCAGCATTTTTTTTAATACATTTTAATATTTTTGGTGTTCTTTCTTTGTTAATACTTATTGAAGCATTTGCAAGGTCAAGAATTTCTTGAGTAGACCTTCTATTATTTATTAATGATATCTCTGTATAGTGAGGATGATTTTTATAACGATTCCTAAAATCAGAAATATTGAAATAATTTGCTCCACGGAAAGAATAAATACATTGATCTTCATCACCTACAACTGTGATGCTGGGTTCTTTCTCAGAAATAAGATTTACAATTTTATTCAGTGCATAATTATTATCTTGATATTCATCAATAAAAATGTGTTTATTTTCCAACCTTACTTTTTTTAAAATTGATTGATTGTTAAGTAAAAGCTCATAACAGTTCAAAATCATATCACCATAATCCAGTGCATTGTTCTTTTCTTTTTGATTTTGGTAGAAGGAATAAGCTTTCACTAAGTCTATTATCTGGAATTTTAAATCATCAAACTCTGTATTTTTTTCATGTATATCAGGAAAATTATATTCATACCATTCTTTTGAATATTCGATTCCTTGTAGTTTAGATTGTAATTCATTAGGAGAAATCAATTCATCTCCGGCTCTATTGAAGAAAGGAATAAATGATTCTTGGATAGCTTTAACGGGATTATTTGCGAAAACCCTGGACTGGATAAATTCCATTTTATCAAAGTGATTAATAAGGAAGTAAAGTATGTCATTTTCCTGCCACAAAATATCTTTGATATATTTTTCAGATCCATATTTTCTTATAATAGAATGGCAAAAACTATGAAAAGTCCCAATAAAGATTTTATGAGCTTTATTACCAATAATATTCTTCATTTTTTCTTTTGCTTCAGCAGTAGCTTTTTCAGTAAATGTAAGAAAAAGAATATGTTCGGGTTTAATTTGATTAGATTTTATGAGATATTTTATTCTATGAAGTAGTGTAAAGGTTTTACCGGTTCCCGCACCAGCTAAAATCATGAGAGGGGAAGGTGGGTGAGTAATTGCTCTATTTTGTTCTTTATCAAAATTGATTGATTTTACTATAGATACCATAGGAAAAGTTGGGGATATTTAATGATAAATCTCTAATATTGATTAATAACTTTTTAACCTTTCATTTATTTTACTGTCTAACTAGATAATGATATGTCTAATGACCATGATCTTATACGAAAATTCCAAAATGGTGATAAAAATGCGTTTAATGAAATTGTTCGCAAACATCTACCAAATGTAATTGGCTTTTTTATTAATATTACTCAAAATGAAATAGTTGCAGAAGATTTAACGCAAGATGTATTCTATAAATTGTATAAACACCTTAAGAAATTTCGCTTTGAATCGGAATTTACTACGTATTTATACAGAATCAATGTCAATACTGCAAACAATTGGATTACTAGAAATAAATGGAAAAACCTTCTTCATTTAGATCAAATACCAGAGCCAAGAGATGTTGATAAAAAGATCGATAAGGAATGGAAAAAAGAGGAATTGTGGATTGCTGTTAAAAAACTACCTAAAAAACAGCGTACGGTTGTTATTTTGCGTATTGTCAATAAGTTATCTTATAAAGAAATCTCACGCGTGATTCAAATTTCGGAAAATACAGCAAAGGTTAATTTTCATTATGCATTACAGAAATTAAAAAAGTGGATTTCTGATGAATGATTTTGAAAAGAAACTAATAATATTAGGAAAAATTGAAATATATGAAGCTGATTCGGAAAAATTTCTAAAAAAATTCCATCACTTTAGAAAAGGAAAAGAAAAGTCTAATTATCAGATTAAATCAGCAATGATTGCTGCAATATTCATTTTTCTGATTGGATTTTTTACTGCAGGACATTTATCAGATCAAAGTGAATATATTACATATATTGATGAATATGAAAATAATATTGGTCTCTTTGATATGGGATTATGGAATTTGAAGATTGAAATTTTGTTGACAAATGAACTAGTATCTGTTGATGACATTGCACTTTTCCTACTCCAAGAAAATGATTTTTGGACTACAATGGATATTATAAGTGATACTTATTGGATAGATTAAATCAAAAAAGGAAACATTATGAAAACGCTATTGATAATAATTACATCAATTTTATGCATAACTTTTTCACAAGAATTTGATAGTAATAATAAATATGAATCAAATTTCAAAGATAGTAAGCGAAAACAGCGGATGGAGTCTATGATGATTTGGCGTTTGACTGAAGAATTGGATCTTAAGCCGGAGCAGGCAGAAAAATTCTTCCCAAGGCTTCGTGAACACCGAAGTAGCCTAGATCAAATACGTAATCAAGAAAAAGAATTAGAAAAAATTCTACGATCAAAGCTTAAGGATAATAATTTGGATAAGTCAGAAATTATTGCTGCAGTAAAAAAGACTACCAGCTTAAGAAAAAAGCATGCTGATGAAGAAGAAAAATTTATACTTGGCTTAGATGATCTTTTAGATACAAATCAACTTGCCAAATTAGGTATGTTTAAACAGAAAATGATGCGAGATATGGGAGGAGAAATGAAAAAGATGGGAAAAAGAAAAGAGAAGAAGAATCGCAAACGCGGGGGACGTCGCAATGGAGGGTTTTGGAATTAAATACTAATTTTTATACATTAAATTTAAAATCCTTTGATAATTAGCTTGCAAAAGATTAAGGTTAATAAAATATAACTCTTTTCCATTATACAAATTATCTGATTTCTGCTAAGTTTTAGTAAGTATTCTAGTTTATTAATATTTCAGATTTATTAAAATGAAGACCTATAATTTCAGCGCAGGTCCAGCTTGTTTAAATGAAAATGTATTAAAAATAGCCAGTAAAGCTACAAAACAATACTTAGATACAGGTATGAGCATCATGGAAATAAGCCATAGGTCAAAACTTGTAATTGAGCTTTTTGAACAGGTTACAGAACGAATAAAAATATTACTAAAAATCCCATCTAACTATCATATTCTATGGTTACAGGGTGGTGCTTCGACACAATTTTCAATGGTTCCACTTAACCTTTTGCCTCTAAAAAGCTCAGCAGATTATATTGATACTGGAATCTGGTCATCTAAAGCAATATTAGAATGTAATAAAATAGGAAAAGCAAATATTATTGCAACTTCTAAAAAGGGAAAATATACATTTATACCAAAACAATATGATCAAAATATTGATTCAAAATATTTACATATAACTACAAATAATACAATATATGGTACGCAGTATAAAATAATGCCAGAAGTATTAAACCCTGATGGATTTCTTGTGGCAGATATGTCATCAGATATTCTTTCAAAACAAATTGATATTTCTTGTTATGGTTTAATTTATGCAGGAGCTCAGAAAAATATGGGTCCAGCTGGCGTTACGTTAGTTATAATAAGAGATGATCTTGTTGGAAAGAATTACAGAGAACTTCCAAATATGTTGGATTATACGACACATATAGACAAATTTTCTATGTATAACACGCCTCCAGTATATGCTGTATTTGTTGTTAATGAGACTTTGAAATGGATTGAAGATTTGGGTGGATTAAAAGAAATTGAATCGTTAAATAAGAAAAAAGCAGATAGACTATATTCTGAAATTAGGCGTAATAAAATATTTGAAAGTCCAGTATCATATGAAGACAGATCATTGATGAATGTCCCATTTATTTTTTCTCAATCTGGATTAGATGAAGAAGAATTTATTTTATTTTGTAAAGATAGAAACCTTTTAGCTTTAAAAGGTCATCGTTCTGTTGGTGGTTTTCGTGCATCTATCTATAATTCTATGCCAGAAGAAGGTGTATATTCCTTGATTGATGCTATGAAGGAATATGAACAAATGAAATCTTGATTATTTATTTATTATTCCTTCTTTTTCTAGCTTATCCAGTTTTGGTTTTATCACAAAAATACAGTATGGCTGGTTTTGATTCTCATTGTAATAATTATGGTGATAATCTTCAGCATCTGAATAATTATTAAGTTCTTGTATTTCTGTGACAATTGGATTGGACCAATAGGTTGAAGCGTCAGCTTCAATTTTTGATTTTTCAGCGATCACTTTTTGGTTATCCGAATGATAGAAAATTACTGATCTGTATTGTGACCCCACATCATTTCCCTGGCGATTTAGGGTAGTCGGGTCATGTGCCTGCCAAAATACATTTAGCATTTGTTTGTAGCTAACCTTTAGTGGGTCGAATTCAATGCGTGCTACTTCTGCATGGCCAGTTAAACCTCCACAGACTTCTTTATATGTAGGATTTTTTGTCTTTCCGCCAGCATAGCCAGGTATTACTGATATAACACCGCTTACGCGCTGGAATACAGCCTCAATACACCAGAAGCATCCACCTCCAAAAGTTGCTATCTGAGATTTATTCATATTTTGATTACCTTGAATATTTAAAAATATGAGAAAACATAGAATAATACTAAGTTTGACTTTTACCAATTATAACTTCTCTTTGGAATTAATCTTTGATTAGATTGATGCCACCCTCCGCGAGCTTCCTTTATGATTAATTCAATATCTGATGGTACTTCGTATTTTGAATTCATAGGTGGTATCACTTTTAACACAAAATTACCTACTTCAGGGATTTGAAATGCATATTTACCATCTATACTTGTAATTCTTTTGTTCGTATTTATTCCTACTATACTAATCTCGGCGCCAATTACAGGTTCATTCGTTTGTGCATCGGTTATTTTTCCAAAAACGACTGTTGGTTCTAATACACTTTTATCTAAAAAACGTGGCAGACCACTAGTTTTATAAAGAGGATCAGATAAATAACCTCCTAGAATAGAAAGTAAATTTTCATAATTACCATTCTGAGGAACATAACAAAGTAAAGGATTTATTTCTTTGTTATTAATCCAGAGTATAAGATCACCATTGGATGATATATCTGTATCTACTTTGTTTATTATAAACTTAGAAGCTTTATAATCATTTGCATTAGAATTATTATCTAAGTAGTAAAATACATTTCCTTCCCAGAAAAATGTTTTTGCTCTCGAATCAATAGTACCTTTAGAAAACACTTTTGGTTTTTCATCTTCAGGAACAGGGTCTAAAGAAACATCCAATTTTAAAATACCTTTATTATCTAAATTAGTTTCCTTTAAAAATATTATTTTATTTTTAAATGTATATGATGAAGAAGTGAATCTGATTCTAGGTCGCCATACATATCCTACGGGATCTATATAATAATTACCTTGATTATCTGTAAAACATGAATCTTTGAGATTATTATTACCGCTAAGAATCTCTACTTTTATCGCATAGATTGGATTCCCATTCAAAGAATTGGTTACGTTACCTGAACATTTATTTATCTGCAACTCTATTCTTTCTTTGGGTTGTCCATGAACAATAGAGAATAATATTAATAAATGAAAATATTTAATTCTATTATTCAAGATATATTAATCTGCAAATATGGGTAAGAAAATATTTTATTACTATTCATTATCAAAATTACAAGGTTAAATAAGATAGAAAAAATTAATTCTTTTCGTGATTATCAGGATAATTCTATTCTAATTTTTATTATGGAATGGAAAGATTTACGTAGAAAAGATTTTGATTTTTGGACAAAAATGCAAACACGCTGGCGTGATATGGATTCATTGGGACATATTAATCATGCTGCTTATTTAACTTATATGGAATCATCTAGGGTTGATGTATACTATCAATTAGGATATGATGGAATTCGCAAAGAAGAGAAAGAGAGTACTATATTAGGATCTATGAAAATAATTTATCATTCACAGTCTTCACATCCATCGGAATTAGAAATAGGGCACAGGGTTTCCCGTGTCGGAGAAAAAAGTTTTGATTTTATTGCAGCTATATTTCAGGAAGGAATAGAACTTCCTATTTGTACCGCCCTTTTTAAAATGGTTGCCTTTAATTATGAAAATAATAAGGCAATTCCTGTTCCTGGAAAAATAAAAAATATATGTAGGCCAATAGCACTTTGAATCTCTACGATTATTTGCCAGCTAGTACTATTCTAGATAATAAAATTTTTAAATTGGCTTATGCTAGAGATGCTAGTATATATCGCCTTATACCAGATGCAATTGTTCGACCAAGGTCAATTCAGGAAATAAAAAAACTTCTATCATATGCACGGCAATCAAAAACTCCTATTACATTCCGTACTAGCGGAACATCCTTATCAGGACAGTCTATCACTCATGGTGTTATTGCAGAAACAGTATATGACTGGTCAAAATTAAAAATACTTGAGCAAGGTGATTTTATCCGTATGCAACCAGGTGTTAACGGATCCTTTGCAAATAAAATATTATTACCATATAATCGAAGAATTGGTCCAGATCCAGCTTCAATAAATGTGGCACGAATTGGTGGTATTGTTTCAAATAATGCTTCAGGGATGGCATGTGGTACTGAATATAATTCATATCATACACTTCATAACATTTCTTTTGTTTTGGCAAATGGTCATGATTATAATACTTCAGCAAAGAATGAAAATTCACGGTTTTTTAATAATGAACCAGATCTAGCTAAAGGTTTGCTGAAGATTCGTGAAAATATTTTAAATCAACCAAAATTAGTTCAAAAAATACGTGAGAAATATCGGTTGAAAAATACCATCGGTTATTCAATGAATTCATTTTTAGACTATAAGAATCCAATTGATATATTTTCTCATCTTTTAGTTGGTTCAGAAGGCACACTTGCTTTTATTTCTGAAGTTACTTTAAAAACAATACCTGACCCTCCTGAAAAAGGAACTGGCCTATTATTCTTTAAATCACCTGAAGCAGCAGGGAACTCAGTTTCTTTCTTTAAAAATCTTGGTTCATCGGTAGTAGAAATATTAGATGATCAGTCACTTAGAACAGCTAAATACCTTCGTAATCCACCCTATGACCCCAATCAAATCCCTGATGATTTTACCGCTTTACTTATTGAATTTCAGGAAAATGATTATAATGATATTTCAAGGCTGGTAAAAGATGTTAAACTATATGTAAGTACAAATAAAAATATTCATGATTCACTATTTGTGACTGGAGAAAAAGATCGAAACATGATCTGGAAAATTAGAAAAAGTCTTTATCCTACAGTTGGCTCATTGCGAACATCTGGTACTAGTGTAATTACTGAAGATATTGCTGTAGACATTGATAACCTTCCAGTTGCAATTCGCCGATTAAGGAAAATTTTTAAAAAGCGTAAATTTTATGACAGTGTTATTTTTGGACATGCTAAAGATGGAAATCTACATTTTGTTACATCTATAGATTTAACAAATCCGCAAGGGGAAAAAAATTATGAAGGTATGATGAATGACTTATCAAAAATGACTATAGGAGAGTTCGATGGTTCTCTTAAAGCCGAGCATGGAACTGGACGGAATATGGCTCCATTTGTTGAAACGGAATGGGGGAGTCCAATTTTTGAAATTATGTGGCAGATAAAGAGATTATCAGATCCTAATAATATTTTGAATCCAGATGTGTTGCTATCTAGAGATCAAAAAATTCATTTGAAAAATCTTAAAACTTTACCAAAAATTCATGATGAAGTTGATACATGTGTTGAATGCGGTTTCTGTGAAAGAGTCTGTCCCAGTTCCGGATTGACATTGACACCTCGCCAACGAATTGGAGTTATGCGTGAATTGAAGATTAATAATTTGCTATCAAGCGAATTAAATAATTTTCAGTATTCGATAGAGAAAACATGTGCAACTGACGGACTTTGCTCTGAAGTATGTCCAGTAAATATTGATACTGGGAAGATGGTAAAATCTTTGAGATCACTAAATGATAAGGATCCGAGATTAGTAAAAGTAGTCAGTAATAATTTTCATTTTGTTGTTAAAATTTTATATCGAATTTTTGCTATTGCAAATTTAACAGGTAAAATTTTTGGAAATAGTTTATTGCATTATTTTACAGAAAGTTTAAATAAACATATAAGCAGAAATATTCCTATCTGGCCATTACATGGAATAGCTAGAGCTAAACCACTTCAATTTCCAAAAAAAGGGAATGATCATTTTGATTTTGTTCATTTTCCTTCCTGCGTTAATCGTCTTTTTTCTACCAATATATCTAGAGAATCGTCTTCCATGTTATTGCATAAAATCAGTGATATGGCAGAAAAAGAAATATCTGTATTTAAGCAATACGAGGATTATTGCTGTGGCATGGCTTTTGATTCTAGAGGTTTTACGGAAACTGGACGTAGATTAAGAAAAAAACTTTTGCAAAAACTATTTTTACATTCTAAGAAAGGTCAGATACCTATTATTATAGATCTTTCTCCATGTACACAGTATATACTAGAAGGTAATACCAAAAATTTACAGATTATAGACTCGGTTACTTTTCTTAATAATCTCAAAGAAAGTCTAATATTATCTCCTATTCAATCAACTGTTTATGCTCATTCAGTTTGTTCTTATCAAAAAATGAATAATGAAAAGGTGTTGTTTGATTTAGTGAAATCCTGTGCAGTAAGCGTAGAAACTTCAATGGAAGGATTTTGCTGTGGTATGGCAGGAGATAGAGGGTTGCGTATACCTGAGCTTGCAAGGCATTCCATTCAAAAATCAACAGATATCAATGCAGAACTGGGAGTTTCTTCAAGCAGAACCTGTGAATTATCACTTAAAGAAAATACAGGTATAGAGTTTATCAGTATTGAGGAGCTTATCCTTAGAGCTATATCAAATTCAACTTAATTTTTATAGTGAAACAGTCCTGATTTAAATGATTCAACATCAATATGGTATAATGAAGCTAAACTGGAGGAATATTTTACTTTTTTTCGTAATTATTTATGGAAATATCATTGCAGAGCCGATAGCCGTTTTGGCCAGCAGTTATGGGGAAGTTTTAATAAAACGGATAGGTAATGATAAATACTCTGAAATACCAGCATTAGGATCTTCATTAAATAATGGTGATGCTATAAAGGTAGGGGCTCTTTCTTATGCTTCTATCATGTATATCAATGATAAATCAGTAGTTAAGTTACGCGAAAATACTCAGTTGCAACTGATGGATACACAAAATACAAGGACGGTAGATGTAGATTTTGGTACTACATTAAGTAAAGTGATGAAACAAGGACGTACAAAAAAATTCCGGGTACAAACACATTCAAGTGTTGCCAGTGTAAAAGGTACTGAATTTGCTTCTATTGTTGATCCTTTAACTGGTGTAGATCAATTTATTTGTAAATCAGGTAATTTTGATGTGATGAATATGGCCAGTGGCCAAACCGTTTCTGTCGGTCCTGGTCAAAAGGCTGTTAGTAATGCGGTCGGTAATTTAATTCAAGCACCATCATCTCCAGGAGAATATCCACCAGACCCTCAAACCACTTTATACGAACAGCAACCTAAACCCTCTGAAAGAAAAAAACCAAAAAAATCTAATCAACCAAAAGTCAAAAAAATTCACAAGATTAAGAATATAAAGCCAAAAGTGGAAAATATCACAAAGGATATTAATGAATCAGATCCAGGAAATAAAAAAGAACCTATAAAATCCGATCCTGCAAAAGAAAGAAAAAAAGATCCAGATCCACCAAAAAAACCATTTGGTATGGGATTGGGAATTGGTTCATCCACTATAGATGGTATTCTTTATAATCAACTTTCTGTTCGACCAGTAATTAATATTGGAAAATTAGGATTTGGTTTAGATTTAGTAATGTATTTAGATAATGAAGGTAATATTCGCAAAGATGAATGGGATATAAAAAATGATCCTTCAATGTTGCTGGATAAAATTCTTTTTATAAGCTATGGGAATAGAACAGATCCAGCTTGGATAAAATATGGCTCTATTGAAGGAATGACACTTGGTTACGGAGGATTAATGTCTGGTTATTCCAATATGATGGAATTTCCATCTGTTCGTAGAGTTGGAATTAACACTGGTTTTAATTTAGGACCTGCTAGTGGAGAAATATTATTAGCGAACATTAAAGATATTTCACGTGGAGGAACAATTGTTGCTTTGCGCACTGTATTTAAAGTATCAGACAACTTTCCACTTTCAATAGGATTAAACTATGTTTCTGATGCGAATATGTTTTCTGGACTTAAAGATAAAGATAAAGATTCTTTCCCAGATTTATTTGATGATTTTCCAAATGATAGTAGTCTATGGAACGATACTGATGGAGATGGATGGCCAGATCCTGGGCAAGGTACAAGTGTGCCAGATTCTTTAATTGATATAGATGCGGATGGAGATAATATTACTGATGAAAATGAAAATGCAGACGATGTTATTCTTAAGGCCATGCCATTTAGCCTCCAAGAGAATACTGCAAGTACCAGCGGTTTTGCTGTAGATATTGGTTATCCTATATTTTCCAACAAAATAATTGATCTTAAAGTTTTTGCTGAATATAATAGTTTAAAATTTCCTGCATCGATTTCTTCTGATAGTATTTCTTTTATTCGACCAAAACGTTCTGGGACAGGATTATCTATCCCTGGTATAAGATCGTCAATTTTTAATTTGCTTCATTTATCTCTTGAATATAGAATTATTAATGGTTCTTATGTTCCTCAGTTTTTTGACCAATCTTATGATTTAAATAGAGTGGTGACACAATCGTCTGGTAGTTATACAGTAGTAAAAACAAAAGATATGTTTGTGTTTACTGATTCATCGCAATCTTCATCAAAAGGATTATATGGTTCAGCATCATTGGATTTATTTAATCTAGTTACATTTTCTGCTTCCTATGCTAATATGAAAATGGATACGACAGATTATAAAAGTTTTTATGCTTTTTTAAATCTTAATGCCGAAAATATACCAAAGGTAAGTAGCGCAATGGCTTATTATCAAAGGAATAATGATATTAATCCATTTGATTTTGAAAATCCAACTATTAATACTGTATTAGGATATAGGATTGGGTATGAATTGAGCAAAGGAGTAAGTCTTGTCTGGGATTTCCGCCAATATTATCGTGATAATGGTTCTGGTAAATTAGAGCCGATTAAACAAACGACCATTGAGACTGCATTCAATTTTTAAAATTAATGTACCTTATAATAAAAATCATGCTAATTATCTCATGTAGCATTATTTATGCTCGGGGTGAAATCCAAGTTTTAAGTCCAAGAGTTGGTACTGAAATTGATGTAGATGAAAATAGATATTACCGTATTTTTCCTAGGGAAAAAGGATTTATAAGTGCTCAGATAATTGCTGATACACCTAATCAGGTTAAAGTTAAAATTATTAAAAATGTTAAAGGACAAAAAGTACAAAAGACTGCAACTTTTAGTATGCGAAAATTTGTTGAATTACAAACACATGTGAATAGCCAGCCAGAACTAACACAAGAGGCATTAAAACAGCTATACAAGGGAATGCATTTTTTACAAGCTTCAAAAATTGTTTCAGAAATGCCAAAACCGCAATTAGTAAAATTAAAACATTCTAGTGGAAAAAAACTAAAGGGAACACTATTAAAATTTGATGATGAAATTTTGAAAGTTCAAACGCCAACAAGTATTGAATTAGTTTCCTTAAGTAGTGTAGAATCGATTTCCTATCGTACTGCAACTAAAGATTATTTTTACCTTAGACCCTATATATTTGCTTTTAGTGCTGCAGCGGGATTTGGCGGTGGCCATATTTATAATTTACAGCGAAATCCTAAAGCAGATGTAGTTTGGTATAACCGTTTTTATGGTATAATAATCGGATTGATTTTTAGTGGCGAAATGTTTGATGCTTTTAGTACATTACTAACGCCAAAAGAGACATTTATTTTGACTGAAGATGAATATGAAAGGCAAAGAGCCAAATAACTGGAGGATATATGCCCCAAAAACCTGATACAGGCGGGTCTGAAGATCAGGCGCCTGCAATTGATCCGCAAAAGAAATATTTAATGGACCAGTTTGGATCCCTTATGGAAAAAGTTGGGGATGGTTTCGGAATTCCTTTGCAGGAAGAACTTGTAAGGAGGCTGGAACAGACTATCGCTGATTTTCATGAAGAAGTAACTGAATTACTTGATACCTTAAAAGATAATTCTGAAAAGCGCCATGAAAAATTAAAAGAGATTTGGGAGAATAAGGATGCTTTGCCACAAGATGAAGAAATTGATGCTGATGAAGATAGTGATAATTCTAATGATGGTGATGCTGAATTAAGTGATTGGGAGAAGCGTGTTGAAGGAATGGAAGATGAAAGTGGTAAAGAAAAACCAACTGATGAAGGAGAAAAAAAGAAAGAGAAAAAAGGTTTGTTTGGGCGCAAGAAAAAGTAGGGCCAAATTTGGGGGTGAGATTTCACCCCTTTTTTTTTATTGGATCATTATATTTCATCTTTTTAGGGTTTTATAATGCCCAGGATAACTCCAAAAATTTGGAATTATTTGATTCTCTTCAAAAAAGAGTCTATAGTTATTCTAAAATTGATTTTATAACTCCAGAGGGTGAATTCAATGAAGCAATTTGCACACTTTCTATTCCTGATTTAAAGGAAGATAGCCCACCATTTGTGGCTATTTACTATAAAAGGGATAATTCTATGTGGTTTACAGAATCATTATATCGAAAAAGACTTAGATTCAGTTTTAAAGATGGAGTTTTAAAATTAGATCGCTCGAATTTTTGGGATTGGTTTGAAATCGCAGAAATTAAAATTGTTGTTATTTATTGAAGAAATAAATCATCTCTTCTTGTAAATTGAATACTGATTAATTGAATAAATATTTGGTCGTGCTAGATGGGGAATTAGCGGTGCCCTGTAACCTGCAATCCGCTATAGCAGGATCGATGTCGCCACCAGGTCACAACTGAACAGTTCTTTTATTCTAAGTGATGATGATATTTCAAACTGTAGCAATGAATGTCTGGCGAACCCCGTCAGGCCTGGAAGGGAGCAGCGGTAAACTATGATATCCATGTGCTTGCAGTCTACTGAGATTGAATTGGCTGGTTTATTATGAAATGGAAACAGGGTGATCAAATGGCGGTGCACGGCCATATTATAAATTAAATGGCATACAAAGTTTTATCACTAAAGTGGCGCCCACAGTCTTTCCAAGAAGTGGTTGGACAGTCACATATTACTCAAACCTTAGTTAACGCGTTTGATCAAAATCGCATTGCACAGGGATATCTTTTTACTGGCCCTAGAGGAGTCGGAAAAACTACTATGGCCAGGATACTAGCCATGGCAATCAATTCGAAGGGAGGCGCAACCGCAAAATTCGATAAAAACTCTAAAATATCTAGAGAGATAGCCAATGGACGTGCTCTTGATGTTATTGAAATTGATGGAGCATCGAATCGTGGTATAGATGAAATTAGAAATCTTCGGGAGCAAATTAAATTTGCGCCGATGCATTGTAACTACAAGATTATTATTATAGACGAAGTACATATGCTTACGGTTCAAGCATTTAATTCTCTTTTAAGAACTCTAGAAGAACCTCCTGATCATGGGAAATTTATTTTTTGTACAACGGATATACATAAAGTTCCAACTACAATTATTTCCAGGTGCCAGCGATTTGATTTTAATAGAATTTCTTTAAAAAATATAGTTGATCACCTTGAAGTTATTTTGAAGGAAGAAGGAAAGAACTATGATAAAGAATCTTTAGTTTTAATTGCAAGAAAAGCAGATGGTAGTATGCGAGATGGTTTAAGTTTACTGGATCAGGTAATTGCTTACAGTGGCGATGATATTAAATATGAGTATACAGTAAAGGCTTTGGGTTTTATTTCTGATATAATTTACTTTGAATTAACTAACTGTATTCGAAAAAAAGATGACATTGGTATGGTTAATTTATTATCAAAAATTTCAAGTTTCGGTGTCCCAGCATCTGAAATTCTTCAGGGATTTTCTTTACATATTCGAAATATAATTTACGCAGATATAGGTATAGAAGAATCATTATTAGAAATGAATGAAGAGTACCAGGAAAAATATAAAGATGAATCTAAAAAATGGGACAGGATGGATTTATTAAGAATCGGGCAGCTAATTAGTAATGTATCTAGTGTAATTAAATATTCGGATAATGGTTATTTGTTGCTTGAAATGACGGCTTTGAAATTATTAGAATTTGATAAAACTGTTTTAATTGAGGATTTATTAAGTAAAAATTCATTGGAAAGAGAAAACAACTCTAATTCTTTTGAATTGACTTCGAGTAAGAATAAAAAAAAAGTAAATGAATCAAAAAAAAAGATAGATGAATCTGTTGGTATTAGTACTAAAATAGTATCAAATGATTCTGAAAAAAAATCTATAAAGGATGATGAAAAAAAATCAAAAAATGAAGTCTCAATTGAGACGATAATAAAGAATTGGTCTAGAATAGTTGAAAAAACCCACATAGCAAAACCATCTGTTGCAGCAGTATTGGAAGGATGTAAACCAATAGAAGTTTCCAAAAATATTATTCTGATTCAATCATTTGGAAAAAGTGGATTTAACCTCAAAACTATTGAAAAAGGAATTGAAATTATTGAAAAGATTATATCGGAAATTTTGTATGAAAAATTTAAAATTGAATTTATACAAGATGATAATTTGAATTTAGAACAAAAAAATGAACAAGATAAATCAAAACTAGACTCCCTTTCAGTTGATGAGAATACATTAAATCGTATTGTTGAGGTATTTGATGGGGAAATATTACATTAGGAGGAAACATGCTTAAAGGAAATATGTCCAAGTTATTAAAACAAGCTCAAGAAGTACAAAAGAATATTGAGGATGTACAAAACGAATTATCTGATTTGATTGTGGAAGCTGATTCTGGCGGCGGAATGATAAAAGTAAAAGCAAATGGCAAGCAGGATATCCTAGAAATAGATATAGATCAAGATGCAATCAATGAAGATAAAGAAATGTTGGAAGATTTGATTATATCTGCTGTAAATAAAGCACTTTCTAAAGCACAGGAAGCATCTCAGGAAAAAATGAATGCAGCAGCAGGCGGTATGATGTCTGGATTAAAAATTCCAGGTATGTAATTGCAGGCTTTACCCGATAGCGCTAAAAGGCTTATTGAAGAGCTCTCCAGACTTCCAGGAATAGGAAATAAAACAGCTCAAAGATTAGCTTTTCATATATTAAAAACTGATATGATGATTGTTAATAGATTATCTGATTCGTTGAAGGAAGTTAAGATTAAAGTAAAAACGTGTACTTTATGTGGAGGTATATCTGAAACAAAAGTTTGTTTAATATGTGATAATCCTAAGCGGGACACTAATCTGATTTGTATAGTTGAAAATGCTCCAGATATATTTGCTTTTGAAAGGACAAATATATTTATTGGCGTGTATCATGTCCTAGATGGTGCCTTATCTCCTCTTGATGGCATCGGTCCTGATGAATTAAATATTAAAGGATTGATGGATAGAATAAAGCCAGGAATGGAAATTATTATTGCTACAAATCCAACTGTTGAGGGTGAAACAACTGCACTGTATTTATCAAAAAAATTATCAGAATTTGATATAAAAATTACTCGTCTTGCCAGAGGAATTCCCGTTGGAGGTGATTTAGAATATATAGATGAAGCTACCTTGATCAGGGCAATGGAGGGGAGAACGTTATTTTAACAATTCCTAATATTATAACCATAGGTAGAATTTTCTTGACACCGATTTTTATATTATGTCTTTTCTATGATCATCCTTGGTCCAATATATGGGCATTAATAGTTTTCGTAATTGCGGGTATTACAGATGCATATGACGGATATTATGCCAGAAAATATGATTTAGTAACACCAGAAGGGAAATTCTTAGATCCACTTGCAGATAAAATACTAGTCTCATCTGCATTTATATCATTTGCAATAATTGGTGTAATTGATTATTGGATGGTTGCATTGATTATATTCCGTGATCTATTTATAACGGGATTACGTATGGTTATGAATTTTAAAGGTCTTGAAATGGTTACATCAAATATTGCCAAAGCAAAAACTGTAATTCAGATAAATATTATTTTATTTATTTTAATCATCTTAGGAATAAAAGGATTATCGTTTTCTTGGGCATTTACTATTCTTAAAGTGGTTAGAGATTATCATCTTATCTACAATTTTACTTTAATTGTAACTATTATTACAGTTTTAACTGGTTTTGGATATATTTATTCTAATAGAAATACCATAATTGGTTTTCTAAAGAACGAATGAATATTCATATTAGAATTGCCGAAATTATTGGTACAACTTTTTATATAGGTCGACTTCCGTTTGCTCCTGGGACCTGGGGTAGTGGTGTAGCTTATCTTACTTGGTACTTTATTGTACCTTATATTGATAGTCCTTTATTTTTGTTAATTACGCTAGCTTTATTTTTTTTAGGTGTAGCGGTTTCTGATATTTTAATTGAAGAATGGGGAGATGAAGACCCATCAGTAATAGTAATTGATGAATGGGTGGGCCAATGGATAGCACTTTGGTTGCTCCCGCAAAGTATTATTTGGGGGTTTATATCTTTTTTATGGTTTCGAATATTTGATATTTTCAAACCTGGGCCTGTTCAAATTATGGATGATGTTAAATCTGGTGTGGGGGTAATGATGGATGATGTTGTAGCAGGGATATTAGCATTATTTATGACACAGAGTATTTATTATTTTTGGACAACATGAATGTAGTCATTCTATCTATTGGAAATGAGGTCCTAAGCGGTCAAACCATTAATACAAATGCATCCTGGTTGGGAAAAACTTTAACAAGCCTTGGATGTAATATAAGGAAACAAATAACAGTTCCTGATGAACATTTATCTATTAAGAAATCTTTGAAATTTATTATAAATACTAATCCTGATTTATTAATCACTACAGGAGGATTGGGTCCTACTGATGATGATATAACAAGAGAAGTTATTTTTGATTTTGTAGGTACAGATTTCGAATTTGATGAAGATTATTGGAATAAATTAAAACATAGATTTGAGAATTCGGGAATGAAAATTCCTGAATCTAATAGGTCCCAGGCTTTGATTCCAAAAGACGGAAATATGATACCTAATTCGATAGGTTCTGCTAGTGGTTACTGGTTTGTAATTAATTCAACCGAATTAATAGTTTTGCCAGGCGTTACAAATGAAATGAAATCTATGATGAATGAATCAATTGTACCTTATATAAAAGAAAAAAGTGTTACGATTCCAAATATTCAATTGTTACGTACAACTGGAATTCCCGAATCTTCTCTGATAGAGAAAATAAAACAACCCATATCCAAGGAACATAACTGCACAATTGGTTATTATCCTTCTTACTATGGTGTGGATATACGACTCACTGGTTATGATAAAGAGTCAATTATAATGCTATCCGATAATATTTCAGATATATTGGGATATTTTATATATGCAAAAAATAATATAGATATTGCGGAAGTTATTGTTCGATTATGCATTAGTAAGGAATTGACCATTGCAACTGCAGAATCCTGTACAGGAGGACTAATTGGACATCGTATCACTCAAATATCTGGAAGTTCAAAAGTATATATAGGCGGTATTGTTGCATATAACAATAAAATAAAAGAGGATGAACTCGGTATACAATCATCGACTTTAAAAAATTATGGTGCAGTTAGTGCTGAAACAGCTGAAGAAATGGCAAAAAATATATCATCAAAGTTTAAAGCAGATATAGGGCTTTCTGTTACTGGGATTGCTGGCCCAGTGGGTGGTACTATAGAAAAACCAGTTGGACTTGTTTATATTGCTTTGGCATTTAGAGGAACCACTAATATTAAGAAAATACAATTTGAGGGGAATCGCATTACCAATAAAAAAAGAACAAGCCAGGCTTCACTAAATTTTCTAAGATTAGCACTGATCAATGAATGAAAAATTATTAAGAACATTTTTATCTATTCCAGTACCAGAGAGAATAAAATCATTAAAGTATATGTATTATTCATCTATGAAAGATTTTCCTGGAAATATAAACTGGGTTCGTGATCCACAATTGCATCTTACTTTGAATTTTCTGGGTCATACACCAGAATCAAGTCTTAATAAAATTATTAAATCTGTTAAAAAGGTTACCAACCAATTTGAGCCCATGGAATTATCAATTGGTGGTACAGGGTGTTTCCCAACACCATCACGACCCAGGGTTTTGTGGCTTGGTATTAATGGAAATATAAACCCATTGAATGCTATTGCTGGATCATTAAGAGAAAATTTGGAAAATATAGGGTATTATACTGGGCAAAGGGAATTTTTTCCTCATATTACCTTGGCTAGAATCAGATATCCTCAAAAGTATACTCCTAACATTGATTTATTTTTAAAATCATCTTATGACACAATTGTTTTTCCCATAGATCGTGTGCAATTTTTCAGCAGTGAATTGTTGCCCAATGGAGCAGTTTATACATTATTACATTCTTTTCCATTAGGTGAAACATTATAAAGGGTTTTTGATATGGCGACTGAATCAAAAAAGGCAAAAGCATTAGAACTTGCAATTTCTCAAATTGATCGCCAATTTGGAAAGGGATCAATTATGAGACTTGGAGACAATCAGTTTTCTCAGATGGAAAACGTAATCTCTACAGGATGTTTATCACTTGATGTAGCCTTAGGTGTGGGTGGAGTTCCNAAGGGNCGCATCATAGANATNTTTGGTCCNGAATCTTCAGGTAAAACNACTTTGGCTTTNCATATTGTTGCCGAAGCACAAAAATCTGGAAACTATGCTGCATTTATAGATGCAGAGCACGCTATCGATCCTGAATATTCGAAGAAACTGGGTGTTAATACAAAAGATTTACTTATCTCTCAACCTGACAATGGAGAACAAGCCCTGGAAATATGTGAAACATTGGTAAGGAGCGGTGCTTTAGACGTAATAATAGTTGATTCTGTTGCGGCCCTGGTTCCAAGAGCAGAGTTAGAAGGTGATATGGGAGATTCCCACATGGGATTACAGGCCCGATTAATGTCACAAGCATTGAGAAAATTGACTGGTACAGTAAGTAGATCAAATACAACCGTAATATTTGTTAATCAGATACGGGAAAAAATCGGAGTAATGTTTGGAAATCCTGAAACGACGCCAGGTGGTCGTGCATTAAAATTTTATTCTTCGATTAGAATGGAAATTAGAAGAATTACAACCCTAAAGGATAGTGGGGAAAGTGTTGGAAACCGAGTTCGTGTAAAAATAGTTAAAAATAAAGTAGCCCCTCCATTTAAGCAGACAGAATTTGATTTAATGTATGGTCGGGGCATATCCTTTGAAGGTGATATACTTGATCTAGCTGTATCTGGAAATATTATTGAAAAGACTGGTGCATGGTTCTCTTATGGAGATATGAAGATTGGCCAAGGGCGTGAGAACTCAAAACAATATTTAAAAGAAAATAAGGATACTCTCATAGAAATAATTGATAAAGTCAAAGCATTCATGGGTATGAATGAAGAAGAGGTTCCCGAACAAAAATCATAAAATTATTTCTATTTGCCAGCAAAAGCGAAAAAAAAATCGTTATACAATTAAATTAAATAATGGGATCGTCTTCGGAATATCTGAAGACGTTTTTATATTAAAAAATTTGAAAGTTGGTAAAAAATTTTCTGAATCAGAATTGGATGAAATTCAAAACAAGGAAGAATTATTTCGTATCAAGAATAAAGCTATAAGGCTATTAAGTTACCGTATGCGAAGTAAAAATGAATTATTTCAACGATTAAAGCAAAATAAATATAATTCAAAAAAAATTGCAATTGTTATTGATGAACTTGAAAAAAAGAATTATTTGAATGATAAAGAATTTGCTACCCTGTTTATCAGAGACAGGATTAAAAATAAAAAATTAGGTCCGTATGCAATAAGAAATGCAATAGGGAAACATAATATTTCACCTAAAGTAGTTGAAGAAATTATGTTTACAGTGTATGATGAATTTCCTCAGGAATCGCTTATTGTCTCAATTATTGAAAAGCGTACAAAATTAAAAAAAGAGAAAAATACTTTTGAACGAAAAAAATTGATCGATTATTTACAACGAAAAGGTTATCAATGGGATATTATAAAACCATTATTGGTCCAGGAAGGATGGTTTGAATAATTAGATTATTTAATTATTAGACAAAATAAGTAGAATTTGTAATACAACGTTTTATGATGAAAATTTAGTAATTTATATGAGAATAAAAACCTCACTAAGATCTAAAAATATTAATTTATTATCCTTATCTAACAATCAACCATAATATTGGATTAAGTACCTGTATTTGATCTATATATTTATAGCTATTTTGAATGAAATATTTAAACAGGAATTCAGATATTATCAAATATAGTTGCTGGTTATATTAATTATTATATTCAATAATAATAATATATATAAGAATAAATTAATGTATAAGATTATATATGGTATAAAAAAAATGGGGCAGAGCTCACAATGTCCTCGGTACAACGTGAACTACCACCCCTTCCACATACCAAAGGTACCAAACCAGCACCTTCAATGGTTAAAGTATTGGTTTATTTAAAATAAGTCAAGGAAAACTTTAATAGATTATTTTCAACTTAATTTTGTTTAATTGGTTAAAATTTAAATTATAAAAAAGCTATCCATTAAGAAGTTTAGCAGCTGCGAGTCCTGCTTCATAGCCTTTATTCATATTTAGATTTTCTCCAGATCTAGCTATGGCTAGATCTTTATTCTGACAAGTTAATACTCCAAAAATTATATAAGGTAGTTCAAACTCTAGCGTGATTGACATTATTCCATTTGTGACTGCTTTACTTATGTAATGATAGTGATCTGTTTCTCCCTTTAATACACATCCAAGTGTTATAATACAATTATAATTAGTAGACCGTGCCAAAGACTTTACCTTACCAGGGATCTCAAATGCACCAGGAACACGAAAAACCTCAATGTTTCCAGTTTTAAATCCATTCTTATTAAGTGCTTTCATACACCCGTTAAGTAAACCATTAGTGATCTTTTCATTAAATGAGCTAATAGTTATAGCAATCATGAGTTTAATATATGCCCTAGTTTCTCTTTTTTTGTATCGAGATATTTTTCATTTACCTTATTTGGTTTTATAATTATCGGAGTTCTAGATACAATTTCAAGTCCGTGACCTTCGAGACCGATTAGTTTTTTAGGATTATTTGTTAGAACAGTAAGCTTATTGACACCTAAATCTTTTAAGATTTGTGCACCAATTCCATAGTCCCGTAGATCAGGTTTAAAACCCAGTTTTTTATTTGCTTCAACTGTATCCAGTCCTTTTTCCTGTAGCTTGTAAGCTTGAATTTTATGCTTTAACCCTATACCCCGTCCTTCCTGTTTGAGATAAACTATAACACCTGAACCATTTTTATTAATAGCATCGATGGCAGCATCCAATTGATTGCCGCAATCGCATCTCAGCGAATTAAAGACATCACCTGTTAAGCATTCAGAGTGGACCCTGACCAATACGGAATCAGATCTTAAATAATTACCTTTTGTAAGAGCTAAGTGTGTCTGATTATCAAAAAGTCCTTCATATAGATGTAGTTTGAAATCCCCATTCTTTGTGGGTAGCTCTATTTCCTCGATTTTTTTTACGAGACTCTTTTCTTTTCTTAAATGATTAATCAGAGAAGATATTGAAATAATTTTCAAATTATGCTTTTTTGAAAATTTCTTTAGTTCATTTCCTCTTGCCATCTCACCATCATCGGCTATTATCTCACAGATAACACCGCTTGGTTTAAAACCTGCTAAAACTGATAGATCAATACTGGCTTCCGTATGTCCTGCACGCCTTAACACACCTCCGTCTTTCCCTACAATAGGAAATATGTGACCTGGCCTTGCCAGATCAACAGATTTTGAATCGTCATCAATAAGGGTTTTCACAGTGATAGAACGGTCAAAAGCTGATATGCCTGTAGTCGTGTTCTTTTTTGCATCTACACTTATTGTAAAGTTTGTCTTATGGAGGCTGGAGTTTCGCCTTTCCATTGGCTCAAGATCCAGTTCAATTGCCCGTTCGTTGGTAATAGATACACATATTAGTCCACGGCCTTCCTTTGCCATAAAATTAATGGTTTCTGGATTAATCAGCTCTGATGGTATAAAAAGATCACCTTCATTTTCCCTGTCTTCACTGTCTATTACAATAATAGGCCTACCAGATGAAATATCGTCAATTGCAGCCTGAATTGTACTAAACTCCACTACGGACTCCTATTAGACTTTCAATATATTTTGCCATAATATCTACTTCAATATTTACTTTATCTTGAACTTCTTTTCTATTCCAGGTCGTAATATCTAAAGTATGAGGGATAAGAGCAACGGTAAAATAGTCTTTATTTTTGTGAGCAACTGTTAAACTGATTCCATCAAGACAAACCGATCCTTTCTCTACAATATAGTTTTCAATTCTATCGGTTAGACTGAAGTGCCATACTGCAGAGTCTTTTCCGGGAGTTATGTTGATTATTTCTATTGTTTCGTCAACATGACCCTGGACAAAATGGCCTCCCATTCTTGAAGTAGGGAGAAGAGAGCGTTCCAGATTCACTTTTGTTCCTTCATTCCAGTATCGGGCCGTTGTTCTTTGCAATGTTTCTTTTACTATCTGTACTCCAAAATATTTGTGATCTGTTTTTATTGCTGTAAGACAGATTCCCGAACAGGATATACTGTCGTTCACCTCCAGGTCATCCATAACTTTTCTACCTTCAATTGTAATCTCAATACCGTCCGGAGTATTCTGATGGCTCACTATTGTACCTATTTCTTCAACTAAACCTGTAAACATTATTCTTTATGGTAAATAATTTTAATATCGTTTTTAAATTTTTTAATCTTATGTATAGTTAAAGCAGAATCATCTGTTAATATTCTTTTATGTTTGTAAAAGGGTAGACCTGTACCAATCATTTTCGGAGCAAAGTATATGTGAAGTTCATCAAAAATCTCACTCTTAAGAAAATGAGTAAATGTAATACCACCGCCTTCTACAAGCAGTGTCTGGAAAGACCTTTCATACAATGAATTTAATATATGATGAATATTCTTTTCAGAATTATCAGATAGATTCTTTTCTGTAAAAATGATTGGATTTTTGGTTAACACTCTTGCGCCAGAATCAGTTATGGTTTCTGAGGCAAAGAGAATAATTCTGGGGTCTTTCCCTTTACCGTGGCTGCTAAGATCAGGGTCATCCTTTTCTATAGTTCCGTTTCCGACCAAAATTGCGTCACAGGTGGCTCTAAGTTCATGCACTGAATCTCTGGAAAATTCATTTGTTATCCATTTAGAAATACCGTCAGGCTGTGCGATAAAACCATCAAGAGTGGACGCTATTTTTAATATTATATAAGGACGCTTTTTTTCATGAAATGTAAAAAACCTTCTGTTGATTTTTTTGCATTCATAACTGCAGATATCTACATCTACCTGAAAACCCATTTCTCTTAGTTTCTCAATTCCTCCGCCAGCTGTCCGGTTCGGATCCCTTGTTCCTATAACTATTCGACTGAATATGTTTGAGTCAATAAGCTGAACACATGGGTCGGTTTTACCCTGGTGTATACACGGTTCAAGCGTTACATAAAGAGTAGCATCTGTAATAGTATCTGTGATATTTTTTATGGCAATTTCTTCCGCATGCGGACCACCAAAATTTTCATGATATCCTGTTGATATAATTTCATCCTTATAAACCACTATTGCGCCCACCCTTGGATTGGGATAAACACTGCTTCGGCCTTTTAATGCTTCATCAATCGCAATTTTCATAAAAGATGTATCTTTGGAATTCATTTTTTTTATTTCAGTATTTTCTGGATATTAAAATATTAAATAAGTCGCGCCTAACATATGTTTATACTAGTATATATGATGCAAAAATTACGAAAATGATTGTCATTTTAAATTACATCTTCTTCCTAATCTTTAATTACCTTCAAACTGGATACTATATTTATTTTATATAATTTATCGTAATTATATAATTTATGGTATTCCTTGCAAAAATTTTGCGTGGATGCTAATATAACACTTGCCACAGAAATGTATCTATCGAGGTAAATACACATTTCTTAATAATAGAGTAGGGAGGAATCTAATGAAACAATTTTCCGCATCTTCAGCAGTTTTTTTATTTATGTCCATTTTAATTTCTGAAACAGGTCAGCCAGATGGCAATTATGATCCTGAAATAAAAATTTCTACTTTTTCAGAAAGATCCGTGTATTCCAGAAATACCTATACTCTGGATACCGCTTTTACTACGCATGTTATTTCTACAACCGAGGACGGTGCAAGAAGTGTGAATACCGTAGATATGGACGGTGATGGAGATCTGGATATCCTCTCTGCTACATATGATGGTAAAAGCATCTCCTGGTTTGAAAATACCGGAAGTGGAAATTTTTCCAACGGTACAGTTATTTTTACAGAAGCTAATTCGGGCATGATGTGTGTAGAAGTTGCGGATTTGGACGGCGATGGAAATATGGATGCCATTTCACTGGGGAATGATTTAGTGTGGCACAAGAATGACGGAAATGAGAACTTTACGGCCGATACAATTAATTCTACTCTACTACAAGGAAGATTTGTAGAAGCTGTAGACCTGGATGAAGACGGCGACATGGATCTCCTTTCGGCATCTTGTGATGATATACTTTCCTGGTACGAAAATGACGGAACAGGGAATTTTACTACACATACAATTTCTAACGGGCTTCAGGATTGTCTTTACTCAGTCCGTGCTGGAGACATGGACGGAGATGGCGATTTGGATGTGGTCGCAGTTTCATATACCGATGGGAATTTAGTGTTGTATACTAATGACGGCAGTGAAAACTTTACATCCAATACAATTTCAACAGAACTAAAATTGGCACGCGCACTTCATTTAGCGGATATGGACGGAGATGGAGACATGGACCCTGTTGGCATATCTCATAATAGCAGTGGTTTTGGAGGGGTTTACTGGTTTAAAAATAACAATAGCGGTCAGAATTTTACAAAAGAATCGATCGATACTACATTGTTTTATTCATGGGCCGTATACGCTGCGGATATGGATGGAGACGGAGATATGGATGTGCTTTCAGGAGAGAGTGAAGAGGATATAATCATCTTTCATGAGAATGACGGCAATGAAAATTTTACGAATCGCTACCTTACTAGTACGGCTGATAAACCGCGAAGCGTGCATGCTGCAGATGTGGATGGAGATGGCGATTTGGACGTTCTTTCAGCGAGTGCATACGATGACAAGATAGCCTGGTATGAGCAGTCCGGAGTCGGTGTACTTAATAATTATACCTATGTCCCGGATGATAATTTTGAGCAGGCTCTCATTGACCTGGGATATGATAATATTATGGATAATTATGTGTCTACGGATTCAATCAGCGGAATTACACATTTGTATGTAGACAGCATGGCAATAAACGATCTTACAGGGATCGAAGATTTTACAGCTTTAACTGTGCTGGGATGCTGGTACAATCAATTGAGCACCTTGGACGTGAGCAATAATACATCATTAGCTTATTTGCATGTAGGAAATAATCAATTGACTACTCTGGATGTGAGCCAGAATATAGAACTGACCATACTTTATGTAGGATATAATTCACTGACCGCTCTGGATGTTAGCACTAATACGGCCTTATCTGTGCTGGGATGCTGGAGCAATCAATTAACCAATCTGGATGTGAGTAATAATACATCCTTGACCAAACTTCAGTGCCAAAATAATCAATTAACAGATCTGGATGTGACCAATAATACAGGATTAGTTCATCTAAACTGCAATAATAATCAATTGACTACTCTGGATGTGGGTCAGAATACAGCTCTGACACATTTAAACTGTGGTGTAAATAATATCACCACAATTGATTTAAGTAATAATGCGGAATTAATTACACTCTACGGAAATAATAATACTTTAACTACTCTAGATATCAGTTCCAATCTGTCTATACAATGGATTTACTGTTATAATAATCAATTGACTACTCTGGATGTGAGCACAAATACAGCTTTAACAAAACTACACTGTTATTCTAATGAACTAACCAGCCTGAACCTGACTGGCGCTACGGCCCTTACCTCACTAAATGTTTATAATAATGATTTGACAGTTCTGAATGTAACAAATAATACAGAATTATCTTCACTGATCTGCAGGACGAATCAATTAGCGTCTCTCGATTTAAGCAACAATGCAAATTTAACTGATTTGAGGTGTCAGGAGAACATATTGACATCCATAGATGTGAGTGCAAATACAGGACTGACCAGATTGTGGATACAAAATAATCAACTCACCGGACTTGATTTAAGTGCTAATACTGCTTTGACAGAATTACAATGCATGGATAACACCTCCCTATACTGCATACAGGTAACTGATTCAAGCCAGGCTGCGCAGAACTGGAGCAATGATATTTCTGACTGGATGACCTTCAGCGAAGATTGTTTAACACTCCCGGGCTGTATGGATCCGACATCCTGTAACTACAATCCCGGTGCCATGGTTGATGATGGTTCATGCACAGACTTTGTTGACTGTGCTGGAAACTGTGCAGGTACATACGCAGTAAACAATTGTGGTTCATGCGTTGATACTGTTGATGTTCCCATACAGCTGAACGGTTCTCCTCCTTATACTTCTAATTATACTCTTCTTGCGGATGGCTCATTGGAAGTACCTGTAGTATGGCCATTTCCTGAGCTGGATGGTGCGGGCAATATTACTGAAGTTATTTTTAGATCTGACTGGTGGAATAAACGTCCAAAAGATATGGAGATATTGTATGGCGAGACCGTCATTGCATCCTGGACCCATCCCAGCAGCGGATGTTCGGACGGTTTAAATGATTATATTGAAAACGGCCTCTCATCTAACTGTAGTGTGTCCACTCCTTCATTTTCTACGGGAATTCTGAATCAGGAAGTAGATTTTGATAATGCTGACAGTCTGAGCCTAAGGGTTGTATCAGCCTGGAACACGCATGGTATCTATTTTAACGGTGCCTGGGTTATTGACGGAGACTATTGTATACAGGATTGTGAAGGAGTCTGGGGAGGCAATGCAGTGGTTGATGATTGCGGAGTATGTAATGGAGGAAATATATCATGCACAGGATGCACGGATGCTTATGCAGATAACTATGATTCAACGGCGATCATTAATCATGGATGTTATTATCCGGACAATGGAGAGTATAGTCTCAGTTTTGACGGGGTGAACGATTATATTGACATTAGCGGAGTTTCTGATGATCTTGACGGTGACACTACCTTCAGTATCTTTTTCTCAGCAAATCCTAAGACCGCTTCCTTTCCAGAAGGTACGAGTTATGTTTTTTCTATCAATGGCAGTAGTGGTGGAAATGTAAATATTTTGCTTCTTGGTTTAAATCGAAACGGTAGTTTATCCATTCATGGGCCAAACTCTACAGAATTTACTTCTACCGCAAGTATAGTAGATAATAACTGGTATAATATAGCATATACTCGCAATGGGAGTTTAGGAACACTATATCTGGACGGTGTTGAATTGGGAACACATACGGTTATCTATTCATTGAGCAGTAGTGATTATTGGAGCATTGGACAGGAATTTGACGGCACAAGTGTTACAAATGAATATGTAGGACATATAGATAATGTTTCCGTTTGGGACCGCGCTCTGAGTGAGCAGGAGATACAAAATAATACATCCGGTACCTTATCAGGAAATGAAGATGGATTAAGGGGATACTGGATTTTTAACAATGGTTCCGATACAATAGCCTACGACCACTCAGGAAATGCAAACCATGGTAATATTCTTGGTGCGACCTGGTCTATGTACGGATGTACCGATCCGTATGCAGGCAACTATGATTCTACAGCAACTATGGATGACGGCAGCTGCGCAGGATACCCGGACAATGGAGGATATTCCCTTCAATTTGACGGGACGGATGATTACGTGCAGACCGGTCTTTATTTAAACAATCTTCCCTATACTGTTAAGTGTACTTTTAAAGCAGATGCCAACTCGGGCGAACAGTCTATTGTGGACACCGATATTGCTGGAAGCTATGGGAATTCTATCATTCTAGGATATGGAAATGGTGACAATACTATTGATGTTCAATATCATAATGGTTCGTACAATTCGCCTTTCCAATACCAGGCCGATACATGGTATGATGTTGTGGCAACTTTTGAAGAAGGAATGGTCAAATTATATGTAGACGGGTTGTATGTTGGTAGCAAAACTTACTCTCAGAGTAACCCCGATGGTTCAGCTGTACGTTTCGGCAGGCATAATGCAGGTGATTCTCAATGGTTTGGAGGTAATATAGATAATGTGGCAATATGGGGAACCGCTCTTGATTCATTGGAGATCAATTCCCTTTTTAATTCAAATAATAATATTGATTTATTATCGGATTTTGATAATTATTCGTCTGCAAATTTTCTGGAGGGATACTGGAAATTTAATACAGGTATGGATACGGTTCTCTATGATCACTCAGGCAATGCGAATCACGGTGATATTATCGGTGCATCCTGGAATGTCTCTTTGACTCATGTTCCTGATGATAATTTTGAGCAGACTCTGATTGACCTGGGTTACGATGATGTTTTGGATGATTATGTTGTGACAGATAGTATTATCAGTGTTACCTATTTAGATGTTAATAATGATTCAATCAGTGATCTTACAGGTATTGAAGATTTCGCATCATTAACCACACTGACATGTGTAGGCAATGAATTGACCAGCCTGGATATGAGCGGCAATCCTGCATTAATACACCTGAACTGTTATGCTAATAGTTTGACCAATCTGAATGTAAGCAATAATCCACTTTTAGAATTTTTATGGTGCCAAAATAATCAATTAAACAGTTTGGATGTTAGCAATAATACGCTAGTAACCGAATTGATGTGTCATTCAAACAGGCTGAATATCTTGGATTTGACTACCAATACGGTATTGGAAATCCTAAGATGTGACGGCAATCAATTCACAGCATTGGATTTAAGTAATAATACTGCGTTAAAGTGGATATGGTGTCAAGGGAATCAACTAACGACCCTTGACTTTAGTAACAATATTGCAATGGAAACGATTAGATGTGATAATAACAATTTAAGCAGTATCAATATATTCAACAATCCAGCTCTAACAACGTTGCAATGTTATTCCAACCAATTGACAACTTTGGATGTGAGCCAGAATACAGAATTAACGGAACTACGATGTAATACTAATCAACTGGACAGTCTGGATGTTAGCAATAATACATCATTGACCTATTTGCATGCAGGAAGTAATAACCTGACTAGTGTAGATGTGAGCCAGAATACAGAATTAACATCACTGTATGTTGGATTTAATTCACTTGAAAACCTGGATGTGAGTTTGAATACAGCGTTAAGGGTATTGAAATGCGGTTCTAATCAATTACAAACTCTGGATGTAAGTATGAATACAGCACTTGAAAACCTTGATTTATGGGCTAATCAAATACAGACTCTGGATGTGAGTGCGAATACAGCCTTAACGAATTTGAAGTGTGCTTCCAATCCGTTGACCTATTTAAATATTAGAAATGGAGTTACGGATCAGGTAACAAATTTTAATGCTACAAATACTCATCTTTCCTGTATCGAAACACTAAATCCTGATTATGCGACCGCAAACTGGACAAGTGCAAATGGCAATATCGATACGCTTGTCACATTTTCCTTTCTCTGCGGATCTCAAAACCAGAATGTATGGCACATATCTTCTACAACCGGATCCGATGGAAATGGAAGAGGTACGTTTGAGAGTCCGTTTTCCACAATTCAAATGGGAATCAATATTGCAGATGAAGGAAATACCGTTTCTGTGATGGAAGGAAGATATGTAGAGAATATTGATTTTACCGGTAAAAGTATCAGGGTTAATGGTTCTGGTCCAGAGTTAACTGTGATTGACGGAGATTCAACCGGCAGTGTAGTTGTAATGGACAGCGGAGAAGATTCAACGACAGTTTTGAGCGGGTTTACTATCACAAACGGCGCTTCTAACTATGGTGCCGGACTATACATTAAAAATGGAGCTTCTCCAATCCTGGAAGACCTAAGAATCTCATCGAATCATGCAAACACCGCAGGGGCAGGAATGTATGTATGGAACGATGCTAAGGTTCATATCAGGAACATGCACATCTACGATAATGAAGCTGGTGGATCAGGAGGGGGTATCCTTATCGGATCTGAATCTGAACTAACAATCTCTGATGCTCACATTTATGATAACACTTCAGGTAACAGCGGAGGCGGAATGATGATCGGTGCAACTAGCACTGTTACTGTTGAGCATGCGGTAATTGTTGGAAATAGCGCTTTGAAAGGTGGTGGGATAGCTTCAAAAACTGGTTCATCAACATTTCATCACGCAACAGTTTCAGATAATAGCGCTTCCGGGGAAGGGAACGGGATTTACTTACGATTGAATGCGGAAATGGTAATTCATAATTCCATAGTGACTGCAAATGACAGCGATGTAGTATTTATTGATGATAGTTTAAGTACACTGGATATTTCTTATTCTAATATAGAAGGCGGATGGCCGGGTGAAGGAAATATCGATGCCGATCCGCTGTTTTGTGATCCGGAAAGTGGAGACTATCATTTAGCGGTTAACTCGTCTTCTGTGGGAGCAGGGCAGGATGGATATGATATGGGAGCTTCCGGCGTAGGATGCGATGTAATAAACGATGCTCCTGTTGCCTATGATGCAGATGTCTTTACTGATGAAAATACGCCAGTAACCATTACTCTGAACGGTGATGATATAAATGGGGATTATTTTACATTTGAGGTTGTTGAAGAGCCGGGGAATGGAAATCTTTCCAGCCACGGACAGTATTTAAATTTTGACGGAGTGGATGATTACGTAGAAATACCTTCTGCATCTTTTGGAGGGCTTTTCTCTATTCAGGCATGGGTATACACTACTGATATTTACCAGAACTGGCAAAGAATTATTGATTTTGGCAACGGTAGTTCAGATAATAATATTGTACTGGGTTTTATTGGAAACGAAGGTAGAATGTTTTTTGAATCTTATGATGGCAATCGTACAGAGAAATTGATAACAGATGCTTTATTTCCTCAAAATCAATGGGTTCATGTTGTCGCAATAAATGATGCTGATGGAAATGCATCGATTTACTGGAATGGAGAGTTAAAAGCTGAAGGAGTTATTTTCCCGATACGGCCTGTTCTTCGTAATAATCAATATATAGGTCGGAGTAACTGGTCTCACGATTCTTATTTTGTAGGTAAAATGAAAAATATTGCTATTTGGAATGATACTTTAACCGTGGAATCAATAACAACATTGTTTAACGATGGCAACGGTGTAGATGCATCAGTGAACACAGGCGGCTACAGTTCATCCGATGATTTGGTTGCGTATTGGGAATTTAATGAAGGTACCGGTACCATCCTTTCTGATGATGCTTCAAATGGCTATGATGGAACTATTGATGGTGCTTCCTGGTCGGATCCAAGTTTTGTATATACCCCCAATCAGTATTTTTTCGGAACGGATATGTTCAAATTTGTGGCAAGAGATATGTACGATGTTTCAAATATTGCCACGGTGGATTTAACGGTTAATGAAGTGATATTGGAAGAAGAGATACCTGATATATTGACAATTAATGATATACCTGGAGATCAGGGTGGCTGGGTTTATCTTGAGTTTGAATCATCAGTTCATGATAACGGAGGAAGTCAGGGCGCCTACACGTTTGAACGTTTAGACGGCACTGAGTGGATTTCTTTACACTCCATAGATGCATATGGTAACGATCGATATACTACGGAAGCTCGCACGCGGTTTGACTCTACAAGTGTGAATAACGCAGTTACAAGTTTCCGGGTTATAGGAAACTTCCAGTATGGTGTATTTGAGAGTGACCCTGTTGAAGGATATTCAGTGGACAATATTGCTCCTGCCGTTCCAGGCGGATTAATTGCCCAATTGGATGCAGGTATGGTTAATCTGGAATGGAGCCCTGCGGAAGATGATGATTTTTCTTATTTCCAGATTTTTAGAGAAATGAGTGAAAACTTTATCCCTGCTGACGGAAATATGATCGGTGAGAGTGCTGTCCCTTCATGGACAGATTCGTTAACTGCCATGGGATCCTATTATTATAAGGTGAATGCCGTGGATGCAAATGAGAATGAAAGTGCCCCTTCTGAACCGGTAAACGTTGCTGTATTAAGTCTAGAAGATCTTCTCGGTCTACCGGAAGTGTATTCACTTCACCAGAACTATCCGAATCCGTTTAATCCGGTAACAAGGATACGCTACGATCTTCCGGAAGATGGAATGGTAACTATCAATATATATGATGTTATGGGACGTAATATAAAGTCATTAATTAATAATCATCAAATCGCCGGTTATCGCTCCATACGCTGGGATGCAACAAATAATCTTGGTGAGCCGGTATCAGCTGGAATGTATATTTATATGATTCAGGCTGGAAAATTCAGGCAGACAAAGAAAATGATTTTGTTAAAATAGTTACCGTACAAAAAATGCCCCGGTCACCCGGGGTTTTTTTTGTGGAATGATATTTAATTTTGATAAATGAACAGATTTCTATCGATACTGATTTTCATTGGAACAATTATCTGGAATTGTGATAGCCGCGAACCTGCTCCAGGTGATTGCGGCGGTCATGACAGTTGGGTCACATTTGATAATCAGGGAGGTTTTGCATTTCTTGATAGTTGCGGGGTGTGTGATGATGATCCGTCAAATGACTGCATAAAAGACTGTTCCGGTCAGTGGGGAGGTGGGAATATCTGCGGATGCACCGATAGCTCTGCAACTAACTATTCAAATACTGCTACCTATGATGATGGAAACTGTGAATACTAAAACTCGTCTATATTCTATTATTGCAGTCTTCATGAAATCAGGTTCTTTGTCATATAATGCTTTCCGAAAATATTTTATTTGTGAATATAGGTATAAATTTTAGTACCATAAATAAAAATAGGGAGTATTTATGAATTTACAATTGATTTTTCGAATTGCCGGAGGGATCATGTTGATAAACGGATTAAGTTTTATTATCATCACTGATACATTTCTAGGGATGACCGGTATGGATGTTACTCCACCACTGGTAACGATGGCGCAGGCTATGGGAACATCGCTCATTGCGATTGGTATACTGGCAGTTCGCACACCCGATATTGCTGGTGAAGCTATATATGATTACGGGCAATTATTCGGGGTAATAAGTGTTTTATGGGTATTGCTTATTGGATATCACGCTGCAACAGGACAGGCATCCGGTCCTCCCGTATACGGAAACCTGCTAATTAATATCGTTCTTGCAGGATCGTTTTTCGTATTCAGTAAAAAGTAATACATTATCCCGCCCCCCACTTTTTGAAGGGCTTCACAGTTACCTGAATCCAAAAGATGGCTTCATAGTAAGGGTTGGGATATTCCTTTAAAAATTGTTTTATCCTTGCATAAGTAAAATACAAAAAGGATCATGGTTTTTATGTTTATAGGATGAATTGTAGATTAGTATGCAAGAATTATTATGAAAAAAATATTTTTATATTTTATTTCGATCAGTTATCTGCTGTTTGGGCAAAATTCAAGCAACAACAATACTCCTGATCCTTTATCTGAGACACCGTTGTATCCGATTCCATCAGAAATGACCTTTGAAGAATATCGGGATATGAATAGAAGACTTTCGCAGGCCTTTCTATGGTCATCTATTCCTATACCGGGCATTACTCATTATTATGCTGGAGAAAAGAAAAAAGCAAAAAGATTATTCTATATCGGTATGGGCGGTTTAGCATGTATTGTGGGAGGTGCACTATCCATGGATGAAGGTACCTGGCCGGAATACAATTCAAATATTCATGTTATTCATAATCAGGGAACCGATAATGAAAAATGGTATGAGAGGATACCAACGCGGATGGAAGGTGACATTATACATTATGAACTAAAAGAAATCCGGAAGGAACAGGATGAAGGTGGAGGAGGATTAATATTTCTGGGTATTGCTGTAATTGTCGGTGATTTAATTTATGATAGACTGAAAGGTTTCAGATTAATTGAAGAAAAAAGGGACAGAGTTCGTTATAAATACGGACAACAGATTAAATATTCATATATACCGACTCTTTATTTATCAGGCGGTCAATATCAAATTGGAATGAAATTTTCTTTGGGTCTATATTAGTGAAATAAATATTAATTAAACTCCTGTTAGCCGGGGTTTTTTAATTTTTATATGGTGGGTAGATTTGATAATGAAAGAATTCATTTCAGATGAAAATTTCTATGAGATACAGCAGTTCAGGCAAATATGGATTTGGGTCATTATTCTATTGGTATTGATTACACTTGTGGGTCCCATTCTAATTTGGGCAGTATCCATATTGGTAAGTTTTATATTAATTTCAACTGGTATTGGTTTTATTTTACTGTTCTGGGTGAAGTAACTTACAAACTCTTGAGACACGATGTTTTTTGTTTAAAATATGGTTGGTAGATTTCAATAGAATCAAAGGAATAATATGTCAGAAATAATTATTAATCAATCCGTAGCAATTTTATGTGATGGGAACAATATTGAAAGAAGCATCCATGAGATGTCCAAATCGACAAAAGCTATGATTAACTTTGATAAACTTATACCTAAACTCTTAAANGGCAGAGGATTGAACAGATTAATTTATTTTCGAGAAGGTAAATCCATTTCCGAAAAATTTGCTGAAAGGTTGCATGAGAATTTTTACGGATCTGTAATCTCATGCCATAAATCAGCCGATATCCCCCTATCTATTAAAGCAACCCAATTAGCTTCTAAGGTAGATACAATCATTATTATGTCAGGTGATTCAGATTTTGTAGAACTGGTTACTCATCTAAAAGCAGAAGGTGTCAGAGTTGAGATTGCTTCCATAAAAAAAACTACGGCTAAAATACTTTTAGATAAGGCTGATCATTACCATGAAATAATAAGCGATGACTGGTTTATCTATAAAAGTTCAAAAAGATCTACAAATTCAAAAAATAAATATTAATGCTGATTAAACTGTAATCATAAATATCAGGATAATGATGGTTTTTAATTTTTTTTAGGATGGGTAGATTTAATTTATCAAAAAGGTAAAAGAATGAAATATCTAAGTATTATTTTAGCTTTATGTTTAATCCTATTTAACTCATGTGTAAATGTAAAACAATTCATTGATGTTGACGATATGTTGACAATAAAACCTGGATCTACGAAAGATGAANTATATAANAGTATAGGAAAGCCTAGTATGGTGCGTGCCGGATTGAAGCTAAAAAATGGTGATATTCATGAAGTATGGGTCTACAATGTGAAAAAGAATTTGACCAAACAAGTATTTGACTATAACAGGCTCCTTCCGGCCTTTGTCCTTCCTGGAATAAAGCCGAAAAAGGATTTTAAAGGTAATGGATGGAGCGGAAATACTCTTTATGGTTTTATGTTTGTTAATGATAATCTGTATAAGTGGGGTTTTCTGGGTGATGACTGGCCTGATTTTGATAAAGTTGAAGGAGACTATCTTTCACCGAATGTACCCAAAAATGCAGGTGGAATTAGCAGTTCTGTTTCTTCAATAGGGGGAAGCTTTTTATCAAAAATCCCTATTTTAGGAAGGCTATTTAACTGATTTGCAAAATCTTAGGAAGTAGGNATTATCGCGTAGAGACCCTAGTTGCATGGGGTTTATTGTTATAGTTAGATTTCTCGCATTTTAAAGGGTATTTAATAGAATGAATAAAGTCTATAATAATATTGTCGTCGCAATGCTAGGGGATGGAAACGAAATCGATGTAGTCCATCATGCCTACCAACTATCAAAAAACCTTCAATGTAATTTAAAAGCTATCCATGTAAACAACAGACATGCAGGCGAAATAAGTATGATGATGGACACTCCCAAAGTGATTAATAGAGATATTATTAAAGAACAATTGTCAGAATATCTTGGTAATAATATTGCAGATACGGTTCAAATCACCATTGGTAAAAGGGACAACATCGCTAAATCCCTCCAGAAGCATACAGAANATTCAGATCTACTGGTGGTTGGGCACAGAAAAATGGGTCCATTTAAGGCACTCCTTGCGGACTCCGTTTTTGGAGGTATTACAAACATGGTCTCATGTCCGGTTTTGGTAGTCCAAAAAAATTAGATTATTCAATCAACCATTCTTTCATCATTATGCATTCTTAAATAATATTTTAATGTTAATTATGGCAGTTTGCTTATGAAACAATTTATTGCAATGAACAGATTTAAGATTGCAATCGGAAGAGAAACTGATTTCGAGGATATTTGGAAAAACAGGGAAACCCATCTCGATGAAGTAGAAGGGTTTCAAAAATTTAATTTATTGAAAGGTTCTTCCAGTGAAGAGTATACATTGTATACATCACACAGTGTATGGAGGTCTAAATCTGATTTTGAAAACTGGAAACGATCTGAATCTTTTAGAAAGGCTCATAGCGGAGGTGGGCAACATCATGGAATTTACCTAAGCCATCCCGAATTTGAAGGATTTGAAGTAATACTTTAACTAAATATTCCCTTTCTATTTTTAATACTATATTGAATTAATATTTAGCAACTGTTACTGGGTCCCTTTTATGGTTGACAGAATGTTTATGGAGTGTTAGCTCTTTTTTCTGATATAATAGTCTATCATCTATATAAAACTATACGTGACTACCTGAGTTTTTTTATTATAATCAGGATAGTTAGATTTTCGTGAGCAAAACTAATTAATAGAGAGGGGAATAATATGGATATCAATCTGGCAATGTTAATTATAGGTTCCGTACTGATAATTGTAGGAATTGTAAAAAATGCTGTCCCTGTCAAGTTTAATGAAGGAATATTCGGAAAACTTGAAGGTGAAGCAGAAAATATTGCGGCATCTATGAGAACTATCATTGGATCATTGTTTATAGGCATNGGGGTTATTGCCCTGTTAAACAGAAATATTCATAGCAATGAAGGNTCAAAAGCACTGGTTTTTTCTATTGGNGTCGGTTTAATAATATTTTTACTNACAATTCTGCTTTCATATGCCAGNAAATTCTCAAAAGACATTCCTGTACCACCGTTTATCATTGTAGGGGTANTGATAGTAATTGCTTTTTATTCTTCCATNGGATCGCAAGGTTCCGGTAATAGTGAAAATACACTGGACGCTGTCAAACTAGATCCGGAGCACTATACAGTGGAGCTGGAAAATGACAAGGTACGTGTACTGAGAATTAAATACGGCCCTGGGGAGAAATCAGTTATGCATGATCACTCTGAAGGTGTAGTGGTATTTCTCAATGATCAGGAAGCGAAATTTACCCTNGNGNATGGTGAAACANTTAATGTAAGTTCAGANGCAGGNNAAGTAATCTGGGCAAACCCGGTGAGACACCAACCGGAAAATATTGGAAGTGAATNAGCGGAAGTAATACAGATAGAACTAAAATAAGAAAATTTTTACACTCTTGGATCTATTTTTTTTTCAATANANAATAATTTGAAAATATNTTNCGGGAAGTTAAAATTTAGTACNCNACCCCTATTTTAATTAAATAGTTNAATNCGATTTCAAATAATAACTTTATAGGAGAGTTCTTCATGNGCAGATCATTTTATATTTTATCTCTATTTACAATATTTAATTTTAATCTATTGTTTTCTTTCCAACCACAAAACACAGCAGAGCTGCAGACAGCGGTGGATTTATGGGTTTCGGACAATGCATCCGCTTTAGCTACCTATGGGGAGATCAATACCTGGGATGTATCCCTGATTACATATATGCAATCCCTTTTCAAGGATAAAACTACATTTAATAGTGATATTAGCAACTGGGATGTGTCTAATGTAACGAGGATGTCTGGTATGTTTTGGCTAGCTGACAGTTTTAATCAGGATATTTCAGGCTGGAATGTGTCCAGTGTAACAAATATGATGAGTATGTTTGAGGAAGCATCCAGTTTTAATCAGGATATTTCAAGCTGGGATGTGTCAAGCGTTACCAATATGCATTATATGTTTCTATCCGCTGACAATTTTAATCAGGATATTTCAAGCTGGGATATGTCCAGTGTAACAAATATCTCTTGGATGTTTGCTTCGACGGACAGTTTTAATCAGAATCTATCAAGCTGGGATGTGTCAAGCGTTACCAATATGGATAATATGTTTCTTAATGCAAATGCAATATCAGATGAAAACAAATGTGCTATTCATACAGCATTCTCATCCAATTCATACTGGCCCTATAACTGGGCTATATTTTGTTTATCATCGGTCACTTTCAATTTTGACCTTAGATATGATACTGTATCGAGTAGCGGAGTGCACTTAGCAGGCAATTTTAACGGATGGTCTCCAGAATACTGGTTTGAAATGACCGATCCAGACGGTGATGGAATATATACCTATACAGGTACTTTAAATCAGGGAGATACAATTCAGTATAAATTCATTAATGGTAATTCTTGGAGTGATCCACATGACTGGCAATCTAATATGAATCTTGATTCCCTATGTTGGTTGAATGGTAACCGTTATTACATAATTCCAGACACAAATGTGGTCTTGGATCCGGTCTGTATGAGTTCCTGCGATCCTTGTCTCGGCCTAACTTATGTTCCCGATGATAACTTTGAGCAGGCTTTAATCGATCTTGGTTATGATGATGTTCTCGATGATTATATTGCTACAGATAGTATTATGAGTATCACGTATTTAGATGTTAATAATGATTCAATCAGTGATCTTACCGGTATTGAAGATTTTACTTCTTTAACAAGCCTTTACTGTGTAAATAATCAATTGACGTTTCTCAATATAAGTAGTAATGTATTATTAACAACACTTTATTGTTATGGCAACCTTTTAACCAGTCTGGATGTAAGTAATAATATTGCTCTTCAATATCTGAAGTGCAATTATAATCCATTAACTTCTCTGAATGTAAGTACAAATACAAATCTGCGCCATCTTCAATTCCATGGCCGAACTGATGGTTCATCAACTATCAGTAGTCTGGACGTGAGCAATAATACTGCATTAACATTCCTGTGGGCCTCTAATAATAATTTGACCGCCTTGGATGTGAGCAACAATACTGCATTAACGGATCTAAGAGTCGGTTACAATAATTTAGAATCCTTGAATTTGAGCAATAATACATCTCTAACTCAACTGTCATGTAATAATAATGAGCTAACAACATTAGATGTGAGCAATAACACATTACTGGAACATCTATATTGTTCTAACAATCAATTCACCACATTGAATTTGAGCAGTAACACCGCCTTAGATTATCTACAACTTACGAGTAATCAATTAAGTGCACTCGACGTAAGCAATAATCCTCTTTTGGAATACCTGAACATCGATTATAATCAAATTAGCTCACTGGATCTTAGAGCGAATGTAGATCTGAGTCGACTCTATTGTAGATCAAATCAACTGGACAGTCTGGATTTAAGCTTAAATACGAGTTTAACGCGTTTAATGTGTAATAATAACCAACTTACTTATTTAAATATGAAGAATGGAGTTACAGATTCATTAATAACCTTTGATGCGAGAAACAATTTACTGGAATGTATCCTGACGCTCGACCCTGATTTTGCCACAGCTGCATGGACATACTTAAACGGAAACATTGATGCGGGTGTGACATTCAGTGTAACCTGCGGTTCAATCCAGCCACCCGTGGTTAGCATACCAGATACATCCATGAACGAAGACAGTGAATTTTTCTATGATCTTTCAGCATTTATTTCGGATGATGGCAGTCAAATTTTGGATGTCCATGCTTATGTCATAGAGCCCATGGATGAATTTGTTGAAGCTAGAATGCATGGGCTGGATACGCTTCACCTGACATCTTCAGGCGACTGGTACGGAGAAGGACGGATAGAGATAATTGTCCGTGACGGAGAGCATGATGTAAGCGAATTTTTTGTACTTGAAGTAATAGCAGTAAATGATGCACCCGTATTTGAGCGTTTGGAAGCTCTGGTAGGGGTAGGTATGGAGTTTAATGTTCCCGTTCACATAAGCGATGTGGAAGACGATTCATTGGATTTATCCTTTGACAGATTTTGGGAATATCCCGATTGGCTTGGCCTTTCTTCTAATCATCGGTATAATTTGACTGGAACCGCTCCGGAAGAGGGACATTTCCATTTTCCGTTGATTCTATCTGATGGAGAGATAACTGTCACTGATACATTTTACTTAGCAGTAGGTTATTTTCAACCCCGAATTACATCCATTTTAGATGTTCCTGATGATCAGGGAGGATGGGTGTATGTTGAATTTTCTGCATCGTATTTTGACCAGTACGAAGAAACGGGACAGCAATATGCTGTCTACCGCCATGATACATATGAAGATACCTCTGCATGGGTAATGGTTACATCCGGACCTGCAATACATCAGGATGATTACATCTTTGAGGTGCATACTTCCATGGACTCAACATCTGAACATGACGGAATGATGGATTTCAAGGTAGTTGCATCCATGAATGAAGGGATATTCCACTCTGATTTATTATCGGGTTACTCTGTGGACAATATCGCCCCCGGTTTACCTACAGGTCTTCAGGTTGCATCAGGAAACAACTTCATTACAATTTCCTGGGATCCAAGTGAAGATGATGATTTTCAGTATTTTCTCCTTCAACGTGGAATAGATGAAAATTTCAGCACAAACATTTACACAACATTTGAATTGGCTGAGACGATCTATACGGATGAAGAAATTGATCTGGGTCAGGAATATTTTTATCGACTTGCCGCTTTCGATCATGCTGGAAACAGAAGTGAATTTACCCAGTCGATGTCCGCCACAGCGTTGGGCACTGACCAGGATGTAATGATTCCGGATGTATTTGCTCTTCACCAGAATTATCCGAATCCATTCAATCCGGAAACAAAAATTCGCTACGATCTTCCGGATGATGGAATGGTAAATATTAATATATATGACCTTATGGGGAGAAATGTAAAGTCATTAGTGAATGAAATTCAGACAGCAGGTTACCGTTCAATATATTGGAATGCCACCAACGATTATGGTGAGTCCGTTTCTGCCGGAATGTATATTTATACAATCCGAGCCGGTATGTTTATGGATACAAGGAAAATGGTCCTGTTAAAATAATAATTTTCAAAACAAAAAACCCCGCTAAACCAGGGTTTTTTGTTTAATGGAAGATGGTTATATTCTCTTAAGGAGTATCATATGTTAAAAATAAATCAGAAAATTTTATCCCGTTTTCCCATGCTATTTTGCATCGGTATAATTTTATTTCAATCTTGCGCACCTACATCAAAAAATGTTACGGTTGTAGCAAAACCTGCTGAAGAAATAAGAAGCAATGTGAATACTGTTGAAGCACCAAAACCTATGCCTGGAACAAAAAGTATGGTTAATACTATTCAGGTTGTTAACTTTAATCTTGAAGGAATAACTCACAATGACTTTATGGGTATAGCCAGTAATGTTGCACCAAATTTTGCTCCTCTTTCAGGACTCATCTCCAAAGTTTGGTTGTCTGATGAAGGAAACAATACTTATGGGGGGGTTTATTCATGGAAAAATAAAGAATCCTGTGAAACCTACCGAAGTGGTGAACTATATGCAGGTGCATTAAAGAATAATCCTAATTTTATCAATTTGTATGATAAAAAGTTTGATGTCCTGGAAGGTCCAACCAGCATAACCGGGAATCTATCAAAAAATACACCAGCTTACATACAGATTATCAATTTTAATCTCAAAGATATAACCCATAGTGATTTTATGGGCATTGGAAATGAGGTTGCACCAAATTTTGCATCTCTTCCTGGACTTGTCTCCAAGGTTTGGTTGTCCGATGAAGCAAACAATACCTATGGTGGTGTATATTTTTGGGAAAACAAAGAATACTGTGATGCGTATAGGACTGGTGAACTCTATGCAGGAGCCTTAACCAATAATCCTAATTTTGTCAATTTATCGGATAAAGGATTTCAGGTTTTAGAAGAGCCAAGTAGAATTACCCATATGAAATAAAATAAATCATTTGAAAAAAAGCCCCGCATCTCCGGGGTTTTTTTTTGATTTGATATTGATGATAAAAAGATAAGTAGAAATTAATAATGTGAAAATAATATGTAAGATTAAGCAATTTACTTCTATGCAATACCTTAACCAAATTTTATGAAGAATAAATAAATTGATAGAGTGTATCATAGTAAATTTTCTGATTAGATTATCTACTGATATAGTAATATGTTAAATAAAAGAAACTCTACTTCTATATACTATAAAAATTTATACCATTCTGTAAGAGTTCCTTTCATTTTAGGTTTTTTATTATTTTTGATTATACTAACAGTGAAAGAAGAAAATATTGTTTCAAATGAAGATAGAAGGAACTATGAAATATATTTGAAAGAACATCCATTCAATAACCGTCCAAGAATGAGCAAAAAAGACTGGAAAAAGAAATTTGCTAAAAAGGACAGACCTGACCTTGCCGCTGAGCAAAACTTTTTAATGACAGTTGATCCTCAGACCAGAAATGTACCCAGAGAACGTTTAATACAGGCATTTGACAGGGCAGATATCACAAAAACATTCAGGTCAGTTAATATTGAATGGGACGAGCATGGACCAAATAATGTTGCAGGCCGTACGAGGGCTGTCATGTTTGATCCAAATGATTCTGAAGGAAAAAAATTCTGGGCAGGAGGGGTTACGGGAGGTTTGTGGTATACAGACGATATAACTCTTACTGATCCATCCTGGAATAAGATTAATGATTTTTGGGACAATGTTTCAATTTCTTGTATTGCTTACGATCCTACTAATACCCAGACATTTTATGTGGGTACTGGGGAAATATATACAAATGATGTACGGGGTTTTGGTATATGGAAAACCACGGATGGCGGAACCACTTGGTCAAGGCTGACCAGTACAGATGAATTTTATTGGGTGAATGATATTGTTGTAAGAAATGAAAACGGTACCGGTGTAGTATATGCTGCTACTGGGATGCGTTACTATGAAGGTGCGTGGCACTATGGTGAAAGGGGTATGCTGCGTTCTACCGATGGTGGATATACATGGTCTCAGGTATGGTCTGGTTCCGGATCGACACTCTATCAACCAAGCGATCTTGAAATTGATTCAGAAAATAATATATGGGCAGGGACTAGAAATAATGCCTGGGGAAATGGCGGCGGGAAGATCCTTAAATCAGGTGATGGAATATCGTGGTCTACCGTATACACTACTAATAATGCCAATCGAATGGAGCTCGTCTGTGCACCAAGTAATGTAAATGTTATTTATGCTGTAGGTGCAGGAGGTTCGGGAGATAATGACATAGGGATATTTATAAAATCAGTTGACGGTGGAAATACATGGTCAAATGTCTCTATTCCGCTTAACTGGGATAATGTTCATTTTACAAGGGGACAGGCATGGTATGATCTCATTCTGGCTGTTGCACCGGACAATGAAAATATTATATATGCAGGAGGAATTGATATACATAAATCTACTGATTCAGGGTCGAACTGGACCATGTTATCCGCCTGGCATAATTATTATGCTAATATTTATTCATTGGAATATGTTCATGCAGATCAGCATTCATTTGCTTTTAGACCTGGATATCCGAATACAGTTGTATTTGGTAATGACGGCGGAATACATATGACAATCAATGCGGGTAATACTTTTATAGAAAAAAATTCCGGATATAATGTTACTCAGTTTTACAGTACTGCTTCTCACCCTACTGCAGGAAATTATTATTTTTTAGCAGGGTCCCAGGATAACGGAACCCAGCAATTTGTAAATGCTACCGGTATTGTAAGTACCAATGAAGTCACAGGTGGAGATGGCGCATATTGTTTTATTGATCAGACCGATCCGCTTTTTCAGATTACATCCTATATATACAATAATTATCGTATTAGTACAAATGGGGGAAATAGTTTTACATATCTTGACAGTGATAATTCAGGAAGATTTATTAATCCTGCGGACTACGATGATGATGCAGACATATTATACTCTGCTGTGAATTCAGATACTATTAAGCGTGTGGTTGATGTGTCATCATCCTACTATTCTGACTACGTGGCTATCAGCCTCGGTGCCACGGCATCGCATATCAGAGTATCAGATTATTCAACAAATGTTATTTATATAGGAACAAGCTCAGGCAGAATTTTTAAAGTGAACAATGCCAACTCTTCAAATCCTTCTTCTGTTGAGATCACAGGTAACAGCTTTCCTACGGCCTGGATATCCTGTATTGAACTGGGTAGCACCGATAATGAAATAATGGTAACATTTTCCAATTTTGGAGTTACATCTATCTGGCACACTGATAACGGCGGAAGTAGCTGGATCGGAAGAGAAGGGGATCTCCCTGATATGCCTGTACGGTGGGCATTATTTAATCCTGAAAATCGTAGTGAAGTTATTCTTGCAACAGATATAGGTGTTTGGTCTACAAATAATTTTTCTTCTTCGTCTCCTTCCTGGGTAGCATCCAATAGCGGACTGGCAAATGTTCGTGTTGATATGTTCCAAATTCGTGATTCAGATGGTTTGGTTACGGCAGCAACATACGGGAGGGGACTTTTCTCCACAGATGATTTCTATTCAAACGCTCCTCCCAGGATTGTACAGGTACAGGGTCTTGATATTGGCGGTGATGAAGACTTACAGCACATGATAAGCCATTCCCCTATGATTACCTTTGAATATTATGACAATATGGATGAGGCTCAGACCGGTTATCAGGTACAGGTTTCCACAGATTCTTTGTTTTCATCGGCTGATATGTGGAACAGCGGAATAGTGACCGTAAGTGATACGTCTTTTCCTTATGCCGGAAATACACTCATAGATGGCACAACTTATTACCTAAGAGTAAAAGCAGGTTCCGGTACTTTCTACAGTGACTGGTCTTCTATTTCATTTAGAATGAATACAGAGCCTACCGCACCGATACCGGTTTCACCCGTTAATAACGATGTTATGGATATGCCTGTTATGCTACATATTATTAATGGAAGTGATCCAGAAAGCGATGTTCTTACCTATTCATTCAATGTATATGATGACGACGCTTTATCTAACAAACTGGATTCTATAACAAATATTACCGAAGGAACCAATACTGGTTGGGAGATAACGGAAACGTTGCCCGATAATGGTCAGTATTTCTGGACAGTATTTGCCAATGACGGATATGAAGAGAGTGCAGTATCAGATGCAGCTTCTTTTTTTCTAAATATTGTTAATGATCAGCCGGCGGAATTTTCATTAACATATCCAGCTGACTCTGGAGAGGTAACAACTACTTTCCCAACCTTGCTTTGGCAAAAATCAGTTGATCCCGATCCGGAAGATACGGTCCGGTACATGGTCCGGTTTGGGAGTACCATATCCAACCTTGAATCCTTTTACACAGATACAATTACTACCTATCAATTTACAACTCAGCTGGAAGACAATACTGATTACATATGGAAGGTTATCGCGGAAGACAGAGATGGATTATCTATAGAAAACACCGGCGGGTATCATAGTTTTAGAGTGAATACAGAAAATGATTTACCGGAAGCCTTTTCATTAATCAGCCCGGAACATGAATCCGTTGTTACGAATTCAACGCCCACCCTGTACTGGGAAGTTCCAGTTGATCCAGATGACAGAAGCCGTTCTATCGTTTTCTATCATGTTTATCTGGATACCAATCTTACCGGTTCCGTACCGGACACTGTAAATACCAACAGCTATACTGCATCCAGTTTAATGGAAGATGTAATCTATTACTGGAAGATTGTGGCAGTGGATAATGATGGAGGTGTAAAAGAGTCATCAACGTGGTCCTTCTTTATGAATAGCGATAATAGTCTTCCTTTAGATTTCTCATTATTGGAGCCGGTAAACGGTGCTGTTCTGAATATTTTCAATCCATCATTCTGCTGGGAAGAGTCAACCGATCCGGATATTAATGATGAAGTAAACTATACCATTATGTTGGGTGAAAACATAGATAGTCTTAATGTAATCTATAATGGTCCATTCATGCAAAGCTGCTTTTATGAAACAATGGGTCTTGTAGAAGACAACAAGGTCTATTTCTGGAAAGTTAAAGCATATGATATAAGCGGAAATTCTATAGAGAATACCGGAGGATATTATAGTTTCATAATTAATACTCAAAATGATGCGCCCGTAGCTTCTACTCTTTTAGAACCTATAAATGAGAGCATTCAGACAGATTTAACGCCAGGATTCTTCTGGGCAGAATCTTATGACCCCGATCCAATGGATCATATTTCCTATACAATGCACTGGTGGCCTGTAGGTATGTTACCGGTTATTTACTCTGCTGATACGGACACCAATAGTTTTACTCCGGTAGATGATCTGAGTGATAACTCTCGATTTGCTTGGATGGTGACTGCTAAAGACATACAAGGTTCCCAATCCAATTCCGACTCTTCATATTTTTACACAGATGAATTCCCGGAAGCACCGTCCAATTTTTCCACCATTATTCCGGAGAATAATGCCGAAGGTATAGCTCCGGAAGTAGAGTTCGTCTGGAACCAGGCAACTGATCCTGATCCTGTTGAAGAAATCCGCTATCAACTGGTATATTCTACAGACTGGCAAGACAGTTCTACCTACAATTATAGTGATCTGCTTGAAGATACATCAATCATAGTAACTCTTGATGATAATATTGAATATTACTGGCTTGTAGTCGCAAAAGATTCAGACGGTTTTTCGATTGGCAGCAATGATGACAATCCTAACAGGATGGTTGTCGGGACCCTATCTCTTGATGATGCTATGATGCCTGAAACTTTTGCGTTATATCAGAATTATCCAAATCCATTTAATCCAATTACCACTATACGATATGATCTGCCAAATGATGAAATGGTAACTATTACTATATATAATCTTATGGGTCGTGTTATAAAGTCATTAGTGAATAGTGAGCAGAGAGCAGGATTCCGATCGGTTCGTTGGAATGCTACCAATAATTTTGGTGACCTGGTTAGTGCTGGCATGTATATCTATACAATTCAGGCAGGAGAATTCAAGCAGACTAAAAAGATGGTACTCTTAAAATAAAATTACTCTTTTAATATACCCAGTCCATGCGAAAGAGATTTTCTGTATTTTTTTTTGAATATTCTTCTGTATAATTTCTAAGGAAGAGACTGCATTTTCCTGGAATTGTTATTAGTCAATTAAATCCCATTTCAGTTAAGTTTTTTGATAATATAGATGAAATTTAATCTATAATGACTTCAGCATTAAAATTATTATAAGGATACTATAAGAATATATATGAGAAAAATAAAATCTTTAATTGCAGGTATAAACACAAGTGATGGTGCCGGTGTAAATCTAACTAGAATCATAGGCAGTGCTGCGCTTGATATGCTTGATCCTTTTTTACTGTTAGATGAGTTTGGAAGTGATGATCCTGATGATTATATACCTGGATTTCCTCCTCATCCCCATAGAGGTTTTGAAACTGTAACTTATATGTTAAATGGAAAATTCAAACATAAAGATACGGCTGGAAATGAAGGATGCTTAACTGATGGTTCTGTTCAATGGATGACGGCTGGAAGAGGGGTTGTTCATAGCGAAATGCCGGAACAAACTAAAGGATTAATACGAGGTTTTCAATTATGGTTAAATCTTCCAAAAGAAAAAAAAATGATTGATCCATCTTATAAAGATATACAATCAGAAGATATACCTTTGGTAATATTCGATGGAGGAAAGGTTAAGGTAATTTCAGGGGAATACAAATCAACTGTGGGTCCAGGCAGACCTCATACTGCAGTTTTATATCTTGATGTGCACATGGATGACAAAGGATCAAATATTAATATTCCTATTAAAGATAATTGGAATGCATTTGTTTATGTATATGAAGGAGAACTAAACGCTGATATAAGAGTTTCAAAGAGTATGTTAGCTGTTCTTGGAACTGATGGTTTTTTTAGCTGCAACGCAGCAATAGATGAGACAAAGTTCATTTTAGTCGCAGGAGAACCTATTGGAGAACCAGTTGTTCGTGGTGGCCCATTTGTAATGAATACAAAAGAGGAAATTCTAGAAGCATTTGATGATTATCATTCTGGTAAAATGGGTTAATTATATGGAAAATACTGGGTTTTTCTTCCGAGTTAATTTTAACTAATCTCCATTTCAACCATATTACTTTTAAATCCCTATTATTTGGATTATATTTTTTGTTTGATCATGTAGATTTTGTTTATTTATTTATTAAAAAAGGAATGGTTTTGATTAAATATTTACTTTCTGGCGGGATTTTTATGATACCCATTTTACTATCATTATGTCTATTAATTTTTATTTCATTTAAAAATTTAAAATGTGCTTACCATACTGATAAAATAATATTAATCGGTTCAGTCACCGCAATTTTTGGCATAATCGCAACAGTAGTTGGAATTAATAATGCCTTAAGTATTATTCCTGATATTTCAAAGATTTCTCCACATATTTTATGGAGTGGAGTAAAAAGTTCCTTAGTAACTACTTTTTCAGGTGGTTTTACATTATTATTTTCCACGATTACATGGTATTTCTTTTCAAATAAATACAAACCAAAACCATTATAAATAAATAATAATGATACCCAGATTCAGAGGTTGCTATACGATAAGTAGGATTGGGTGAAAATATTTACCTATTCTATTTCTCATCAATTACACACATTGCAGGGTAACTATATTTTTAAAATGAGTAAGGAATAAAATAACATATAATATGATTGGATTGGTTGCTAGCCTGGCGATAGGTATTGCAATAGGCGCGTATCTAAATAATATAGCATTATAGGCATAGGTGTAAGATTTGCTATTGGGGCTGCACTATCTCAAGGAAAAAATTAAAAAATGAGCGCTAAATCAGATTCAAGTGAAGAGGATATAGTAATTGATTTGAATCAAATAAAAAGAAGAAAAAGAATAGCAAAAAATGATGTTGAAGATTAGAGCCCCACATTCATGGGGTTTTTTGTTTGTGGGCGGGGGTATGTGTAGATTTAAATATGCGTAGATTTTTAAAAATATTACTATTTATTGGGTTTTTCTTTTGGAGCTGTGAAGATGAGCCAGATAATCTAATCTCTAATTCAGCAGGTAATCAGAATATATTAAACTGCGGGCTGGATACACTATTTTCAAAGGAAGTCGGTGGCCCTGGAAATACGGGGTATGATCTAATCCGTCTGGATAATGACTGCAGTTATGTTCTTGCAGGGAAAAGGACTAAAAGGCCCTGGCTGTTGAAAGTGGACGAATTAGGGAATGAAGTTTGGAGCAAAGTATTCGATGAGATTCCCCAGCCACACGGTGACTTTGGCGAGGGGTATCAGTTTGCTACTGCAGTTAACCAGACGTCGGATGGTGGTTTTATCCTTTGTTCTTCAGTCTATCCTACACATCCCAGCTACGGAACAGGCTATGTGATAAAAACTGATTCTTCTGGAAAGACAGAATGGTTAATAGAACTGGATTACTCCAGGCCTCATCATGGCCAGGATATTATTCAGACACTGGAAGGGGATTATCTACTAGTGGGGTGGTGGTATGTCAATGGAGCGGTGTCGAGCCAAAAATCTGCCTTCATGGCCCGGATCGGTGAGGGAGGGGATATTCAATGGACACAACGTTACGGTGGGGACTGTGATGAAGATCAGTTTAATGCTGTGGTGCAGGCTGATGATGGCGGTTTTATTGCAGTAGGTGAATTCGAGCATGAAGGTGATGGCTTTAACTGCTCATTTTATGGATATACGGACCTGTGGTTTGTAAAAACAGACAGTGAAGGGAATATTATCCAGGAAGCAAAGTATGGCGGAGCCTATTGGGAAAGAGCCACGGATATTGTCTCCTTACCTGATGGTAACTATGCAGTTTCTGGTAGAAAGCGGCATACGAAGCAGCATCCTATCAATGCCTGGCTCTTGAAAATGAGTTCTACCGGATCAATACTTTGGGAATGGGATGAGTCTGATTACAGTACTGGAATATCCAGGGGTGATGAGCTGCGGGCCCTATCGCTAACAGATGATGGTCAGACCATTATCTGTATGGGTTTTAAATATGCTATGCCGATAAATAATATCGAACCAAAAGTATGGGCGTTCAATGCGAATTCCAGTACACTGTTATGGGCCAATAATTATGGCGGTGAAGCTAGCGACAATGAGGGAGCAGGTATCGTAAATACCTTTGACGGCGGCTTTCTCTTTTTTGGTTATAATGATGGTGGAATGGCTAACATGAGTCACCATTTGCGATTAACCAAAATAGATTCTGAAGGCAACACCGTTTCATATGGCGATTAACGATTAATCATCAAGCTCTGGTATTCACCTGGGGTTTTTTTATAAAAGGAATCAATTTCCACTACAGATACACTGGTCAAACATTAGTAATAGAGGGGACCCAGCCTGCTAAGTGAGCAAGGATTATTAAGATAATATTAAATGATATTATTTATTAATTATAAATTCTATGTACCACATACGAAACAGGAGGATAAAATGAAGCATATTTTCATTTTAATTTTTTTGATAAACCTCATTTATTCAGATACAATTACCGGATATGATCCATATCGCTCACTCAATAAGAAAAATTCCAAAAATATCAATGACTATAATGATTATGAAACTGCTACGGCCTATATAATGGGAGTTATAAGCGCAATGTCACATTCAAGAAAATTATATACAAGTTTAATTGCTGAATATATACCTGATAAAAAAGCAGGAGAAAATCTTGGGATAGCTCTAATGCCTCTTAATAGACAATGGAATACGGAACAATACATTGCAGTTGTACATCATTACATGCGAAACAATCCTCATCATCTCAAATTTTCCGCGACAGAGAATATAAGTCTTGCATTGTTTGAAGCAAGTATTGCATCATCTGGGAAATTATAAATAGAAAAAAAGTATAGAAATAAAGTTTCAGATATTACTTTATAGATAAACTAATATTTATAAGAATTACCATTCATTTATATGTTGCCATAATATTTTGTTTTTCTGGATGCTTAAGTTCAAATTATCAAATAATACATACTATCGAACCACAGACCAAGTCTCATATTATTTCTGAAATAAATAACTCAATATCTCGTTCTAATGGAACTGTTGAATTAAACTTATTATATAACAAAAATTCCAGAGAATTAGGTTTAAATTTTCATTATTATGATAAAAATTGGATCTTTATTAAGAGCAACAAATCATTTATGTTCATTTTTGATGATGGTTATATTGTAAGTTTATCTGCATCGGGAAAAATTTTTACAAATATACCTGATAATACTAACCCTCCAGCTATAATTGAAGAATGGGGATTCTTACCATGGACAGAAATTATGATGGAAAAAGTATTGGAAAGAAAATTGATAGGTGTTCGAGTAAATGGAACAAATAGATATATAGAATATGAAAAAAATATTCATAGACTACAGAATAGATGGAAAAAAATGTTGGTGAAATATCCAGATATACATATTCTAAAAGAATAATTTTGTATTTTATAGATATTGTACTCTAAGTGCTTTGATTATTGTTGAAAATAATATTTAACTTTACGTAGCAGTTTCCCTAACTAATTTGAAAGGAGGTGATCAGTTGTCTAATTCTAATAGTACGCTGACCTCCAATGGAGAAATCTACTAGGTAATCTTTAGTTTGAGCTCCAAAGGAGGTCAGCTGCAATAGTCAGCCGGGTATTCCTGTTAGGAATGCCCGTGCTGATAAAACCTTTCTATATAATTCAATAAATTTCACCAGTTCATCCTAACCAATCTTCATAAACTAAAAATAATAGTCTAAACAGAAATAACTAATGTTCTCACTTTTGAAAAATCCAACTTTTCTATTATTCTTCTTCGGTAATATTATTTCCTTGATTGGATTTGGATTTAATCTCGTTGCAGTGAGCTGGTTGGTTCTTGAAAAAACAGGTTCTGAATTAGCTCTCGGTAAGATTATGGCGCTTGGTACAGCACCAGGTGCTATCCTCGCTATATTTTCTGGTATTATTATTGATAAAGTAAATAGAAAATGGTTGATGGTATTTTTAGATGTTTATCGTTTAATAATAATCATAGCATTTATTTTGACTTTGGATCGATCTGGATTTCATATTACTTACCTTTATCCAGTAACTATTCTTATGGGACTTGGGAATTCCTTATTCTGGCCGACTGCCCAAGCGTTTGTACAGGAACTTGTTTCTGAAAGGGATTATTTTCCTGCTAATGCATTATTGTCAGCCAGCTACCAGGTTGGCTCACTTTTAGGTGCTGGAATAGGTGGTATAATTGTTCATTTTTACAGTCCTATCTTAGCTCTGGTTATTAATGCTTTAGCCTATCTTATTTCTGGATTGCTTATTGCTATGGCGCCATTTAAAAAAACCAATACAAATGCAACATCGGAAAAATTATTAAAAGCTATTACAAGGGGTTTTGTGTATTTACAAGAAAAATCAATAATTCTAGTACTAGGACTTTTTACAATTTTATCTGATGTTGCTATCTGGGGTGCACTTTCTGTTCTCACAATTACAATTTCAAAAGATGTATTTTTGGCTGGAACCTGGGGTTACGGACTAATGGATGGCTTGTATGGTATAGGAGCATTAATCTCTACTGTAGCTGTATCAAAAATAAATAATCGTCTAGGTCGAAGAAAATCCCTTATGTTTTGCTACATTATAGCAGGATTAATGTGTTTTATAACTCCACTTGCAAGATCAGTATATTTAGCATCTGTAGCTTATTTTTTTATGGGCCTACACAATAATTCTGCACGTAGTATTATTCGCACTGTATTTATGGAAAATATTCCAAATGATATTATGGGAAGGGTGCAAACTATACTTGGTGTATATACGAGATTAATGGTTGTTGGAAGCGCATTATTATCGGGGTGGATAGTAGAGTATCACAACATTATTTTAGGAATGGTTTTTACTAGTATTCATTATGGTTTGGCATTTATCGGTATAATTATTGTTATTTATATGGGAAAAATTTCTAATAATATATTGGACGAAAGGATAAAAAATGCCTGAACTTCCTGAAGTTCAGACAGTGGTAAAATTTTTGAGGGATGATCTGATCGGTGATCGAATAAATCGGATTAAACCAAAATGGCCAAAAGTGCTTTCAAATTTCAGACCAAGCGATATTTCTGTTAAGAACAATTCAAGCTTGATATTAGATGTTACCCGCAGGGCAAAATTTATAATATTTCAATTTCAATCTTTTATAATAGCAATTCACCTTCGAATGACAGGAAAATTATTTTTTCTCAATTCTGGAAAAATACCGAAGCATACAAGCGCGATAATAGAATTAGATAGTGGGAAAAAGCTTATTTTTGAAGATACAAGAAAATTTGGTCGTATTTACTTTTACAATGATTTAAAACCAATTGATGAGAGACACGGACCAGAACCGTTAGGAGAAAATTTTACTATTAACTGGTTTAGAAAAGAATTGAACAGAAGAAAAAGAAATATTAAAGCTCTCCTCCTTGATCAATCCTTTTTGGCTGGTTTAGGAAATATTTATGTTGATGAAAGTCTCTGGGCTTCTGCAATACATCCTTATTCTATTTCAAATGCAATTCCTTCTACCAAAGTCTCCAGACTACACTTCAATATAAAAAGAATATTGCAAGACGCAATAAATGCTAATGGTACAACAATTATCGATTTTTCTTTTTTAAATGGTCAAAGTGGAAGATATAGCAATGAACTTTGTATCTTTGGTAAAGTTGGTAAACCTTGTTTACAATGTGGCCATACAATTAAAAAGCACAAAATATCAGGTAGAGGTACCTATGTATGTGGTAAATGCCAAACTAAATATTTGAAAAAGAGATAAAATTAAATCTTTGTTGATTTAGAGAAATTTTTACAATGTTTATTTGATCTGGTTATCAATTTAAATATATCAATTTTAAATTAGTGTTTTTTTATGAATATTCATGTTAGAGTGTTTAACATTGTATTGTAAAGATTTGGCAATTATTATGATTACAGTTATTTCTCCCGCAAAAAAACTATCAAAAGATTGTAAGGCTATGGATGGATTACAGCATAGTACTTGTGAATTTTTAGATTCAGCAAGTAATCTTGTAACAATCCTGAAGGAATTTGAACCAGATAGATTATCAGATCTTATGAGCATAAGTGAAAATCTATCTATTTTAAACTGGGAGCGATTTCAAAACTGGAGCATTCCTTTTAATGCTGATAAAGCCAGACAGGCAATGTATTCCTTTATTGGTGATACATATTCTGGTTTTGATATAGAATCATTGCCTAAGGATGATATTGAATTTTGTCAAAATCATACTCGAATTTTATCAGGTTTGTACGGTCTGCTAAGGCCATTGGATTTGATCATGCCATATAGACTGGAAATGGGTACGAGATTAAAACATGATAATGGCAATGACCTTTATACATACTGGAACAAAGATATAACCAGATCATTGAATAAATCACTGGAGTTACATCAACACAAAGCTATTATTAATTGCGCATCAGTGGAATATTTTAAAGTTATTGATTTAAATAAACTTCAAGCAACTGTTTGGACACCAGTCTTTAAGGATGTTAAAAAGGGTAAACTTAGAATTATTTCATTTTTTGCGAAAAAAGCACGGGGCGCAATGGCACGGTTTATAGTATCGAATAAAATAGAAAACCCCGAGTTTTTACAGGATTTTGAATGGGATGGATATAAGTTTAACAATGAACTTTCTAACAAATACAGTCCTGTATTTGTCAGAGGTTAATTTCCCAATAATTAAATGATACCTAAGATTAGATATTTAAGATTAATTTTAATTTTTTCATTTTGTACCTTCACATCATTCAATTTATATGCTATTAATCCACCAAATATCGGGGATTTTCCTGATGAATTTTGGGAAAGTATGTATAATCAGGAAATTGGATTACGATATGGAGACCCTGGATGGATCAAAAAGATAAATCAATTTAAAAAGCAATCATTCCGAAATGCTCAACTAGAATTCAATATGCCTGTTCTATTAGGCAAATACGCTGATGTGAGTTCTGTCTATTTTTCCGCTATTGATTTTCAAAATCTTTTATTTGATAATAACCCTGACGGATCCATGAAGGAATATTACAACGAAATTTCTTATGGAAGCTTTACCGTTAATGGTACTGCTGGTGGATGGTATGAATCATCCTATACAATGAATCAGGCTAAAAATAATACTAGATTATTTGTTTCAGAAATTGCTCAAATGGCAGATGCTGATTTTGATTATAGTCAGTATGATAATGATGGCCCCGATAATATACCAAATTCCGGTGATGATGATGGATATGTAGATGGTATTGCAATAGTTTATTCAGGTTGTGGCGCAGAAATCTATCCAGGTAATGATAATTTATGGCCCCATGCGAGCAGCCTTGGAACTAATGAATATACAACAAATGACGCATCTGCTAATGGCGGTTACATAATTGTAAGTAGCTATTTTGTTTCTCCGGAACTTTATGGCGGAGGAGATTGTAACAACAGTATAATTCGTCCGATTGGTGTATATGCACATGAATTTGGTCACATATTAGGATTACCTGATTTATATGACCGAGATGATTCTTCAGAAGGAGTCGGAAATTGGTGTTTAATGGCCGCTGGTTCTCATAATGGTTTTGGAGGTGACACTCCTGCACATATGTCGGCTTGGTGTAAAAAGCAATTGGGTTGGCTGAATCCTACTGTATTTTCTTCCAATATCTATAATATTGAAATACCACAGATAGAAAACAACTCATTTGCAGTTCAAATATGGGAAGATGATTATTTTCAAAGTAGATATTTTTTAATTGAAAATCGACAATTATTTAGTTTTGATGCTGAAATTCCAGGTTCTGGTCTACTTATTTACCATATTAATGAAAATCAAGGATTTGGGCATGATAGCTGGAGTCTAGGATCTGCAAATGATAATGAATTAAATAAATTGGTTGATCTAGAAGAAGCAGACGGTTATGATGATCTGGATAGTTTGATCAATCGAGGAGATAATGGAGATGTCTATCCAGGGTCATCCAACAATTATAATTTCGATAGTAATTCATACCCGAATTCATTTGGTATTAACAACAATCCTACAGGTATAGGTATTTCTAATATTAGTAATTCAGATTCTGTAATGACCGCTGATTTGCAATTAAAATCAAGGAATGGATATGCAATTCTTTATGATCATTCGGGAATGAGTGGTTGGTATATACCTAGCTCTGGAGGTAACAATTTTGCAGCAGTTTTATTTTCAGCAGATACATCAGGGTATTTAACAGAAATTGATATTGGAATCATGGATTATAATTCAGAATGGAATATGAAAATTTATGATTCATTTGATGGTTCAATCCCTGGTACTCTAATAAATGAATCAAATGGATCTGTAGTAGATAGGGGATGGGTATCGGTTGAAATTGATTCAATAAATATTGACTCCGGGCAGGAATTTTTTATCGTTGTTGATTACGGAACGAACTCTAAATCGATTTGTATAGAATATCAAAATGAGGGTATGTCATACTATTCAAATAACGGAATTAATTTTTACCAAAGTAATAATGAATTCAATATTAGAGCTAAAATTACTTCGGATCATTTTGTTGCAAATGATAATAACCTAGAAATTATCCCGCAAAATGTTATTCTTAATAACTATCCAAATCCATTTAATCCATTTACAACCATAGAATTTCGATTGAAAGAGGATTCAAAAGTAACACTTGAAGTATTTAATGTTAAAGGTAATATAATCAGAAGTTTAATTAATAATATTAAACAATCTGGGTGGCATAGAGTAAAATGGGACTCACGTAATCAAGAAGGAAAAATTGTCCCGAATGGTGTTTATTTTTATACTATAACTGCGAATGATATTGCTTATACGAAAAAAATGTTATTTATTAAATAATCAGTTATCCGTATGGATTTTTATTCCAAGATGACTTGAAATTAATTGAACAATTTCAATCTCGGATGACATAACAATACCGTCGGCTTCAATCAGTCTGCTAATTTTCAAGCATAGTTTTTTTATTTCACCTTTAGGCATTAACACTTTAATCCTATCCAATAATTTTATGATATATCCTTCACGATCCTTACTATTCTTAGAGTTTAGCATATTGTATGCTTCTTTTAAAAACCTTTCAGCCCTTTGCTCAGAATGCTCTGGGAAAAGTTCAGATATAGCTTTAAACCAAGACACACGCTCTTCATATCCAGTCTGTCCATCTGATAATTGAACAGCTGCAAATAGATGCGTGACCGACTCTAAAGGAGACATTTCTTCAGGGATTGTTATATTTCCATAACTATTTTTTCGAAACAAGGACAAACTACATTTTATCCCATTCTGATTTAGTATGAGTTTTCATACTTAGCGCATGAATTTCATGTTTCATAAGCTCACCCATGGCTTCATAAACCTTTTTATGTCTATTTATCAATGTTAAACCTTCAAAACTATTGGAGACAATTATTGCTTCAAGATGAAAACCTCCTTCATGCAATTCATGGTTTAAGTGCCTTCCTGTAAAATCTTTTAATTCAAAATGGAGAAGGTCTAGATTATTTTCAAGACGTGTTTTTATTTCATGTTCGATAGACATTGTATTTTCACCTGATTTAATTCAATTTTAGTATATGACTGACCCTAAATTATTCAAACTTAGCGAAAAAGATAAACAACATTATAATAAATTAATTGAAAAAATTGATTTAGATAGTAAAAATCAAATACTTAGTGTTATAGGCCCGAAGATTTCATCAATGATAGATGAAGGTGATTTAAATAATATTGAGGCTAATTTAATAAAAGATATATCTGACCTCCTTGGTATATTGGAACTATATCCAGATCTTCCACATCATTCGATTAGACGAATTTTATTTGCTATTTCTTATTTTTGTAATGAAGAAGATGAAATTCCGGATATTATCCCTAACTACGGATATCTGGATGATGCTGCAGTTGTACACTGGGTAGTAGATAGCTTAAAAAAAGAACTTCCTATAATGCCACGAGCTTAATTAAGATTTATTCTGTTGAATCTTTTAAACTTGACTTAAAATCTTCTTCAGAATATTGCCATTGACAAGGAGCGCACCACCATGGCTTCCCATAGTAGTTTTCTTTATTTTCTAAAAGTTCAAGAGAATTATTACATTTTGGGCAATCTCTTTTTGATCCTTTTTCTGGCCAAGAATAATCTGGCTTGTATTTTAAACCATCTTCAAAAGTATGATGCGAATCCATGCTTGAATTTATAAAAAAGTATTGTTACTCAAACTATGAATATTAAGTAATAACAAATAATAGAAAAAGTAAGACTCCAAATAGACCAAACCCCATTACTGATTGGAGTTTAAATTCTTTTTCCATTGCCTGTACTTGAGCTAAATAATGGTCATAAAATAGAAATACTTCAAGTGTATCATTGGAGGCAACATAAACACGTTTTAGACCATCAGTTAAATTTTCTCTAACTTTTTTATGTTGTATTTCTGGAGGTATATAACCTACTTCATGAAAGCCTGGTATAACTGGAATTGGTTTTTCCAAAGGATGGGACCCAACAAAAATACCATCAATAAAAAACGGAACATCCATACTATCAGTCTTTATATCTATGAATCCGAAAGATTCAAGGTCAGAAAGATTTCGCGCTAAGTTGATATTTAGCAAAAAAAAGAACGTAACTGTACAAAAAAAAGTGTTTCTCATTGGTCTCAAATTATTTTTTACTCTCCATGAAAGCAAATAAGTAAATTTCTTTTCTTATGAGTACAATTTTTCGACATAATAATATCCTGATTATTAGTTTTATACTAATTTTCTCATCCTGCGCTTATTTCAATACACTTTATAATGCGCAACAATATTTTAACGAAGCTGAGAAAATAAGGTTAGAGAAAGAAGGAAAAGCAATTCCTTTGTCAGCAATGGATAAATATTCGAAAACTATTCAAAAATGCCAAAAATCGTTATCAAAATATCCAGATTCTCGCTGGAGAATTGATGCTTACCTTCTTATGGGAAAAGCTACATATTATAGAAAGGATTACGAAACTGCAGTATCTCATCTTAATGAGGCAATAGAAAATGGAAATGAGAATCAAATTCATGAAGCAAATTACTGGGCGGCACTCTGCAAGTGGAAAAAAGGTAGTTCTCAAGTAGCAGTTCTAGAATTAAAAAGATTATTGACAATTTCAAAAGATAATAGAATCAAAGCAAGGTGTCATTTATCACTGTCAGATATTGCACTGGAAGAATCAAGAACTGAAGAAGCATTGGATCATCTTGAGCGCGGTGCAAAAATTACAAAAGACCGTGCTCAACGCGGCGTAATCTATGGTCAGTTAGCAGAATTAGCATTTAAAAAAGGTAATTATATAATTGCCAACTCAGCTTATGAAAAAGTAATAACAAATTCACTGGCTAAGGATAAGGTAGAACACGCCCATCTTCAAATATTAAAAATGTTACGCTTAAACAATAATTATCGATCAGCTTCCAGAAAATTAAAAACAATGCTGACTAATGAAAAATTTAAAAATATAGGTGGGAATCTAGAACTTGAGCTTGCAAAATTATACAAACATCAAGGAGAAATTGATGAAGCTGTAAACAGATTATTAACAATTGTAAACGATAGACAACGTACACCAGTATCAGCAGAGGCTTATTATCTTTTAGGCCAAATATATTCTGATGAAAAATGGGAGCCGAAAAAGGCAAGAGACTATTATAAACAAGTTAGTAAAGAATCAGCAAAATCTATTTACAAACCTTCATCCATCAGTAAAATCACATCTATTGATAAATATTTAACATCTTTAGATAATTTAGAAAAGTTTAGCTTGGAGCTAATTTTAATAGATTCAACTGACTCTTTAGCTTTAAACAATTCTGATACAACCCAACTAAAAGAATTAAATACTATACCTAAACAATCTAAACCAGAAATCTTATATCAATTGGGAGATTTAGAGGCGTTTACTTTTGAAAGACTTGATAAAGGAATTGGTTATTTTAATCAGATAGTTCATGAACATTCTGATTCTCCATTTCATTCAAAAGCTTTATTTACATTGACATTAATCTATAGAAATTTAGGAGATACACTAAATGCTATTCAAAATGAAGAGACTTTGTTAGATAAATATCCTAACTCAGATTTTTCATCACATCTTCGTTCCGGAATAGAAATAATTGACGGGCCCGAAGAATTACTTTATCGAAAAGCAGAAAAACAGTGGTTATATAATCCTGATTCAGCTAGGCAATCATTTAGAACTATAATTAATTATTTTTCTCAGAGTGAGCTATCAAGTTCTGCCGCCTACTTTCTTGGTTTTGAATTTGATAATTCAGCTGAAATTGATAGCGCTGTAAAATATTATTCCTGGATTAAAGATAATCATCCTAATTCTGATCAAGCCATCCCAGCTAAAGATAGGTTAAAAACCTTGCAATTGATTATCTCAGAAATAAATCCAGATACTTCAAATGTTAACAAAGATAATAAAATAGAAAATTGACGACATCATTCTTATCATTTTTTTATAGATCGATACGTTTAATAACAACAAAAGTAATATATTCTTTTCAGAAGTTTTTCTTTATTCCTCTTGATCTTGAGTCTGCTGTTAATTTTGGAGATAAATCTTTAGTAATTATTACGACATCAATTCCATATGTTTTCAATTACCAAATTCCAAAAAATATAGAAGTGGAACTCTTTGATCTAAAATTTCCATCACCACTTACCGCTGCTTCATTTAAATCTGAAATAAAAATTTTAGATTTTTGGTTAAACTTAGGTTTAGGAAGTATTACTTTTAAAACCATAAAAAAAGAAGAAAGAAGTGGTAATAAACGTCCTCGCCTACAAGAAATAAAATCTAATGGACATTCAGGATTATTAAACTCCATGGGGTTGCCTGGACCAGGGATTGAAAAATTTATAGATGAAATATCTAATTCAAAAATATGGGAGTATGGAAGGCCTCTCGGTATCAGTATAGGAGGGGATTCGCCAGAAGAATATATTTTCAATATTAAAAAATTAATCAAAGGACTAAGAGAAAAGAATAATTATTTTATAGAGATAAATATTAGTTGTCCAAATACTGATACAGGAAAATCTCTGGCTGATGATTTAGAAAATTTAAATACTGTTCTTAATGCGGTACGCAAGATTACTTCTCAGGTTATTGGAGTGAAAGTTTCTCCAGACTCTGAATTTAAATCACTTTCAATTATAGGCGAAATTGTAGGAGATTATCCAAAGATATTTATAAATGCTGGAAATACTCAATATAAAACAATCAATGAAGTTGGAATTAATAAGAAAGATTTTTCTATGCCTGGCGGTGGTTTATCTGGACCAATGATTTTCCCAAAAATAATAGAAATGGTTCAACTATTTAAAAGAATGGAATTACCTATAATGGCTACCGGAGGTATTTCTTCAATTGATCATGTCAAAGCTGTCAAAGATGAAGGCGCAATTCTATTTGGTATGGCTACATCATTAGTAATGGATCCATTTTGCATACCCAGGATTAATAGAAAACTGTAATGCTTACTGTCGTTTTGTATGAGCCTCAAATTCCTCCTAATACTGGTAATATAGGCCGTTTATGTGCAGCTACAGAAACAAATTTACATATCGTTGGTGATATTGGATTTGATTTGGATAATAAAAAAATGAAACGTGCTGGGCTGGATTATTGGAAACATATTAATTTTGAATATTATCCGGACCTAAACAAATATCACCAAAATATGGTAGAATACAATCGATTTCATCTTTTAACGACTAAATCTCCATATTCATACACTTCAAGGAAATTTATGGCCAATGATTTTATCGTATTTGGAAGTGAAACTGCTGGTATCAATGAAAAATTATTAAAAGCTCATTGGAATTCCACCTGTACTATTCCGATTAAAAACCTCAATATACGTAGCTTGAATCTTGCGAACAGTGTTGGTATTGTTGTATTTGAAGCCTTGCGNCAGATCGATGAAAATAATATTTAATATATTCCTTTCAATTTGTATNATTCNATTTGGNTGTTCCANCTCTCCTNGGTANNGAATTAACGAAGGANCAAATAGCAAANNTCATCAANNAAAAANANTNAANNCNAAAAATTATAAATCAAATTNTAAACATANAAAAATNATGAATGGAATCAGNTCTTTTTATGCNGAAGATTTTCATGGTAAACTTACNGCTAATGGAGANGTTTATGATATGTATGGTCTTACCGCTGCTCATAAAACACTGCCACTAAATACTATTTGTAGAGTTACAAATCATGAGAATGGAAAATCGTTAATATTAAGGATAAATGATCGAGGTCCTTATATAAAAGGAAGAATACTTGACTGCTCATACGGAGCTGCAAAGAAACTTGGATTTGTAAACCAAGGTACGACGAAAGTTAAAATTGAAGTNATTGAATGGGGAGACAACAAATATATGAAACACAGGNAAAATAANTCTTGAAGAATATATNTATGATTGTAAATCCTCATAGCGGACAAAAANNAGGACAATCAATNCTTGAGGNAGTAAAACCTATTTTTCANAATCATNATATAAATTTAAAAATANTTGAAACNAATAAAGCAGGGCANGCGCAGGATTATGCANATAAATTAGATTACAAAGGGTATGATGGATTATGCNTTATAGGAGGAGATGGNACCATGCANGAAATCATAAATGGTATGTTTAAACGTCCAGATAAAAAAAAATTACCAATTGGATTGATTACAGGAGGCACTGGNAACTCTTATATGCATGACTTANACTGNCTANATTCCNTAANTGCNGCAAAANGAATAGTCTCNGGAAAATCCCGAGATATCGATATTNCTGAAATTAATAGCAATGGTGAAATTCTNTATAGTTTTAATGTNGTTGGNTGGGGAATGCCNACCGATATAACAATGTTAGCNGAAAAATTAAGGTGGCTNGGTGNGCAAAGGTATAATATTGCAGCTATAATNGAAGTATTAAGNCATNNACAACGTCTNGCAAAGATAAANATTGATGGTAGTGTATTTATAGATGATTTTTGCTTTGTATTGGGCTGCAATACTATTCATACTGGNAAAGGCATGAAAATGGCTCCTCTTGCAANACTTAATGANGGTATGATTGATNTAATAATTGCNAGAAAAGCAAGCAGAATAAAACTNTTAAGATTATTTCCAAAANTTTTCAGTGGNAAACACATTATTGATCANATTGTAGATTACCGACAGGTAAAGGAGTTNACTGTNATNCCAATTGANGACTGTCCAATAACTATTGATGGAGAAATTTTAGGTCGCACTCCAATACATGTAAGGGTAATTGAAAAAGCTCTCAAAGTATTANTATAACAATGTATNNNTTTTAATATGAATTTAATGAAAGGACGTTANTTAATTATTTTAATTGGCATACCATCATGGCTCTTCCTTATTTGGCTTGGTAGTTATTTTTATACCCTTTTCATTTTAACAGTTATGGTTCTGTGTTTATATGAATTCTATANNGTTACAATGTTAAATAACAAGGATACAGAAATAATAGGATATATATTTTCTATTATTATTGCAGGATTTTTCCATAAACAACCCCAATTAAATACCTTGCAATTAATAGGTATTTTAGTCCTTACTATTCTATTTATATATATTTGGCAATTATTTATTATTAAAGAAAATCCAACAAAAAATATCTCATTGCTTTTGTATAGTATTTTTTATATTCCAATTCTTTTGGGGACATGCATTTCTCTGCGGAATTTTGATTATGTAATGGATGCAAATATTACATTTGCCATTGTAGCATCAGTATGGGCCTGTGATGCAGCAGCGTTTGTTATAGGATCAATTTGGGGATCAAAAAAAATATTTCCTAGAGTTAGTCCCAATAAATCTTGGCTTGGCAGTATATCAGGNCTTTTAGCAGCGATTCTTGTATTTTATATTTTTCANAAANTAGACTCTTTAGGAGCATTATTNAATTTCAATAATGCCATAACTATGGGTGTTATAGTAGGAATATTTGGACAGGTAGGAGACTTTTATGAATCCTTATTGAAAAGAAACGCTGGAATTAAAGACTCTGGTGATTTACTTCTTGGACATGGCGGAGTATTAGATCGATTTGACTCAATGATTTTTGCAAGTCCATCGATATTTATTTATATCCATTCTCTTTTTTAATATAATTAATTCCCATCAATTTATAATTAATATTCACTGGAATTTTTAATGAAAAATACACTAAAACACGCATTTTCAATAGATGATTCTGAATCTTTTAAACCTAATGAAAAACAAAAATTAATTATTGATAAAGTTTGTCGTGAAGTGGTTAAGCGCCATTTGGCACTTCCAGCACAGATTATGTTAGAGACATTTCGACCATTGAATTATATAGGATCCCAGTTATTGCATTTTTTTCAACCGATTATTACTACAGTTTTAAAAAGAGATGGATATGTTGANTTCACTGCTTTTTTGGAAAAAAGAGGTAGCGTTGATTATTTATGTGGTCAAATAAAAAAGATTCAAGATGAGCAAGATAAATATCCGCAAAAGAAAAAAGGATAGTATTATCTTTTTATAATTGAAAAAAACAATATAGAAAATAATGAACTTGGATAATATTAATAATATTAAGGTTATACTAGCTACGGATTGCGGTAGCACCACCACTAAGGCAATTCTGATTCAAAAATTAAATGGTCAATATAGACAAACGCATCGGGGAGAAGCTCCATCGACAGTAGAAGAGCCATTTGCTGATGTTACTGTTGGTGTATTGAATGCAGTGACTGAAGTTGCAGAATTAGCAGGAAGAAAGTTAATTAATCATGATGGAAAAATAATTACACCAGCNAAAGGAGAAAANGGTTGCGATATTTACATTTCCACTTCNAGTGCTGGCGGAGGTTTGCAAATGATGGTTGCTGGTGTAATTAGGGAGATGACTGCGGCAAGCGCAAAGAGGGCTGCTTTAGGAGCTGGTGCAATTGTAATGGATGTAATAGCTTCAAATGATAAGAGACAACCGCATGAACAAATCCAGCGAATTAGAGAACTCAGGCCCGATATGATTTTACTTTCTGGCGGTACAGATGGTGGAACAAAGACTCATGTGGTCAAAATCGCTGAATTAATTGCGCCTGCCAAACCTCAACCGAGATTCGGTGCAGAATATCAACTTCCACTAATTTATGCAGGAAATAACGAGGCATCCAATAATATACAACAAATATTTAAAGATGATTTTGAATTATCAATTGTTGAAAATCTGAGACCAACATTAGAACAGGAAAACCTAAGTCCGGCGCGTGATTCTATACATGATCTATTTCTTGAACATGTAATGGCACATGCCCCAGGTTATAATAAACTTATNGAATGGACTGATGCNCCTATTATGCCTACACCTGGTGCCGTTGGAAATATTTTNCAAACGATNGCTNAAAAACGTNAGATTAATGTTGTNGGGGTAGATATTGGTGGAGCTACTACAGATGTTTTTAGTGTGTTTGATGGAATTTTTAATAGAACAGTAAGTGCAAACCTCGGTATGAGTTATTCTATTTCTAATGTTTGCGCTGAAGCAACGATGGAAAATATAATGCGTTGGATACATGTGGAAATGGATGAAAGAGAACTCCGTAATCGTGTAAAAAATAAAATGATTCGGCCCACCACAATTCCTCAATCTCTTGAAGCTCTTATCTTTGAACAATCAGTNGCCAGAGAAGCACTCCGACTAGCTTATGTTCAACATAAAGAATTTGCCACAACACTAAAGGGTATTCAACAGCAACGAACGGTTGGAGATACTTTTAGCCAAGAAGTTGGAGGACAAACTATAGTTGACAATATAAAGCTTGATCTATTGGTTGCATCAGGAGGAGTCCTATCTCATGCCCCCCAGATGCAGCAAACTGCAATGATGCTTATTGATTCCTTCCAACCAGAAGGAATAACTTCCTTAGCCAAGGATAGTATTTTTATGATGCCTCATCTAGGAGTTTTATCTCAGGTGCACAAACAGGCCGCAATGGATGTATTTGAAAAGGATTGTTTAATTTATCTNGGAACAGTTGTTTCACCAAGAGGAGTNGATAAAAAAGNAAANCCGTGTTTTCAGTACACTATTAAATCANCAACAATCAANGAAGAAGGTGAAATGCTTTTTGGAAATATTAAATTATTTCCTCTAGGTATGGATGAAAAGGCAGAAATAACAATTCAACCATCTAAGGCTTTTGATATGGGTTTAGGCCCTGGAAAAAGCATTACAAAAAAAATTAGAGGTGGAACAGTTGGTCTTATTTTTGATGCAAGAGGGAGACCATTATCATTTGCAGATAATTCAGACGAAAATATGCAAATTGTAAATACTTGGATTAATGATTTGCTTATTTACCCTAAAATTGAAATTAATACTCCATCAAAGGATTCAACTAAAGATTCATCAAAAAAGGCTCATGCTTATACACCAGGACTCCAGGTAACTCGCTTTGCGACACTTACCCAAAAAAGAATTCTCCCTATACCAGGCAAGGTTTTGGTGAAGCTAGGAGACCTTGTAGATTCTAAACAAATTGTAGCAGAAACATTTATGCCAGGTGATATTTTTCCAATCAATCTGGCTAATCAATTATCTATGCCTCCAGGAGATGTTCCGGAATGTGTAACTGTAAAACTTGGTGAAAAAATTAATGAAGGAGAAATACTGGCAGAGACCAAAGGAATATTTGGTATGTTTAAAACTGTATATAAATCACCCTTCAGCGGTACCGTTGAAACTATTTCAGATGTTACAGGCCAAATCATATTACGCGGCAAACCCCATCCAATAAATATTATGGCTTTTATGCCAGGAAATATTATTGAAATAATAGAAAATCAAGGCGTTATAATTGAAGCAGATGTTTCATTTATCCAAGGGATTTTTGGAATTGGTGGTGAAACTTTTGGAAATATTATAATGGCTTGTAAAACTCCTGATGATGAACTGACAGCTGATAAAATCCATGTAGATATGAAAAATTCTATAATTATTGGCGGAGCTCGGATGACTTCGGATGCGGTTGAAAAAGCTATAGATATAGGTGCTGCTGGAATTGTATCTGGTGGAATTGATGATCATGATCTAAAAGATATACTTGGATATGATCTTGGAGTGGCTATTACAGGTTCAGAAAAACTTGGAATAACCTTAATTATTACGGAAGGTTTTGGTGATATATCTATGGCTGAGCAAACTTTTTCNTTATTNAAAGGAAGTGCTGGAATAGAAGCATCCATTAATGGTTCCACGCAAATTAGAGCAGGAGTAATACGCCCATCCATAGTTATTCCTTTGGATAATTCTGTACCAACTCCTGATTTTGATAAAAACAATGATTCAGGTATACTAGAAATTGATTCCCCTGTAAGAATTATTCGTGATCCATATTTTGGGAAAATTGGAAAGGTATTTTCCTTACCTTCTAGTCCTCAAAAATTGGAGTCTGGAACAAAAACTCGCGTTCTGGAAGTTATTGTGGAGAATAGCGATATTCTAACTGTGCCTAGAGCCAATATAGAAAGAATAGAAGGACATGATTTAAAATGAATATAAAATATTCCCATTTCTTTTTCTATTGTTTTACAATAATAAACACTACCTTNATCAGCCAAGTACTAAATGAATCAGCAATTTCCCCACCAAGTAATCTTCGTGCTGCAGATCATCCTTGGGATCATGGGGAAAANATTGANCTNGTATGGGAAATATCAAAAGATGATCCAGATGATGTGGCATTTTATTCAATATCAATGTCTGATTATAATGACCCAGACAATTTTTATTTTGTTAATAAGGTAAATGCCGGAACCGCCAATTATACTGTTGATAAATTAGAAAGAAAAAAATTATATAGTTTTAGAGTGCATTCTATAGATAAGAAAGGTAATATTTCGAATCCAATACAAACTTCTGCCTATATTTCACCTATCCGTCAATGGTTTGATGGAAGGCGTTTTCCTTTATTTATTATTACTGTAATATTTTGTGGATCTGTCATATACTGGATATATCATGCTCGAAAAGGACGTCCACTTCAAATTAGAAAGATTGCAGGTTTAGAAGCAGTGGATGAAGCGGTGGGAAGGGCTACAGAAATGGGTAGATCGGTTCTATTTATTCCTGGTATTCAGGATATGAATGAAATTCAAACAATTGCTGGGATGACAGTTCTTTCAAGAGTTGCAAAGGTGGCAGCTGAATATGATGCGAAAGTTGAAGTTCCAACCAGTAGATCGCTCGTAATGACAGCGGCTCGTGAAACTATACAAGCTTCATTTTTAACTGCAGGAAGACCCGAATCCTATAATCAGGATCTTGTATATTATGTTACTGATGAACAATTTGGTTATGTTGCTTATGTTCAAGGAATGATGGTACGTGAAAAACCAGCGGCCTGTTTTTATATGGGTGCATTTTTTGCAGAATCCCTTATTCTTGCTGAAACTGGAAATACAATAGGCGCTATTCAGGTAGCTGGTACAGCCATGCCTGCACAATTACCATTTTTTGTTGCAGCCTGCGATTATACATTAATTGGAGAGGAATTTTTTGCTGCATCTGCTTATTTATCTGGTGAACCAGATCAAATAGGCAGTCTTAAAGGTCAGGATATTGGAAAAATTATCGTAGCTGCCGGTATCATTATAGGGGCAACTCTTCTAACACTAGGTTCCTTAATTGGAATAGAAACAACACTTGGTAGTACTTTTATTTCAGCAGCTGAATATCTAAAATCTGTAATTCTTACGTAATGAGAGGTTAATAGAATATATGAAAAGAAACATCCCATTATTAATCACAGCTTTGGGTGGGTTTATTTTGATTATTGCTTATTTTATTCCNGCAACCCAGGGATGGGGTGAAGTAGCAGCAATCTGGTTTGATATTTTAGCTTCTATAGCTTTTATTTTAGGAGGAGGTAACCTGTTAAAAATTCATTTGCAAAAGATTTCTGATAGAAGCATTGGGTGGGCTTATTCTGCTATAACCATTTNCGCTTTTCTTGCAACTTTAATTGTTGGATTAGGAAAAATTGGAGTTAATCCAAATCCGCAGTATCCAGATATAATGTTATCTGGACATTATCGAGAAATTGGGAGTCCATTTTGGTGGCTGTATGAATATGCATTCAAACCCTTGACCGCTACCATGTTTGCCATGTTAGCGTTTTATATTTCTTCAGCAGCATTTAGAGCNTTCCGTGCAAAAAATATAGAAGCAATANTACTTCTTGGTACCGCCTTTATTATATTNCTTGGTAGAACNTTTGCAGGTGTTTATNTAACAGCATGGNTTCCAGATTGGATGTCNGGTCTTNGAATAGAAAATCTAACTGTCTATATTATGAGTGTTTTTAATACAGCTGGGAATAGGGCCATTATGATAGGTATTGCGCTTGGAATCGCTTCAACTTCATTAAAAGTATTGCTTGGAGTTGATCGTTCCTATCTTGNTTCAGGAGAAGATTAAAAGATGTATANTTTNTTNAAAGATCTTGATAAGCGATGGATATTCCTTCTTATGTTCCTTTCAGTTTCAATTCCTATTTATATTATTGCAAAAACTGGAAAANCTTTTCCTGAAGTACCTACATTATTATCTAAATCTGTTTTTGAATCAATAGAAAATTTAAATGAAGGAGACCCCGTACTTTTATCATTTGATTTTGATCCAGCAAGTGAAGGAGAATTGGGTCCTATGGCTACCGCATTTGTTANACATTGTTCAGAAAAAAAATTAAAAATGTACTTTATGGCNCTTTGGCCTGTAGGCCCGCAAATGATTGATGATGCAATTGCTAAAGTAATTCATCAGGATTTTCCAACCCTTTTATATGGAAAGGATTATGTAAATCTTGGCTTTAAACCAGGAAATGAAGGTGTAATTAAGGTTATTGTTACAGATTTACGTGAATTATTTACTACAGATGACATAGGTACCAGTATTGATGATATACCGATGATGGAAAAAATTGAAAGTGTTCAAGACTTTGATCTTGTAATAAATGTAAGTGCAGGCTATGCGGGTACTAAAGAATGGGTACAATATGGTTCAACACCTTATCCTGATAAAATAAAAATTGTTGCAGGTTGTACAGGGGTACAGGCGCCACTTTTGTATCCATACATTCCGAATCAACTGCCAGGTCTATTAGGAGCTATAAAGGGTGCTGCTGAGTATGAAAAACTGGTAATAGATAAATACGGTGGTGAAAATCCAGATCCAAAATATTTAGAAGCAAAAAGGCGAATGGGACCACAACTTGTTGCCCATTTACTGATTATTCTTCTAATTATTTTGGCAAATTATATATACATAGTTGAAAAAAGAAAAGGTATGAGTGCATGAAGCGTGAAACAATAATTTCCATTTCTTTACTTTTAATGGGTGTCATTTATTTAACAGGGAGAGCAGTATTTAGTGAACATGGAATGGGTAAAGCATATGTCAGAGCTGTNGAAATTGATTCCAAANCTATATCTAAANCAGAATCGGTTAATGTATCATCTGGAAAAANCNNAGAAAAAANCTGGACGAAGTACGAAAATGCAACGCAANGAAGCTATTTTNAAGCTATGGAGAAAGATCCAAATCAAACCGAATATCAATTTAGCATGTCAAGAACAATAGGTATATGGATTGCTGCACTTTTTACACTATTCATATTATCATTTTTATACAAAGATAATCCATTATACAAGATTGCAGAATCTGTAGTAGTCGGAGTATCAGCAGGGTATTGGATGGTGGTTGGTTTTTGGACTACAATTGTTCCTAATCTTTTTGGAAAGCTATCTCCTAATTGGGTGAAAAAATGGGCAATGCCTGGGCTTGATACTGAAGCAGAATTAATATATCTAGTCCCTCTAGTTATGGGAATTATGCTCCTTTGGAGATTAGCTCCCAAAGGAAGTTGGATTAGTCGCTGGCCACTTGCATTTATAATTGGGACAACTGCGGGAATTCGTCTGATTGGATTTCTACATGCAGATTTCTTAGGCCAAATTAGAAATACAATTATGCCTTTGATAGTCATTTCCCCAGATTCAGGTTTTTTATTTTGGGATTCTTTAAAAAATATCATCATCATAATAGGTGTTTTATCTACAATTGTTTATTTCTTCTTCTCAATTGAACATAAAGGCTATGTTGGGAAAACTGCAAAACTTGGTATATGGTTTTTGATGATTACCTTTGGTGCCGCTTTTGGCTATACTGTAATGGGAAGAATAGCCCTTCTGGCTATACGTATTGAGTTTTTATTAAATGATTGGTTATGGATTATTGATCCTAGCCAATCAAGAATTCTAATGTAATAATANTTTTNAATAGCAATATTTTATCAAGCAATAGCGTATTTAATTAAAAATAAAGACCGTAAGTTTAGCACTCTTCACAAATTATATTAATTTAAATTATTTGAATGGACATATTAACTAGGTTAGGTATTAACGATAAAAATTCTGGTGCNTGTTCAGGACCAGGAAAATGGCATAAAACAACTAACGAAGGTGAGATTAATTCAATTAATCCTGCTAATGGGAAAACTATAGCATCAGTTTTTCTTTGTTCAAAACAAGATTATAAAACTGTGGTCAATGACTCTATTGAAGCATTTCAGGAATGGAGAAAAGTTCCAGCTCCAGAAAGNGGACANCTCGTTCGAAAAATGGGTGAAGCTTTAAGAGATAATAAAGATGCTTTAGGAAGTTTAATTTCTCTAGAAATGGGAAAAATTAAGCAAGAAGGGGATGGTGAAGTTCAAGAAATGGTTGATATTGCCGATTTTGCAGTTGGTCAATCAAGGATGCTCTATGGAAAAACAATGCATTCTGAACGAATTGATCACCGTATGTATGAGCAGTGGCACCCTCTTGGTGTTATAGGAGTAATTAGTGCTTTTAATTTTCCCGTCGCAGTTTGGAGTTGGAATGCATTTATTGCTGCTATATGTGGTAATACNACNATCTGGAAACCATCATCATCAACNCCTTTGTGTACTATNGCTGTTCAAAATATCTGTAATGAAGTATTATCTTTAAATAATTCTCCTAATATCTTTAGTACAATCATTGGTAAAGGATCCGTAATCGGTGAGACTCTAATTAACGATCCTAATATTCAACTTGTGTCTTTTACAGGATCAACAAAAATGGGTCGCCATGTTAGTGAAACAGTTTCTAATCGTTTTGGTAAAACAATTTTAGAATTAGGGGGTAATAATTGTATCATAGTAGATGAAACAGCTGATCAAGATATGGTAATTCCCGCCATAGTATTTGGTTCTGTTGGTACTTCAGGCCAAAGATGTACCAGTACACGTCGTGTTATTGTTCATGAATCTTGTTATGATGAAGTGAAAAAAAGACTAGTNAATGCCTATGAACAGGTGCAAATAGGNGATCCATTGGAAGNNGNAACTCTTATGGGNCCTATNATTAATGAGCAAGCTATTAATGATTATAATAATGCCATATCCCAAGCAAAAGATTTAGGAGGTGTTGTTTTATATGGTGCGGAAAAAATTGATGGTCCAGGATATTATGTAAAACCAACTATTATTAAAGCAGAAAATGAATGGGACATAGTTCAAAAAGAAACATTTGCTCCAATTCTTTACTTAATGACATACACTCATCTTGATGAAGCAATTGCAATGCAGAATAATGTTCCTCAAGGACTATCTTCATCAATGTTTACGTTAAACATCCAAAATGCAGAAAAGTTTTTATCGTCCGTAGGAAGTGATTGCGGTATTGCAAATATTAATATTGGAACTTCAGGTGCAGAAATTGGAGGAGCTTTCGGCGGGGAAAAGGAAACTGGAGGCGGACGTGAATCTGGTTCTGATTCTTGGAAGCAATATATGCGGAGACAAACCAATACTATTAACTGGAGTAATCAGCTACCGTTAGCTCAAGGTATTGAATTTAAAATTTGAAAAAAATGGATATAGAATGAAAAAAATTAATTATAGGAATGCAAAAGAAACAATATCTCAACGGATATTAGCTGATGGTATGGATCTTATCATTGATCTGGATAAAAGTCATGGTTCCTGGCTTGTTGATGGAAGAGATGGTCGTGAATATCTTGATCTTTTTTCTATGTTTGCATCAATGCCAGTAGGTTACAATCACCCTTATATCATTGAAAACAAGGAGCGTTTAGTTCGATCTACAATAAATAAACCGACAAATTCGGATATATATTCAATGGAAATGGCTCAGTTTATTGAAACCATGGGAAATGTAGCGCAACCTAGTTATTTACCCCATGCGTTTTATGTCGAAGGTGGAGCTTTAGGAGTAGAAAACGCATTAAAAACAGCTTTCGACTGGAAAGTTCAAAAAAATATTTCTAAAGGGATTGAAGGGAAAGGAAGTCAAATTATTCACTTGTCAGATTGTTTTCATGGACGAACTGGATACACTTTATCTCTTACTGACTCTCCGGATAAACGAAAAACTAAATTTTTCCCGAAATTTGACTGGCCCAGAGTTATTAACCCTAAAATTAATTTTCCTATGAATGATTTAAATCTTGAAAAAGTTAAATCTTTAGAGGATGAAAGTATACGTCAAATTAAAGATGCCATTCATGACAATGAAAATGATATAGCTGCATTAATACTTGAGCCAATCCAGGGTGAAGGTGGAGATAACCATTTTCGTTGCAATTATTTCCAAAAACTTCGCCAATTGGCTGATGAAAATGACTTTCTTCTTATTTATGATGAAGTCCAAACGGGAATAGGAATTACAGGAAGAATGTGGGCACACCAACATTTTGATGATAATGCCAATCGATATGGAAAAGATAAAGGCAAACAAGTAAAAACTAATACAAGGCCTGATATAATTGCATTTGGAAAGAAAACACAATGTTGTGGAATATTTGCGGGGACACGAATCGATGAGATAAAAGATAATGTATTTTCTACATCTAGCAGATTAAATTCAACATGGGGTGGAAGTTTATCAGATATGGTTCGATTTACAATGTATTTAGAAATTATTGAAAAAGAAAGATTAGTTGATAAAGCAGAAAAAAATGGAAAATATCTTTTAAATAAATTAGAAAAATTACAAGATGAATTTTTCCCATTGGTTAACAATGCACGTGGTCGTGGTCTTTTTTGCGCTTTTGATCTTCCCGATTCTGAAACTCGGGATTCTATTGTCAGTGGTATAATGAATGAAGGTGCAGTGATCCTTGGTTCGGGTATCAAGACAATGCGTTTTAGGCCTCATTTAAATATTAGCCAGAGTGAAATCGATTTGGGAATATCAATAATTACAAAAGCTTTGGAACGGCACTGAAAGTATCCAAAAAACTAGGTACGCTTTTTATAGTATCAACGCCCATTGGAAATCTTAGTGATATCACCTTTCGAGCAATTGAAATATTAAAATCAGTTCATTTAGTTGCTGCTGAAGATACACGACATTCAAAAAAACTATTCTCTCACTACAATATTAATACTCCATTGATAAGCTATTATGAACATAACAAACATGAACGAATTCCTATATTAATCAATCATTTAGAAAAAGGCCATGATCTTGCCGTTATCTCAAATGCAGGTACACCTGGAATTTCTGATCCTGCATATAAATTAATTAGGGAAGCTATAAAAAAAGAAATAAAAGTTGAATCTATTCCAGGAGTTTCAGCCGCTATAGCTGCATTAATTTCATCTGGACTTCCAACTGATAGATTTTTATTCGAAGGATTTTTACCTCCAAAAAAAGGTCGTAAGAACCAGATTTCTAAAAACAAGGAAGTAAATGCTACATTAATATATTTTGAGAATCCTAAACGTCTCAAACGAACACTAAAAGATTTATTAGATGTATTGGGTGATAGGCCGGCTGTAATTGCACGTGAACTAACAAAGATTCATGAAGAAATAAAAAGAGGAACTATTAAAAATATACTAACTGCATTAGATGATAAAACAATTCGTGGAGAATGTGTAATTCTTATAGGGAAAAATAATCAAAATGTCTATTTCCAGTAAGGCATTATTCATTTCATTTGAAGGAATAGATGGCTGTGGTAAATCCACGCAAGTAAAAATGTTAATTGATCGTTTTGAAAATTTTGAAATTGATTCAATTTTAGTTAGGGAGCCTGGTGGTACGGAAATTTCAGAAGAAATAAGAGAGATATTATTAAAAAATCGTGATATAAATATGGCTGATAGAACGGAAGCTCTGCTAATGACCGCAAGTAGAGCTCAATTAACTAGTGAGGGTATTACTCCTGCATTGAAAAATGGAAA
>PBAR01000023.1 GCA_002718285.1 Fidelibacterota bacterium
CTTAATGTATAAATACCTGAAGAACCCCATTGGTCAAGAATATGCTGACCAGATTCGAGAGAGCTAAGATTAACCCAAGCTTCTAATGTTAAAGTGTTTTAATTGGTTAAAGGAGAAGAACTATAAGGGACTTCAACAACATCATCCACCCCATCAAAGCTGAGTGAATAATTATCAGCAGTTAAGAAAGTCAATTGTGTGAGTATTATAATTGAAATTAATCGTTTCATGATATACCCCTGTATTAAAATATTTTAAAAATCAGTGGGTACTACTGGTACTACTCACACTATGAAGAATCCAGTAGAATTATATTACATAAATATATCATAATATGCATGGGTTTTATTTCCCGACCCGTACCCCCCTTGATTCTGGTTGGGTTAGGAAAAATAGGTTGAGATTTTTAGGTTGGGATTACACGGTTTAAATAATACACCTTATATATGGTAAGACCCCTGCTATATCTATAAGGGCGGGGTAGGGGAGCGTTATTTAAAGTGTGTACCTCAAAAGTGTGTACCTTTTTTGTATATATAATGAATAGGAATGATTAAATATGAAACAAAAAAGCCTTATCGTTTGACAAGGCTTTTCTGACGAGATGTCTGGTATTTCTCTCGAGTGATCCGGGTGAGACTCGAACTCACGGCCAATGGCTTAAAAGGCCACTGCTCTACCAACTGAGCTACCGGATCAACAATAATTATTTTATTAATACGGCGCGAAATTTACTGTTTTAAAAAAGATAAATAAAAATCCTTATGTAATTAATTATTATTATTGATTGGATTGATTTTATAAATAAATAAACAGTAATAAACTAATTACTTGACATTATTGCAATAAAAGCGGAACTTCACTGAGAGATAAGTATTATGTTGTCTTGGGAATATACTTTAAATTTTTTATCATTGGACTAATTTTAAATTAGCTTAGTCCAAGGTGTTTTGAATCAATCTAAGAAATTAAACAGCAAAAGGAGACAATATGCGTATCCTTAAATCAGTGATATTGTACAGTACAGTCCTGGGAATGCTCTTTGCAGGGCAGACAGGTAAAATTGCCGGTACCATAACAGATAGCCAGTCTGGAGAAAATCTCGCAGGATGTAATGTCCTTGTAAAAGGGACACCATTTGGTGCTAGTTCAGATGCCAATGGTGAATACTATATTATTAACTTGGCTCCAGGTTCATACGATCTTGAATTTTCTATGATTGGGTATGCCAGTTATACAGCAGAAGGGGTTAGAGTGAATATTGATGTTACAACTCCAGTTAATGCTGCACTATCAACTGAAGCGCTTCAGATGGCTGGTGTATCGGTAACAGCTGAGAAGCCAATAATTGAAAATACATTGACTTCATCGAAACAAATAGTTTCTGGAGAACTTATGGATGGAATGGCAGTCACCGATGTTAATGATGTTGTTAAAACATTACCTGGTGTAACAGAGGTTGGTGGTGATCTCCATATCCGTGGTGGCCGATCAGGTGAAGAGATGTATCTTGTAGATGGTGCTTCTGTCACTAATGCGGTAATGGGTGGAGAAGCAATACCTGTGAATCCTGGTATGGTTGGAGAGCTACAGCTAATCACTGGGACATTTAATGCAGAATATGGACAGGCTATGTCTGGTTTATTTAATACTGTTTTAAAAGATCCAGCAGATGGTTTTCATGCTAGTTTTGGTTTTCGTACTACCCTTGGTCAGGATTATTTTAAGGCTGATGCTGGAGATTTTAAAGATGCAGCAGTATACTCCGAATCAATGGAAATAGTTGATGATCAAGGAAGTTATACGTCTGCTGCTGAAGGTACAGATTATACAAAAACATCTTTTGGTGGTGAAAAAACAATTATGGATTTTAGTGCTGGCTTTGGTGGAGGTGCTTTTGGTGGTCAATTTTCTTTAAGGACTCTCGATGATGCTGGCAGACTTCCAGGTTTAGCTGAAGACATGGTGAATGTTCAGGCAAAAGTGAATTTTCAAGCTGGAAATAATCTTAAACTAAGTGCTGAAGTAATGAACTATTCTAGGAACGGTTTTTATGATCCGACATACGATGCCGAGCGGATGGACGCTGGTATGGATATCTGGCAGTGGCTATGGGCAATGGATCAGTATCCTGTCACAGAAGAGAGTGCTACACAGTTTGGTGTAACAGCAAACTATATTATGTCGCCTAGCACAAATGTTACTGTTCGTGCAGATATGTTGATGCGCAAGCAGGAAGATGGAGCAAAGAATAGTTCTGGTTTTGTGGATTTTGATAGTAATGCCAAAGTAACAACCACATCTAATTATAATGGGGCAGAAGGTCCAAACCATACAAAGGTAATGGAAGATCGGGCTAATTCTAATGCTTGGTATAATATGGAAAATGTATATGGTCATTATTTTAAATCAGATGAAAGCATTACTACCATTGGTGCCCACGTTACCAGTCAGTTGAATAACCGTCATCAGCTCAAAGCAGGTTTTGATTATCGTATGTTTGATCTTGATCGTTGGGGTCATGATGTTTGGTACGGGCGAACCTTAGGATATACAGAAGCTAACCCCAGGCTACAGTATACCAGTTTTGGTGGTGCTAAGCCAATGGAAATTGCTGCTTATGCTCAAGACCAGATGGAGTTCAATGATATGATATTGAATGTAGGTTTACGCTTTGATGGTTTTAATGCTGGATCCGATAAAGGAGTTTGGGCGCCAAATGACCCCATAGCCGATGCAGCTGCTGATCCGGCGGTTAATCCTTTTGATCCATCTAAACGATCTGCAACAGAAATGAAGACTCTCATTAGTCCAAGGCTTGGCGCATCCTTTCCAATTGGCGATGATATGGCATTTCGTTATGCTTATGGATCTTTTTTCCAACGACCAGACTTTTATTCACTCTTGAATAATCATATGGCGCAAATGGATGGTGGTACTGAGTCAGGCTTCTTTATTTATCTGGGGAATGCGAATCTGGATCCAATGAAAACATCTATTTATGAAATGGGTCTTCAATACAGTTTATCCAATAATATGAAACTGGATGTCTCAGGTTATCATAAAGACATATCTAATCTTTTAGCTTCCCAGGAAGTATATGCTATACCTTACCGGGATAGTACATCGGCTGGTTGGGGATCAGGTGATGCTTTTGAAGCAGCTCACTACAGTGTGAACGTCAGTGATCACTTTGGTGATGTACGTGGATTGGAATTAAGTCTTTCAATGACAGGGCAATCTGGATTAACAGGTCGTGCATCATACACTTATTCTATTGCACGTGCTACCGCTTCAGATAAGATCAATGCTGGTAATGGTAGTCTTACCCAGGATGGTGGTGGTATAGCAGCAAATGTATTGACCATGACCACACTGGATTGGCATCGACCTCACATCTTTAACGGGTTTATCGATTATCATATGGATATGATCGGTCTGTTAAGCCGTGCAGGTGCAAACTTGACTTTTAATTATCAGAGTGGTCTTCCTGTATCGGCAAGATCTGGTGTAGGAGGTGCTTCTTTAAAAGAGCGGGCACCGTCGACCATCGATGTTAACCTAAAACTGGATGCACGTCTCAATGTTGCAGGAATTAGTCCCACGGTATATTTGTTGGTTGAAAATGTATTAAACAAACAGAATGTTATAGCGATCGCTGACCCTGGATCCTTTTTTGATGAAGCATCAGCATATCATAACATAGCAGCTGGGTCTACAAATAATCTGCTTGCTTATGGAAAACCAATGACGCTTAATCTAGGCGTTCAGATTAATTATTAACCACGATGATTTCAGGAGTTGACTATGAAAAATAAACCAATCTTTAACACAGTCCTGACAGGAATCGTTATCTGTGGACTTATTGGATCTGTTATAGCTAAAGATAGACTTGATGTACTTGATCGTTCGAGGGTTGCAGGAAAAACTCTGTCACCTGCATCAGGTCAAACTTATGTCTATCATACCAATGGCAATCTTTGGATGGGTTGGGATTCTTATGGGAATACTGGTGACCAGACCTGTAGTGCGATTATCCCTGGATGGGTTTATCCAGGTTCCAACCAATCAGCTGGTCACGGCTACCTTAATTATAACTGTCGTGCTGGATACTGGATTATTGCCGATATTGGGGGCACTCTATATGAAGGAACCACGGGGCAATATGATATTTCAGAAGGTACTGATCCTGGTGAAACAAGTGGTGGTTGGGCAGGAAATGACGGTGATTACAATAAAGAGCCTTGGGTGACAAATTCCACATGGACAATTCCAACTGCAAACATCACTGTTAATGCCGTCAGGCGTTCCTGGAGCTTTAATGGAACAAGTAATTCTTATTTTAAGGTTGGTGAGCATGACTATAATGACTTTGTTATTGATGAAGTTCATGTTATAAATAATGGCTCCGCAAATATAGATGGTCTCGTTTTTGGATCAAAAGCCGATCATGACTGTACCTGGAATGTACCTTTCCCCGATTGGGATTATGCATTCTGGACTGATGATATAGTGGATTATGATGCGACCTATATGCTAACAATGGAGCTCGATGGTGATGATCCTGGATCGGCGGCTAATGATTTTGGAATCGATGATCCAGGCCGTGAATACCGTGGCGTTAGGGTTGCTCAGGCACCTTTAGAAATTGCTGGATCAAAATATACTTCTCTAGGCCAGAATGATGTTAATCATATGTGGTGGACAGGGGATGAAGATCCTCAAACTGCTGCTGCCAGAAATACTATGGCAACTATGGTCAAAGGTGCAGGGGATAAAAAGAATGTAAACCCTACTCCACAGGATATGCGCTACTTGCAGTCTTATGGCCCTTACGCGCTTGCAGCTGGAGATACCTTAAAATTTATTACAGCTGTTTTGGCTGGCGCTGGCTTGGCAAATACACAACAGGCAGCTGCCAATGCCCGCAAAGCATATGACTGGAATTGGAATTTGCCTAAACCGCCAGCTGCGCCGCAAATAGCTTTAGATGGTGCAAAAACCAATGCTGCAGGAAAAGTTGAACTAACCTGGACATACAGTGATGCGCAGATTAATGCTGTAGATCCAGATAAAGGGACTGCCGACTTTGCTGGTTTCCGGATTTATAAAGCTGCTACAGCTCCCCGGCAGAGTTCTTCAGATATTATGACTGCTGAAGGTGTTTCTGCAGATAATTCATCCGAAGGAGGAACCATGGTGGGTGATCCAAGTCAAGGAACAAAATTTACTTCTGCTGCTACAGGTCCATACACAATGGTTATTGATATTCCGAAGGCCAGTCTTAGCACATATGGAGGGAATGGAACCTACACCTGGACAGATGAAAAAGTAGCCATTGGGTTAACATACTGGTATTATGTAGCAGCCTATGATGAAGCAGGATCTGATCCTGTTCATGGTTCAGTCCCGTCATTGGAAAGCTTTTATACAATGTGTTATCCAATGCAGGCGGCACCAGACGGGGGTGGAGGAACGATTAGTTCGGTCCCTCCGGATGTAACAGTATCAGTAGAAACATTAACATACGATGGGTTGAGTGGATCTACTACGGATGTGTTTGTAGCACCTAATCCATGGAGGGGAAGTGTTATGGAAACTTTTCATGGCTCAACTACTGCAAATACTTATTTTGTGAGATTTTACAATGTTAAGTCTGGAGATGAAATCCGCGTATTTGATGTTGGAGGGAACCTGGTTTACCAAGGGACTGCGTCTTCAGCTGGTTCATTTGATTGGGATCTAGTTTCCCGAACTCGCAATCAGGTAGTAACTGGAGTTTATTATTGGCAAGTAGGAAGTCAGTCAGGTAAACTGGCTGTCATCCGCTAAACCAGAAAGGAAGTTATAGAATGAAGAATAAAATGATTCTAGATAAAATATTGAAGTGGATAATCACTTCTATATTGGTTTTTTCATTTCATGGATCCATTTTTTCGGAAAGCGATGATGATAAAGTTGGATCTGCTGCATTTAAATTTTTAAACATCCAAACAGATGCTAGAGGAGCAGGCCTGGGAGGTTTAGCTGCACAGGCTACGGGTGCCAGTGCACTATTCTGGAATCCGGCAGGTATATCTGGATCAACTGGAATGGGCTTTACAGCAGGTATGACCCAGTGGCTGGTAGAAACACAGGTGATGAATGCCGGGTTTGTGATGCCCATGATGGGCGGTGCTGTTGGCGTTTCACTTGTATCAGTCAATTATGGAGATATTATGCGCGCTGGATGGGCTGGAACTACAGAATTTGTTTTTGAACCAAACCAAGGGAAATTTACTGCGAGTGATATGTCTTTGCAGGCAAGTTATGGTAGAAACTTAAGTGATAAATTTTCCATTGGAGGTACAGGGAAAATGCTCACTCAGAGCATTGATGATGTTAGTATCAGTGGAATGGCATTTGATATTGGAACCCAGTTTAACACTGGTTACCGTGGAATCAGAATGGGAGCTGTTATTTCAAATTTTGGTCCTGATATTGATTCCCAAGCCCCAGATGGTGCTGCTTATGATGAATATCCTGCCATGTCTCTACCTATGACTTTCTCTTTTGGGGTTATAGGAGAAGCAATTCCAGGTTTGAATACAGGTCTTAATATTTTAAAGCAGGCAGATATGGCTCAAGAACTGATTGTGAATGGTGAATACAATATTAGTATGGCATCTCTACGTTTTAGCTATAATCTGAATAATCCTCAGCAGAATATGGCTGTGGGAGCTGGTGTGAATGTAGCTGGTATCAGTGCCAATTTCTCAATGACAATGACAAAGCATTTCGATAGTGTGATGCGCTTTGGAATTGGATATTCACTTTAATAAGAATTCTATTAGTTTATTAGAAAAAAGCCGCTCTTTATGAGCGGCTTTTTTATTCACTCTGATCGAAGACTAGTAGTTTATACAGGTTTTTCCATTAATATAGAACCCTATGCATTTTGCAAAACTAATGCTTATCTCTTTGTCTTGCTTGTTTGCAGGAATACCTGCTACGAATCAAGATATCTTATTCTATGATCTAGCCTCAAAACAAGGACTTGATTTTATTCATGATCATGGTGGTAGTGGTGAGAAATATTACGTAGAGACTATGGGATCGGGGGTTTGTTTATTAGATTATGATAATGATAATGATTTAGATATTTATTTTTGCCAGGGCGCTCCACTTCCTGGCTGGAATAAAAAGATTATTTTAGAAAATAAACTTTTCCAGAATAATAACAATATTTGGATTGATGTTACTGATGTTTCTGGTGTTGGTGATGAATCTTACAGTACTGGTTGCGCTTGTGGTGATGTAGACAATGATGGAGATGTTGACCTATATGTGACCAATTTTGGTAATGATACTTTTTATCGTAATAATGGTAATGGAACCTTTACAAATGTAACAGATAAATTACAAATTAATAACAGTGAGTGGAGTTCCAGTGCGGTTTTCTTTGATATGGACAATGATGGGTTTTTGGATCTGTATGTAACTAATTATGTTGAATATTCCTTGGACAAAAATCCTTGGTGTGGAGACAGAAGAACAAACAGACGTGCTTATTGTGATCCAGATATTTTTACAGGTGCTTCTGATAAGTTGTTCCATAACTTGGGTAACTGGATTTTCAAAGATGTCTCATCTTCATCAGGAATATTAGTCCAGAAAGGAAAAGGGTTGGGTGTTGTTTCTGCCGATTTTGATCATGATGACGATATAGATATTTATGTAGCAAATGATAAGACAATGAATCATTATTATGTAAATGATGGGTTTGGAAATTTTAGAGAGAACGCTTTATTTATCGGTGTTGGTTTTAATGAGAATGGTCGAGCTGAAGCAGGTATGGGGGTGGATATTGGCGATGTGAATGGTGATGGCTGGCAGGACCTTTTTGTGACCAATTTTAGTGGAGAGACGAACACAATTTATATAAATAGCAAGGATGGGTTTTTTAGCGATGAAACTTTCCTACTTGGTCTTGGACAGCCGAGCTTGAATTATTTAGGATTTGGAACAAAATTTTTCGATATTAATTACGATGGTTGGTTAGATCTTTTTGTGGTTAATGGCCATGTGATAGATAACATACATCTTTTCAATAAAGACTATACTCATGCTCAACCCAAACAAATATTTTTAAATAATCGTAATGGCACATTTAGGGAGCTTTTACCAGAGAATATTGGTGATGCGAGTAAACGAAACGTTGGCAGAGGCGCTGCTTTCGGAGACTTGGACAACGATGGTGACATAGATGTGGTTGTTGCTAATAATAATGAACGTGCAAATCTCTTAATTAGAAGTGGAAAGCCGGTAGGTAACTGGATTGGTTTTTTACTGATAGGAGTGGAGTCAAATTACGATGCTATTGGTACCCGTGTTATAATAGAAGCAAAAAATACTAGTCAAACAAGATTTGTTACAACTGCAGGTAGCTATTTAGCGGCTAATGATAAGAGAATTTTGTTTGGGTTGATGGATTATTCTAGTATTGATAAAGTAAATATTTTTTGGCCAAGTGGTAATACCGATAATTTTAATAATTTAGATGTAAATAGATATTACCAAATCAAAGAAGGAGGAAGAATATCCGCTATGCATTATTAATTCTTTGTACCTTTTTACGAGGTCAGGATTTAACTGAAGGTCAGGTTTTTCTAGAAAAAGGTCAGTATCATAATGCTGTAAATTTTTTTTCTAAAATCATAAAGTCTTATCCCAAAAATCCGATGGTTCTTAATGGACTTGCAGAAGGGCAGCATCGATCTGGAGATCCAATGACAGCTATTAAAAACTACAAAAAAAGTTTAGCTATTAATCCACAACAGCCAGATGTCTGGATCAGTATAGGTAATATCCAGTACTACCATCAAAGGTTTCCCGACGCAGAAAAATCTTATAAAAATGCTACCTTGATAGATTCAAAAAATTCACGAGCATATAATAATTTGGCGTCTGTTATGAAAGAACAGCAGAAGGTGGAACAAGCTATATTATATTTTAAAAAAGCCTTCGAATTAGATCCAAATTATGCATTGGCGTGCAGAAATCTAGGCGATATTTATTTAAGGCAGGGTAAAAGTATTTCCGCAATTCAATGGCTGAAAAAATCTGTTAATCTTGATCCAGATAATATGCGCGGACAGTATTGGTTGGGAAAAGCTTATTACTTATCAGGAAAATTTGATATTGCCAGAGATCAATATCTTCGGGTTCTTGTTAAAAAGCCAGATTTACATTCTGTTCATCATGATTTGGGTCTAGCTTATTTTGGAATGCGGAATTATGGATCAGCAATTGACCATATAAAGCAGGCTATACAGCGTAATCATTCTATTCATATATATTATATTTCTCTAAGTCGGATATATTCTACTCTCCATAATAGTACGATGGCAATGTCAGTTCTGGATTCTGCATTAAACTATGATAGATCTTTGTCTTCTGTTTGGATTGCTAAAGGAGATATTCATAAGACTGCTGAACGCTATGAAGCAGCTTTGCAAGATTATAAAATTGCTTCCTCCTATAGTTTAGATGATTGGAAAGGATACTATAAACAAGGCGTAGTATTGTATTATCTGGGTAGGTTAGATAGTGCTCAGTTTGTTCTCGAAACAGCATTGAATAAAAATCCTTATCAAAGTGAGATAAACCATTTTCTTGGCTTAGTATATATGGCTAAGAATAATCCTGAAATGGCAAAAATATTTTTCTCTGAAGCATCACAAAAAGATTCTTTAAATAGTGATATACAATTCCATCTAGGCCAATCTTATAAACATCTAGAAGAGTTTGAAAAAGCTAAAGTTGCACTTGAAAACGCAGTGATTAATGATTCATCGAATGCAGAAGCACTTTATACTCTAGGCCAAATTTATTCAAAATTAGCTTTACATAATGAATCAGAAAGTATATTAAAAAAATTCAAGGTTGTTTCCGATTTTAAGAAAACAGAGAAAAAGTTAATAAAACAATTATCACTTAATCCTGCTGATAACAATATTCGCAGAGATTTAGCTCATTTATACGAATCAAGAAAGGATTACCTATCAGCAGCTGGTATCTGGAGACAGGCATATTATTTGGGTGATGAGAAAGCTGTTGATGAACTCAGAAAAATAAAAGATAAATTAAAATAATTTAAAGGATTTCATGAATTATTGATTCTGGTGTTTATCAAGCCTAAATAATTTATTTTATTATTAAAATATTAATACGGTTTATTATAGCTTATTACTTTTTAAATAAAACTGATCAAAAGCAGACAGTAAACTTTCTTGTCCTGAATAAGGTGCAGGAGTATATTTTTTTGATTGTATACCTAACTGAGATAATTCGGAAATATACCAATCTTGCTTATTTGTCATATCCCAAAATTCAATTGCTTTATTTGGGTTGTTTTCAGTGGATTTATTTACGTCATTGGAAAAAAGCCATGAACAAGTAACGATGCATTTATCTACACCATTAGGAACGATTGTATGATACATGACGTATTCAGGGTGTAGACTCAAGAGCATATTGGGAAAGATAGAATAATAATACACTCTTTTTAAATCATCATTTTTAAGGTTTGGTAATGGTGGACAACATAAATGACCAGTGGTAGAAATACTATCTTTATCTTGGTTGATATCCATATATCCCCCAAGAAATGGACCTTCATAGAGATCATTTTTTCCACTTAAATAAGGTGTGATTGCTGCAAGTTCTGGATGGAGTATAGGACAGTGGTAACATTCACAATAATTTTGGATTACCAATTTCCAATTCCCAGATACATCATAGGTTTTAGTTTCAATTGTAATGAGTTCACCGATAGTCCAATTTTTAAAACGGTCTTTAAGTGGTGCAAAAAATGAATCAAAATCTTTGGGATTATCACTATAGTTTATAAAAACAAAACCTTCCCATTCACTTACGGCTACCGGGAATAGAGGAAAGTCTGATTTCTGGAAACCATCTACATTATTCATATGAGGAGCTCCAACGAGTTTTCCATCAAGACCATAAGTCCATCCATGGTAGCTACATTGTATGGACTTAGAAAATTTTCCTGATATCTGATCACAAATCCGTGTTCCTCGATGGCGACATAAATTCATGTATGCTTTGAGATTGCCATAATTATCCCTTAATAAAATCGCACTCTCTATTCCGATGTTGATTACCTTGTAAGCACCTTTCTTCACTAATTCTGATGAACGTCCTACACAAATCCAATTATCAAAAAATATATTATCGTATTCTTTTTGAAGAATATTAGGATCAATATAATATTGACGTTCAAGTGTATGAGCCCCTTTGGTGAGGGTTTCTGCTGTTTTTTTATAGTTCATTTTTCTAATATGATTTTAGCTGCATTTACTCCATTGGTACCATGAATGCCTCCTCCAGGATGGGTTCCAGGTCCACATAGATAGAGATTTTCAATTGGTGTTTTATAATTTGATGCAGTCATGGTTGGACGCCTGAACATGAATTGATCAAGTGTCATTTCACCATGATTTAAATTTCCTTCAGTAAGACCGAACTGATTTTCTAAATCAAGAGGTGATAATATAGAATAAGATTGAATTAATGATGAAAAATTGGGTATTTTCTTTTCAAGCACTCCTAAAACATTACTTTTTAATTTTTCATTCAATTCTGATGACCATTTCTGCTCTCGCAAATAATAAGGTGCATACTGTATGGTTGCAGAAAGAACATGTTTTCCAATTGGAGCGAAGTCATTATTTATAACTGATGGAATAGTAAATTCAATATAAGGGTTATTAGAAAGTTTCCCATACTTTACTGCATCAGATGCTCTTTCTAGATACTCGATTGATGGAGCGATGGAAAAAACTGTACCCATTTGATCTTTAGATACACCATTAATTTTAGGTAATTTGTTAAGAGCAAAGTGGATTCTGGCAGTACTGCCTCTATAACGTATATTATTTAATTGTGTTTGAAAGTTTGGGTTTAAGGACGCTGGTCCTATAAGTTTAATTAATGTGTTTTTTGGGTCAACTCCCGAAACAACAATTTTTGATTGAATAGTTTTATTATCATTAAGAGTAACACCAGTACAACCACCTTTTTCTATATTTATAGAATTAATTTTTGTATTTGTCCAAAATTCAACATTCGCATCCTCAGCAGAAGAAATTATAGAATTTGCTAGTTCACTAGTTCCTCCTTTTACAAATTGAGCATTATGAAATATTCCTTTACTATAGACATGTTGATGCAAAAGATTATATCCCGTTCCAGAAGAAAATGGACCAAAGGATAAATGATGAATTCCTGCTGTTGCAATTGCTGCACGTAGTAATTCATTTTCAAACCATTCATCTACTAATTCTGGCATCATCATAGGAGCAACTCGAGCAAAATCTACCAATCCGCGGGTACCATGTTTGATAATCGGGCTTAACATTGAACGCATATTAAAAACTTCTTTAATTCCTATATTTGGAATACTAGGAGGAATAATTTCATAAAGTTTTTCTAAAAAATAAGCCAGTTTGTTAATGTATTGAGTAAAATCTTTCCAAACTTTTGCATCTAATTCCGAATGGTTTGCGATGGATTTTGCTGTATCATAAGGATTTTGATGAAAGGAAATTTGGCAGTTATTATCTCCTAGGGAAATACGTACTATTTCAGGTTTAATTAATTCCAGACCATGATCTTTTAATCTTAATTTATCTAAAACCCTAGGGTCAATCCATTTTACCACGTCATTGATTAAATTACATTTAAACCCGGGGGAAAACTCCTCAGTAGATGCCATACCACCCATTTGGTTTCGATTTTCAATAACCAGCACCTTTTTTCCTGCTCTCCCAAGAATAGATGCAGTAATAAGACTGTTGATTCCACTTCCAATTACTATTATATCATATTGGTTCATGTCCAAATACCAAGTATTTTTTTTGCTGCCATTTCACCTGGTGATCCAGTTATACCGCCTCCAGGATGTGTGCCGGAACCACATTGGAAATAATTTTTTATTGGTGTTGAATAATCTGCCCACTTTACTGCAGGTCTTAGTGAAAAAAGTTGTTGGATTGTTAATTCTCCATGAAAAATATTTCCTTCAGTAAGACCAAATGTAGATTCTAAATCAGCAGGTGTGAGTACCTGTCTATGTAAAATGATATCTTTTATATTTGGTGCATATTGTGCGATGGTATTGATGACTGCATCTCCAAAGGATTCCCGCTTTTGATCATCCCAACCGCCTTTAAGATTGTAAGGTGCATATTGAACAAAACATGACATAACATGTTTTCCTGGCGGTGCCATTTCAGGATCAAGAACTGAAGGAAGTATGATATCCATAAATGGTTTTTGAGAGAAATTTCCATATTTTGCATCATCGTAAGCTCGTTCTAGATGATCAAAATTTGGACTAATTGAAATTGCTCCACGGATATGGTGCCCATCACCTGGCAAACAGGTAAAATCAGGTAACCCATCTAGAGCGAGATTAACTTTTCCTGATGATCCTCGAATCCTAAAATTCTTTATGTCTCTAATAAATTCAGATGGTAGTTGATCTTCCTCTAACATTTTTAAGAATGTCAATTTCGGATCTAATCCTGAGATTACAATTTCCGACATATATTCATCTCCGTTTTCCAATATAACACCGCCTGCTTTACCATTATTAATGATAACTTTACTAACAGGTGCCTCGGTCATAATATCAGCACCAAAATGTTGAGCGGATCGGGCAATTGCCATGCTGACTTGCCCTGTACCGCCACGTTGAAATCCCCAAGCACGAAATGAGCCATCGATATCACCCATATAATGATGGAGCATTACATAAGCGGATCCAGGTGATCTAGGACCCATAAATGTTCCAATGATACCACTTGCTGACATAGTTGCTTTTAGAGGCTCAAACTCGAACCATTCATCTAAAAAATCTGCTGAACTCATTGTCATTAATTTGGTTAAATATTCAAATTGTTCATTTGTCAATGTTTTAAAATGATTAATCAGCTTTTTGGTTTTAGATAAATCCGATAAGGAAGGCATTATTGGATTAGGAGCTATTGTTTCTAAAATTGGACGTACTGCCATACCTATCTGCCCCATTAGAGGTCCGAAGCGGATATAAGTTTCAGCATCACGTAATGAATGGCGGGAAATTTCACGATAGGTTTCATCAGCATCCGCAGTGCGAATCAAATAATCATTATCTAATGGAGTAAATGTACTTTCTAACGGAAGTAGCTCCAGACCAAATCTGGGTAGCATAAGTTCACGCATTACATTGGGTTTCATAAGGCTTACTACATAGGAACAGACAGAAAACTTAAATCCTGGAAATACTTCTTCTGTAACTGCTGCACCACCTAATACATGACGACGTTCAAGAACCAATACTTGTTTTCCAGCTTTTGCCAGATAGGCAGCTGCTGTTAAACCATTATGACCCCCGCCAATGACAATGGCATCGTATTTATTTATTCTGGGCATGAACGCTTGCGCTGAGGATTGAAAAATGGAGTTTTTACAACTTTTGCAGGAGTTAGTTTCTTATAATGTTCTACCTTTAGTTCAAAATCAAGTATAGTTCCTTCTTTTGCAAAAGGGCTTTTGATATGAGCTAGGGCGATATATCTTTTTAAGATAGGTGACCATGCGCCACTGGTTGCATAGCCCACTTGATTTTGGTTGTAATATAGAGGTGTACTTGAACGCCAGGCTGTGCATGGCAATCCTGGAGCTAAACCTGCTTTACGATAATGGTTTTCTAATTCTGGCCATTGAATTTCTATTCCTACAAAATTCCATTCTGGGCCCCTTTTTATTTCTGCTTCTAATGCTTTTTTCCCAATAAAATCTTTTTTATTCATTTTCACTGCCCATCCTAGACCTAGTTCGTATGGAGATGATTTTCGATTTTCAACGATAGCATTTCGAGAAGATATATAATCCACGTCAAGAAGGATGAGCCCTGCTTCGATTCTGGAAATATCAAGTGCATGAAGTCCTGCTGGTGTGATACCGAAGGGTTTACCATTATCTAATAAAAGATCCCAAACAGCTATTGCATCCTTTGGATCTATCCATATTTCATATCCCAAATCACCAGTATAACCCGTACGGGAAATGGAAACTGGAATATCTCCAAATCTGGTGTGAATCATCCAAAAAAACTTCAAACCATCTAATGAATTGGATGAGATAGTATTTAATATTTTTCGAGAATTAGGTCCCTGAAGCGCTAATGCTGCTGTAGAATAAGAATCATCTTTAATTGAAAGATCCATACCAGAAGCGTTGAGTTGAATCCAATCAAGATTTGGCTCGGCGCTGGTAATACGGAATTTATTTTTATTAAGCCGTTGGATTGTACCATCATCAATTTGTTTTCCGTCTTCATCACACCAAGGTGTATACATAACTTGACCCACTTTACAAATTTTTATGTTTCGCGTTACAAACCGATCGAGAAATCGTTGCGCATCGTTTCCTTCAACAATATATTTTTTAAGAGGAGATATATCTAGCAGTGCAGCTTTGGTGCGAATCGCAAAATATTCATTGTCATGTGTTAATTCATAATTCGTGGCGGACAAATAACCGCTCCAGCGCCTCCATTCCTGAGATTCATTCAGTTTAGATGTCCTCTTGAAAAAAGGTGATAGTTTTAATTGTGTTTTTGCTGTGAATTGATTACCGTAACTCATTAGGCTGATCTTAGAAAAGGTCGGGTTAAACAAGTGGGTCCTCCAGAGCCTTTTAGCGATATCTCAGAACCATCATAGGTATCAACTAATACGCCTTCCTGTTCAAGTAGTTTCTGGGTTAATGGGTTACCTTGCATCATTATCACTTTTCTGGGTTCTAGAGCTAAAACATTACAGCCCATTGAATTATATTCTTCGTCAGGAACTTCAACTAATTTTATTTGACGATCAATAAGATATTTTCTAAATGGTACAGGCAGTAAACGAGAGTATACCAAATATAAATTATGATCTATAGGAGAGATGTTACTCATTAGATGAAGACAGTCTTTTGATCCAGTCCAATGAGGTAAGGGAACTGATATTACTTCATCAACTGAATTTCCCAATAAATTCTTGAATTGATATATCCCTTCAGCATTGGATCGGTATCCTTCGCCAACGGCTACGATTTTTTCGTCAATCCATACAACATCTCCACCTTCTAAAGTTCCAGGAGATTCAATTTTACCAAGGATAGGTATATCAATTGATTCAAAATATGCCTTGATAGTGTCTGGCTCGTGACGCCTATCGTTTTTTCCCATAGAACAAAGAATAACGCCTCTATTAGAAACGATACAAGGATCGTGCGTATATATAGAATCAGGAGATGTGATATTATCCTTAGATAAAAAGTGAATTTCAGCACCAGAAGAACAAATTAATTCTTTGAAAACTTCATAATCCAAAACTGCTTTTTGAAAATTTGGAATGTGGATGTAATTAAGTTGTGGGGATTGTTGATTAAGAATTTGTTGATTTTGATAAGCATCACTAGGATGCTTCAAAAGAATCCTACGAATTGGATTAACCATATTTTGACAACCAAAATTCATGTAAATATTTTCTTATCAGTAAAGGATTGATTTAATATATAACCAATATACAATTACAATTATATTATAATTGGAGGAAAATTACTTCAAAGAGTTAAATGAAAGGTAAATAATCTTGTCCAAATACTTAATCTAAGATTTAATTTGTATTAGTTTTTTCAACTTGATGAATACTAAAATAATATTTTAGTATTGTTATTACACAAAAAATAAATGGAAGAAATAGTAATGAATAAAGAACATTCTCTTCATATGAAACCTGAAGAATTTCAACAGGCAGGTTATGCAATAATTGATTGGATTACCGATTATTATAAAAATGTAGAATCATATCCGGTAATGTCTCAAGTGGAACCGGGAGAAATAAAATCTAATCTATCGGAAGATCCTCCCGATAATGGAGAATCTATGGAAAGAATTATGCATGATTTGGATCAAATTATTCTTCCTGGGATAACCCATTGGCAGTCACCGAGTTTTTTTGGTTTTTTTCCTTGTAATATTAGCGGGCCATCAATCCTAGCAGATCTTATTTCCAGCGGTTTGGGAATAAATGGTATGCTATGGTCTACAAGCCCTGCATGTACCGAACTGGAAACACATGTTCTTGATTGGTTGGCTGATATGTTAGATCTTCCAAATCATTTCAAATCTACAGGTACTGGAGGAGGTGTAATCCAGGATACTGCTTCGAGTTCATCTTTATGTGCCTTAATTGCTGCTAGGGAAAGAGCTTCAAAAGGTCAATCTAATGAAGAAGGATGTATAGAGAAAATGATTGTTTACACTTCGGAACAAGCACATTCTTCAATAGAAAAAGCTGTGATGATTTCTGGATTAGGCAGAAAAAATCTACGCCTTATAAAGGTTGATGATTCATTTGCGATGAGACCTGATGATTTGGAAATTAAAATAAAAGAAGATATAAAAAGTGGATTTATTCCTGTATATGTTTGTGCGACAGTTGGTACGACATCCAGCACTGCTATAGATCCTCTAAAAGTAATAGGAAAAATCTGTAAAAAATATAATATTTGGTTTCATGTCGATGCTGCCATGGCGGGTACAGCTGCTGTTTGTCCAGAATATCGCTATATGCAAGAAGGATTGGATCTTGCTGATAGTTATACTTTCAATCCACATAAATGGATGCTTACAAATTTCGATTGTAGCTGTTTCTATGTTGCAGATCGAAATGCATTAATCAACTCTTTAAGTGTTTTACCAGAATATTTAAAAAATCAGGCAACACAATCTGGAACGGTGTTTGATTATCGTGACTGGCATATTCCTTTAGGGAGGCGTTTCCGATCATTAAAATTATGGTCCGTTATACGATATTATGGCATACAGGGACTGAGAAAATATGTACGGAGACATATTAATTTAAGTAAGAAATTTGCTGGATGGGTTAAAGCGGATGATCGATTCGAGCTTATGGCGCCTACTCCTTTGAACCTAGTTTGTTTTCGCTATAAGAAATCAAACAAATTCAATGAATTATTTTTATCGGAAATAAATAACAGTGGAAAACTATATTTGTCTCATACCAAACTGGATGACTTTTATACTCTAAGAATCTGTATTGGACAGTCGCATACAAAAGAAAAGCATATACGGGATGCTTGGATTACAATAAAAAGTATTGCAGAAAAAATGGTATAACTGAATAAATAAATTTTATGCTAATCTTTTTTGTATCCACACCAGCTTACAATTAGATTAGCAATCACTTCCACTGCGGACATTATATGTTCAATCTGGACATATTCATTCACAGCGTGTGCTAATTGGACGTCTCCTGGACCGTATAACACTGTTGGTATCTTAGCGTAATTTGTAAATAAGCGTAAATCAGAACCATATGTTACGCCTTCTAATTCCCCTTTATATCTAGTTACAGATTCGTGGCATTCTAACAATTGTTTTACCAATCTATGTTCAACAGATGTTTGTCCAGATTCAAATTGACCTTCAATCCATTCAAGTAAAGGAGGTTCTTTTGAAAGCCATTCATCTTTTTTTATAGTCATATATAAAGCATCTTCTAATGCAGTTCTTGCGTCTTTGGAAGTTTCGCCAGGGAATACTCCTATCCTTCCTTCGGCAATAAGTTTTTCTGGAACAGTTGAGTGCCAATCACCGCCTCGGATTGTTCCAATATTTATAGGAGCAACTCTGGTTGCGTTTTTATAATATTGTATATTAAAGGACTTGTGTCTTTCTCTTTCTAAATTTCGAATCGCAGTATGTAACAATTCAAATTTTTCAATTGCACTGACCCCGTCCCAGCGGGTTGCTGCATGTGTAGCCTTTCCATTAATTGTTAATCTAAATGTTAATGCACCAGATTGTATAGGACAGATTTTAAGGGAAGTTGGTTCCAGAATTACAGTACCATCTGCATTATAGCCATGTACAATATTAGATAGTGTGCCACATCCTCCGGATTCTTCACCAACTACACTTTGTATCTGCACATTTCCATTAGGAATTAAGTTTAATCTTTTTAAAATATCTATTGCAAAGATTCCCGCGCTTAATCCAGCTTTCATATCGCAGGAACCACGACCATATATTCTGTTTTCAGCTATACTCCCTGACCAGGGTGACTCATTCCAGTGTTCAATAGGTCCTGTTGGCACTACATCCACGTGCCCATTGAGAATTAATGATTTTCCATCGCCTTCATTTTCCCAAGTCCCTAAAATATTGTATCTTAAGTCAGGTGAATAACCATCATCACAAAATGCAGGATGATCTTTGATTTTTTCAAAATTCACAGGAACTTTTTCTACAATTAAATCAAGTGAATTAAGTTTATCTCTGATTAGTTTTTGAACAGGTCCTTCATCATTTGCAAGGCTGGGTAAACGCACTGCCTGCTGTATAAATTCAATAATTTCATCTCTACATTTATTAACGGTATTAGCGATTTTTTTTTTAATATCAGACATTTTTTTTCCAGTAAAAATACATAGGTAAACCAGCAATAATTATGCTTGCTCCAACCGCTGCATCTCTAGGTGCTTCTAAGATGGTATTGATAGTTAATAAAATAGAAAAAAGTATGAAAATGATAGGTACGTATGGATATCCAGGTGTTTTATAGGGACGTTTCAAATCGGGACGCTTTATCCTGAGAATAATTACTGCAGCACAGGACATTGCATAGAATATCCAGGAAGCAAAAATAATATATGTGATTAGTTGATTATACGTTCCTGAGAGTGTGAGTGCACAGGCCCAAATAGCTTGAATAACTAATGCATTTGCTGGAGATTTGAATTTTGGATGGATTTTCGCTGCCTGATGAAAAAAAAGTTTATCCTTTGCCATTGCATAATTGATCCTGGCACTTGTTAAAATAAAACCATTATTTGCTCCTAATAGTGATATTAGGATGATAATTGAAACAAGAGCTGCACCTTTTTCTCCTAAAAAAACCGATGCAGAATCTGATGCAACCATTGATGAGTTTCCCATTGTTTCGATCCCCAAGGTATAAGTAAAAATAAAATTAATAGACAGGTAGATAGATATAACAATTGCCATACAGAATACAAGAGACAAAGGAATATTTCTTCCTGGATTTTTTACTTCCCCAGCTACGTAAGTAATGAAAATCCATCCATCATAAGACCATAGTACTGAAACCATAGCGAGACCTATCGGTCCAACAAGAGTGGAAAATGGTTGATCGGGATAGATTGGTTTCATGTTTGTAGAAGAGCCACCATCCATTATTAAACCCAACGCTATAATTCCCAAGATGGCACCGATCTTTAATAGAGTAAATATATTTTGTGCTCTTGCTCCTGATTTTACATCGATAATATTAATGATTGTTAAAAATATAACAGAGAATATTGCAATACTTTTAATTTCAATCTCCGTAATGGAAAAGAAAAACCCAAGATATTCTGAAAAAGCCACTCCCACAGCAGCAATACTTGCTGTATTGATTACAGCAACGCATGACCATCCATAGAGGTAACCCCATACTGGTCCATATGCTTCACTTAGATAAACAAATTGCCCTCCAGCTCGAGGCATTGCAGCGCCTAACTCTGCAACAGATAAAGCACCGAATAAACTTATTACACCTCCAATAATCCAAACTGCCATAATTAAGGATGTAGATCCAGTGAGCAGGGCAATAGTGGCTGGAACCATAAAAATTCCTGAACCAATAATACCACCCGCATTGATCATAACAGCATCTAGCAGTGAAAGGACGCGGGGGAGGTCTTGTGGTTCAGAATTATTTATCATAGATTGATTTGACTGTTGGATTAAGTCCTAAAGCATAATCCATGCTATGAATACTTTTAAGAAAGGGAACCTTCTATGCAAGTTGTTTCAAATCCGCCACGGATATTGTAAATGGTAGTTACCATAAGCTGATCCGTTTTTAATGCAACTTTTAAATCAGAATAAATTCGTTTAGTTACGGACTCTTGATATATGCCTACATTTCGAAAACTTGTAAAATAATATTTTAGTGATTTGAGTTCTACGCATTTTCTACCAGCTGGGTGATATTCTATCTTTACATAAGCAATATCTGGTAGTCCGCTAAAGGGGCAGACAGCACTGAATTCATCGGTTTCGGTTTTTATATATTGTTCTGGACTGTCAAAATCAAACAACTCAAGTAGACTTGGGTTGATATATGATTCATCTAAAAAATCAAATGTTTTTCCTTCTGGTTTTGGCATTTCAATCTCCTTTATAGATACAGCCGGTGCTGTCTGTTTCTCTGATTTCAATCTGAGATAATCCTGGCAATGAAGAAATCAGTTTTTTCCAAATCCATATGCAGAGATTTTCAGTCGATGGATTTTCCAATCCGTTAATATCATTAAGATAAGCATGATCAATCTGTTTTCTAAGTTGCTCAAATGCGGAATTGATATCACCAAAATCTATGACAAATCCAGTATGTGTATCGATTGGTCCATTTACAGTGATAGTGATTTTAAATGAATGACCATGAATATTTTTACAAGGATGGTTCTCAGGTAAATTGGGCAGTGATCTTGCTGCCTCTATAGTAAATGTTCTACAAACATCCATAGTAGAATTTAAGGAATCCCTAAAATTTTATGGGTTTGAATACTCAATTTCCATTTAGGGTTTAAGGATATAAATTCCTTAGCTTTCCGCGTATTTCTGTGAAGGTTTTCCCCGTCCATAGGCTGTATAAAAAAATGATTAAAATCAAATTTTTCATATTCTTTTGGATTAACCCCAATCTGGGGAAAAACAATCTTAAGTTCATTGCCTTCAATCAGTAATAGTTCTGTGTTGGCTTTGGGGCTTACGCAGAGCCAATCAATTCCTACTGGAGGTATTATTGTACCATTGGTTTCCAACCCAATTTCAAATCCTGCTTTATGTATCATATTAATAATCTCATCATTCATCTGAAGTAGCGGTTCTCCTCCAGTACAAACAACATAAGGGTTTTCTGATTCGTTTTTTGGCCAAAGGCTTAAAATAGTTTTTTCTAAATTATCTAGATAATATTTTCCTCCATTTATACCATTTGTACCTACAAAATCAGTATCGCACCAATAGCAAACAGCATTGAAACGATCTTTTTCTTGGCCAGTCCATAGATTACATCCTGAAAAACGTAGAAATATAGCAGGACGCCCTGTATGATATCCTTCTCCCTGAATTGTATAATAAATTTCTTTTATTTTGTACATTTTTTAATTTGGATAGTTGAGTGGATCTGAGACACCTGCTTGTTGAAAACCCTTGATTCGTAAAATACAAGCATCGCATTGCCCACAAGGATCACCATTTGACTGAGGATCATAACAACTAGATGTAAGTCCGTAGTTTACACCTAGTTCTTTCCCTTTCTGAATAATTTCTGCCTTAGTTAAATGAATAAGAGGAGTGTGTATTTTAAATAGTCCAGCATTCTCAACGCCTGCTTTTGTAGCCAAATTTGCGGTCATCTCAAATGATTGAATATATTCAGGTCGGCAATCTGGATAACCACTGTAATCCAAAGCGTTTACTCCAATATAAATATCGAAGGAATGTAAAGTTTCAGCTCGAGCTAATGCTAAAGAGAGGAAAATTGTATTTCTCGCTGGAACATATGTAACAGGAATTTTTTTCATTTCTAGGTCACTTTGATTCTTGGGAACTTCGATATTATCTGTTAATGCAGAGCCTCCGAATTGAGCTAGGTCTATATCAAGAATAGAATGTTTTTTTACGGCAAATTCCTGAGCTATATCTTTTGCTGATTGTAATTCAAACAGGTGACGTTGACCATAGTTTACGGTTAACGCATACAAATCAAAATTCTTAGACTTGGCGATTGCTAGACAGGTAGCGGAATCCAACCCTCCTGAAAGAAGAACAACTGCTCTTTTCATACTAATCTTTTCGTTGTTTAAAAGACCATTCAAATTCAAACTCAGCCACAGTTTCACCGAATTGATTTTTTCCAATTGATTTTACAGTTACAACCACAGCCTGGCTGGTCCCCTGAGCTTTTGTAACAGCTTCTCTTAATTTTTCACCATCCAAGCAAGTAAATGTGATAACCCCAGTAGCTTTTTTAAGGAACTTTGCTTTTAGGCCAGTTATAATTAGAGCAATACTGGGATGGATTCCAGTTACAAATAAAATACCATATAACCCGGTGCTAAGTTCAGCGGCCATACTTAACACAGCAAAATAGATAGATCGAAAAGGATTCTTAGTAAGGAAATTCAATTTTGTACTTACTTGGCATATTTCTTCATCAATTTTCAGAATTTTTAATCCTGCCAAAAATGCCATTGGTAACTTTATTATAGAAAAAGCTTTGGCAATTAGATAGTTATTATAACGCTTTAATAATTTTTTTTGTTCTAAATTCATTTGTATAGATGTCAATCAGAAATCTAAATGATTTATTTTAAGTCTCTGGAATTTAGGTTTGCTTTATTGTTTGTTCATAGACATGTGAGAATTATTAATAATTAAAAGGATAGCTAAGGGTAATTTCTTTCAAATATTGTGTATAAGAAACAAACCAAAGATGTAAATTTCTGAGATATCATCTCTAAATATCTTCAGAATAATTCTACAATGATATAGAAATGAAATCAGAATCAGTGAAAATTATCTTTATTTGGAATAAAAATATTAAAATAAAGTGTTAAAAAAAAAATTAATCTCAATTATTAAATTCCATTTAATAGTCCTTTATACTATGGTTTCAGCTCAAAATTTACACCAGGGGGAGATTACTTTTGATTACAGTGGTACTGTAAGTGGATCATTTTTTTCTTCTGCTCAAGATTCTTTAACGACGGGTTTTGCTTTTAATCAGGAAGGAATAGATACATCTTATTTTGTTATTGGTGCAATTTCTGAGCAAGAAGAAGGGATATTTGATCTTTTTTTTGCTCTTATACAGGATACCATATTCCCTGTTCAGCCTCGGATATGGAATATACCAGGACAAGGAGATGAGGGGGATCCACTCAGTTTAGAAACTGTTGTTGTTTTAATGCCAGGTGTAGACTCAACCCTTGTGGTGGATTTATTTTCAATATTTTCCAATGTAACAGCAAATGATTCTTTGAATCTGGATACACTAGTAACAGGACTATTTCTTGAACTTTCCAGTAATTTTTACCTGGGGCTTGCGGGTGAATTGGAAATATCAGATATCACAGATTCAACACTTTCAGGAGGTTTTTATTCAACACTTGTTAAACCAGAGATTCATATCCCTCCTCATATGATTATGGTAAATAATGGTGAATTTATTTTTAATGAGGTTTCATTATCAACTTTTGCAACACAGTCTATGTTGAATTCACCAGAAAAACTTAACCTATATCCAGCTTATCCTAATCCATTTAACCCAGTTACAAACATTATCTTTTCAATTGATCAATATAGTAATGGTTCTTTGCATATTTTTGATATAAATGGGAGAATGATAGAAACCCTTTTTAATAGACGTCTTTCACCAGGAGAATATAAAATTGAATGGGATGCTGGTTCGTGTTCAAATGGTGTTTATTTTGCAATGCTAAAAACTAAAAATTATTTTAAGACAACAAAACTGGTCCTTTTGAAATAATGGATGGAATACAATTAACTTACCATGAAATAGTTAATGACTTACTTTTGCTACAGTGGAGTGATGGATCGGAACATGCGCTCCCAATAGCACAATTAAGGGATAATTGTCCTTGTGCAAGCTGTGCGGGAGAAAAAGATGTTTTTGGCACTGTATATAAAGGGCCTGATCAACCATTAAACGAGCTAAGTTATACAATTACCGGTATCCAACCAGTAGGGTATTATGCACTTCGACCTTTCTGGAAAGATGGTCATAACTCTGGAATTTTTTCTTACAATCTATTGTTTTCTTTAGCAAATCAATCGAATTCTTAAAGAGTTTATTTAAAATTAACTAACTTATATTTTTAGCAAAATCAAATGAAAATAATAATAACCATTCTATTTTTTTCTATTGCAATTGGTAAAGAAGTTGAATTTAAAGAAATTCGATTATCTGGTCTGATAACAGATAAAAAGCAGGAAATATCTGGCTTAGAATGGTATAAAGATAATCTGGTTCTATTACCTGAAAACCTAGGTGGATTTTATTTTATGATTCCAAAAGAAACTATTAAGAGATATTTAAGGAATTATGAGCCAGAACCAATAGAACCTCGTCAGGTGTCTTTTAAAACAGCTGATTATTCAAAATTAATTCCAGGATTTCAAGGATTTGAAGCAATTGCATTTAAAAATGAATTTGTAGCGATTACTATGGAAGCAAAACATAATAAAAAAATGCACGGCTATTACGCTTGGGGGACCATTAATCCAAAATCATTTGAAATTACAATACCTGAAAAAAATCTTATTGAATTGCCTGTGCCGGTACAATTGAAAAATTTTACATTTGAATCGCTACTGATACATAATGATAAAGCCATAGTCTATTATGAAGCTAATGGTAGGAACCTTAGAAAAAATTCGTGGCAATATACCATATCAATAGATAAGCAAGAAATCGGTAAAATTGAACATCCTTTTATTGAATATCGTATTAATGATGTTACCAGGATGGATAGGTTTAAAAAATTCTGGGCAATTAATTATCTATGGTCAGGAGATAGAAAACTTCTAGATCCTGCTGATGACGTGATCTTTGAAGATTACACTGAAGGAATTACACATTCTAAAATTGACGGTGTAGAGCGCCTTGTTGAGTTCCAGATAGTTGATGATAAAATACAAGCGTCGAATAGGGCACCGATTCAACTTGTTTTAAAGGAAAAGGAGTCAAGAAATTGGGAAGGTATTGTCCGATTGGATAAGAGAGGATTTCTCATCGCAACAGATAAATACCCCAGAATGATATTGGCATTTGTGCCTCTAAATTGAATGAAATATTATAGTTCGTTATTCTTTTTTTTATTCTTATTTAATATTTCATATGGCAAGAACCATAAATCGGCTTATGTTCTTCTTATTTCTTTTGATGGTTTCCGGGCAGATTATATAGATAAGTACTATACTCCTAATTTTGATAGATTCATTAATAATGGTGTAACCACTATAGGAATGAAGCCTGTATTTGTAACAAAAACATTTCCAAACCACTATAGTATCGCCACAGGAATGTATGTTGAAAACCATGGATTGATAGGAAATGAATTTTATGATCCCATTCTTGAAGAAAGTTTTTTTTTAAGTGATCGATCTAAAGTGGAAGACCCAAGATTTTATGGTGGTGAGCCCATCTGGGTTACAGCTGAAAAGCAAGGAATAAAAACTGCATCTTTTTTCTGGGTTGGATCTGAAGCACCAATCAATGGAGTATATCCCAGTAGATGGAAACGGTATGATCATGATTTTCCATTCGAATCCAGGGTTGATTCAGTCGCTTCCTGGTTTTCCTTACCATCTGGTCAAAGACCGCAACTTTGTCTTTTATACTTCCATGAGCCAGATGAAACTGGTCATAATTTTGGTCCCGAAAGTCCCGAAACGGAGGAAATGGTAGAATCCATGGATTCTATATTTGGTATTATTTTAAATAAAATGAGTAATCTGGATATTTATCCACAATTAAATATTATTGTATTATCCGATCACGGTATGGCTGATATCAGTTTTGAAAAAACCATAAGTTTATCAGATTATATCGATATGGAAACCATGGTGCAGGAGGGTTCTGGTCCGTATGCTATGCTATATAGTTATGAAGGAGTAAATATTGAAAAAATAGTTGGGGTATTAAAAAAAGTTAATAATATTTCTGTATTTCCAAAGAAGGAAATTCCTGACCGGTTTCATTTCAAAAATCATTATCGTATTAAGGATGTCTTGGTATTGGCCGATGAAGGTTGGTATATAAATAAACAAACCGTTGGTAGTTCTGATACTACCAGCGCTTTTATTCCTAAAGGGGGTACCCATGGCTATGATAATAGTTTAATGAGCATGCGAACTCTTTTTGCTGCGGCAGGTCCTAATTTTCATAAAGGTATATTAGCCGATCCATTTGAAAATATTCACATATATCCGATGATTGCCCATATACTGAACATCAAACCAAATCCAAATATAAATGGTGATTTTTCGAAGATTGCACACTTAATAAAACAATGAAGTATTTTTCATTAGTATTAGTTATAGTATTTTTATCACAATTATTGTTTGCATGGGGAAAAACAGGTCACCGAATAGTGGGTGAAATTGCGGGCGTTTACTTGACAAAAAATGCCAAAATGCAGGTGAAAAGAATTTTAGGGCATTCTGATTTATCCCGTGTAAGTAATTGGGCTGATGAAATAAAGTCTGATTCTGAATGGAAGCATACTTTTGATTGGCATTATATCAATATTTCTGATAATGAAAGTTATGGAACTGGTAATCATACAGGAAGAGCTGCTGAAAAAACAAAGGAATTTATTTCAACATTAAAAAATAAAAACTCATCTCGTAAGGAAAAACAAATTGCTTTAAAATTTCTCGTACATCTTATTGGCGATTTACATCAGCCGCTTCATGTAGGGAAAAAAAGTGATAGAGGTGGTAATAAAATAAAAGTAAAATGGTTTGGGGAAGAAACAAACCTACATCAAGTGTGGGATTCAAAAATGATTCAACTTCAAGAATTGAGTTATATTGAATATTCAGATTATCTGCAATTAGAAATAGATTATTCCGATATCCGAAAATGGCAGGATGATTCAATTATTACATATGTAAATGAATCGAAAGAACTACGGAAAAAGTGTTATGAATTTTCTAATGAAAACCTTAAATGGGAATATTTTTATAAAAACAAATCTCTTTTAGAACAACGTCTTCTGCTTGGTGGAGTTCGTCTTTCTGGTGAGTTAAATAGAATATTTAAATAATTAATTAGCTTTTCCTTGGTTTGCAACTTCGGTTACTTTTTTGTCGATGGTTTCTTGGTCGCCAAGGTAATAATGGTTAATCGATTTTAGACTTTGATCCAATTCATAAACCAATGGAATACCGGTTGGAATATTAAATTTAACAATTTTCTCATCAGATATACTGTCTAAATATTTTGCCAGTGCCCGCAGTGAATTTCCATGTGCAACGATCAATACTCGTTTTCCTGATAAAATATGAGGCTTAATTGATTTATGCCAATAAGGTAGAAATCGATCAACAGTATCCTTAAGGCATTCTGCTTGAGGTAATGCTTCTGGATCAAGATCTCGATATTTTTTATCAAATCGTGGATGTCTTTCATCCTTGGGCCCCAGGCTTGGGGGAGGAGTATTGTAACTTCTTCTCCATACCAGAACTTGGTCATCACCATACTTTTCAGCAGTCTCTGCTTTATTTAGGCCCTGTAATGCTCCATAGTGCCTTTCGTTGAGTCTCCAATTATAATGAATAGGTATATTTGAAATACCCATTTCATTAATACATATTTTCATGGTGTGAATTGCACGTGTTAGAAGAGATGTATGTACTACATCAAATTTGTAACCACCTTCATTAAGAAGTTTTCCTGATAATTGAGCTTCCAATTCGCCTTTATTTGTTAATTTAACATCAGTCCATCCTGTGAAACGATTTTCTAAATTCCATTCACTTTCACCATGTCTCAGTAATACTAGTTTATACATTTTATTTTCTTTCATATTTTTTGGCCATTGGAACTTCTTAATATCAAATTACTGACAAAAGATTTTTTTCTGTAGATTTTAAATATGTGTGGAAGAAAGACATTAACTCGCGATATACAATCAATAATTGAAGAATTACTTATAAGGGAATGGGAAGATCCAGACCAGTTTACTCCCAGCTATAATATTGCGCCAACACAATTTTCTCCAGTATTGATATATGAAAACGGATCCCGAATTGTTAAAAATATGAAATGGGGACTTATTCCCAGTTGGGCCAAAGATAAAACTATTGGATCAAAATTAATCAACGCTAGATCAGAAACAATATTAGAAAAACCTTCTTTTCAAAGTCTGATATCTCAAAATAGGTGTGTTATTATTACAGATGGTTATTATGAATGGAAAAAGAGTGTTAAAAATAAGGAAAGACAGCCTATTTATATTTATAAGAAAAAAGTCGGGTTACTCAATATAGCAGGTCTATGGTCTGAATGGGTATCTTCAACGGGTGAAAAATTATTTACTTATACAGTTATTACAACAACACCTAAAAAAACGATTGAACATATACATAATAGAATGCCTGTTATATTACAACCTGAAGGTCTGGATACCTGGATAAATAGTAATAAAAGTCAGATTCATGAAGCGTTAGATTTGTTGATTCCATTTAAAGGGGAATTAAACTATCATCCAGTTTCAACTATCGTAAATTCCCCCCAAAATAATTCCCCAGCTTGTATAAGTCCCTTTAATCAGAATTCTACTTTAGATATTTTCTAGCCAATTAATAAATAACAATATTTTTTATGTAAAAAACCAACAAATATTCTTTTGTACATATCTAACATTTTCTGGAAATTCCAGCGCTAATAATCTTGGGTAGATTATGATCTTGCATCACCAAACAAGGAGAAACACATGAATCGTTTTACACGAATCTCTGCTTTTGTATTTTTCATTACCACGGCCTCCCTTTTCGCGCAAGTGGATATATCAGGAATAGTAACTAATGATCAAGGAACACCTCTTGCTGGTGCTAACGTGTACCTTGCTGGTACTGATTTAGGATCTGCAACGGATACTGATGGAAAATATAGTATCAATAATGTTAATGCCGGGGCCTACACATTGGTTGTAGCATATTTAGGCTACTCAACCAAAGAATTAAATATAAATGTTTCTAGTGCAGATCTCACTGAGAATGCTCAATTAAGTCCATCTTCTTTAGAAATTGAAGCATTGCAGGTAACCGGTACAATTATTAAAGATCGTAAAACTCCTTTTCCTCATTCTTCACTAACATCGGAGGATATAGAATTAAGGACAGCTTCTAGAGATATAACCGCCGTGATGGCTGACGCACCAGGTGTATTTTTTACCGAGAGTAAAGGAGGGGCTGGAGACTCAAGAGTTTACATAAGAGGATTTGATCAAGAAAATTCTGCTACTCTAATTAACGGTGTTCCAGTAAACGATATGGAAAATGGTAGAATGTATTGGTCCAACTGGGATGGAATGACAGATATTGCTTCAGCCATACAAATGCAAAAAGGGTTGGGTGCAACAAATTTAGTTGCAGGTCAACTTGGAGGGACGATTAATATTGTATCAGGAGCAGCTACGGCAAAACCAGGTTTAGGTTACAAACAAGAATTTGGTAGTGATGGTTTTTTAAAATCAACTTTTACAGTTAGTACCGGTTTAATGGACGGAGGCATTGCTATTTCAGGTTTAGTAGCAAAGAAATCCTGGGATGGTTATGTTGACGCAACCTGGTCAGAAGCTTACTCCTATTATTTCTCAGCTCATAAGAAATTCGGTAACGGTAAACATACCGTTGATGCGAATGTTTTAGGAGCACCACAACAACATGGCCAAAGAGATGAAGATCAAATCTATAGAGAAGAAGATTGGCAAGAGTATGCTGATGCAACCGGTGAAGATAAACGTAGAATAAGTCCCCATCGTTATGGAAGCGGTTGGGGTGAACTCACAGAAGAACAGTACGATTATCTTTATGATAACTATATAGGTCACAGAGGAAGCACTGATTGGGCTCACGATGTTCTTTTTGGTGGAATTATGCATACTAAAAAAGTTGGTAAAAAATATTTAATTAATACCAGAACAAACTACTATCATAAACCAGTTTACAGTTTGAATTGGAAATGGAACTTGGATGCAAACAGTAGTTTATCCACAACTCTTTATGGATCACAAGGTAGAGGCGGAGGAACAGGACCACTGAATACTAGAGACGTTTTTATGGATGATGATGGTGAGGATGGATACAATAAATACTACAATCCTGCTGAGATGTCTGATAACAGTGGAAAAATTGATTGGGGACAGGTTATTTTAAATAATCAGCAATGGCTAAGCGATTCTGAGTTCGATACGAATTATAGTTCTACAATGCACAGATCAAAGAGGATAATTAGAGCTTCAGTTAACCACCATAACTGGACTGGTATCCTTTCAACGTATAACAGAAACATTAACGATAACATCACCCTTACAACTGGAATTGATTTCCGCTCTTACGCTGGTGAACATTATAGGGAAGTTGTCAACTTACTTGGTGGAGACTACTATGTGCATCATTATGCAAAAGCTGGTGAAACAGGCACAGAAAGAATGCGCGGCGTTGGTGGGTTAATTGATTATCATAATACTGGTTATCATGACTGGTATGGTGGTTGGGGTCAATTAGAATATGCAACGGATGCTTTCTCTGTTGTTGCTAGTGGCGCACAATCCGTATCGAGATATCAAAGGCAAGAACAGTACAATGAAACCGAAGGCGATGAATTTTCAAAAGTTCTTATCTTTCCTGGAAACGCATTGAAATTCGGTCTAAACTATAATGTAAACGATAATTTAAATGTATTTTTTGCAGGTGGCCAAATGTCAAAAGCACCCAAATTTTCTAATGCTTATTTAGCTTATAGTAATCTTCCAAATACGGGTGCTAAAAACGAATCCATTACATCGATGGATGTTGGTGTATCCTATAGAAGTAACCTTTTTGATGTAACTACTACTTACTATATGAATACATGGAAGGACAAATCGATAGTCCTGTATGATGCTCCAGACATCTATAATATAACAGGTCTAAGTGCAGACCATTCTGGTATTGAAATAGAAGCGGATGTTCGTCCTATGAATCTACTATCTCTAGATGCCTCATTATCATTTGGTAATTGGACATGGGGTGAAAACGTTGATGCTGTATTTAGTTCTGATTATGACAGAACAAATACTGCTGAAGTAAAGTTATATACAGATGGTCTTAAAGTAGGATTTCAGCCACAAACCCAAATGTTTTTTGGTCTCAATGTTTTCCCGATGGACGGGTTAACTGTTAATACCTCAATGCGTTATAATGACAATTTTTATGCTGGATTTAGTCCTAGTGAAAGAGATACGGAAGGACAAGGTGATGTTTATAAGTTACCATCATTCAGCTTAGTAGATGTTCATCTATCTTTTAAATTAAAATTGATGGGTACAGCTTGTGTTTTGGGTGCACATGTATTGAATGCACTAGATACTGAATATATTACTTATGGTGAGGACCAAGGTTTTGAAGAAGATGGTTCTAATAGCTTGCCAAAGGTATTTTATGGTTCTGGTAGACAAATAAGGATGAGTTTAAAAGTAGATATTTAAATCAAGTAGTATAAAAAAACCAGGCTTTGGTTTGGGGTTTTTATCTCTCCAAGTTGTTTTGAGGTAGTAAGTTTTATTGGGAATGATAATAAATTACACTCGTTATTTAATTGGAAATAAATACTAGTGAGTTGATCTTGAAAAATTTATTTATATGCATTCCTTTACTATTTTTTGGTCTTCTGATCGCTGAAAATAGTATGTTTTTACCAACATATAATCAAGAAGCTGTTGAATACAGCGAGGAAGAAGAGGAAGAAGAGGAAGAAGAGGAAGAAGAACTTGAGCTCAATTATAGTGCTAACCTTTATCTAGGCTATCCTATGTACACTACCGAAACATTTAGTTATTATGATAAAGCGAGCCCTGTGACCGGTCTCTCCATTAGTACCCCATTTGGGTTTCAGGCTGGGCCGTTCTATGCTACAGTTAATATAGAAATATTGCGCTATATTTTTAAAGGAACCGAAGCATCAAAACAAGCAAGTTACGCAGGTAAAGAATTTGGCGGTATGGCTTATCAGGTGGGCGTGAATACAGGGTTATTCTTCAATGAATTAAGTTTTAGTGTGACTGCTGCTACTGGTGTTTATCATGAAGGAACAGGATTTATTGGCGGCGTTAACCTAGATCTTCCAATCGGAGATATGCCTGTTGAAATACGAGTTGCTACAAGGGCAAATATGATTCAAAAGAATGATGGGATTACTGGCTGGATTGGTGGTGGTCTTTCTCTGGGGTATGAATTCTAAACCGAACTTTTTTAGAACCAAATTTTTAATTTTAAATACCTTTTTTTTCTTATTCTATCTTTATTAAATGCTCAATTTTACGGGGATCCTCCAGATAAAACACATCCTTGGGCAGTTCATGATAATAACCGTCCACAGCCTCCCAGAGTAGAACCAGGGGATGTTTATGGAGGCCCTCCATCCGATGCAATAATACTTTTTGATGGTACTGATGAATCCTTCAAAACTAACTGGAAACATGAAAAACTTATACGCAAAAAAAATTGGGAAGTAATAAACGGTTCTTTAGTATCTGTTGATGGTGCAGGTGATTTGCTTTCAAGAATTCATTTCGCAGATTGTCAATTACATATAGAATGGGTTGCGCCAGGTAAAATTGAAGGTGCAGGCCAGGGTCGCGGTAATAGCGGTGTTTTTTTGATGGGGATAGCAGAGGTTCAAATCTTGGATAATTACAATAATCCAACGTATTCAGATGGATTTGCAGGATCTGTGTATGGTATAATGCCACCTATGGTTAATGCTTTAAACCCTCCTGGCGAGTGGCAGACATATGATATTATTTTTCGTCGTCCTGTTCATAGGAATGGACAGGTTTTGGATGAGGGTTCTTTAACTGTATTATTAAATGGTATTGTTGTTCAGGATGCAACTCCTTTAGAAGGCGGAGGCTTACATAAGGATCGAACTCGGTCTAGATCTTTCCCGGGAAAAGGCCCTCTAAAACTGCAAGATCATGGAAACCCTGTTAAGTTCAGAAACATATGGTTTCGTGAGTTAAGAAAAAGACCAGTTGAAGGAGGGACAGATGGCAATCTATCTTATCAAGCCACTATAGAAAAAAGATCAGAAATAGCAGAAAATATCCGTAAAAAGGCAGAGACTAGAAAAGGTGTAAAAAAACTATTACTTTTAATGGAGTCGCTATATTACGAGAATGATTCTGAGACTTTTGTTTCAGCCGATAAACTTAGAAAAGAGTTTATTCATCAGGTTAAAGTAGATCCAATGACTTATAAATCAGATATAATTGAATTATATGTTGCATTAAAATATTTGGTAAAACACCAATTTATTGAGGAGGATCATTCAGATATTGAATTTTTTAAAAAAATTATCAAAAAAAATGGGTGGGAGGTTAAGGATAATTAAATATGAATTTTATTCCTCTGTTATAAAGGTAATATTAAGTCCAATAGTTGCCCAGTAAGTATACTCTATATTTTCTAACACGCCTTTAGCAAGTACGGTATTTCCTACCAGCCCAAACTTAGTTTTGATTGGAACTAGATTCAAATCAACCAGATTAATTAAAGGGCTAAAGGTAAAACCCATGGTAAGACCAAATCCTAAAGGGAATTTTCCTACACCATATTTATAATTTAATTTATAATAATCAGGTAGAAAAAATAAGATACTGCTGATATCAGATCGGGCAACACTAAAAAACCCAATTGTTTGCAGGTTTTTTTGATTTTCCTTAGAGAAATGATTTATCCATTGTATTTCCATACCTAGGCCAGTCGAACCAAATTGCATAATATTTTTTTTACCCACTGCAAAAGTTCCAAATGGTCTGGGAGCATATTCATCCAATATTTTATCCCTATAAATTGGTGATAGAAATTCAAATGAAGTATATTGTTCGATCGGTTTTTTCAAGGCGGGAGATATTCCTTCTGGTTCTATATAAGGATCTTCTATTTCATGAATTACCACTTTACGTCCTGTCCATTCAAGTCTGTATGCAAATTGATCGGGTTGCATGAAAGGTATAATTTTCCGATCAATTTCCCTTCCAGTAGAGTCAATCCGGATTTCAACTGTTTCTTCCAAATTCATATCATGGATATACTCTATCGTGTAAATACTTTTGTTTTTTTGATTATAGTATTGTATCATACGTAACCATTCACCATCTTCCATAAATACCAAGTGACGCCCCTCAAAAACACTATCAGATCGAAAATAAGAAGATTCTATTATTTCCATTACTAGGTTTGAGTCTATTTGTGATCTATAAGAAAATTTGTAGGTATAATAATGGACCCCAATATTATCTACTACTTTTACCTCCTTAGGTCTTCCATCTTTACGACTCTTAAAAAATGCCTTCCAACCAGGACGAATTTCACTAAGTTGGTGAGAGTATAATCTTGAATCAAGCCTTGAAATAGTTCCGCGGGTATGGAATTCTACATGATATTCAGAACGATTTCCACTTCGCGTCCATTTTAAATTCCATGTCTGGAGCGGATTATTTTTATTATCGTACTCAGTTACTGTTTTGACACGTTTATCTTTATTATAAGTTGCCTCATAATAAGTGCTGCCATAAAACGTTTGAGGATTGTCGTTCAAAGATAATAAGCGCCTATATGGACCCCAGTATTTAAAATATTTACTTCCAGAGTTTTGATTATATTTCTTTTTTTTTGATTTAGTAGAAATTTTTGATGCAGGCTTGGAAGGAATAGTGATTTTTACTTCTAGATTTTTATCTTTAATAATTATAGAAGCTATCCCAGTTCCAAGATTTTTGTCTACAGCTTTTAATGTATAAGATCCGGATTTAAGTTTTTTTAATCTAAACTCTCCTTTCTTATTGGTTTTTGTTCCTTTTATTTTTTTTCCATTTTTATCTATCAGAATTATTTCAGCCTTTCTTATCCTCTGATTTTCTTCACTGATTGCGACACCGGAAATAAAAAATTTATTATTAGAAAAAAGAGACGAAATAAAAAATAAGAGAAAAAATACCTGACGTGATTGTCTAAGAAACGGGATAATTATGCCATCCCCCAACTTAATAGAAGGATTACAAGAAAAAATATCCCAAAACCAAAATAAGATTGAGTCCGTGTTTTTTCGTTATAATCAAATACTTCTCCTTCTAGTGATTGATAATTAAGTACCACTGTAGCTTCATCTCCTTCATCAACAAAAACATCCATTAAACCCATTCTCATAATATCATTAACTAGTTTTTCGTTGGGAGTACGAACCTTTGACATTTTTGCGGGATTTTCAGGAAAGTAACCAACTTTGTGCCAACCAGGTAGTACATCCACTCCAAAATCTAAAGGTGAATGACCAACCATTTTATCATCAACATAGATAGGTATTCCTGGCGTATCACAAAGAATACGTATGGAAGAGCGTATTCTTTGATCTTTCCAAGATAATGGATGTTGTTTTTTCTGACTGGATTTCGGGTCTGGGAAGACGAAAGATTGCTTTATCTCTGCGGATTCTCCATCGTAGTTTCCTTGATCATACAAAATACTGATTAATACTTCGTTACTATTGATATGACGAATAATGTCAAAAGATTTCAAAGGTTGGGTGAGATGAATCGAAATTTGAACTGCATCAACAGACATTGAATTCTGAATCTCTTGGATCGGATAGGATATATAACTAGAAAAAAAATCCTTTTCGGGCGGCTTAATATTATACAGGTTAAGAGTTAACCATTTTTCACGATCAATCCAGCCTGATATATCATTGTTACCAATTGCATCTGAAAAAATAAATTCTATATTTAATCCTTTATCTTTCTCTTTTATTCTCAAGTCTTGAATTAAGAATGGAATTTTATTTTGAGCTTTTATAGATGATGATAACAAGATTCCAACCAGAATCCCAATTATGGGCTTAGCTGGCGTGATAGTTGACATTCTATATTGTTGAGTCGGGAACTGCTGAGAACAGTTTAAAACGTATGGTCTGAGTTCTTCCTGCACTAACAAATATATCCTGATAATCTGGAATAGGGATCACAAACTGTGGGGGAGGCCCAAATGGATTTACCATCCTTATTCTATGCCATCCAGGTCTAACTGAAAGTTTTTCAGGGATGGGTGTTTTACCAATATATTTTCCATCAACAAATACATCTGCACCATCAAGATTACTATTAATTTTGATATAGGATTCACCAGTTTCACGTTCTGGAATATGGAGCGTCAATTTTGTCTGTTCATCCGATTTGTTGAAGCGTTGAGGTTTGCTTATTTGGTAATCCCGCAGTGCCTTTCTTGCTCTTAGATTAGTGGGAGCAACCGTGTAAGATTTTTCTTTTGGAACTTCAATTCCAGCGCGCTTTAATTCATTAATAAGCCCATTTAGAGTATAAAGTCCAACAATCCCATCTATATTATCCTGCGAATAACCCATATCTGTTTGGAACTGAATAATAGCTTCTTCTGTTATATCTCCATAATTACCATCAACACCATCAGAATAGGGGCCTGCTGTACCCAGATCATATCCCAAAAGTAACAAAGCCTGCTGAAGTTTTTTTACTTCGTTTGGCCTGTTTATTCCATGATGCAGCATACCACTTTCAAGGATATTATTGATATTAAGACGTTGAATTTTATTTCCATTTCTATTAATTGGTTTCTTTTTTACTGCTACGGTAGGGCCGATGATTGATTTTTTAACCTTTTTTACTTTTACAGGTTTTGGATCAGATTGTTCTAGGTCATCTCCTATAACATCTTCAGTACTGAACCATTTATTATACCATACAAAATACTTTTCGGGCCCGTATTTATCGCGGGCGTAAATGAAGGAATCGTAAAAGGGTGAACCTTTTGCCTCTTTTTTAGGCAAAGTGAATACTCTATTTTCGTTCTGGTTTTCAGATAGTTGAACCTCGGAGCGAATACTATCTCCAACAGATTCCCAGACTTGAACCAAAATTACCCTTGTAGCTTCCGAGTGGAAGATCTCAAAATCTTCCAAAGGATGTTCAAATAGAAAACCTAATTGAACTGATTCTCGATTCTCTGATACTTCAAGGCTTATAACAGGGTTACTATACTCAATCAGTTCGCCAAGTTTATCACTTAATCTGGAATTATTAATGGTAACATAAAACCAGTTTTCATTTCCGATCCATCCAGCTAAGTTATCCAAATCCCTAATTCTGTTTTTTGTAACAATCCTAAGAAGCGTTCCATTGTTTTTTTTGTGGGAAGTAATGAGCTGTATTTCATTCGTAGCATAAATAAAATCAGATAAAAATACACTAACAAGCAGCGCTATGGAGTATACGGGATTATTAAAGTTCATTTAATTCTTTTTGGAGTTTTAGTACTTCATTTAATTCTTTTTGGGTGTCGTGTCCTTTCAATTCTTTATCTCTGATTTCTGCACGAACTTTCCCAATTTTTTCTTTTATAGGCTTAGATTTTAAGATTTTTAGACAATCTGTAACAATTTGTTCAGACGATATTTCCCCATTTGTTTCAAATAATATTTTTGCTATTGAATCCCGCTCATACTTATCTGTAAAATACTCGATAATAGCTGCAGTGTCCACCTTCAATTTATTATTTATTAGATAACCAAGAAGTTTTTTCAAAAGTGGATGAGTAAACTCAACATCAGAAATAGTGTCCATAAAATTCTTTCTGGAATCACCATTTTTGCTAATTAATAGACGAAGTAGTTCAATTTGAGCTTTTTCTTCCCGAGTTGTAAAAGATATAGATTTATTTTTCTTTGAATCATGTGTTTCATTTTGAAAGGATTGGACTACAAGTTGAGTTTTCATGGTGCGTATGAGGTCAGCTTCATCTACTTTTAGTTTTTGTGCCATAATTCGAATCAAATCATTTCTTGTAATGGTATCTTTCACACCTTGAATTTCCCGAACAATATCTATAATATATTGTTTGCGATCTGCACCTTCCAAATATTGTGCTTGGAAAAAATCTAAGTGAAAATCATAAAAAGGAATAGGATTATTAATTGCATTTTGTATTATTGATAAATTTGAATCGCGGATCCAATCATCGGGATCTTTATTTTTAGGAGGCCGTACTATCAGAGGTTCCAAGCCATTTTTTAACAATGCCCACCCTGCTTTGATTGCAGCGGCTCCACCAGCATAGTCTCCATCAAATAATAAAATCACTTTTTTTGTAATGCGACTTAACCCAATAGCGTGGTTATTTGTAAATGCTGTTCCTGATGCGGCAAGAACTGGATGGATTCCAGCCTGGTATAACTGTAAAAAGTCCATATATCCTTCCACCAGTATGGCATGGCCTGTTTGGCGAATAATATCTTTTGACGCGTGTAACCCATAAAATATATTACTTTTTTTATATAATGGTGTTTCTGGTGAATTGAGATATTTTGCAGGATCTTTCTTATCAAAAGTTCGACCTCCAAAGGCAATTACTTTTCCTGATGAATTAAATATAGGAAACATAATTCGCGAACGAAATCGATCAAACGTTCCTTTTTCTGAATGAGTAAATAAACCCGATTTTATTACCTGACTTTTTGGTACTCTTGTCCCAGATATCAATTTAACCAATTGATCCCAATTATCACTCGCAAACCCCAACTTAAATTGTTTGATATTATCATTCGTAAGTCCCCTTTCTTTTAAATAGTTAAGAGCTTTTCTTCCATTATCATTAAACAAGTTATTTTGATATAATTGAGTAGCTTTTTCATGGATGTCATATAATGTGGAGAATAATTCAGAGCCACCGCTTTTTTTATCTAATTTGATCGGAATATTATATTGATCAGCCAGCAGTTTTACGGCTTCAGGAAAAGAAACTTTTTGGTATTCCATAAGAAAAGAAAAAACATTTCCACCAGAACCACAACCAAAACAATGGTAGATCTGTTTTGACGGAGCAACACTGAATGAAGCCGTTTTTTCATTATGGAAAGGGCATAGACCAAAATAGTTGGTTCCGCGTTTTTTTAATTCCACATCCCGCGAAATCACTTCAAAAATTTCTGCGGTATCACGAACCTGATCTATAATATCCTGGGGTATTTTAGTCATTAAGGCTGGGTTAGTTCCATTATATAGGATTCTCCAATAAATACTGGATCCTCCCAATTAAAAAAAGAAACCACCTTAGTTCTGAATTTAGTTCCAAACTTGGAAATGCGGGAATTAGAAGCAATAATATTTGACCACTTTTGAACTGGCAAAATGGCAATGAACCAGGTAAAAGAGATTATAATAAAAAATCCTTTCATAGAACCAAATGCAAATCCCATATAATGGTTAACCCATTGATTGCTTTTAGAAAGGTATGCTATGTGCGCGAATCTTGTCAAAAGTCTACCTATAATCAAAACCGTACTAAATAATGTTATATATGTGATGCTTAAAGCTATCCAATTATCCATTGGTGCGTGTTTTAATAAAAGTTGTGATAATCTTGGTGTTAATGATATAGAAACAATCAATGCTGAAATCAGACCAATTAATCTTCCCAATTCTTCAATAAGACCTCTTTTAAAGCCGCTAATGCCCATTAAAATCAAAAAAAGGGTTGCCAATAAATCAATGAACCATGACATTTATGAAAGTAATTCCCTTAAAATATTATTGGCAACTTTACCATCGACTCTTCCGCTACCGCATTGCATAACTTTCGGCATTACTATACCAATATCTCCTATACTGCTTGCTCCAGTCTCAGAAATGATTGTTTTTACTAGATGCCGAGTTTCATCAATATCCATTATTTTTGGAAGGTAAAATTCTAATATTTTCAGTTCTGCGCTTTCCTTTTTTTTTAAATCTATACGATTAGCCTTCTCATACATTTTTATAGATTCTTTTCTCTGTTTTACTAACATCTTAATAACAGAAAATGCTTCCTGTTCTGATATACTTTCTTTTTTTTGTATCTGCTTATCCTTTAACTTTGCTAGTAAAATTCTCAAAGTCCCCGCTTTATCTTTTTCACCTCTTTTCATGGCACTGTACATATCTGTTTTAACACTCTCAATAAAGCTCATGATTAATCTTTCTGATCAATTCTCTTCATAGCTAAAAGTAGATTATCCTTATTGGTTTCAAATCCAATAAATCTTCTTCCACATTTTTTAGCTGAAATTCCACTGTCACCAGTTGACATAAATGGATCAAGTATCCAGTTTAGTTTAAAGCTGCTAGCTTGGATTATCCGTGTGAAAAGTTCTTCAGGTTTATTTTTGTTTTGATCCAAGGAATCTGGTATATCTAGCCATAGGTTAGAAAGTGTAGAATTATTAATTAATTCTTGACGGTCAGCTTCAACACTTACTGCTTTTTGGTAAAATAAAAAATCATCAGTTTTTGTAGCAAACCATATGTCTGCAGTTTCATTGATCCAGGTAGGTATTCTAGGATTTTCTCTTTTGACGTAGTCTCGCCAAATTATTCGCGAGCGAATCCTAAAATGATTATTTAATAAGCCATGGTACATACTAGAAAACTCCCATTTTGTAAAAATATAAATACTTCCAGTATTTTTTAAAATTCTCTTTGCTTCTTTTATCCATTTTGTATTCCAAAGAAAGTATTCATTTAAAGTCATCGGATTATTATTTGTTTCAATTCTTTCTGCAGGATTTTCTGGTGGATCTGCAATTATGAGGTCAATGGATTGGTCAGGTATTTTCTGTAACCCTTCTAAGCAATTAGCTAGAAATAACCCCTCTTGCATTTTTTCTGTTGTCATAGTTATATCTTCGATAGTATGGATAGCTGGAAGATATTTATTTAGATCATCTATGGTTAATCCTGGGGAAGTTTCTAATGATTTATTTAAAAGGGATTTATTCATTATCTAATAAGATGGAATAGGCAAAATTTAGGAATATTTGAGTGAAAGTTTGTTGATTATCATATCGAGAAATAAATTTGATTTTTGAAATAATAAAGGAAAATATTCTGATTATTATGACTGTTTAATATATTATTTTATTAGGTTTATACACTATGTCTGGTTCCAATTTTTGTCTTAATTCAATAAAGGATCTTTGTCCCAGATTATGTTTATTTTCTTGAAATGGCCATGATCCTGAATCAGATGTTATCCGATAATACATGAATTCTTGCTTAAATCCTGGATCATAGATTTTTAACTCATATAAACTTTCTGGATTATATGCCAATGTGATTTTTTTTTGCAAAGTTCGAAATCCCCTCAGATTACCTAAATATGTTTTCCAAATAGAGTTTCCATTTTCAGTTAGAATTATATAGATAGGGTAAGGTTCTCCAAATGCAGTCCGAAAAAAATCTGAATCACTGATTGAGATTGCTTCTAGGCTCACAGTATACATTTTGGGGACTCCAGTTTTAGAAGGTAATGCTTCCCCAGCAAGTCCTTCAGCTAAATAATAAATCCCAAACTGAAGTAATTCGTTTTTATCTTCAGTTTCAAAATCAATTTTTTTTATCACCTTTCCCAATACAATATCTAATAATATTGCAGTAATGGTAAAAAGACTATCCTGAACAATTACGGTTCCACTAAGGATTTGGTTTGCTCCCACCTGCCGTCCCAAATTGGACATACAACTATCTGAACAATCATCTAGATTAATTTTCTGATTGGCAATTATAGTTTTAATGTCCTCATTATCCAAAATATCAAAGCTGCCAGTATTTGTTAGTTCGTTTCTTATTTTATTTGAAATCTGTTGGATTAAATCAGTTTTTAAACCTTCATTTTTGAAATCAAATACAGCCAACTTTTCACTATCATCAGCATTAATGAAGCCGATTATTAATATAAATATCATCCGATAAATCATATCATAAATCTACCAACGCTCTTCAAAAAAAATATTAACAATCAGATCTCTATTCTATATCAAATTTAAGAATAACAATCATAGGATATACATTTACATTATGAAAGAGTATCAAAACTAATTAACATTAGAAAAGAATAATGAAATAAAAAAGCACGGGAATATTATGAGATTAATCCAAAAAGTGGGAATTTATTGTATATATACGAGTATGTTGGTTCACTGTTTTTCATGCCAAATGCCAAAACCATCTAAGAATTTTGAGTCATTCTTATTGAGCGAGATGACAATAACAGATCTTGAAACTTCCTATCGAAAAGGTAGTTTTACTGTAAGAAAAATTGTTGAGTTATATCTAGATCGTATTGAAAAAATAGATAAAAACGGACCAGAACTGAATTCGATAATAATTGTTAATCCAGAAGCATTAAAAATCGCAGACTCCCTAGATCAAATCCTAAAATTAGGGAATCAAAAAGGAGTTTTATTTGGTGTCCCTGTTTTGTTAAAAGATAATATCAATACAAATGATAAAATGCCAACTACTGCAGGATCCAGAGTACTTGCTAATTCCTTTCCTACAAGTGATAGTTGGGTTGCAAAAAAATTGAGGGAGTCTGGAGCAGTAATCATCGGGAAAACTAATCTAAGTGAGTGGGCAAATTACCGAGCATCATTTTCTTCCAGTGGCTGGAGTGGAATTGGTGGTCAAACTAAAAACCCCTATGTTTTAGATAGAAATCCATGTGGATCAAGTTCAGGTTCTGGAGTGGCAGTTTCTGCAAATTTATGTATTGTTGCGGTTGGAACGGAAACATGGGGTTCAATAATATGTCCTTCCAATGCAAATGGGATAGTTGGTATAAAACCAACGGTAGGACTCTGGAGCCGCTCAGGTATAGTGCCAATAAGTTATACTCAAGATACCGCTGGTCCAATGGCGCGGACTGTGAAAGATGCTGCAATTTTGCTCGGAGCGGTTACTGGAATTGATACGAGCGATAAAAAAACAACCTTTAGTAGTGACCATTTCTCTAGGGATTATACACAGTATCTTAATAAAAATGGTTTAAATAGTAAGAGGATAGGCTATCTTAAGTTAGAGGAAGGAAAGCACCATAAAGTGGATTCATTGATGCATGATGCAGTCCAATATTTAAAGAGTAAAGGTGTTGAAATCATTGAACTGGAAAGACTGGTTGATGGGACACCCTACAATAATTCAATCACCATTCTGGCTTATGAATTTAAGGATGGACTGAAAAAATACTTTGATAATCTTGGAGAAAAATCTCCTATAACTAACTTAGATGACGCAATAAATGCAACACTTTCTGATAGCCTGGAAATGGCTTATTTCAATATTGAAAGGATGAAAAATTCGCAGTCTAAAGGGAGTCTCGCGACGGAAGAATATACTGAGTCTTTAGAAAACATGTTAAAAGCTTATCGTGATGATGGGATCGACAGTGTTATGGATAAATATAAACTAGACGCAATTATATCTCTTTCGGGAAGTCCAGCATGGAAAACAGACTTAATTAATGGAGATAATTTTTCAATATCTTCATCAGTTTATGCGGCACTTTCAGGTTATCCCAATATTAATGTCCCAATGGGATTTGTTGGTGAAGTTCCAGTTGGAATTTCTTTTTTTGGAAGGGCTTGGAGTGAGCCTGTTTTGCTTGAAATTGCCTATGCTTATGAACAAGGAACGAAGAAAAGAAAACCCCCTAGGTTTTTATTATCGGACTAGTTTTTTTCATAAAAAAGAAGTTATCTTAATAATACTATTTTCTTGGTCTGTCTAAATTTTCCTGCCTCCATAGTATATATGTATAACCCCGCCGAAACTGGTATCCCATTATCATTGTTAGAGTTCCATTTCACTGATTTGTGTCCTGAAGTTTGTTTACCATTGATTACTGTTTTGACTTTTCGGCCCATCATATCGTAGATGGTAATGGTTACCAGTTCATCTTCAGGTAGATCATATCGGAGAGTTGTTATTGGGTTGAATGGGTTCGGATATGCATTATATAAGTTGAATTTAATCGGGAATGGTTCATCAATTATTGACAGATTGGATAAATTTATAATTAATGAATCTAGATTTTGCGGTAGCCCGCTAGTGATATTTTGTTGAAATATGATATTCCCATCCTTATCAAGCAAGAATAAGTCTCTTTGAGAAGCATTCCATCCATTCCAGGTAGAATATGGAGATGTATCAGCACAAACAGAAGCATCGTTATCATTTGTCCAATTTGATGAATAGTTTATCTGAGAATCTTTGGCAATCCCAATTAATTTAACTGGATAGTTTTCTGCTATTAGATTATCGTACAAATCATTCAGTTGCCCGAACCGGGTAATACATGTTCCTCAGGTAAAATGGCCAAAATAGTGAAGGGACAGATTTCCTTCAAAAGTTGAAACATCAATATTGTTCCCATAATATTCCGATGTTGGATTGATGTCTTCTAGTGAATAATCGTACTCGCCTAGAATTATAGACATAATAAATAAAAATGTAATTTTTTTCATTCCCAAAAATATATCAAACGCATATTATTTTCTTTTTCTTTTTAGATTAACTCCAAAAAGAATAATTATACTATGAAAAAAATTCTTGTATTTAGAATAGAAATAATTTTTTTTAACATATATTATATTGTATAAGGTTTTTCTATGATTTCTATATCGTATCCATCTGGGTCTTTAATAAAAATATATTTTGATGATGATGATGGTTTGGATTTTCGAAACCACCAATTTTTTTGTTTTACTTTTGATATAACTTTTTCAAGATTGTTAACGTGGAAAGCAAGATGACCAAATTGGTCGCCAATTTCATATTGCCTGCCATCCTTATTATAAGTTAACTCAAGAAAATAATTTTCGTTATCATCGCTTAAGAATATCAAAGTTGCTTCATCTCCTAGATCTTTTCTTCGTTTTTCTTTTAATCCTAAAAATCCACAATAAAAATCAAGAGATTTATTCATATCTCTGATACGTATCATTGTATGAGCAAGTAGCATTATTCAATTAATAATCAAAATTAAATACTATGAATAAAGCCATTCAAATATACCCTGAATGATCATTGATCCAATTAACACAGAAACGGATAATTCTATTGATTTGATTGGATCACCAATCCAAAACCAGGAGCAACCTATAACCCAAATAAAGGTAGTAAATCTAATCTGTAATGATTTTTTTGAAAAGGTATGGCCAATAATTTCTTCTAACTTTGACATTTAATCTCTTTACTTTTTGGTGGTTAATTTCAAGTTTACAATAAATATTAGTTAAATTTTTATCCTATGTCACAAAAAAATAGTGAATTAATTAAAGTATTTGAAAAATTTCCTGATCAAAACCCGAATCCTGTTTTGCGTTTTTCAAAAGAAGGTGTTTTGATGTACTACAATGAATCATCAAATATTATTATTAATCAATGGGAAATTGAACTTAATCAAAAGCCAGATCAAAAAATATTAGATAATTTTTTATTCTTAAATAAAAATAAGATAATTAATACCTTTGAAGTAATTGCCAGAAATAAAACATATCTTATAAAGGCTGTCTATGTTGATGAAATAAAATGTATAAATCTTTATGGATCTGATATAACAGCAAAGAAAGTTATGGATAAGTTCCCAGACCAAAATCCAAACCCAGTGATGAGAGTAAGCAGGGAAGGTAAGCTAACTTATTTTAATAAAGCATCAACTATAATTGTAAAATACTATGATTTTTCTTTAAATCAATCGATCGAGGGTCCGCTTTTTGAGCTAATTGGGAAAACTGCAATTACAAAAGATATTACCCAAGGAGAAATAACGGTAGACAAAAAATCATTCCTTGTCTATTTAGTACCTGTTCCAGAATTTGATTTCATTATTATTTATGGATCTGATATTACTGCAAATAAACTGGTTAATAAGTTTCCTGATCAAAACCCAAATCCAGTTATGCGATTCAACAAAAAATGGAAACTAGAATATTTTAATGATGCATGTGATTATATTATTGAAAATTGGAATATTGGAATAAATGAAACTATTCCTAAACATATAATCACAGATTTAGAGAAACAAAATTCTACTTTGATTCATAATCTGGAAATTTTGATTGGAGAAAGAACATACTTTTTCAATATTGTAGAAGTTTTTGAATTTGATTTTTTCTTATTATATGGTACAGATATTACTAGTGTAAAAGATAAAGAAATGATACTGTCAAAATTATCAAAATACTTTTCTCCCCAAGTGTACAGTTCGATTTTTTCTGGAAAGCTTGATGTTAATATCACTACAAACAGAAAAAACCTTACCGTATTTTTTTCTGATATTAAAGGATTTACTACAATTACAGAAAAATTGGAACCTGAAAAATTAACTGAGTTTATTACACATTATTTAACTCAGATGACTGATATTGCAATTGCTTATGGTGGCACAGTTGATAAATATATTGGTGATGCGATTATGATATTTTTTGGTGACCCCACTACAAAAGGTCTTACTGATGATGCGATTGATTGTGTTTCGATGGCGTTAAAGATGCAGGAGAAACTTAAGTTAATAAAAAAGAAATGGAAATCTTTTGGGATTACAGAAACATTGGATGTAAGGATGGGAATCCATACAGATATCTGTACAGTAGGAAATTTCGGTTCAAAGGATAGACTAGATTACACAGTTTTGGGTAATGGTGTAAATCTCGCATCTAGATTAGAAAGTTCAGCAAAACCAAATGAAATATTAATTTCTGACAATACCTATAATATTATACGTAAAGATATAAAATGTAAATATGTAGGTGAAATCAAAGTGAAAGGGAAGGCACACCCTGTAAAAACTTATCAGGTAAAGAATTTGATATTGGGAAAGGATGAAAAAGAAATGATAGAATATGAAACAGATGGGTTCTCTTTAGTTCTAGAAAAAAATGAAATAAAGAGTAAAAAAAAGATTATCAATTATCTAAAGAAAAGTATTGATCAGCTAAAAAGTTAAATTTGTATTTACTCTATTAATAATTCTACCAATTGTAAAAGATCAAAAATTGAGTGCTGACTATTATAATCTATATCACCAGCCCATGACTCATAATTTGTTAGATTATTCTCTAATAAAATAGCTTGAATAAGAATTGCCAAATCATTGGTTAGCAAGGATCCGTCTCCATTGATATCACCCTTTGAATTTATAATTTGATAATCAAGAATAACCTCATAGCCCGCCAATAAACATATAGTTGCTATCTCTGAGTGTCCACCCAATTCTTCAGGGTATAAAACAAGGTTAATATCTAATGCTCCATTATTTACGAATGAGTTATAAGCATTAACTGCATTTTCATAAGGAACAATATCATCACCTAATCCATGGTAAATATAAGTAGGGCTTTGTGGAGTCCAGTCTAATAAAGTATTTTCCTGTAAACTTTGTCGAAAAAAATGATCATTATTATTAATAAATGCATCAAGTACCTGAGGTAATAATATTTCTAGCGGGTTATTAGGCATTATTTGATTAATCTCAAATGAAGAATGCGTACCATCAAAAAGGGATGGTAAAGTATCAGCCCAAAAAGGTTGAAAATATTCATGGAAATCAACATCCAATCCCTGGTAATACCATAAATAACTGGTAAGGACATAAGGTAGATAATATGGTTCAGGATAGATAGGCTCAGATAGAAAATAATCCACCATAGTACCTGCCAGGTCATAGGGCCCAGCCATGGGAAATGATGCAGTGACTTGAAATTCATCTGTATGTTGTAGCTGGATGCCACGCTGGGTTGCTAAAGTTGCGTAACCTCCCTCGGAATAACCGATTAGGAATAATTGATCATTTGATTGGAATCGATCATTGCTATTCAAAACATCTGGTAATTGTCTAATTGCTCTTAACATATTGACAGTGGCACGTGTATATGATTCAGAAACAGTATATGGGTGATAATTTTCTGAATCTCCAAGCCCTTCATAATCTGGGAACATTGTGATAAATCCATATGGAGATGTAATAAGTCCTATTAAAAATATTTCCATATTACTAATACTCATTCCAGTTATGGAAGGGGCTGCATCATCTAACGATATAGTACCATGATGATATACGGCAATTGGGAATGCTTTTGTTGGTGATTGAGGGAAAGTTACGAGTCCGGAAAGTGTATCTAATCCACCGTCTGGATTTCGCGATTCGTAATGAATATCATAAACTGAGATTGGATATAGAGGGAAACCCAAATTTCCAGCTAGGGTGCTAAGGCTGATATCTATAATTGAGAGTGAAAAAGAATTTTGATAATTGTAATCAATCAAATCACCAGATTCTGCTGTAACAAAATAAAAGTAATAAATTAATATTTTAATCAAACTATTAAATCTATTCATTAGGAAAAATATTTTTATATCCTTTGTTAGAATTTTATTAGTTGAGCTCCCATATGCCCTGGTAGTTTGGAGACAACATTCTGGTTGCTTCAGGATCATTTAGGATTTTTTCTTCTTTTGAATTCCATCTGATTGTTCGTCCAGTATACATAGCAATATTACACAAGTGTCCCACGGAAGCAGATCTATGTGCAGTTTCACAGGGAGTAATGGATTCCTTTCCTGAGCGAATACAATCGATAAAATTCTGGAAATGATCATCGCTCTTGTATAGTTTTACTGGCAATGTTTTACTATCTTTCTCAAAGATTCCTTTAATATTTGATTCCTTTATATTTCCGCGGGTTACAAAGATCCAACCATCTTCTCCAATCCATTTGGTGCCCCCAGGGAATTCACTATTCATATGAATAGTTATCCCATTCTCATATTTGGCATAGCAGTCATACCCAGTGGGAGCATCCCAGAGATCATCTTTAGGAGGAAAAATGCCTTGACCTTTAACTTCTACTGGGCCGTCCTTATCCAGGCCGACTCCCCAGTGTGCTATGTCCACATGATGACCAACCCAGTCCATGAGTGCACCACCTCCATGAGCCATTATCCAGCGCCAGTTTTTGTGAGTTCTTGCTGGGGCATAAGGAAGATCCTTTGATGATCCTGATGGTCCGAGCCATTTTTCATAATCTAAATGAGGTGGTGGATTGGTGAAGGTTTTTAAATGCCCAGTTTCATTAAAATCCCTGTGCCCTTTTGTAAGTCCGCACTGAATTGTATGAACCTTCCCAAGGAGTCCGTTTCTAACCAGCTCAGCACATTGATGAAAATTTGCTTTTGATCTTTGCCAACTTCCTGTTTGCCATATCAGCCCGTTTTTTTCAATAGAATTAACCATTGTTCTTCCTTCAACCAGGGTATGTGAAAGTGGTTTTTCTCCATAGACATGTATACCAGCATTGGCACACGCAATCGCAGGAATGGCATGCCAATGATCAGGAAGAGCGATCATCATGGCATCTATATCTCCACGATCGATAATTTCTTCGAAATTCATATATGCTGCACAATCTTGATTCTCATAATACGTATTTACAAAATTACGGCCTTCTTCGAGATGCTTCTTGTCAACATCACAAACTGCGACAATTTGCACATCATCCAGGTGAATAAATTGATTGGTGTTTCCATATCCCTGCCAACCAAAACCAATGACTCCCATTGTTATACGGTCATTTGCTGATACACGGCGTGTGAGTCGACTGGTAGTACTTGTACAGCCTGTGATAAAGTTAGGTAACGCTGTGATTCCACTAAGGGTAGCTATATTTTTTATAAAAGATCTACGGGAAATTTGCGAACTTTCTGAAGTTTTTTTGTCATAAGACATTTTTTGTTCCTTTGTCTATATGGTCTAAATAATTAATCTTAAAAATTTTATTTAAAAGATATTCATTTATCGTAATTTAGTTTTTTTATAATCCCATTGTCCATTTTATACCAGCAAGAATATGCTGTAAAAAAAATTTTTCTTTGTAAGATTCTTTTGTGTGTCCCATAGCAGTATAGAACGCACGTCCACCATCATAATTATGACACTATGAAATGGGATGATTTTTCCCATTTGTTCCTCCCTCATACGAACTCTCATCAATATTAATAAGAATATTTATATCAGGATTTATAAATTTAAAATTGTACCACTCATCTTTTCTAGCCCAGTTATTTTGTATCCCTTGTGTACAAGGATGAGTTTTATCAATAACAATTAAATCTGCATTTTGGATTTTTGGGTGTCCATTAAAATATGCCCCTGCGAGCTGACCATACCAGGGCCATTTATATTCAGTATCTGTCGCTGAATGAATACCTACCCATCCGCCACCTTTCTGGATATAACGTTGAAAATAAATTTGCTGTTGGTCATTAAATATATCTCCAGTGGTATTCAGAAAAATTACGGTATCAAATTGTTTTAAATTTTTTGGGGTTATAAAGCCAGCTTCCTCCGTATGGTAAATATTGAATCCATTTTTTTTACATAGATCCCTTATTGCATCAATACCATCTTGAATTGAACTATGTCGATATCCGGCAGTTTTCGAAAATATTAAAATTTTTTTTGTTTGAAAATTAAAGGCTCGAAAATTCACCAGAAATAAAAAACTTATTAATAAAAAGATCTGCTTTGATTTATTATTCAATACCAATTTCTGTTTCATAATATAATTCTGAATCGGTTTTAATGATTGTACCACCCAATGTTCCAATTATGAATCCATTATCAGATGTCTTATTAATATCAAATCCACCATCTCCATTGGTGTATATTGTGGTTGTATCTTCCATTGAACCCCATTTATGAACCCACGATCCCTTGTTTTTATGTTCCGCGGTCCAGGCAATACCACCACTAGATGTTGTTGTTATGGAAAAATGAGGAATCCTTTCCATAAATTTCAGGCCTGACCATGATTTTTCTTCAACCTTTTCACCATCTTCGTCAACCTTCATATAAAGAACCTTTGCAACAGCACCACAGGTACTAATGTCATAATTATGGCGGCACATGTCACCTATCATTGCATATCCGCCATTTTCAAGGGCCACCACATCATCTGCTTTTTCCATATAAGGGCCACCATAAGTCTTTTCCCATATCAACCCACCATTCTTTTTCAATTTTAATATCCAAAAATCCTTATAGTACATAAAGTTAAATGCACAATCATATGATTGATTACCATGGCTTTTTTCACCGACTACAATTAGCATTTCATCATTAGACTCTGTTATCGATCTAAAAATATCATCCTCACAATTTGTACCAAAATATTTATGGGTTAAGATATTTCCTTGCGGACTAAATTTGACAAACTTTGCCTGCCCGCCACTGGGACCTCCAACGGCATAATAATTTCCATTGCTATGCTGAATTACATCTTCATAGTTCGGATATTGGCCGGCTTCACTGTTTTTCCATTCTTCGACACCATTTGAATCGGCTTTTACGATTCCTTCCCAGCTCGCATATAGATAGCCACCATCGTTAGTTTGGATAACTGCCCTAGTTAAACCAAAAGATCCTAAACTATATGTATTTTGCCATTCTTCATTACCGTACTTATCTAGTTTCATGAGCCAAGCCTTCCCACCTTGGCCTCCTGCTATGATATACCCTTCGTCTTTCGTCTGTCTAACTGCACTTTTGGAATTTCCGATATTTTTTTCGAATGTAATGATAGGATCTGATTTCTCTTCTGATAAATTTTGATTTTCTTCACATCCCCAAAAACCTAATACAATAAATGGTAAAAATAAGATATACTTAATCATATGCAAATCTACCCATTATTTGTGAGGTTAGATTAGTCATGTATTTGAAAAAACCTTATTTATTCTAAAATCTTTGTTTATAGAAACACATTAAGAATATATTTTTATATAAACATGAACATTCAATAATATTCACAGTATTGTCATATTCTAATATTTTATTTGTTCTATGCATCCGTGAATAGTAGAAAGAATCTGGATTATTAGACTAATTAATTTATATTTTCCCCGGCTTTGAAATAATAAAAATTGATCTTATAAATAATATTTATGTGATTTAATTCATAAAAGGAGAATACTTTGTCACAGCATACTTTTCAAACCGAAGTAAGTCAATTACTAAAACTAATTATTCATTCTCTTTATTCTCATAAAGAGATCTTCCTAAGAGAACTTATATCAAATTCTTCAGATGCCTTGGATAAATTGAGGTATTTAACATTGACAAAAGAAGAATTTAAATCATTGCCATTTGATCCAAAAATAAATCTTGAATTCAATGATGGTGATCAGCCAACACTTACCATTTCTGATACAGGTATTGGAATGAGCAAAAAAGAACTCCAGGATAATTTGGGCACAATAGCTAGATCTGGTACAAAAAACTTTCTAACAAAACTTTCTGGAGACGCAAAAAAAGATTCTCAGTTGATCGGTCAGTTTGGAGTTGGCTTTTATTCGAGTTTTATGGTTGCAGAAAGAGTAGATGTTGTAAGTAAAAAAGCTGGAAATAAAGAATCATGGAAATGGACCAGTGATGGACAGTCTGGATTTGATATTGTTAAGGATGTGAAAAAAGATAATGGAACTATTATCACTTTACATCTAAATGATGAAGGGAAGGAATTTGCAAGCCGATGGCAAATAGAAACTCTGGTGAAAAAATATTCCGATCATATAGATTTTCCTATTTTTCTTACCTATCCCGAAATTGATTATGATAAAGATGGTAATGAAAAAAGCAGAGATATCAAAACAAACCAGGTTAATGATGCAAAAGCTTTTTGGACTCGATCAAAAAATGAATTAAAAAAGAAAGATTACAGGGAATTTTATAAATCTATGTCTAATGATATACAAGATCCTTTTGATTGGATTCATTTTAGGGCAGAAGGAAACCTGGAGTTTACAATCTTGTTTTTTATACCAAAAAAAGCTTCTCCTGATATCTATAGAGCTGATTACCAGTCTGGTGTAAAGCTCTATGTAAATCGTGTATTTATTACTGAAGATGATAAAGAATTGCTTCCTACTTGGCTCAGATTTGTGAGGGGCATTATTGATTCATCAGATCTTCCATTGAACGTAAGCCGTGAAATCCTTCAGCAGAATCGGATCATGGCAAAAATTCGTTCAAACTCTGTGAAAAAAATACTGGATAAACTCAAAACAATATCTGGTAATAAAGATAAATATTCTGAATTTTTTGAACAATACGGTCGATTAATAAAAGAAGGAGTCTATCAAGATTTTGAACATAAAGAAGCATTGACAGAACTACTCAGGTTTAAGTCAACAAAAGAAGAAGGTTTAGTTTCACTCCGCGATTATAGTGGCAGGATGAAAGATGATCAGAAGTCTATTTATTATATTACAGGACAGAACAAAATTTCTTTACAGAACTCCCCGCTTCTTGAGATGTATGAGAAAAAGGATATTGAAGTACTGATTTTAGATGATGAAATTGATGAGATAATTATAACAGGAGTACCTAAATACGATGAAAAAGAACTCAAATCAGTAAATCGTAGCGGGGCAGCTAATGATTTTTCAGATGATAATGAAAAGGAAAATGAGAAGTCTCTTAAGCCAGTATTAAAAAAGATAAAAAAATTATTAGAAGAAAAGGTGAAGGATGTTAAAATATCAAATCGACTTAGTGATTCACCATCCTGTATAGTAGCTGATGAAAATGACCCAACAGCACAGATGCAGGAAATGCTGCGATCTATGGGACAGACTGATATGCCTCAGATAAAACCAATACTAGAGATTAACCCATCACATGAAATTGTGTTAAAATTAAAAGAGAAGACTAAACAAAAATCATTTAATGATATAGCACTACTCCTCTATGAACAGGCACTTATTCAGGAAGGAGTACAGCTTGATGATCCAGCAGCATTTGTTAAGCGGTTGAATAGTTTTGTTGCTAAAACATTTTGATAAATAATTCTTGAAACACTTTATTTGTAGAAAAAGTCTGGATTATAATTTAAATTTTTGTTATGCTTAATTATTTAGCATTATTTTTAAATTGTACTTTTTTAATTATCTGTCCAACTCCTTAATTTTTTAGTTATTTAATAATTATTTAAAAATTATAACATTTGCAGTTGCGCAATGAACTTAAGTACCTTTATAATCATTAGCCTTTTTTGGCGAAATTTTTGGAAAGAAGATTTTGAGGATATAAGGCGACAAATAAGATTAAATTGAACTAATACTTTAAGTTCAATTAAGGAGATAAGGCTTCGGGTTGGCGCTAGAAGCCTTTTCTTTTTTTCCAATTTAAAGTATTACTTTAATATGCTTTTTGAAAATGGGGGCGATCGGTATCGACGGGGCAAGAGATGCGTCGGACTGCACGCGGAGGATGATAGTTACCTCCTTAATCACCTGTCACAATCTTAGTTGCCGATTACGGCTACATGGCTGCTGCTTAAATAGTGGTCCGTTCCAGATCTAATTCGTCTATGGTTAGGTCCAGGAACGTCATTTACATAGGCTAGTTCTAAATATACCTGTGGATTTAGAATAAAAACTTAGCAGGTTGGTTCTGCCTGATTTTTGTCTCTGATAAAAGGTAGAATAAGATCTTAATCAGATGACTAAGCATGTAGATGTCTACCGTTACTCTGTTTCGGACGGGAGTTCGATTCTCCCCGCCTCCACATAGCTATTAGAAAGATATATTCAAGAATAAAGCTGGTGTAATCCCAAACATAGATACGTCTGTGACAGTTAAAACTGGCGTGTAGGGATTATAACGTTTATGGCTAATATTTTTTTTGTTATATAGGTTATATACTGAAATCCCTGTATGAATATTTGTTGCAAATAATTTAATATTTGTAGAAGCACTTATATCCAAATGATGTATGGGTTTTAAACGTTTATTATTTTTATTCCTGATAACTGAAATAATTTGATTTGAATTATCGATATCGTTTATTTCTGTATAGACGAGCCCGCTTGAGTAAACCCAATTTGCCGTCAGATCCCAGTCTCCGATTCTAGTGATAATAACTGATTTTATTTCATGAGTTTTATCATGGTTTCCTGGAAAAATTTCGCCATTATTTAAATTTGGAAAATCAAAGAATGTCTTATTAAATAAATAGGATAACCAGCCAGTAACCAGTCCTTCTTTTTTACGGATTAAAAACTCAGTTCCATTTGAATATCCAGATCCATATAAATTTTGTTCTCTATTATTTAAAGGTGGATATAATGAATTTTGAAATCGGATTAGTTTCTCTGAAGATCTATGATATATTTCTGTGGTGATGCTATAATGCAAATAATCCAAGTTTAATCCTAGATGATAATTAATAGAAGAACTGTTAGGAACATTTTTTGAAGACAGTATCCACATGCCATCTGTACCCCGTGTAGAATAATTACTATTAAACTGATGGATAAACTGGAAGTGTTTTCCCAAGGAACCTTCAAGAGTAATATTATTAAATTTTTTGATTATGGAAAATCTGGGAGCCGAATTTAGATTAGATAATTCAGAATAATATGAAAATCTAATTCCAGATTGAATAATATAATTATTTAAAACTGTCCATCTATCTTGGATATAAAAAAAATATAAATCACTAGTTTGGTTAAATTGATAGGTTGTATCAGAATTCTCATCTTTTTTTAGGTCATGGAATTTTAGATTATAAAGTGAGCCGCCAAAACCTGTTAGAATTTTGTGGCTATTAAATCCTTTATATCTACCATGAAAATTAAATGTAATATCATCAAAATTATTATTTTCACTTGATGACGCAATCCGTTTGGAATCTTTTTTTACGATTGCAGTTTGATTCGAATTATATTTACTGGAATAAGAATAATTAGAAATAGTCAGTTTTGATTCTGTGACATGATTCCAGTGTTTATTCCAATTCAGGCTTATTCCCTTATTGCTCCATTCTGTATTTTGTTGAGTTATAGAAGTGTCATATCCAAATGTAGTTTGAAACCCGAAAAATTTTCTTGATTCACTTATAGAATCTTTACCAGAAGATAAAGTAATACTAATTTTACTTTTTTCAGAAACCATATAAGAAAATTTACTGTTCAAGTCATCATAGAAAAAATTCGGGTTATATGAAGTAGTTTGATTTTTCGAAGTATCCGCACTCTCTCCGATAAGATCAAATTGGTTATCTCCTGTGATAAAATTTTTTATTGAATTATATAATTCTGTTTGGTTGGTAGACTTTCTTAAGTTAAATATCCAGCTTCCACGATTAAAAATCGGAAGCTCAATAGAAAATCCATGGCTCATTAAATTACCATAAACAGAACCCTTTGGTTTTATACTGTTTCCATTCCTGGTTGTTAATTCAATTACGCTTGAGATTCTTCCACCAAATTGTGCAGGGAAACTTCCTTTATATACCTGGATATCTTTAATAGTATTGGCATTGATACCGCTTACAAATCCAAATAAATGTCCAGTATGATAAATGGGCATACCATCAATAAGAATTAGATTTTGATCGGAATTTCCGCCTCTGATATAAAGATCTGAAGTTCCACCGATCCCAAATTGAATTCCTGGTAGCAATTGAAGAGATCTGAAGATATCCACTTCACCCAAATTTGGAAGTGTAGTTATGTGTCTAGGAGAAAATGAAATTTTTCCTGGTGTATCTGATCGGTCCATAAATTCTCTATTCTTTGCTGTAATCCAGACTCCTGTCGATGAAATAACCCTTGGTTTTAGATCGATGTTGAGTACTTTGTATTCATCTCTGGGAAAACTCAACGAAATCCCCTTGGTTCTATAACCAATGTAGGAAACAAATAGGGAACAAGATTTAATAGGAATATTAACAAAAGAGAATGTCCCTTCTGGAGTAGAAATATCTCCAATCCCTATATTGGGAATATAGATATTAGCGTGTGGAATTGTTTCACCAGTTTCCATATCAGTTACAAGTCCTGATAGACCAAACTGATAGGGTTTTTTGGATCTAAATACTGTGAATTGGTTTCCTCTCATTTCCCATACTAGATCTGTGGAAAATAATACTCTGTCCATGGCATCAATTTTTGGACATGAATCACATTCGGCTGTAATAAAAACATCCTTCACTGCTTCATCAGTAAAAATAACGGGGATTTTATAAATGTCGGTTATTTGTCTTAATACATTTCCAAGTGGTTCTTTATCAAAGGTGAATGAAATAGAATCCTGCATTTCTCCTTTCAATTGGCAAAACAATGCCGCAAAAAGGGGAAAAAGTGGAAATTTTGTAGATGTTAAACTAAAAGATAGTGCACGTTTCACCATCAAATTTAAACTCCTGCTGAGTCAATAGTGAAATAGTGCTTAATACAGAGTTTAAATCAGTTGCATCTAAAACACCGGTTATGGTGATATTTGCAAAGGATGGTTTGGAAAATATAAAAGATATATCAAATATACGTTCAATTTCATTGCACACTGTTCGTAGAGGGGTTTTTTCAAAAACCATTTTATTGTAGATCCAGTCTGGATAATTAGCGTAGGATTTGATTACAGGACCAAGATGTGATTCAGATGGCTTAAAGTTGATCCTTTCACCCTGTTTTAATATAACAGATTTAGTTTTATTTGAGACCTGGACAACTCCAGTATTTACTCCTACTTCAAAGTTTTCTGGACGAGCAAGAATGTTAAAGCTTGTACCTAATACTTCTACTTTACCATGATCTGTATGAATTAAAAAAGGAAAACGGCCTGGCTGAACTTTAAAAAAAGCTTCACCTTTCAGTCGCACATCCCGATTTTTATTATTAAAATTTGTTTTATAAGTAATTTTACTTCCAGAATTAAGAGTAACAGAAGATCCATCACTTAAAAGTACAGTTTCAAACATTCCTGGTCCTGTGAATACAGTTTCTGTGGCAAATAGCTGGTATAGAATAGATGAACAGACCAAAGTAACAAAAAGCATCATGGATATAGCATAAGATAGACGAGGTCGCCACCTAAATATAGGAAGTACCTTGATTTGATTTTGATTAATATGCACTTCTCTATCAGAAATATCTATACGCTGTTCTAGACGTATCCATGCGTCATCTAACTCTGGTGTTGTTGGTAGATCACTGAAAACACTTTCTTTCCAAATCAACCTTTCGTATTTATCAAATCTTCTCATTGTCTTGGAATAAACGTTTCTTTCTTCAAAATTACTCACAGATAATTAATAAGATTTTTCTTTAAGATTTTTATAGCTCTATAGATTTGATTTTCAACAGTTCGTATACTAAGATTAAGGATTTCTGAAATTTCTGGATTTGATTTTTTATCTATGCGGCTAAGTATAAAAATATTTCGGCATCTTTCCGGAAGTTTTTCGGTTACTATTCTTTGAATTTCTTCTTTCAATGCTTGACCTTGATTTATCATTTCAGGATCAGGTGATTCAGAACTAACATAATCTGATACAGATTCTTGATGTCGTTGCCGGACTTCTAGATGACGGAAATGGTCATTGCAAAGATTAGAACTGATACGGGAAATAAGAGAAAAGAAAGACTTTTTTGGCTTTAAAGATTCGCGCGTTTTCCAAACACGAAGAAATGTCTCTTGAGTAATATCATCTGCTAAATCCGTGTCTTTCATCCGGTAAGCCACGAATCGAAATAATGATTCATGATAATTATAAAATAGCTTTTGAAAAGCGGATTTATCGCCATCTTTAACCTTTTCCAAAATATGTTGTTCTTTATCTTTCATCGAAGGTTTATTATGAATTTACTTTTTCTAAGAAAAGAACAAAATGACATAAAAGATAAAAACAAAATTTTTACCATCTAAAATTTTATATCTAAATGAAAAAATTGATCTCTTTGATGAATAATGGTCTGACTTGGGCTAAATTCAAAGGAATGAAAATTTTAATGAAAATCAAAGAATCCAACTATATTGTAGTTATTCTGCTATTAGTTTTTGCAAGTGGCTGTTCCAGTATTTTTATACCTCGGTATGAAAATGTTATTTATAATGACCGACAACCTTTAATTTCAGTTACTTACGATTATGGAGAGATAGAATTACGGCTACCTTTATTTTATCCCCGTTATCGTCCGAAACAGATTGCATTTCAGGTTTATTCTGCGGGGGATACAACATTTCCTCTGATATCTGTTATGGAGGATCCCTTAGATGAGATAGTTTTATTTTTACCTCATGGTGTTTTGGAATTAAAAGACTCAACGAATTTAATAAAGGTGATGCCGCAGGATTATGATTTTCGGTCTTTCTATATTCCTTTTAAAGGTATTAATGCGGGTCAAATATCTCTTCCAAGAAAAGCAATAGATTTTAAGCCTCTTATTGTTAGGGGTATTGTAACCCTGGCTAGAAATGATAGTATAATATCTGGTGTAGATCTTTCAGTGCAAGTGTTTCCAGCTACTTTAGCAACTACAAAATCGGATAAAAATGGTATGTTTGAAATGGGTATTCCTGGTGAATTTATGAAATCAACGAATATTGAATTAGTTGCTGGTTCTAATCTAATATTTAAAACTTTCCGCCAAAAACTTGACTATAGCAATACGAAAGGGATTTACCAGTATGTACGTATTGGACCTAGTAAAACACTTGAAGAACCGATTTATTTAACCAATAAAAAGCGTGTTCATTTTCGAGATAATCCGGATATTGGTTCCAAAACAAAATTTCTTCTTGAAGAAGGTGAATCTGTTTCTGTCAAGCGTACGACCAGAGGAGAATATTTTGGGGATATTGAAGTTTTGCTTCAAGATGGGAAATTGGTTGTTTTTGATGGATGGATCGCTAGAGAAGATCTTACTCTAATGCAACTGGAAAATATTTTTTCCAAGGAAAATAATAATGAAAATATGGAGTAAAATTTTTATCTGTATTTTGGTTTATACCAGTAGTTTATTGAATGGGCAGATAGCGCTAAATATAAATGCTATACCTCGCCAAGTAGAAGTTTTTTTGGATGGTGAATCAATTGGGAAAACACCAATTATGGGTTATCAAATATCACCTGGGCCTCATGACTTTGAGCTTACGAAAAAAGGATACGCACCTGTCACCTATTCATTGATTGTAAACCCTTCACGGACAATTAATCTGGATTTTTACCTAAATCCAATTTATAAAATAAAATTTACTACGGAAGAGCAAGGTCTTACTTTTGAATTAAATAAGAATCACCAGTGGCGCAAAAAAAAGATTAGAATTGAATTGGAGGCAGGAGAACATCTTCTTCGTGTCTACAAAAAAGATAAAGTGGTAGATGAGCAGACTATCCTAGTTGATGAACCAAAGCATTTCAAATATTTTCTAAAGAAAAAATTATCTAACTAAAAGTGAAAATATCTTTTATTTTGGCTGTTATGTTTAATGTAATTCTGGCAAATAGCCAAGGTAAAATGATTTTGATGCTTAACCAATTTGAAAATGAAATCCCCGAATTAAATTCTGCGCTTGAAGCAAATTTCAGCGGATCAGAGTTTCAATTCAGAGAACCTATAGAAAAATTAATCACTGATATTGATACCGAGCAATATCCGGCGGCAAGCAGGATGGGTCTGGTCAAGATGATCGGGAATGAATACAATGTGGACTATATTATTTATAATCAAATAAAGAATAAGAACCAACGTTTTTATCTAGAAGGACAGATTTTTAGCACCCGTTCTGGAGGGCTTATTCTAAGACGTAAGCTTGATTTACTAAACTATTCAGAAGGTCAAATAAATGAGCTTAATATTTGGGTTGGAGAGATTATAAATGTTATTTATCCAGGATGGATTCAAAATAGGGAATCTATCCTATTCGCAGATCCAGATGATATAACCTATGAAAAAACACCCATGGGTGCCGCTATGCGGAGTTTGGCTATACCAGGCTGGGGTCAAGCTTACTCAGGGAAAAAAATATCAGCTGCATTTTGGGCAGGTCTGGAATCATCTTTGAGTATTGGGATTTTACTAAGTTTTCTCAATTATAATACTTCATCAAAAAGTTTTTTAAAATACCAACAAGATTACAATAATACAGATGATGAAAAAGAAATAGCCAAGTATAGATCACTTGCTATTTCTGAACATGCCAAACATGTACGTTATAATAATTTAATGATAGCTTTTGCATCCATCACGGGTACTACCTGGGTAGCAAACAGCGTTCATGCCTGGATAGTAGGTCCTAGACCCTTTCACGAAATATATCGAGAATGGGAAACAGAACGTTAAATAGTGTTTGGAATATGAAAAAGTTATATCATTTGTTTTTGTTTTTCCTGTTTTCTTGGTCATGTACTATACACAAAAAGGAGCTGGATAATCCTGTTGATTATGAAGCTGATTATGCTGCGTTACCCCCGTCTCTGGTTTTTTATCCCAAGACCCAACAAAAGACAATAAATGATTCTATAAAAGTAGAATCATTTATTGTCTTTAAATCCGATTCTGTTATCCCTTTTTCTGGAGTGCAGTTGGTAATTAATTATGATAATGCACTTCTGGAATTAGATACCTTAAAGCCAGGTTTGTTTATTACGGATACTTCTAAAGTAAATCCATTGTTTGTTTACAACAATGACACGCCTGGTAATATAGAAGTATTTTCCTATTTTCTTGATACAACAAAGATTAGTATCGAAGGAACTGGCCACCTAGCAGACATTATTTTTCAACCTCTATCAACTGGTACTGGAACAGTTGATTATGATCTTGAAAATTGTCAAATCATTGATCACCATGATAGTATTATTAAATTGAATGGTGAACGCACAGCGGAAGTTGTTATTCAATGAGAAAATATTTTTTATTCCTTATTATTTTATCTTCTCCTTTATTCATAAAGGGTCAGATTCTGTATGAAGAAAATTTTAGTACGGGAAGTTGGCCAACAGGATGGAATCATGAAGGGAATTGGGAAGTTAGTAGTAGCTATCAGGGGAATGATACACCGCCAGCCGCACTTTTTAACTGGTCTCCTCAGGCATATAATTTTGAACAAAGTGCAACTACTCCTTTGATAGATGTTGGAGACAATGAAGGAGTACTCGTTGAATTTTATTTTGCCCTTGATTTTTATGGGCAGGGAGAATTGAATGGACTAAAAATTTCCTATAATGGAGGTGGTGGATGGATTGATGTTTTAAGCTATGCTATAGGTCCTGGCTTAACGATTCAAAATAATCCCTGGACCAGTACAGAATCATTTACAGCTGATATTTCCAGTGGAAACAATCTTCAGGTTCGTTGGACAGCTTACGGTACAAATTCTTGGGCAATTGATGGTTGGATTGTTGATAATATCAAATTTTATGCACTTCCCAAGTTAACCAGTGTTGCAATCCAATCATCAAACGAAGATCCAACATCAGCAATTACAGGTACGGATGTTTCACTAAATTTTACCGCAAATACATCTTTAGCAGGTAATCCGTATGTTCAGATCAATGGTAATGCTTGTAGTGTAAGTAATACGACTGGAACAAACTGGGTTGCTTCTTATACAGTACAAAGCTCTGATCCTGATGGTCCATTACAGTTTACGATTGATTTTACTAGTGCAAATGGTATCGATGGTAAGACTGTGAAACAGACTATTGGCGGTAGCAAAGTGATTGTTGATAATTCTGATCCTCCTCCATTTACAGTTGGAGTTATTACTAGTAGTGGTGGAACCGTTGCGCCCAGTATCTGGAACAGTACAAATACAGCTATTGGATTGGAGGTAAATGTCCCGCAGGATTCAGCGGTAGCAAGTTTTAATTATTACCAAGGGAATAGCTTGCAATTTGATGGGAATGATGATGAAGTATCCATTATAGGTAATTCCTATCAAAGTTTAATAACCAATACTCTTACTATTGAATCCTGGGTAAAACCTGGTGTAGCCCCTGTTGATTATGATGGTTTTTTAAGTTATGCAATGGATGCTGGAGGGACTCAAGCTGGTTTTGGATTCTCCTTTTATTTAACTGGCTGGCGATTTTTTCTGAAAACGACATCAAATCAAATTAATTATGGTAGTATGGCAGGTTCTCAAATGCCTGTTGGACAATGGAGCCATATTGCTGCTACATATGATGGCTCTGAAGTGAAATTATATCGAAACGGAGCGCTAGTTGATTCTGCGGATGCTATGGGTAATGTAAAGTGGTCTGGTGCACCAGCAGAAATGGTTTTGGGGAATTTCCCGAAAGATGGAGCTGGCCATTTTTTTCAGGGTAGCATTGATGAAGTTCGTTTATGGAATATTGTGCGTACAAAAGATCAATTAAAGGCCTCACGTGAAATGAATTTAACTGGTGAAGAAGCAGGGCTTATTGGTTATTGGAGAATAGATGAAGGTTCTGGTAATTCTACCGCTGATTCTACTGCGACAGCAAACCATGCTAGTATTAATGGGGCAAACTGGGTTACACTAGATTCTCCAATTGAGTTTAAAGATCCAGTCTACGATACTGGAGTAATCGTGGGGTCATCCTACCAGCTCCGTGGGAGAATAGGGACAAACAGTTTTGCTCCATTTGGAGAAAAAGATACAATTACTATTGCTGATTTTAATAATGGGACTAAAGTTATTTCCGAGCCAGAAAATGTGTTCGAAGCCTTGATAGACTTTGCACACGGAGATACTGCTCAGTTGTCTGCCCTGTTATTTGATGCTGCTGGTAATTTCTCGATGGGTGATACCAGTGCAACAAATATTGTTATAGATCTTCAGGCAAATAATCCCAATCCCGTTTCGATCACTTCGAATAATACCTTTACGCATCTAGCAAAAACAGGGGATGTTATAAATATTATAATGACATATGATGAAGATGTTGATGTCCCTTTGGTTACGGTAAATGGTAATGATGCGAATGAGTCAGATCTGGGGGGCGAACAGTTCGGTGCGACATATACATTGTTGGGATCGGAACCAGAAGGAGATATTAATTATATTACTATTGTTGCAAATGATTATTTAGATAATCCTGGAACTTATAATGGGGGAGCAATCGGAGCAGGTTCTTCATCAGTGCGGTATGATAGAACACTACCTGAATTATTACCAGTTTCTATTATATCTGATAATTCAGACACAGAATGGGCAAAAGTCGGGGATGTGGTAACAATATCAGCTACTTCCACTGAAGCTCTTATTAGTAACACAGTGACAGTTGTCACTCAGCCTGCTTCAACAACTAATACAAATACAACTCAATTTAATTTTACTTATACTTTCACAGATAATGATCCAGAAGGTTTAGTTGTTTTCGATATAGCATTTTCTGATTCAGCAGGCAATGATGGATCAAATGTGATTAATACTACAGATAACAGTAAGGTCACTTTTGATAAAACATCTCCAGCTGATTTTACTGTTGGGACTATTGTTTCAACAGGGGGGAATGCGGTAGAAAATTCATGGAATTCTACAAATACAGGACTTAGTATAAATATTCCTATCGTGGCAAACGATACTACATTGCAGAATGGAAGAATACAGCTTTGGGCAAAAGTAGAAAATAATAATTTTACAGCTATCGGTAGTGCATCCAGCATAACTACTTCAGAGTTTGGTTCAGATAAATTAATGTCGTTATCAGCTGCGGAAGTGGAAGCTTTAGCAGGTTTTTCTGAAGAAGATAGTATCTATATCAAGGCGGTAATGTTTGATAGACCAGGAAATGATACTGAAGGGAGTATTAGTTCTGATCGATTTGTGATAGATCAGATTCTTCCAGCAATAAATACAGTTTCCTATGCTTCAAACTTTACAGATTCAACCCTTGCCACAGTGGGTCATGCGATTACCGTTACTTTTAATACCGAATCACTTTTGCAAATTCCAACAATTGTTGTTTCAGGAAATGCAGGTGCTGTGACAGCTGTAAGTGGTGATTCTTCCTGGGCAGGGACCTACACCATGCAGGATGGCGATACGGAAGGGGTCATTGCATTTACTATAAATGGCCTGGTGGATCTGCGGGGTAACCCGGCTGATGGTTTTACCCAAACTACAGATAACACGGTGGTAACCTTTGACAATACAAAACCCACATTAGATCCTGTTACTATCATTTCATCTAATCTTGATCCTGCGTGGGCAAAAGTTGGTGATACAGTAACAGTAACTTTCACAGGTGCCGAATTGTTGACCAATCAGGCAGTAACAATTGCAAACCAGGTAGCAGAGATAACCGACATGGGTGGCGAACAATATTCTGGTAAGTATGTTATGGCAGAATCAGATAATGAAGGAGTAATTGGCTTTAAAATTCTGGTAATTGATTCGGTTGGTTTGGTCAGTGATACGATCGTAAATACAACCAACACGAGTCAGGTAATTTTCGATAAAACTGCACCCACATTAACATTGGTGCATATAGAATCAAATAATGCAAATAATAGTGTTATTGCTATAGCTGGAGATGAAGTCTACTTATCGTTTACGCCTATAGAACCTATAATAGCTGATTCTATCTCTGTTATAATTTCTGGACAGTCAGTAGTCCCAACTTTATCAGGAGATACATATACTGCAACTATTACTTTGGATGGAACTGAACCTTCAGGGATTCTTTCCTATACAATTAATTTTGTAGATCGAGCTGGCAATCCAGGAATACAGGTGATTTCAACCACGGATGAGAGTTTTGTCAATCATGATACCGGTCCACCAGAAGTCGTTTCCACAGGAATCTACTCCAGTAATACGGATTCTTCCTGGGCTAAGATTGGTGATACAGTGTTTGTGCGTTTTACAGCCAATGAACCTCTGAATAATTGTACGATAATCATAGATGGTAGTAACTCAATTGTGTCAAATTCATCTAGCACAACGTATATGGGATATATCATAATGTCATCAAGTAACGATGAAAAATGTATTCCTTTTAATGTAACTTATGCAGATTTGGGAGGATTGACTGGACCAGATGCGGATTCGACTACCAATGGAAGTAAAGTATGTTTTGATAAAACAAGTCCTGTTATTTCAATGGTAAACATGAAATCAAATAATATTTATGGCGATTCTTTGGCAAAAACAGGAGATACTGACACTTTGAGTTTTTCAATTTCAGAACCAAGTCGAACTTTAACTGTCTCCTTGGCAGGTAGCGATAAAGTACCTGAACAATCAGGCTTAAATTTTAAAACTACCCATACTTTTGGCGGATCAGAAACCGAGGGATGGGTACCTTTTAGTTTATTTATGGATGATTCTGCAGGAAATGAATCTGGATTAATAACCAATACAAATGATGGTTCAAAAGTAAGGTTTGACCGCACGATACCAACTGTACCCAGCGTATTATTTTACAGTAATAATAGTAATGATACATCCCTTTGTATTACTGCTGATACCATATTTGTTAAGTATACACCAAGTGAACTTTTAAAACAAGATTCTACAGTGATAACTATAGCTGAAAATCCTGCTATAGAGATTGTAAATCTAGGAGGTGCTTTTATAGCAAAATATGAAATGTCAGGTATAGAAGAAGAAGGATATTTGAATTATACAATCGCATTTCAGGATTTGGTAGGAAACACTGGTATTCAGATTGACACAACTCATGGTACTAATAGTAGCTATGTATTATTTGATCAATCACCTCCGGCTGATTTTAGAATAGATACTTTGTTTTCGATGGGAGGAATAATTGAGGAAGGCTACTGGAACTCCAGCAATGATACATTGACAATAGCAGTTCCTATTGCTGCAGATGATGAAAGCCTTATTGATGGTAGTTGTCAACTTCTTGCCAGTATTAACAGTGGTCCATTTATAAATGCTGGATCTGGGGAGAACATTATTTCAGCTGGAATGTTGAATTTGAGACTGAGTCGAGATTTATTTGTTTCTTTATCCAATTATGCTGAAGGTGCCAATGTGCAGTTTTCAGCTCGACTTCTTGATAGAGCTGGAAATACTACCACTGGAACAGCACATGATTTATTAATCCACATTGATGAAACACCGCCCAATCTTTCAGATGTTCTACTTTCATCAAATAATGAGTTTGCATCCTATTGGGCAAAAATAGGAGACCAGGTAACTTTGAATTTCCATAGTAGTGAAGGATTAAAACACTCTATTACCATCTTGAATACAGATTCTCTTGATTTAACTTTTTCTAATTCAGGCTTGGATTGGACAGGAACACGGGAATTGAATAATAATGACCCCGAAGGCCAACAAACCTTTACTATTACCTATAGGGATACTGCGGGGAATACTGGAGATACGGTTTCAGTAACTTCCAATGGCCAAGTAATAATACTGGATAAAACGGATCCTAATATATCTGGCTTATTGGAAGGCACAGATACTATGGATTTAGATTACTATAATCGATCGGATTCATTATCTATATACTGGGTGCACCAGGATGCTTTTTCAGGGATTCGAGATGGTTTTGTAAGTATGGGTTCAGATTCGCTGATGACTGATATAGTGGCATGGAGCTCTTCAGCAGGTGAAAGTAAAAGCGCTCTTGGAACACTCAACCTAGCGAATGATAATGATTATTTTACAGGAGTTTTTGTTAAGGATTCTGCTGGTAATCACTCCGATACAATTTGGAGTGATGGTATTTACATTGATTTAGCAAGACCAGATACAGGATTTATTATGGATGGTCAGTGGATTATGGATGCAGATTATACTCCTGACTCTACGACCCTGAAATATACCTGGTCTGGTTTTTCAGATAATACAGAAATAGATTATTATCAACTTGCTATTGGTACAGGAAATGATACAACAAATATCCTAGACTGGTTTAATACAGATAGTACAGATAGCATTACTATTCGAAATCTGAATCTTCAGCGGGACACATTATATTTTACCTACATCCGAGCTGTGGATATTGCTTCTAATTTTTCCTTCACAACGAGTACAGATGGAGTTTATTTTGATAACAAACAACCTTTTATTACAGATTTTACACCAGATGTAAGTGATTCATTAGGATTTTTATCAATTTTAAGGGGAGATACTATTACTATAAAATTTAATAGACCTATTTATTCTTATAAGGTTGCTGTCAATTCTAGGGTAGATACTCAGTTTGTCTCAACTGAAACATATTCTGACTCAGTAATTACTATTGTTTGGCAAGATACCCTGACCAGTTATGATACTGTTACTGTATTCATTGATAGCGCATTTGCAATAAATACTCTATATGTAACTGATACCCTGCAATTTTTCAGTCGATTATGGGGAGATTTGAATGATGATTATGATATTACAGTGGCTGATATTCTGGCATTTAACGATAACTGGCCGAATACAGATTTAGGACCTTTTTTAGGAGAGCCACCCCATGTCAAACCAAAACTAGACTCACAGGCAAATTTGACAGATCTAAAAGCATTTGCAAAAATGTGGCAATGGCGTTACCATAGTCTTGATTTTGACACTGCCCTTTTTGTTGCTCGTAATGGGAATATTCAAAATCTCAAAATAAAAGATCGTACTTTGAAAATTTTCTTGCCTTCTACATTAAAAATGGGAGAGATCTTGATTGGAGAAACAAACCTTGATATTAATAATTTTCATATGATCGATCAAAAATCCAGTACGTTTTTATATACTGTGCAGGACACTGTATCAAAAATGAAATTGTTTTCTTTAGCAGATAAAATTGGTCTAGATAACGTAATATCGATCCATCTGCCAAATACAAATAAAGAATATTTTCATGCAAAAGTGCAATATAGATTTATGGATGAAAATAGCCAGATACAGGTTGCTGGAATGGAAAGTATTGCTACCAAGCTTGTTCCTGAAAAATTCACTTTATATGGTAATTACCCAAATCCATTTAATGCAGAGACAGTCATAGAGTATGATCTTCCAAATAATAGACCTGTTCGCATCCGTATTTTTGACCTTTTAGGAAGGACGGTTAAGGCCATTAATTTTGAAATGATGAAACCTGGGAAACATGAATTTATTTGGTATGGTAATGATAGTTACTTAAAACCAGTAAGCTCTGGTGTATATTTTATTCATATGCAGGCAGGAGAAGAAACTCGAATACAGAAAATGCTATTACTAAAATAATTCAGTTTTTATCAATTATCTATTACATACGTTCTGGTGCTGAAATTCCTAAAATGGATAAACCATTATTAAGGATTATTTTAACAGCGGTAACCAGTCCTAATCTTGCTTTAGATAATTCCTTATCTTTTGTTATCACCCGACATTTGCTATAAAATCGATGGAATCTAGTTGCAAGTTTTTGCAAATAATTGGCAATATTCTGCGGTTCAAGAGTTTCGTGTGAATTTTCAATGAGTTCTGGGAAATAAACCATGTGTTGGATCAATTTTAATTCATCCTCATGGTTCAGTAGAGCTTCTTGAAAAGAACTTGACTCTTTGATCCCTTTATCTAGTCCATGCTTTATAATGTTGCAGATTCTAGCATGTGCATATTGCAGGTAGAATACTGGATTGTTATCAGATTGGTCAGTTGCAAGAGATAGATCGAAATCAAGATGAGTATTCATATTACGCATAATAAAAAAATAACGAACTACATCTACTCCCAATTCATTTATCAATTGATCTAAAGTAACGAAATCGGCTTTGCGAGTCGACATTTTTACTTTTTTGCCATCCCTGATAAGAGTCACAAACTGATATATTAATACTTTTATTGAGTTGGTATCCAGATTCAGTGCCTCAAGTGCAAGAAGCACATCGGGGTAACTATCAGCGTGATCAGCTCCGAAGATGTCAATGATTAGATCAAATTTTCGATTTAATTTTTCTCTATGATAGGCTGTATCAGGTACCCTGTAGGTAGGTTCACCACCTTTTTTGATATAGACTTTGTCTTTTTCTTTTCCAAGAGCTGTAGCCCGGAACCAAGTTGCACCATCCTTTTCATAGATTAAGTTTTTTTCCTTTAGTTCTGATATAAATTTTTCAATACTTCCGTTTTCATAATACGTTTTTTCATTCGCGAAACAATCAAAATGAATTCCAAGTTTGATCAGACTATTTTTTATATTAGAAAAAATTTGTTTTTCGGAGTCTACTTTAAAAAATTCTGACCCTGGTTTTAGCTTGGATCCATAACATTTTAAAATATTTGCGGCAATTTCCTTAATATAATTCCCTTGGTAACCTTCTTCAGGAAAATCAAAATTTTTGTTACACAGTTCAAAATAACGAGCTTCAACCGACTTCCCAAGGATCATCATTTGCCGACCAGCATTGTTATAATAATATTCTCGGGTTGTGTCATAGCCGTTCCATTCTAATATATTAGCAATACTATCACCCAGAGCAGCATTTCTACCATGGCCGATTGTTAAAGGCCCTGTAGGATTAGCACTTACAAATTCTACATTTGCAGTTTTACCATTTCCAATATTTCCCTTACCATAGTTGGTTCCTTTTTCTTGGATTAATTTCACAGATTGCTGGAAAAAAGAATTTTTTACAAAAAAATTGATAAATCCAGGAGGAGTTATAGTTATAGAATCAATTTGATCTATAATCGATATTTGAAGTTCGTTAGAAATTTTCTCCGCGATTTTAAGTGGATGCATTTTTAACTCATTAGATAATAAAAGAGCAACATTGCTGGAAATATCTCCAAAACTTGGATTTTTTGGTGGCGATAATAGAAAGCACCTTTCAGGGTATTCTAAAGATTCCAGAGCTTGTTTTATTGCATTAACTAATTGTTTTTTTAGTGTCTTCATCAAAGAATTTTATTTTTGGAGCATCGGCCCATAATTTTTCTAAATTGTAGTAATGTCGTTCCTCTGATCTGAAAACGTGTACAATTACATCAACATAGTCTAATAGAACCCATTTTAATTTTTCATACCCTTCCAGATGCCATGGTTTTTCTAATGTTCCTTTTCGGATATTATCTGCAATAGCCTTTACCTGTGGCTCTGTATCAGCTGAACAAATCAAATAGTGGTTAGTAACAGAAGATAAATTTCGAATATCTAAACTAATCACATTTGCCGCTTTTTTTTGGAGTGCTAATTCAGCTATGTGATTAAGCAGCAGATTTTTAGTTTTTGATCCTGAAGACTTTTTGGTCAAGCTCTAATTTGAGGAAAGAAAGCTATTAAAATCAGGAAACGATTTATAATCTTTACCTAAGATCACCGTTACATCAATTCCCAAGGTTTCATCAGGAACAATTTTTATCCGCGATTGATCATTTATTAAAACACCAAATGAATCACTAACGCGTTTTAGACTTTCTATATTCTCATTACGTTGAATAATTAACGTTTTAGAATAATTATGGTGATCTGCATCATCTGATCGTACTACGTCTAATTGTTTTGAGCGTAAAAATTCCGCTGTTTTTGCTGCAAGACCTTGAATACCGCAACCATTTAGAACTTCTATTTTTATATCTTGTATTGGATTTTTTTCAAATACTTCAACTGCGAGTCTTGGTCGATCCTCAATTTCTGGGAAAGTAACATCTATCGTAATTCCACTTTGAGATGTATTACGAGAAAAAGATATAATGAAGCCAATTAAGAGTACTCCTACGATACCAATCGCACCATTTAAGATTATATTTTGAGATTCAAGATTTTTCTTTAAATGCTTCCCCAATATCCTTTTTTTTTTTGTCACTTATTCCTGTATCCTTTTACGAGGGTAGGATTGAAAAATTTTTCTTTGATAGGATGAATAACCGAATCGATTATAATTATTAACACCGTAATAAGGGCTATTATTTGATACTATTCCGAGCTGGATAAATGAATTTTTAGATGGTTTAAGAGTAACCCTGGCATCATAGTCTAAATATAGTTTATGTTTATTATTCATACTTTGTCCAGCAAAGTTTTCTGTGGAATTAAAAAGCATAATCTTTGCATTTAAAGTTAGATTATCCGAAATCCAATAGCTGATATTACTGGAGTACCCTGTCATAGAAATAGGGCGTCCACCAAAATTTGTCATATTCACAGAAAAACCATGTTGGATATTAAATCGATCTGGATCAAAAAATGATAATCCTTCCATATGATTTAACTCTCCATTTAGATTTGATGGAAGTGATTGTAATGGGATATCAGCTTTAAATTGCCCAAATAGATAGCTTGTGCATATAATTAATGAAAGTACTTGTTTATTTATAGACTTCATGCGTGAGTAAATTTAATATAGATGACATTGTTCCAAAATGAAGAAGAATCTTTATTTTTGTATTTTTAATTCCATCTTGAATCTATTATTGCTCCACCTAAACAGATATCCTTTTCATAGAATACAATTGATTGTCCTGGTGCAATAGCAAACTGAGGTTTTTTAAATTCAACTGAAACAGACTTTTCTGATGTGAAATTAATTTTACATATCGTGTCATTTCCTCTGTATCGAATTTTAGCAGTTATTTTTTCTGAATTAGGTATTTCGCCCGAAATCCAATTGATTTTGGAACAACTTAAAAATCTGTGATAAAGATAAGGGTTATCATTTCCTTGGCAAACTATAAGATTGTTTTTTTCCATGTCTTTATCTAGAACATACCAAGGTTTTTCTGATGTCCCATATCCGCCTCCGATCCTTAATCCTTGACGCTGGCCAATGGTATAATACATTAATCCATCATGTTTTCCTATTATTTCTCCATCTTTTAATATGATATTTCCAGGTTGTGCAGGTAGATAGTGCCCTAAAAATTCTTTAAAATGCCTTTCACCGATGAAACAAATACCAGTACTATCTTTTTTGCTATAATTATTAAAACCTAGTTCTTTGGCTTTTTCACGAACAGAAGTTTTTTCCATTTTGCCTATAGGGAAAATGGTTTTGGAAAGTTGTTTCTGATTTAGTCCGTACAAAAAATAACTCTGGTCTTTGTTTTGGTCAATCCCTCTTCCTAGGTCAATTGATTTACTGTTCCTAAATAATTGTGCATAATGACCCGTAGCAATTTTGTCGGCTCCTAGTTCTATTGCATATTTTAGAAAGGTGTTAAACTTGATTTCTGTATTACAAAGTATATCAGGATTCGGAGTACGGCCTATTTTATATTCATCAAGAAAATGTTTAAAAACTTTATTCCAGTATTCTGTAGAAAAATCAACTGAACGTAGAGGTATCCCAATTAAGTCACATACTTGAAGAGCATCCTTATAATCCTTATCGGATGTACAATAATCGTTATCTTCTTCCCAGTTTTTCATAAATAATCCTTCTGCACTATAACCTTGTTCGACAATAAGAGCTGCTGCGACTGCACTATCTACACCTCCACTAAGTGCAATTATAACGTGCTCCATTATATGTTAAGGATTGAATTAATTACTGATAAAAGATTTGATATTTCATTAGAATTGTTTGTAATTCCAAAACTAATTCGTATTGTCGATTTATTTAATCCATTATTGATACCCATTGATTTCAATGTATCTGATAGCCTTACTATACCAGAACCGCAGGCTGAGCCATTTGAGACTGCCATACCTGCACGATCAAGTTTTGCCATTAATATATCAGATTTAAACCCAGGGAAAGACACACTCAATAAGCCAGGCAACTTTTGGATTTGATGCCCGTTAAAAACTGCATCAGGGAAAAATATCTTTAGACCATTTTTAAATTGATTTTCAAGATTTTTTAGATGCTTTGCTTTAACAGATAGATTCGATGTAGCAATCTCTGCAGCTAGACCCATCCCAGCAATTAATGCAATATTTTCTGTACCTGCTCGTAAACCATTTTCCTGACCCCCCCCAATAATAAATGGCGAAATAAATTTCTTATTTCGGATATATAGTATCCCCGAACCTTTTGGCCCGTAAAACTTATGACCTGAAAGTGAAAGAGCATCAACACCCAGCTCGTTTACATCTATTGGAATTTTCCCTAAACATTGTACTGCATCTGTATGGACAGGTATCGATTTCTTTTTAGCTATTTCAACAATATTTTTTAGAGGCTGTACTGATCCTACTTCATTACTAGCGAGCATAACACTAATAAGTCCGACCATTTTATGAATTGAATTTTCATATTCGTTTATATCAATTATTCCATCTTTATCAACAGAAATACAATTGTGACTTATACCTAATTTTTCCAGCGACTTTAGAACATTTAATATCGCAGGATGTTCAATTTTAGTTGATATTATATGATTTTTCCTTTTTTTTAGTCTAGACCATAGCACCTGATTATTTGATTCACTACCTCCACTAGTAAAAATAATATGATTTGGGTTTGCGCCTATGGATTTAGCCACTTGTTCACGGGCTTTTTCTATAATGGATCTCGCTTTGCGACCATGGGTATGTATGCTTGAAGGATTGCCATAAATATCTCTATGTATTGAAGACATAAATTCCAAAACTTCAGGATTGATGGGAGTAGATGCACTATGATCAAAATAAGGCATAGAAAAGACAGATCAATGGCCTAAAATAGAAAGATTATTATCGTTTAAAGATCGTTTCGAATAGAAGCAAATTCAACGGTATTTAATAAGTTTTTAAAAAATGGAGGTCGTCTTTTTTGTAGAGCATCTATAGTTGATTTATGATCATAGTTGTATCTAATGACCTCCCAATCAATATCATCATCATTTACCGTTAAAAAAGCTACAGAACCTCGTTTGTCCTGATCAAAGGGCAACCCTGTGGCGCCTTGGCAAAGAATTGTTAAATTTTCTATTTTTTGATATCTTGGAACATGAACATGGCCATGTACAAAAACAAATTTTTTGATTTCTGGATTTTGTTTCATTATATTATCGCGCCAATCTACAGCTTCTGAAACATTTGGGGGTTTATCATCTTGTTCGTACCAGGCATGAGTAAACTCTACTAATATATTACCAATGATTTCCCTATGAGATATTTTCATATCATTGATGAATTTAATACCCTCATCTCCAATTTTTTCTGCAGTCCATTTTTCGTTTTCGACGATTGCTTGACAAATTGGGTCATAAGGATCCATTCCTTCCAGAGATGGTAATTCATCTTTCCATATTTCTTCTACAAGATATCGATCATGATTTCCTCTAATAAATACACAATCGGGAAATTTTTTGAATCTATCCAATATTTTTTCGGGATCGGCACCAAGTGAGAAACAATCACCTAGACAGATCATTTGATCTATATTATTCCGTTTTTTAATAATGGCTAATGCCTCATTAAGAGAAGCAAAATTGGAATGAATATCCGTAATGATTGCAAAGGTTTTAACAGGCATAAGTCCTGAATATACATTTTGATAAAACTTTATGGCAAGTTAAGAAATTTATTCATAATTGTACTGTAATTCATCTTGAGATGGCAAAAAGATTCATGTAAACTATTGCCCCTATTATAATAATCCTGATGTATTTATTTTCCATTTTTGATAGAGCCATACTTATTTGGATTAAAGGAAATTACAATTAGTATTATAAATAAATGATGAAAAATAGACTTGATGTTATTGGTATTGGGAATGCCATGGTAGATCTAATCATCCATTCTACAAAACAGGAAATAGAAAAAAATGGTTTTATTCGTGATTCAATGAATCTTATTGATGAAGAAAAAAAAGATTTTCTTCATAATTCATATAAAGTTCAAAAAATGGTTGGAGGTGGTTCAGTTGGGAATTCAATGTATGGTATTGTATCCTTTGGAGGTACTGGAAGTTTTATTGGTAAAATCAAAAATGATTCAGTAGGTCAGTTTCTTTTTAAGGATATGATAAAAGAAGGACTGAATTTTCCATTAGGATTTACATCAGCTAATACATCAACTGGTTGTTGTACTCTTTTTGTAGAAGAGGATGGAACACGAACAATGGTAACTTTTTTAGGAGCAGGTACGCTTATAGCTCCAGATGATATAAAAAAGGAAAATATTATTAATCATAAAATAGCGTATCTAGAAGGGTATTTATGGGACAATCATAGCGCAAAAGAAGCGATGAAAAAAATGATTGCTTTGTGTAAGGAAAATCAGCAACAAATAGCATTTACTCTATCGGACAGATTCTGTATTGAACGTCATCGTAAATCATTTATAAAACTTATAAAGAATGATGTTGACATTATTTTTGCAAATAAAGATGAAATTTGTTCCATTGCAGAAACAACGCATTTAGACCAAGCCGTAATGTATGCTAAGTCATTGGGTATAATTACTATAATCACTATTGGAGAGAAAGGATCTTTAATTGTTTATAATGATGAAGTTATAGAAATAGCTGCAAAATCTGTGGCTAATGTGATCGATGTAACAGGAGCTGGTGATTTATATGCTGCAGGGTTTCTATTTGGATTGGCACAAGGAAAGTCTTTAAAGGAATGTGGACAATATGGGACTACTGCGAGTANTGAANTTATTTCCCATTATGGTGCGCGCCCAAAAGTCAAACTATCCACTCTAATATAAATTTTTNTACATCCTTGAATCTATTANTACTNNACAACTGCTTGATCTCAGAGATCATATTCGGGTAATTTAAAATAAACAAAATCATTATAAATGAGGAAGATATGTTAAACCCNCAAAAAATATTCTTNTATANTATTTCATTATTGGTTATAACNATTATTTCATGTTCNAGTCANGAATATACTACAGCCAAACTGGCCATACAGCAACAAGATTATGTTAAGGCGGCCGAATGGTTGCCAAAAGCAATGGCCATAGAACCAGATAATCCTGAAATACCAGTAGTTATGGCAGTAGAGATATATGCCCGTGATGGACAATGGGGGAAGATGGTTGAATTATTTGATAAGGCTATGAACTTAAATCCAGAAAAAACGATAGAGGTGCGGGGAACATTTCTTCCATTAAAAGAAGCAGTAAATAATTATACGGAGCATCATTGGGCTAATGAATTTAATGAGGGAGTTGAGCAGTTTAAAAATGTTGAAAATGATATTAATAATAAAAAAATATATTTAGAAAAAGCTNTTGAACATTTTCAAAATGCAGCACTAATNAAACCNTCTGATGCTAATACTCATTCAACATTAGCGAAGTGTTATTTTGATTTAGGTGATAATGAAGCTGCAAAAAAATCAGCTATACAAGCTGTAACAACAAACCCCGAAAGTTTTGATGCAAATTTTGCGGCTGGACAAATTTTATCGAGAACTGAGAGTTCAGCAGATGAGATTCTTCCCTTTTACGAAAAAGCAACTCAAATTAATCCTTCCAATAGCAGAGCATTACGGGAACTCGCATCTCTACATTATGATATGGGAAACAAGGAAAAATCTATACAGGTATTTGAAAATGCTATTGCTAACGAGGAAAATAAAATCGTCAAAGCAGATTTGTTTTTCAATTTAGGTGTTATTCATAGCCAAATGCAGAATTATGAGGATTCTGAAAAAGCCTTTGAAGAAGCACATTTCTTAAATGAAGATGATTTTGAAGCTGCTCTTGGTATTGCTAGTTCCTATGAAGGGTTAGGAGACAAATACTTAAATGGCGCTGATGGATTTGAAAAAGATTTTAATGAAGCAAGCCGTTGGTATCGTAAGGCAGAAAAGAAAATAAAATCAGTAATGATGGTTGATATTGATAATACTAAGAAATATAAAAAGCAGTTAGAACTACTTCGATATAAAAGAGATGTAGCTGATGGAGAAAATTAAATATTACCCCAATTTTCTTCGTTTATTTAAATATTCAGTAAGCGCAATATCTAAGTTTTGATCTGTAAATAAACAAATATAATCAATTCGGTTCTTCCTGCATTCATATTTATAATAATTCTGTAGATCTTTNATAAGATCATTATAATTCGATCGAATATGCCAAGGTTCTGTTGTGATCTCTTCCCCAGTTTCCATATCCATGAATTTAGTTCTACTATTAAAATTAAATTCTAGTTCTTTGCGATCAAGTATATGAAATACCAGTACCTCCTGATTATTGTGACGAAAATGTTTAAGGCCAGAAATAATATTTTCTGGTTCATCAAACATATCTGAGATCAGAATAATTAATCCTCTTTTTTTTATCCTCTCAGCTATTTTATGTAAAACTAGTTCGATTTTAGTATCATTTCCCTCTGCATTTTCATCCAATTGCGATAGAATTGTATTTAAGTGGCTTGGATTGGACTTGGGATGAATAAAATTTCGAATCTTATCATCAAATTGAATAAGACCAGCAGCATCTTGTTGATTAATCATTAGGTATGACAACGCTGCAACAAGATAATTTCCGTACTGCAACTTTGTGATTGTATCACTTGTATATTTCATTGAACGACTAGTATCTAATATTAAGTATGATCTCAGATTGGTTTCCTCTTCATATCTTTTTACATAGAGGCGGTCTGTTTTTCCGTAAAGACGCCAGTCAATATGGCGAATTTCATCTCCAGATCCATAAGCCCGGTGTTCCGCAAACTCAACACTAAAACCATGATAGGGGCTACGGTGATGACCAATAATGTATCCCTCAACTATCATTTTAGCACGCAGAGACATAGAATTTAAAATAGCAACAGTCTCTGGCTGTAAGAATTTTCTTTTATTGGATTCCATAATTATTATTATTGATTAAAATGATCCAATAATTGGTTAAGTATATCATCTACTTTCATGCCTTCTGCTTCAGCGTTAAAATTTGTTAGAACTCGATGGCGAAGTACTGGTAATGCTAATTCGCGAATGTCACTTATNTCNGGGGTTGGTCGGCCATCCAATAATGCTTTAGCCTTTGCTCCTAGCACAAGGTATTGAGATGCCCGTGGACCTGCACCCCAATCTATCCACTGATTTATAAAATCTGGAGATAAATCACTATTTGCCCGTGTGGCAGATACTAATTTTACAGCATATTCAATAACATTTTCTGCGATAGGTACACGAAGTACTAAGTCTTGATAAGATAAAATTTCACGAATAGACATAACTTTATTTAATTTAAACTGATTATTAGTAGTAGTATTGCCTACAATATCTATTTCTTCTTTTAAAGCTGGATAGTCAATCTTAAGGTTAAACATAAATCTATCCAATTGTGCTTCTGGAAGTGGATATGTCCCTTCCTGCTCAATTGGATTTTGGGTTGCCATTACGAAGAAAGGCTCTTCTAAATTATAGGTGTGACCAGCAGCTGTAACTTTATGTTCTTGCATAGCTTCCAATAGCGCTGCTTGAGTTTTTGGAGGAGTGCGATTAATCTCATCAGCTAATATAATATTACCAAANATAGGNCCCTTATAAAATCGAAAGGATCTTTGATCATTATTTGGGTCAATATCAATCAATTCAGTTCCAGTTATATCACTAGGCATTAAATCTGGTGTAAATTGGATGCGTTTAAAAGTTAAATCCAATACATCTGCTAAGGATTTGATTAATAATGTTTTGGCCAAACCAGGTACACCGACAAGCAGGGTATGGCCTTTAGATAAAAGAGCAATAAGCATATGGTCTAGAATTTTTGTTNGTCCTATAACTACTTTACTAATCTCATTAAAAAATTGATTTCGTGAATCTTTAAGCTTTTCAAGGATTATAAGATCCTGATTTGTTTTAGTCATATGATAGGTTATTTGTTAAGAATTTTTGACTTAAATGGGGCAAAACTTACCGCCTTAGAATTGAGTCTAAAAGTGATTAAGCAATAAGAAAAAAAAACAATTTTTTTTATTCTCATAAACATCATTTTACCATTTGAAAATAGAAGTATCAATAAGAAATTATTTGTTATGAACAGATATATGAAATTAAATAATCAAGTTCTTATTGGGAGTTCCAAATCACAACTCGAATCACTAGCAGTATCATTGGGAGAGAAACCCTATAGAGGGANACAATTATTTGATTGGNTTTATCGTCAGACCATAGATGATATTGAAGANATGACAGATTTACCAGTTTTCTTTCGAAAACGAATAAAAAATTTTACTACCTTACATCCTTTAACTCAGATAAAAAACTTAGATTCTAATACTAAACTGACAAAAAAATTTCTTTTCAAGCTTCAGAATGGTAATCAAATAGAATCCGTATTTATGGAGCAAAAAGAAAGAATTACAATTTGTATATCAACTCAAGTTGGTTGTGCATTGGATTGTGATTTTTGTGCAACAGCAAAAATGGGATTTGTGCAGAATTTGTCTCCAGGTGAAATTATAGATCAATTTCTTCAACTAAAAAGATTAAGTAGGAAACCAATCACAAATATCGTATTTATGGGTATGGGCGAACCATTCTTGAATTACAAGAATGTTATCGCAGCTGCTGAATTATTGCACAATCCNGAAGGAATAAATATAGGTGCAAAGCGNATTACTATTTCAACNGCTGGTATNATACCAAAAATAAAGCAATTCACTANTGATGGTCACAAATNTAAACTGGCAGTAAGTTTAAATGGGACCACCCAAGANCAAAGGTTGAAAACNATGCCNGTAACAATNAAACATCCATTNGATGAGTTGCTGGTAACAGTNAAAGATTATGTTCAAAAAAATAAAACTCGGGTTACTTTTGAATATGTACTAATGAAAGATATTAATGATAGTATGGAGGATGCNAAACGTCTAAAAAAAATGTTATCATCAATTAATTGTAAATTAAATATTATTCCTTACAATGATATTGGAGGAGTTTATTTAAGGCCAAATAATNCAAAAATTCAGTTTTTTCTATCTGGATTAGATAAAGCTCCTTTTCCAGTGACAGTACGATGGAGTAAAGGCGTGAAAATAGATGCGGGTTGTGGACAACTTGTAACTAGGATTGAAAGATAATATTTGATTAGTCTTTAACTGAAAATAGAACCCGTCATAATTAAGTTTACTAAAGTTAAAAGGATTATAATCATGAATATCAGATCTGAAGTGAAAGCAATTAATGATACTGTTATAAATTGGAGAAGGGATTTTCATCAGTATCCCGAACTGGGTTTCAAAGAGTTTCGTACTTCCAGAATTATTGCTGAAACACTTAAATCGTTTGGTATGAAACCTAAAACAGGTGTGGGTAAAACGGGTGTAACTGCGGATCTAAATTTTGGTGAAGGTCCAACTATTGCACTAAGGGCGGACATGGATGCACTGCCGATGCAAGAAATTAGTGAACTGCCATTCTCTTCAAAAAATGATGGAGTTATGCATGCGTGTGGGCATGATGGGCATATGGCGATGCTTTTAGGCACAGCAAAAATTTTCTCTCAAATGGAAAACACACTTTCTGGAACTATTCGGTTCATTTTCCAGCCAGCAGAAGAGGGAGGAGGGGGAGCTCGCTATATGATTGAAGATGGTTGTCTGGAAGGAGTAGATGAAATTTATGGTATCCATATTTGGAATTATCAGCCAGTAGGAGAAGTGGGAATAAAAGAAGGTCCAGTTTTNGCGGCAGCAGATTTGTTTGATATTACAATAGATGGTGTTGGTGGCCATGGTGCGACACCACAGGGCACTATCGATACTGTAGTCGTAGCCGCTCATTTAATTCAGGCTCTNCAAACGATAGTTAGTAGAAATACTAATCCGCTGGAGAGTACTGTCATCACGATCGGTCAAATTAATGGAGGACATAATTTTAATATTATTGCTGATAGAGTACGACTTGAAGGAACAACAAGGGCNTATACAGAANAGAATCGATTAATGATTGAAAAAAGGATGAATGAAGTGATTGAGGGTGTTGCTAAGTCATTTGGAGCAAAGATAACCTTCAATTATCAGCATGGATATCCTCCAACTGTTAATCATTCTGAAGCAACTANGAAGGTATTAAAAGCTGCAAAAAATGTTGTTGATTNAGGNGCTGGTGAACCTTATTTATCCATGGGAGGGGAAGATTTTTCTTACTATCTCCAAAAAGTACCAGGATGNTTCTTTTTCGTTGGTTCTGCTCCGCAAGANGAAAAGGANTTTAATATTCCNCATCATTGTTCGCATTTTAATCTAGATGAGAGTGCACTTTCNATTGGTATATCTATTTATCTCAANTTAATAGAGGATATCCTCCGTTAATAGAAAATAGATTAGAATTNTTAATGNTTTTAATGCATTACAAATAATAGTANCAGATTTGAATTATATTGGAAATTAATATCCTATTGCACTTGTTTCTCCCCGTACATCCCCGCCACCGAAAAAACCATTTTNATNAATAAGAATACCATTNGCTTCACCAATATATCCCCAANNATAAGGTATAAGTGNATGTCCCCTTAACTTNAGATTATTTATTACATCCTTTGATAANCCTCGNGGTTCCATCATTATTACATCTGGTAACCATTGAGANTGAAATCNCGGAGATGANACAGCCTCTTTTATATCCATACCAAATATAACCACATTTAAAATCACCTGCATGGCTGTGGTAATAATGGTTGAACCTCCAGGTGATCCAATAATCAAATACGGTTTTTTACTTTTTAAAACTATAGTTGGAGTCATAGAACTAAGAGGGCGTTTACCTGGTTCAATTGCATTAGCTTTATTTCCTAAAAGTTGAAATGCATTGGGGACACCTGGTTTAGATGAAAAATCATCCATTTCATTATTTAGAAAAAAACCTGCGCCATCAACAAGATGTCCACCTCCGTAACTTAGGTTTATCGTTGTTGTGACGCTTACAGCATTTCCATCTTTGTCTACAATAGAATAGTGAGTTGTTTCTCTACTTTCCGTGTTTAGAATTTCACTTGCAAAAATTATTGCACTGGGTGTTGCTCTTTCCATTGATATGTCACGTATTCTGGAAGCAGCGTAATTTTTTGATGTGATCTCATCGAGTGGCACTGACCAATAATCTGGATCACCAAAATGTTCGGCACGATCTGCATATGCTCTACGTTCTACTTCTGTAAGTAAGTGTATATAATCAGAAGAATTCCAACCTAAAGTATCAATATTATAATTCTCCAACATATTTAAAATATTAACTAATAATGCTCCTCCAGAGCTTGGAGGACCCATAGATAATATTTCATATTCGTGAAAAGAGCCAGTTATGGGTGTGCGGTATATAGATGAATAATTTTTTAAATCATCATGAGAAATAATTCCATTTCCACGTTTCATCTCAGCTACAATTAAATCAGCGACATTCCCTTTATAAAAACCATTTCTTCCATTCTTGCTGATTTGTTTTAATGTTTTTGCCAGATCTGTTTGAATCAACCGGTCTCCTTTTTTCCAGAGTTCTCCATCCTCACGAATAAATATTTTTTTTGCTGCATCATCTTGTTTAAATAACTCCTTATTATTGTTTAATCTTTTAGCCTCATAGTTAGATAGAGTGAACCCTCTTTCAGCTAGGTATATAGCTGGTTCTAGAATTTGTCTTCGGCTAATATTTCCTGAACCATAATCTTTAAGAACTTTTAATAAACCATCGACACTTCCTGGTACTCCACTGGCAGCAAGACTATATAGAGACATTCCTTCCACTACATCTTTATTCTTATCAAGAAACATATCTTGATGTGCAGCTACTGGCGCCTTCTCTCGATAATCTAGAGAAAAAACAGTATTGTTAGCCATAGCGGCAACCATGAAACCACCGCCTCCTATGTTTCCATTAGAAGATGAAGTTACTGCCAATACGAAACCAACAGTTACTGCAGCATCAATAGCATTACCACCTTTTTTTAGAATTTTAATCCCAGCTTCAGAAGCGTGTCGGCTAGTTGAAACGATCATTCCATTTTTTCCAAAGACAGGATCAGAACTCGCAGGGAATACCATTTGAAATAGAATGATAACAAAACAAATGGTAATTTGGAAATAATTATATAATCTCATTATTGTGTAATCTATTAATATTTATCTTAATAGACTTAAGGATAGTGACCTAATATATTTGGTATTTTGACAAATTGCATTGGTTTAATTATTTTAATATTAAATCCATTCATTTATGTTAAAAACTATTATTGTATTTAATAATTATATTTTTGGTATCTATGTTTTTTTTATTTTAAATCCAATTTGGAACTGTTTTATTAATACCAAAAGTTGGCATTATTATAAAATAAAGTAGGAAAATAATAATAATAATTGCAATTATATTTAGCCAAAAACCGCACTTAGCCATTGTAGGAATAGTAACTTCACCGCTGGCAAGTATACTGGCATTTGGTCCTGTTCCAGAAGGTAGCATGAAGGCACAAGATGCTGCTATTGTAGCAGGTATCATTAATAGATATGGGTGAAAATTTCCAGCTTTTGATATTCCTGCTAAGACTGGTAAGAATACTGCTGTTGTTGCTGTATTTGAATTTATTTCTGTAAGGAATACCATGCTGGTTACGGCTAGTATCAAAATAAAAAATACAGATACACCTGTCAATTCTAAGTTTGCACCTATCCAAATAATAAGACCAGTTTCTCGAAAAGCCGCTGCGATTGCCATACCGCCTCCTATTAGCATGGCAATTCCCCATGGGATGGTTTTTGCATCATCCCAATCAAGCAATTTTTTTTGTTCACCATTTCTATTTAATAATCCATTTGGGATTAGAAACATTAGTGTTGCTGCGAGAAATGCTACAGTAGCATCTTTGGCATACATTTGCACACCAAGGATATTTGACCAGCCAGGGATAGTGTATTCACCAATATGCATATTTCTACGAAAAACAAACCCTAAGGCGTAAAATATACAAATTATTAAAACTCTTTTTTCAGCAGTCGAGATTAAACCTAAATCATGGTATTCATTATTTATTATATCTTCAGATCCATGAAGGGGCCCATTTATATTAAAATACTTAATTATGAAAAACCATGCTATGGGTAAAAATACAGCGATAAATGGTATCCCAATTTTTAACCAATCAATAAATACAAGATTTGGTGATTTTGGAAATATTTCTTCCATAGTGCTTACAAATAAAAGATTTGGTGGAGTGCCAATTAGTGTACCAGTACCACCTATGCTTGCAGAGTAAGCGATTGAAAGCATTAATGCGCTTCCAAATGCTGTATCTTTTACACCTAGATATCTTTCTCTTTGGATTATTGCTAAGCCTATTGGTAGCATCATCAATGTAGTTGAATTATTTGAAGTCCACATTGATAAGAAAGCTGTAGAAATCATGAAGCTTAGAATAATGTATTTTCTACTTGTACCTATTAATAGTATTGTAAAAAGAGCAATACGTTTATGTAGGTTATTTGTTTCAATTGCTTTAGCAACAAGAAAAGCACCTAATATAAGTAAAACAATATGGTGCCCGTAACTAGCAGCAATATGATCAGCATTTAATACACCCAGTAATGGGAATAGAGCGACAGGAATAAACGCCGTAGAAAATATTGAGATTGCTTCTGTCACCCAAAATATAGCCATTAAAATCGAAACAGCCAGAGCTCTTAAGGCTTTAGGATCCATATCAACTGGTACTGGTAAAAATAGTACTATTGCAAAGGATAATAATCCCAATATAACACCCGATTTTTGTCGGATTGACATACAGATATTTTATTTAGAGATAGTTAATTGGTCTTCAGAATTAGCAACAATCACAGCCACAGTAGCATCGCCAGTCACATTAAAGGTTGTTCGTATCATGTCCAGAATTCTGTCTACACCTAAAATAAGAGCGATACCTGCACTTGGGACGCCCACTGCTTCCAAAATAATCACCAACATTATGATTCCAGCACCTGGAACAGCGGCAGTACCTATGGATGCTAGGACAGCGGTTAATATAATCGTTAATTGTGAACCTAAATCAAGATCCATACCAAGGGTTTGTGCAATAAATACAGCTGCGACTGCCTGGTACATTGCTGTTCCATCCATATTGATAGTAGCCCCAAGTGGTAATACAAATGATGATACTTCTTCGGATACGCCTAATTCATCTTCACAACATTCCATTGTTACAGGTAAGGTTGCGCCACTGGAACTAGTCGAGAAAGCAAGAAGTTGTGCAGGCGCTATCCCCTTGAAAAATAAATTTAGTGGCATTTTTGTCATCGTTTTTAATAACCCCGTATAGGTGATAATCCCGTGTGTAATTAAGCCTATAATTACAGCGAACATATAGAAACCAAGAGCGCTCAATAGTTCCATAATCTGAGATGGGTTATCTCCTGCGACCTTATTTATTGTCTGAGCAATTAAAGCAAAAACTCCAATTGGAGCAATAAGCATAATCAGGTCTACCAATTTAATTACTACTTCATTTAAACCTTCGAAAAATTCTAGAAGAGGTTTCCCTTTTTCTTTGGGGATCTGGATAAGTCCTATACCCAAAAACAAGGCCATAAAAACAACCTGAAGCATATTACGGTTGCTGGAAGCTGATGAAAAAAAGTTGCTTGGAACCATATCAACAATAGGTTGGAGTGGGCCTCTGTTTTTTATGTTTTGTGCTGATCCTGATTTTAATTCAGCATCTTTTTGGTAAGTATTCTGTAGCTCAATTTTCATTTGATCGGGTACTTTATTTCCAGGCTGAATAATATTTACAGAAACCAGACCTATAGTGACTGCTACTGCTGTAGTACCAATATAAATAGCAATTGTTTTGCCTCCAATACGACTCAATTTTTTTAGATTGGATAAAGATGCCACGCCAGTAATCAATGAAGATAAAACTAGTGGTACAGCGATCAATTTCAACAGGTTTATAAATATTATACCAAAAGGGGCAACCCATGTTTCTGTAAAAGAGCCCCAACCATTATTTGCAGCAACGATACCGTAGATTAAACCTAAAATTAACCCGATAATAATCTGCCAGTGTAGTGCTGTATTTAGAAATTGTTTTTTCATAAAATTAATTTAATTAATTCGAATATAACCTTGTCATCATTTACATATTATAAATTTTCCTGAATAACAGATAAAAGCTGATCAATGGGTAGCCGATCCTGTTGCTGGGTATCACGGTGTCGTAGGGTTACAGTATCATCTTCTTTTGTTCGATGGTCTACTGTGACTCCAAAAGGCGTTCCAGCCTCATCTTGGCGATAATATCGTTTTCCTATAGAGCCTTGCTGATCATAGAGAACTTTAAAATGAGGTTTTAATATATCAACAATTTTCTTAGCTTTTTCTGGCAGGCCATCTTTTTTTACCAGTGGACAAATAACTGCCTTTACTGGTGCCAGTCTAGGATGAAAACGCATGACCACACGATCATTTTTTTTATCTTCCCAATATGCATCACTAAGGATGGCTAGCATCATTCGGTTAAGACCAGATGATGTTTCAATAATAAAAGGCAAAAACCGATCATTATTGGGTTGTTCAAAATAAGTCATATTCTTTCCAGAAAACTTCTGATGACGAGAGAGATCAAAGTCAGTACGGTTATGAATACCTTCAATTTCAGACCAACCAAAGGGGAATTCATACTCTATATCCCAGGCTTCCTTGGCATAATGTGCCAATTCATTTTCATCATGTCGATGGTAGCGGATTTTTTCTTTACTAAGCCCCAAAATATTTGGATAAAAATTAAATCGTTTTTCTTTCCACTCTTGAAGTATATCATCATCGGTTCCTGGCTTGACAAAGTATTGCATTTCCATCTGTTCAAATTCCCGAGTCCTAAAAATGAAATTACGTGCTATAATTTCATTACGAAAAGCTTTACCAATTTGAGCAATTCCAAAAGGTATTTTCAAACGCATCGCACCTTGTATTAATTGGTAGTTTACATAAATACCTTGAGCTGTTTCGGGACGGAGATAGGCTGTAGTGCCAGTTCCTTCAATAGGTCCTACATGCGTTTTAAACATTAGATTAAAGTCGCGTGGTTCAGTGAGTTTACCAGTTGATCCACATTTTGGACATTTAATTTTTAACCAATTAGCTTTTTTAGGTGTTTCAGAGAGTTCATCAGCACGATATCGTGCTTTACATTGCCTGCAGTCTACAAGCGGGTCATGAAATGCCCCAACATGACCCGATGCTTCCCAGATCTTTGGGTGCATTAATATACCACTATCTAAACCAACAATATTTTCATGGATGAGTGTCATTTCTTTCCACCAGAGTTGTGAAATACTGTTTTTCAATTCGATTCCAAGAGGACCGTAATCGTAAACTGCAGCAAAGCCCCCATACACATCCGAACTTTGAAATATAAATCCTCTGCGTTTACACAGAGATACAATTTTTTCAGTAGTACTATGCATTATTAAACTTTAATAATTCATCCTTATAATCAACTTTTATGTATTGCAATTAAGAAAAGAAAATAGCCTTTCTTTGATTAAGAGATTAGAAAATTAATTTATCTATATCATGAAATTCTTTTTCTTTTTTGATTGGTAAGTAAGCCAATATATATTAGAAATTACCTCTAGGGGAGTTGTTTTGGGAGATGATAAATACCACAAGAAAATATCATTTTTGGTAACATTAAGATTACTGAATTTGAAAAGTCTTTTTATTTTTTCTTTCTTTTTCTAGTTCTTTTTGGTGCTTTCCTTTTATTATTAATTAATTCCACGGCGGTTTCTAAATCAATATTATCAGGATCATGTTCATTCTTTAAGGATGCGTTTACTTTCCCATCAGATATATAAGGCCCATAGCGGCCATCTTTCAGAGATAAAGTTTCGCCCGTTTCGGGATGTTTCCCAAGGTTTCTCAATTCGGAACTCTTTTTATTTCGATTAGCGAGGAGTTCAATTGATTTTTCTAAAGTGATATCAAGTGGAGTTTCAGGCCTTTTAATGCTGGCATTCTGTTTTCCACATTTAATATATGGACCGTACCTTCCATAATCTGCAATAATCAATTCTTTTGTTTCTGGGTGTATTCCAATATTGCGAGGAAGAGAAAGAAGTTTAAGTGCCAAATCCAGGGTTACTTTGTCAATCGGTGTATCTTTAGGTACAGATTTTCTGGTTTTGGATTCTCCCAACTGAACATAGTGTCCATAAGGTCCTTTTTTTATGTACACGAATTGATTTGATTCAGGATCTTCTCCCAAAGGCTCATCTTTATATTCTTTTTCACTGAAAATTTCTTCTATTGCTTCTCTTGTTAGATCCCCAATATAAATTATATCAGGAATTGATCTTGTTATTTCCCCCCTTCGCAAATATGGACCATATCGACCAATTCGTCCTTCAGTAGAATCTTGTATTGAATCAGGCAACTCAATTGTGCAAGCTTTTGGAATATCGACTTGTTCATCTAGCATATTTTCAAGACCTGTGAACTCTTCTCCTCCATAATAAAAATTAGTCATAAAAGGAATACTTTTTCGTTCGCCACGGGAAATCTCGTCAAGGCCGTCTTCCATTTTTGCTGTAAACTCTTTATTTACTAGGTTAGTAAAATGATTTTCTAACAATTGTGTTACTGCTAAACCCAGATAAGTTGGTGAAAGTTTTCCCTTATCTCTCTCTATATAGTTGCGTCGTACAATGGTGTCTAGAATAGAAGAAAACGTGGAAGGTCTCCCAATTCCGTTTGATTCAAGATTTTTTACTAATGATGCTTCAGTAAACCGGGCTGGCGGTTTAGTAGTATGAGACTGAGTTTCAAGTTTCTTACAGTTTAATGAATCACCTTCTACCAAAGAAGGTAGAATTTTTTCTTTATTTGCGAGATCAGCTTGTGGATCATCGCGCCCTTCTACATAGATTCGCATGTAACCTGGGAAAAGGATTACTTGTCCATTGGCACGGAATTCAGCCTTTTGATTTTTGATGGTTACTGATGTTTGTTTTAGTTTCGCTGGTTTCATTTGGCTAGCAATGGTTCTTTTCCAGATTAGTTCATATAATTTAGCAGGTTCCTTTCCAAGCAATGATTTAACCTCATCCAATGAGCGAAACTGACGATGAGCTGGACGAATTGCTTCATGTGCTTCCTGCGCATTTCGAACTGATGTTTTATAATGATTTTCTTTTTCGGGCAAATATTTATTGCCATATAGATCTGAAATAATCTGTCTGGAACCAGAAATAGCTTCATTGGATGAATGGGTAGAATCGGTTCTCATATAGGTAATGAATCCATTTTCATAGAGTTGTTGTGCGTTGCGCATAGTTTTGCGTGTTGACATACGAAGTTTTCGGGAAGCCTCTTGTTGTAAAGTACTAGTGGTGAACGGGGGCTTTGGATTCGATGTTCTTGGTTTTTCTTTTACATTGGAAACTTTCCAAGAACTTGTATTTAATTCTTTTATCATTTCATTCGCCTGAGTTTCAGTCATTAGAATTGTATCTTTATTTTTTAACTTCCCAGTATTGCTTTCAAAATCGTGACTTGATGCGATTCGTTTACCATCAATTCGCAGTAGAAAAGCGTTGAAATCGGTCTTTTCATCATTATTACATAATATTGCCTGGAGATCAAAATAAGTAGTCTTCAGAAATTTTGCCCTTAGACGATCACGGTCTATAATCAATTTAACAGCAGCAGATTGCACCCTTCCTGCTGAAAGAGAACCTTGAATAAAATTCATATTTTTTTGCAAAGTTGCCCAAAGCACTGGTGAAACCTTATAACCTACTAGACGGTCAATAACGCGCCGAGCAGTTTGTGCATCTACAAGGTTTTTATTAATACTTCGAATATCTTTCATTGCAGTAGCAATTCCATTTTTTGTGATCTCAGTAAACTCAACACGTTCAATTTTTTCCTGGTCGACTTCTTTGGCTATATGACTAGCAATCGCTTCTCCTTCACGATCGGGATCTGTCGCAATCAATACACGAGGTGCATGCTTTGCTTTCTTTTTAAGATCAGTAATAAATTTTTTTCGATCTGGAAGGATATCTAGCTGAATTTCAAAATTATTTTCAATATCAACCCCCAACTCATTAGATGGTAAATCTTTAACGTGGCCAACGCTAGCAACAACTTCATAATCTCCTCCTAGATATTGCTCGATTGTCCTTGCCTTAGAAGGTGACTCAACAATAAGTAAGGGTCTTTGGCTCATAATAACTTTCCTATTTTAACTATCCAAAACAAAATGGTCACATCTGAAAAAATAATATGAAAAAGTAATAAAATTGTTAGATTTTTATAATTTTTCTAAAAGCGATGTCTGTTCAACTGTGGATTGCTCTCCTTTTTTTAGGTCTTTTATAATTATAGTATTTGATAATATTTCTTCATCGCCTAGGATCAGGGCATATTTTGCCCCAGATTTATTTGCTTCCCTTAGCTGAGCTTTTATACTGCGACGAAGAGAATCCATGACAACATTTTTACCGATTTTTCGCAAATTTTTGCAAAGTTTTAATGCTAAAGCTAGACCATTTTTATTAATACAAATAAAGTATATGTCTGGGCTTGCAAATGTATCTAATTCAGTATTCCGATTATGCTCTAAAGCAATAAAGAAGCGTTCCATCCCTGCTGCAAATCCAACAGCTGGTGTTGCTTTTCCACCAAGTGTTTCTACTAATCCATCATAGCGACCACCACCAATAAGGGCATCCTGTGCACCTAGAGAAGATGATGTGAATTCAAATACTGTCCTGGAATAATAATCCAAACCCCGAACCAATCTTGGATTAAAACTAAAGGGAATATTCATTGCATTTAGAAAACTTATTACTGAATCAAAATGAATTTTATCTTCATCTGTCAGATAATCTGAAATTATTGGTGCATCTTGAAGTATTTTTTTTTCATTTTCTGCTTTTGTATCTAAAATACGAAGTGTATTAGTTTCATATCGATGTTGGCTTAATGTGGAAAATTTATTCAGATTAGGACGAATAAAATCTTTCAATGCATTTTTATAGGCTGACCGACAATCGGGAGAGCCAATGCTGTTTAAGTGAAGTATATTATTATTACCAAGTCCGAACTCAGATAAAATTTGTCGGGCAAGTGCAATAATCTCGGCATCCTGCTCGGGATATAAAGAACCAAATGTTTCTACTCCAAATTGGTGGAATTGTCGCTGTCGACCTTTTTGGGGTCTTTCTCTGCGGAATAGAGGTCCTATATAATACAATTTTTGTGCAGGCGATTGAACCCCAAGATTATGTTGAATATAGGATCGGGCAACAGCTGCTGTTAATTCAGGACGTAAAGTAAGACTAGACCCATCTCGATCTTTCCAGCTATACATTTCTTTGGAAACAATATCAGTTTCTTTACCAACGCCGCGTGAAAATAATTTTGTTTCTTCGAATATTGGTGTCCGAATTTCCCTATAGCCGAATTGTTTACATACATTATGAACGATCTGCTCTAGATATTGCCATTTAATACTATTGTCTGGTAGAATATCATGAGTGCCTTTTATTGATTTAATCTGATTCAAATTTTATCTCCTAAAAGGGTAAGTAAAACTTCTGCAGTATTTAAAAGTAACCAAAATTTCTATAATTTTTCTAACAAGATTAAAAGATTGAATAAAAAATATGATGAAAACCAACTTATTATTAAGTTATAGAGAGTCTTCTATTTTTATGGATTTTATTAGCTATATCCGAATATATTTTTCCTTTTAATGTAGGAAAATTTAGCCAAGATATTTCTATAATCTGAATATTAGAAAAAGATGCATTTATAAGAACATATTTATAAGCACTAAAATTATTAATATGATTAAAATATTTTGACTTGTATTCAGTGCAGACCATAATTCCAATAATAGTTACTTTTGAATTTCTCAATTACAACTATCATAAAAAATAAATGATTAGAATGGTGATCGGGAATATACACCTCCTCTTTTTTCAATTTTTAGATCCCGAAGTGTAGGTGATTTCACATTGATTCTAAAATTGACTCCTTGGCCGATACCGCCTGGTGTCCAGTTTAATGATAATTCCCAGCAGTGAAGATCACGATAGACTGAAAAAGAATGATTTACCAGATCGCGTTTCATCATATCAAAACGTGCCCTGTAAGAAACTTTCCATTTTTGAGTGACCTGAAATGATGATGAAGTATTAATCCAAAATGTCTTTTTTATCTGCTCAGGATTAAGAGCGGAGTAAGAATAGCTCAAACTTAAATTTGTACTCCAAAGTTGATCGTTATTTAGAGTATTACGAAAGGATTTTGATGATTTATCCAGACCAGGGCCATCCAGATCTTCCTCCTCATATAACGTATCTGGATTTTGAATTACAGGATCAGTTAAAGACCAACGCTTACCTGAGAAACGGAAACCTGTTGAGAAGCGGGCATTTGTCATGCGTGGGGATAACATTCCTTTTTCATTTTTATTTAATCTAGATATACGACCTTTTCCAGATTTATATTGGTAGAAATCATGAGTGAAAGAAAAATCCAGGTTCAATTTCCCAGCAATTCTGGATCTTAGCGAGCTACGCATATTTGATAGTTGAAATTCTTCTGCAGCAAAATTATATCCACTACTCATACGCCAGCTTAAAAGATCTACTTTTTTTTCTTCACCACCTTTTTTTATCTTTCCCTGAAAGATATTATTTAGAGAAAAGTTCATTGACTTGCTTTTGGATCTAGGTGTACCTCCAGCCATTGTACCAGCGAAACGATCAAATATAATTTTATTTCCTGCAGTATCAATATTAGTCATTACATAACCAAGATTTCTGCCAAGAACTGGTTTAGAAAAGTCTGGCGTATAAGAAAAACTAATTGACGGTGAAGCAGTGTGGCGGATTACCTTTAGTGGACCAAAAGGGATAGGAAACATACCATACAATTTTGTGTTTGAACTTAGAGAGAAAGAACCAGTAGTTCTGGAAGCAAATCCTTTCTTTAAAGATTTTGTAAACGAACCCGTATTTTTATCCCATATACCATCAAAAGATTCGTTTACCCATACAGATCGAAGGTTCAACCTTGGATTGAGCGTTATATATTTTAATATTTTCTGTGGTGCATTAATGGAAGTCGTATGTATCCATCCCTGTTTTTGATCGTTGTGAGTAATAAGTTCTCCATTTTCTTGTTTTGACCATTGAAAAACAATTGTTGAGTCATTGATGGTATTTTCTTTCGATTCATAATAGTCTCGGTCTTTGTTTGTAAAGTTGAGACCATAGTTCCAAGTAATATTATTATACCATTTTTTATTTTTAGCAGTTGTTGGGATTAAATTACTTTGTCCGTGGCGAAATGATATTTTCGGTATGGTACGATTGATAATATTTAGCTGTGTACCTGCTCTTGAGGGGTTTATGTAAAATGAAGATTCTGGATTTACCTTATCATTAATTAAAAGATCCTTATTAGAATAAAAATTAGCGCTTATAGAATTTTTCGACTTTGGCCAACGCTTTGAATAGGATATGTTGGAGATTGCTTTCTGATTCATTCGATCTGCCTGCGTAAGCCCATATTTTTTATTATAATCACCAGTGCTGGAATAGGTGACATTAGCGTTAAAAGACTGATTATTTCGTAAAACTTGAGAGTGGTTCCAACGTAAATAAAGATCGCTTTTTCTTGATGATCCAAGGTTAACAATATTGTTAGATCCACTTAGAAATTGCTTACTTCGAATATTAAAATTTCCGCTGAATTTATATCTTAGGCGGTAATTATTATTGATGTGAAAAACTATTCCCTGACGATCACCCATGCTCATTGTGAATTTTGAATCCCAATAGTTGTTAGGCGCCCAGTAAAAACCCAACCCATCGATGTATTGCCCTCTATGTTTTGATTCACCATACGAAGGCATAATCCATCCAGAGTGGCGACTTCCACCCTTATGAGGAAAAATTCCTAAAGGAATTCCCATAATCGGAATTTGAGCTAAGTGAAGTATAATTGGTCGAGCAATAACCATATCATTTTGGATGATTTTCATTCTGGAAGATTCAAAATGAAAATGGGGAATTTCTGAATCGCATGTGGTATAAGTGGAATTCTGAATAAAAATTACTTTTTCAGATTCATTCCGGATTTCGTTACCAGTATAGTATCCTTCATCGGCATTAGTGGATCCTTTAACCATTCGACCTTTCCGAGTTTCAAGATTATAGGTTATTTTATCGCCTGTCATAGGGTCTTTCCCTTTTTCCTTTATAACTGGTTGAATTAATTTAAAAATTGTATCCTGTGCAGGTTGAGGCAAGGCATTTAGCATATTATTTTTCCAGTCCACAGTTATAAAACCTGCTTCCAGATCTGTTTTGTCATGTTTTATTTTTGCTTGACCCGAAAGATCTGTTTTTTCTGTTGGGACACGATATTGAATTTTATCCGCAGAGTAGATTATAGGAAATTCCATATCTGTTCCAGCTTTATCTGGTTTATACTTACCTCGCGAGCCGCCAATAACATTCAAATTATCGATATCATTATTTTGAAACGATATCGTGATTGTATCACCAGAAGTTTCATTATTGCCTTGATATAAAGAATCTTCGAAAATATGATAAAGACTTTTTGCCATGCCCTCCAATCGAATGGAATCGAGCACTCCATCAATAAAATAACCAGTCAATATACTGCCTTCCATATTATCTAAAAATTGAACCGAATCTTGGCTAGAAATAGAATCTGATTCTGTTTTTTTGTATCCAGATACAGGAGTGATTACAAAGGCTTTATCTGGAATATGTAGTTTATATAGAATTTCATTTTTGTAAGTCAAAATAATTTTCTCACCATTAAGAATACGCCCATTTTCATTTATCTCAGGTTCAATTTCTAATGTTGTAACTTCATTAGTTTGGTCATAACGAGCTTCACCACAGGTTACTATTCTTGATGAGTCCTTAATGGATACTTTTCCAATAGCAGTGTAGGAAACGCCATCTTGATCCAGCATTTTTTTATATTCTATACGGTTAGCATTAATAGTTTGACCTTTTTGTTTAAGGCGAACCTCACCTAAAGCAATACCGCTGTCTTGCTCTGTAAATACAATTATGGAATCCGCTATCAAATCAAAATCATCATCATAAACATGTGGATTTCCATTGCTAACTATCCGATTCTCTTTTGAAAAGAATATCAGGGTGTCGCAGGTAAGGATTGTTCTCCCTTTGGTAGCAATAACATTTCGAAATAAATTAGCAATTTCTTCTTTTTCATAATTACGTCCTTCCTCGCATTTAAGGCTTAAATCTCCTTTTCTAATTACAACATTTCCTGATAGGTATTGAATTATTTTCCCATCTACCATTTTACTTTCCAATACATCAGCTTTTTCAAGGCGTAAGCGATCTTCACCTATTAAGGCAGAATTGATAATTAATAGAAAAAATAATAGACGAATAAACTTCATTTGTCGGGGTATCGATCCTTCCAAAGAGATTTCAATCTTTTTTTAATCCATTCTTCCTGACCTTGATCTGTCGGTGAATAAAATATGTTTTTTAATCCATCAGGAAAATAGTTCTGATAAATAAAATGATCCACTTTAGAGTGTGGATATTTATATTCTTTATCATAATTCATTTCGCTCATTAGATCATTAGGTGCATTTCGTAAATGCAGAGGAACAGAAAGAGTTCCAGTTTCTTTTACAAAAGCAATACTTGATTTAATTGCCGTATAGCTGGCATTGGATTTAGGTGCTGCTGCTAAAAAAAGTGTTACTTGCGCTAAGATTATGCTTGCTTCTGGCATTCCGATCATATTCACAGCCTGAAAACCAGAAGTTGCTAGAGTAAGTGCGTCGGGATTGGCATTACCAACATCTTCTGATGCTAGAATAATTAGTCTCCTGGCAATAAATTCAGGTTTTTCACCGCCTTCAAGCATAACAGCCAGCCAATACATAGCTGCATCTGGATCAGAACCTCTTACGGATTTAATAAAAGCACTTATGGTGTCATAATGATAATCACCTTTTTTATCATATATTTGTGTTTTGGATTGGAGAGCTTCAGTTAAAACATCTTTTGTGATACTGTTATTATTTTTAACAAGATTGACTGCGATTTCTAGGGTGTTTAGCATTTTTCGAGCATCTCCTCCTGAAGAATGGATAAGTAGATCTTTTTCCTGTTTACGCAATAAAAGTTGTCTTTTAGATAAAATCACATCCTGATCAAAAGCATATTCCAATATTTGATTTAAATACTCAGAATTGAGGGGTTTCAAGGTTAGTAATCTACATCTTGACAAAAGTGGTGATATTATTTTAAAGGACGGATTCTCGGTAGTCGCGCCAATTAGTGTAATAGTACCATCTTCGATAGCGTGCAGCAAAGCGTCCTGTTGGTTTTTACTAAAACGATGGATTTCATCGATGAATAGAATAGATTTTTGGCCCATTTCCAGATTTTTTCTACTTTGCTTGATTATTTCTCTTAAAGTCTGAACTCCACTGGAGACTGCAGATAATTCTTTTGTTCTGGCATTTGAAGCTTTAGCAATCATTCTTGACAATGTTGTTTTACCTGTTCCTGGGGGTCCCCAGAAAATAATTGAAAAAGAAATATTGTGTTTCTTAAGGGTCGATAGGATCCTACCTTTCCCAATTAGATGTTCCTGACCAAAAAACGAATCTAATGATTTTGGTCGAATTCTTTCTGCTAACGGTGGCAAATGAGAATCGAATAATGTTTGAGGCTTATTCATCAGACAATAAATTTACTACCCTTTTTTATCCAAAGATGCACCAACAACCAATGAAATTTTCAAATAAAAAATTTATCCTAGTTTTAATAATTTTAATGATTGGATGCAATCAAAAAGGAGAAATAACCATAATGGATAATGGATTAGTTATAGAAGACATTGTAGTGGGAGAAGGTACTGAAGCCATGGAATTTAATAAAGTGGTAGTGAATTATACTGGCAAATTGGAGGATGGAAGTGTTTTTGATTCTTCAATGAATCCAGGTCGCGAACCATTTACTTTTACTTTGGGAGTAGGCTCTGTAATTAAAGGCTGGGATCTAGGTGTAAAGGGGATGAAAGTAGGAGGGAAACGAAAGTTGAAAATTCCTGCTGAGTTAGGTTATGGTAGTAATGGTGCTGGAAAAATAATACCGTCAAATGCAGTTTTAATTTTTGATGTAGAGCTTCTAGAAGTAGAAGTGTATTAATATTAGATTCCATGAGAAATTTTATTCCATGATTTTAAATAAAACTATAACAAATATAATTCTATCAATAATTTTATAAAATTGTTTTGCCTCCGTAGCTCAGTTGGTAGAGCACAATATTCGTAATATTGGGGTCAGCAGTTCGATTCTGCTCGGAGGCTCAAGTTAACTCAAGGTTTATTTTCTTTATTAAGTTTCTTTTTTTGGTAATATTTAACCGTCCTCCAACCACCATAAATTTCGCCGAAATAAACAATTAGAGCGATAGTTCCGAAAATAGGTCCAGAAATAGAATGTTGGTTCCTAACCGAGTAATAAGCCGTACTTCCTGCAAGATACATTGTCCATATACCCAGCACACCATCCCAAGTTCGCCCTCCATAAATCCGTCCTAAACCAGGTATTAGTGCTGAGAGAAAGGATGCAAACAATGGGGACTTATTTATTTTGAGGGTTCCCACATAAGGATTTAAATAATCAATTAATCGTCCATCTGACGCACGAAAGGGATCATTTGCTTCCAAATGGTAATTAAGCGCAAAAGGGTTACATCGTACGATTCGTTCTGAAGTTATAACACTACCACGAAAAAGACCATATTCTCTTATTGATTGTGCTCCATAATTTGAACAACTGGGGTAAAACTGACAATTAAGTAAATCTGTATTGTAGGATAATCGTTGCCATGCTGCAATAGGGATCATACCTATTTTATTAGTCAAAGGTATAGATTTGGAAATCAATAGTGAATCAGTTGGGTATTGAGTCTGTCCAAACAGTAAGGGTGTTATAATAAAAAGCCACCGCCATAGCATTGATAAAATTAACAATTTTACATTAATCCATAATCTCTTGATTTGTTAGATTCAATTGTTTTAAAGAGCACATTATGGAAAATATCATTGAACATTTCTCTTCCAATCCAGTATATCTGGCTATTGCAGTCATCTTGGCTATTATAATGATTTATGGTATTATAAAAAAGATAATCAAACTTGTTATATTTATTGGAATTGTATTAATACTTTATGTATTCTATTTAAATTTTACGGGTCAGGAAGTACCTTCTTCTACTGAAGAATTAAAAAAATCTGTTACTGATAATGTAGAAAAAGTTAAAGAAACTGCTAGAGAAGTAATGGATGAGAAAGTTAAAGCAGCCAAAGATGAGCTTTTGGAAGAGCTAGAAGAAAAAAGTAAAACCTTAAAAGAAAATTTAAATCCTTAGATAATTTTTTATCCTAAAGAAAGTTACTTGCAATTTCGGCAAGCGCACTACGTTCCCCTTTTTTTAGAGTAATATGGCCAAAAATATCCTGTCCTTTCATTCGACTGATTAGGTAGGTCAGCCCATTGGAGTGCTTATCCAGGTAAGGATGATCAATCTGATTTATATCTCCAGTAAAAATTATTTTGGTTCCTTCTCCAGCACGAGTTATTACAGTTTTTACTTCATGAGGAGTTAAATTCTGAGCTTCATCAATAATAAAATAAGTTTTTTGTAGACTGCGACCACGGATATAAGCAAGCGGGGTTATTAATAATTTTTCATCTTCAAGCATCTCATTAATCTTAAGAGCTCGGTTATCGGTCTTTTTAAACTGGTGCCTTATCACTGACAGGTTATCAAAAAGTGGCTGCATATATGGATCGAGCTTGGATTGAATATCTCCAGGAAGAAAACCAAGATCTCTGTTACTCAATGGAACGATAGGTCTTGCCAGAAATATCTGTCTATATTTTTTACGGCAATCCAGGGCCGCAGCAAGAGCCAAGAGTGTTTTTCCAGTGCCTGCTTTACCTGATAATGAAACTAGCTGAACTCGTTCGTCCATAAGTATATGTAATGCAAAGGATTGTTCTGCATTTCGAGGCTCAATTCCATATGCTACGGGTTTGTCAATTCGAACAATTTTCTTTTCAAAAGCATCATAAGTACTAAGTACTGATTTTTGGCCGTTACGTAAAATAAAATTTTCATTAGCTAAAGGATTTTTTAATTCTGGAACTATTTTTGCATCAATGCTAAAGGTAGAGCGCAGTATATCAATCGTCTCAGAACTAACACTTTCTACAAGTCTTGAACCAGTATAAACTTTGCTTATGTCATCAACCTTGTCAGTTGTATAATCCTCAGCTTTTAACCCCAAAGACCGTGCTTTAAGTCTCATATTCGTATCTTTGGAAACCATTATAACTTTTCTATCTTGGTTTTCTTTGTTTAGTTTATATGCACAATTTATAATTCTATGATCGGGACTATCTTCTTGGAAGGATGCTTCAACATCTTTATGCCAATCGTGGTTGACCACAACCCTGATTTTCCCTTTTGATTGTTGAGAAGGTGTTTTATTCTCCTCAGCTATATCAGTAGACATTTCATCCAATATTCTTAGGAATTCTCTGGCATTATAATGAATTTGCTCATTTCCGCGCTTAAATTGATCCAATTCCTCAAGTACAGAAATTGGTATTACAATATCATTTTCTTCAAATTGTTTAATACATGTGGAATCGTGTAAAATAACATTCGTATCTAGTATAAATAATTTTCTAAGTGATGTTTTCAATGGTTTGTTAATTAATCTAGTATATTACTATTCAAAGATTGAAATGAACTTAATTAGTAAAAATATTTGCTAACAATAATAAGGAATTATTACAATATCGGGTTTGGTTTGTTTAAAGATAAATTTAATACTGGTACTAAATATTGAATCCAATGAGAATTATTATTTTTTTAATCTAAAACCCCAAAAAAAGTACTCAGGGTTTTAACAATAATAACAGTATAAATCAGACCTAGTGATAATAAGGGAATTGGAGTAATGCGGTACTTTACCATATAAGGACTATCATTTGTTTTCCTTCGATATAATTCACGAAGGATCTCCAGTGTTAATTTGCTAAAGTATATGCCGATAAAAAATAATCCGAATAAAATCAAATGATCGGTAAAAGATAAAGAGTTTAACCAGTGTCCTAGTTTCAAAAGATTTCCTTTAAAGCCATTTTAAATTCAGATAGAATAATTGAAGTTGCGCCCCATACTTGTTCATTTCCAAGATAGAAATATGGAATTATTTGTATTTTTCCTCGAAAAATTCTTTTTTTATCCTTTTGTATTTTTTCATCAAGAAATGTATCCAGGGATACTGAAAAAATACGCTCTACTTCAATTTGATTAACTTTAGTTATTGGTTCTTTATCAACCCATCCTACGACAGGAAATATCTCAAAACAAGATGTTGGAATATTAAATGATGTAAGTGATCCAATCACATTTACAAGATTTTGGCGAACTCCAATCTCTTCATAAGTTTCTCTTAATGCAGCCTCGGCAATCGTCTCACCATGCTCAACAGTACCTCCTGGAAGCGATATTTGATTTTTATGATGCTCAACCTTATTAGTTCGTTTAGTAAGGAAAAAATTCCATCCGTGATCTTTTGGAAATAATAGGATTAGTACACTTGCAGCAATACGACCTGGATTTTTACTTGAAATCATATATGAAAAATCGGGATATATCATCATGATTTCCTGGGCTTTTTTCCCAGGTAGAGGTTGGGATAGACGTTCTGTTAATTGTCTAATAAATGTTGGTATCATTAAATAGAAAAGTTATCATTTTATAGAAAAACTGCCCCAATTTTACGATTGGATATTGTGATGAAATACAAACATTTAATTTGGGATTGGAATGGAACTTTGATTAATGATACTTGGTTATGCGTGGAAGGGATTAACCATATTTTGTCTAGTCGTAATATGGGAATGATTAGCGAGGAAAAATATAAAGAAATTTTTAGTTTTCCTGTGATTGAATACTATATAAAACTGGGATTTGATTTTAATCGGGAATCTTTTTCTGTTATTGGAACAGAATTCATAGATTTTTATAATGATAATTTTCATAAACTGAGCCTCCATACCAAAGTACGTCCTGTATTGAATGCGGTATTAAAAAGTAAACGGACTCAATCTATTTTATCCGCTGGAAAACAATCTCTTCTGAAGAATTGGGTCAAAAGCCACGAATTATCAAATTATTTTATTAATATTCTTGGAATAGATAATCATTATGCTGATGGAAAAATTGAACTTGGTAGAGCTTGGATGTTGGAGCTTAAGTATTCGCGAGATGAAGTAATATTAATTGGAGATACAATTCATGATAGTGAAGTTGCTGAAGTAATTGGCATAGACTGTTTACTTTTAGATCAAGGCCATGTAGCACGAAGAAGATTAAAAAAAACAGGAAGATTGGTTTTTAATAATATTGATCAACTTTGGGGATATATAAATTCTATCTAGATCTATGGAAATTTATTTGTTTTATATTATTATTAGTACTTTGTTGTGTTCAATATTTAGACTTGGAAATAGAAAAAACATAATTGAAATTGTTTAATTGATTTAGGGATTAATCCAATATAATAAATTGATATAATGTTTTGTGCAACCAATTTATATTTGATATTAATCTTACAATAACGATATTATGAGGATCTAGTATGAAACTTGTAGTTATAGTCATTTTTTCTTTCTTTTTTACAACTCAATCAAAATTATTGGCACATTGTCAGATTCCTTGTGGAATATATGATGATGCCTTACGTATTGCTCAATTGCAAGAAGATTTGCGTACAATTGAAAAAGCTATGACTAAGATTAAGTTTCAAAAGAATAATAATGACGCTCACGCTTTGAATCAATCGATCCGTTGGATACAAACGAAGGATCGACATGCCGACCAGATACAGGAAACTGTTTCAACTTATTTTCTAACTCAGAGAATCAAAGCAAAAAATATCAATCAAGGGGATTCTTATAAACTATATGTATCACAGACTACAAATTTACATCAATTAATGATAGCTGCGATGAAATGTAAACAAACGGTTGATTTAAATCATGTTCAGGATGGATTAAAACTATTGGATAAATTTATTTATTTATATTTTGATGAGCATGGACAAGGCCATTTAAAAACAATCACAAAAGACATTAAATAGAAAATCAACCACTATATATATTTAAATTTTACCATTCGTAAAAAAAGAATATGATATTTAAATGAAAATTTATTCAACTACATTGATAAACATTATGTTGAGTATAGGTATATGTTATGCTGATGCTACAGAATGGGGTAAGCTTGATTCATTAGATGGATTATTTTATAAAGATGGGGAATTATTTACAGGAGATGTAGTTAAATATCTTGATGGAGGACTGATGAGTGGTCAATTTAAAGATGGGGTACGTAATGGGAATTGGAAAACCACGAATAGGGTGGGGGAACCACTTTTAATTGGGTACTATAAAAATGGGGAGCCTCATGGACGTTGGCAACAATGGTATAGTAATGGAAAACCAGAGCTAGATGCAAATTTTACTTTTGGTATTTTTGATGGACCATATTTGGAATGGAATGAAAAAGGTAAAAAGCTTGTGGACGCAAATTATGTGAATGGATTAGAACATGGAAAATACAGGGAGTGGCATGATAATGGGAAAAAAGCAGTGTTTGCAAATTACGATAAAGGTAAATGCATAGGAATATATAAAGAATGGTATGATACAGGTAAAAAACTATTAAAAATCGAATTTCTAAATGGTAAGGAAAATGGGAAATGGACACAATGGTACCCCAATGGGAAAAAAGAAATGGTGATCCATTACACAAATGGTATTGCTAATGGTAAAGCACAGTTTTGGTTCGAGAATGGGAGTCTCCAAGCAGAAGGGGAAATAGTAGGTGATACACCTAGCGGAGGTTGGATTCTAAAAGATTCTGGGGGAGTTCGAAGGGCTATGAGATCTTCTAATTTCCAAAAATAGTGTCTTTATTATAGCTATATATTTATCTAATTTTTAATTTCGTGATTCGAATAATACTTGGTCTATTTATTTTTGGTTGTCTTTTTGGCCAGGATCCCGTGGATTGGGGAAGGATAGATTCTTTAGATGGTGTAATATATAAGGAAGGTAAACCTTTCACTGGTCAGGTATATAAAAAGCTGGAGGTAGGTGAGATCTATGGTGAATATTTAGATGGTATTCGCCATGGTATATGGCAAAAATTGAATCGGATACAGAAACCATTGATGATTGGTGAATATAATGAAGGAAAAAAAATTGGTATCTGGCAGTATTGGTATTTAAATGGTAACCAAAAATTATATGCAGAATTTGATAATGGCATATTAAATGGGAAATATCGTGAATGGTATGTAGATGGTAAAAAGGCTGTGGCAGCAAATTATAAATTTGGAAAAGAGAATAAAAAATATGTTTCCTGGCATTCCAATGGTAAAAAGGCTGTTAAAGCTCAATTCATTGATGGCCTCCCAGAAGGGAAATATATTGAATGGTATGTAGATGGCACCAAGCGATTAATCATACCCTATAAAAATGGGAAAGAAGATGGTACCTTGATTCAATGGTATTCTAATGGGAAAAAAGAACTAACTATTGATTATGTGAATGGAGTTGCTTGGGGAAAAGCTCGGTTTTGGTATAAGGATGGAAACTTAAAAATCGAAGGAGAAATTATTAGTGAAACAGAGTCTGGAGGATTTGTTCTTCGCGATCGTGGTGGGAATAAAAGATATTATGAGTTCAAATAAAAAAGCCACTTATGGTGGCTTTTTGTAAACTTGCTAAAATAAAAATAATTACTTGTAATATTTATCATGCATATCAGGGGCAATGGTTAAGAGTTCATTCTCAAATAATTTTGCTTTTTCTTCATCCCCGAGTTTAAGATATAATTGACATACAAGATGGGTCAGTTGCGGTATTTTCTTATGCTCTGGATTCTTTTCTTTTAAAACAGAAAGTGTGTTTAACATTTTACCCAATGCATTTTTTAAAGCACCTTCATCAATGCCTTTCATTGATTTTCGGTAATAAAGATGGTGGAGCGCTTCGTCTTCTGCTTCTACACCACGAACACCTGCAACTGCAGTTATTTTTTCAACTTCATACTCTTCTGTAGTTACTTCCTCAATCTCTTCCCAGATAGTACTTTCCCACATTGCGTCCATATCTAGGTCATCATCATCCTGGGCCCAAATGATACTAAAAACAAATAAACTGAGTATTTTTAATATATGTTTCATAATTCTTTCTCTATCAAGACTGAATTTAATCAAATTTACTATACTTTGGTGTGATTTCGCCCATACTTTCGATAAAGTCTAATGTAGTGACTAATTCAGGTTTTTTCTGCTTTATTTCTTCATAAAGGCTAAGAGCTTCATCATATTCATACATTCGATAATATGCAACTGCTAGGTTTACTTTATAATCCAATTCATCTGGATCAGACTTCACTGCTTTTATAAAATAGTCAATCGCCATAGAATAATTGCCTAAACGTGCAAATGTAATCCCAACAGTATTATCGCTCCTTGCTCTACGTTTTCTGAAATTGATTTTCGGGATATCTTCTGGTTTAATATCTTTTGATAATTTATTTGATTTTGCTAAGGATTCTGGTGTTTCTGCTTTTAGTTCTGCTGCTAAATCTGATGGTACTTCAAATTTAGGCCCTTCAGTAATTTTTGAGGCGAGTGATGCTTTAGCTGCTCCAAATACTTTATCTAACTTACCTGAAAATCCTACAGGATCAATTGCTGCAACCTCTTCATATTTCTGTCTAGCAATTCCTTTGTTTCCCATCATAAAATGGGCAATAGCAATATTAAGTAAAAATCCAGGATATTCTGCTTGCTCAAGTGCTTTATTATAAAATTCTAAGGATTTTTCATAGTCACCTTTTTTTGTATAACAAACTCCCAATGTATTTATTGCATCTGGGAATACAGGTTGCATTGTAATAGCAGTTTCAAGTTTCTTTATAGCATCATTATACCGGGAAAACTCCATATATCGTACGCCAGCATCATAGTAATCATTGGCAGTTTTAAGTTCGCCTCCAACAGCATTAAGTACAATTGTCCCTAACCATTTTTCATATTGTTTTATATCTTCCAGTAAAAGGTCATTAATTCCATTCATATCTGGCATTGGCATATCTGCCGTAATATGTGAACCTGCAGGATATTTTGCTGATGCTTCTTTTAAAGAGAATTCATTAACATAGTTTTCTGCTTTCATTTCATTATATTTTAGGGACCCTTGTTTCCATGCGCTGAAAAATGGTTTTCCAACTAATGTTGCTTCTACAGGAATCCAAACTTTATCATTTAAGACAACTACTTCAGACTCATCTTGAAAATATTTATTAACCTCATCTGGTTCTACTCCACTATCAAACATTAAAAATATATGTCCAGCACCAGGTTTAAACACGTCTAAAGCCATAGATTCAATTCCTAGATTGCCCATTAGAGCAGCAAATAGTGCTGTCAAATCATCGCAGTCACCAATTTTATCTCTGAGCATATCTCCAGGATATTTTACAGAATCAAATGTTGATTTATCATCAGCAATATCCAAAAAAGGTGTTTCTAGATCAATATTATATACAAGGCCGTGAGTTCCTAGAGCATCATAGAGAATAATAGCCCTTCCTAAGTTACTGCGACCAAAATAATCATTTAATATATTGGTATAAAATTGGATATTACCACGGGAAAACTTATCGATTACAGCATCAGCAGGCGTGACATAAGTAGCAATCATTTCGGGATTACTCCAGGTGAGTTTTCCTTTTCCAAGAACATATGCAGATTCCATTTTTTTCTGTGCCAATTTTTCTTCTCCATCTTGCTTATATGTGACTTTTATTTCTGGTTGTACAAGATTATCAAAAGTTGCTTTTTTGGAAGTTAAAACATCACTGGAAAAAGATACTCCTAATTCATATTCATCATCTGATTTAGGAGGAAGTATAAGATTTTCAGAATGAGGGTTATCCATCATAGTAGGTACAAACAAGGATACGGAAACTGGTAAATCAGCATCTGAAATGTTTTTTAAACCAACCTTTAAAAAAGGGTTTGTTTCGTAATAACGATGTAGAGATCTGAATATTGGATTATGATTAATCACTGAATTCCCAATGCTGACAACAGCAGGACTAAGTTGGAATACTAGAGAAAAACGATGGGTAGGTTCGAGGTAAGTATGGTCTTCGTAACCATATTCAATAAGAATGCTTTTGAATTTAATGGAAATTCCTGCTGATGGAACCAAGATTTGCTCGGGCTCAAGTCTATTTTTCTGAACTCCTGCCCTAAATTTGATTCGATTTTTTAGGACGTACTCAACACCGGTATGGTATCGGTCACCAATATCCATAGCTATTGTAAATCCATCCAATGGCATATATGCAATTCCTAGTTTAAATGCCTGCCCAAGGATTTTTTCAGTAACTTTGTTTTCATAACAGACAGTTGTTCCTCCCAGATCAAAAACCCCTATGCCAAAACGTAAATTTTTCAATGGCGAAATAAGCAGACCTAAATCATAACCAATTCCAGAGCTTTTCCCATAAGATGTTCCATCTAAAGTCATATCTTTAAAGATATATTTTAAAGTTCCGCCAAATGAAAATAATTTGTGAGGCTGATAACCAAATGAAAAATTTAATTTATTATCTGCATATCCTAGTTCACCATCATCAAAACCAACATTAGCCCAGTCCAAACCAAGTGCTAGCTTATCCCCGAATGGTCTTACAATTCCGATATAAGACTGAGTTATACCCATGACGTATAGATCTGCGTAGGTGGTTGTAAATTCTGTTCTGCGCAAGCGCGGTAAACCAGCTGGATTCCAAGTAATAGTGTTTCCATCGTCTGCTACCGCGATAAAGGCTCCCCCCATACTTAATGGCCTGGTTCCAACAAATAATTGGTCTTGACCATTTATTTGCAGTAAAGAAATCAGAAGACCGATAAGAAAAAACCGAGTCATCTATTTAAAACTCCCACGGTAGTTCGCAAAATAGAATTTTCTTTTTCCAATGTGACAATATATAGACCACTTGTCACAATATCTCCGTTATAATCTTTCCCATCCCAATTTAAAACATTTGAACCTCTTTGAGTAAATTCAGGTTTGTATGACCATTGTAAACGTCCTGCAAGATTAAAAATGCGGGCAGTAACTGCTTCTTGCTCATCCAAATTAAATAGGATATTTGTATTCGCAAATTCGAATACTGAACCAGAGGGTGAAAAGATCCTTGGCTGACACTTCAGATATTCAATATCTAATAAAGAATCTAACGGAAATACAGTTTTTGTTACGAAGACACCATATATTCCCATGCTATCTATCTGTACTTGAAGATAAGGAACATTTTGAATAGAGATTGGTGTCCCGCCAATTGGTTTTATTTTATTTTCACTTGTAATAAGGCCCATAAAAGGAAAAACAGAATCAGTTAGTGTAGAATCTGAATATGCAATGCGAATTATTCCAGGTTTTTTCAGTGTTAGAATGGGATCAGTTGAAATAGTGTATAAATCTGTAATCAAATGAGTTGAATCATCAAAACTAGGACCTGCAGAAATTGAAGAAATATTAATTTCGACATCTTTGTTAACTGCGTTTTGTGGCAGAAGAACAGATACTTTTCCATCCTCAGAAATAGAAGTGCCACCATATTGGGAGATAATTGATTCTGGTGTTTTAAAAATAGTTGTTTTTTTCATTATATTTTGTCGTTCATCCATCGCCCCAGAAATATGTACCTGGATTGCTTTCCCAGCATAACGAAGGCTGTCATTATCGGGTAATAACAATACCCCTGTCCATTCGTCAACATTGAAACTTTGTTTGATCACTGTTAGGGTATCGGGAATTTTATCATTATTTAAATCAGGATTAACGGGATGGGTGACTTGTACTATTGGATCTACGGATGTATCTAGGAAAAATGATTCTTTGAATTTTATTACCAGTATAATTTGTTTACTGGTAACATAGTTTGCCCGGACAGTTTCCACAGATGGAGCAGTAATATCTATATAAAAATAATTCCAATTTGTCCATTCAGATTTTGCACTTCCGTGATCCAATGATCGAATACGCCATTTATAATTTCCTTCGGGTATACTACGAAGTATTTTTGTAGTTAGATTTATAGCGCCAATATTGCTGATACCATAATTACCACTTATAATTTGGTGCTCATTTTCAGTAGTATCTGTATATCCGCCCACTTGTAATTGATATAAAATCCCTTCCTGAGGAGTAGAGCCACCACCATTATTTATTGGGTCGACAGGAGCATCCCATTTTAATGTGATTTGATCTTTGTTGATAGAAGAGTCATCTAAATTATAAGGTGTATTTGGAGCTTTGTTAGGATTTTCAATCCCTTCCAGATTATCATAAATTTTTGAAATAACATCTTGGTTGGCTTTGAATCCTGCTAAAAATAAGTCTAAATCACCATCCATATTGTAATCTGACCAACCAGCAGAACTAAAACCTACGCTGTCAAGAGTAATTGTTAGGTCAGGAGAAAATAAACCATTACTATTTTGGTTATATAAAACAGAAATTGGAATTGATTCAGTGGGACTCTTGGATCCAGTAATTAATAAATCTAGATCACCATCATTATCATAATCTCCCCAACTTGGTCTACCATAAGAAATTCCTTCAATATCAGAATCAACTACTTCAATATTGTATCCGAAATTTTTTATCAGGTAGGTAACAGGTTCATTTTGAAAATTTAATCCAGTAATTGCAAAATCAGTGAATCCATCATTATCATAATCTCCAAAATCAAATGCCCCTGCAGTAACGCCCAGACCTCCTTTATAGTGACCAAGACTATTTTCTAACAAATAATCTGGATTATTTAAATAAACTCTAGTTGCGAGATTTCCTATTGTATCCCCCCCAACTGCTACTAAATCAAGATAGCCATCATTATTCATATCTGACCAATGAACCAGGCATGGAAAAATAGGAACTAAATCTTTTTGAAGAGTATCTAAGGATAATTCTCCATTAGAATTGTTAAAAACTTGAAGCAAATACTTTCCTACTAATTCTCCATTTTCAAATTTTGAACCTTGGCCACCAATCACAAGATCCATATCACCATCGTTATCATAATCTCCCCAATCAAAATTATTGGATCCGCCAATAATCCCGAGGTCAATTCCAATAAAAGTTGTAACATTTTCCTGCTGATCGTATACGAAGCTATTAATAGTTTTATCCCATCGGTAAAATGCTGTACCTGGGTAAGAATCAAAATTGATTACCTGAAAACCTGAAAGACAAAGATCCAAAAATCCATCATTTGTGTAGTCAACCCATGACAGATGTCCTCCAAAAAATGCAATGAGATCTTGATTCAAATCTTGGCTTAATAATCCTCCATCATTATCAAAAATAAGTGTTGCCTTCTCTCCTGAGAAAGATGTCCCTGTTATTGCAAGATCTATAAGACCATCACTATTATAGTCCGCCCATCCAGAAGAAGAAAAATAGACTCCAGGAATAGATTGAGTTGAAGGGACGAGTCTGGAAATGAAAAATTCTTTTTCATCGGACCAATCTGATTTTTGACCCGAAGCATCTACAGATTGTACGCTCCAGTAATAAGCGCCATGAGGTATTTCGTTAAATTCTCTGATAAGAGAATGACCAACATTTGTTTTATGGAACGGTTGTGCAAATGAAAGCAGTTCATTTCCTTCAGAGTTTGTTCCAATTCTCAAGTTATAGGAAAGACCTGGTGCAACATGATGATCATCAGAACCAGCGCCCCAAGTGAATACAACACGAGTGCTAACTACAAAACTAGTCAGTGCTGATGGTGCTGTCGGACGATTATTTGTGCCAGAATGATCATTAATTAATATTTTGGTAAATGAGCTGTCTCCATTATAAAAATTCGTAGTTCCATTTATAATTAAATCAGGAATACTATCTAGATCAGCATCTGCAAATCGGGAGACTCTGACACCAGGCATAGTTTTTACCAGATCAAATGATTGTCCACCCTGATTTTTATATACCCTTCCTTGAAGAGAAATAATTTTTCCAGCATTATTTTCAACGGAATCAGCACCAGAGATAACAAGGTCTTTATATCCATCGAGATTAAAATCAACAGCATCTATATTACCATATGCAACGCCGAAGTCAATCTGTTGAGATGCAGGCTTAAAGGTTCCAACGGGTTCGTTGATATATATCTTGGTTAATAGTTTTTGTGCAATTTTATTCCATCCAGTACAGATTAAATCAAGGTCACCGTCAATATCTATATCTACAAATCGAAAAGCTCCTGCTTTTAGTCCTATAAGGTCTTGACTTGTGTCTTCAATCAACCTTCCGATAGGCTCATTTTGGTAAAACCGAGTTACACTTGCAGATGGATCAGCAGTTTGTCCACAAATAATTAAGTCTGGATCACCATCATTATCGTAGTCTCCCCATGCAGTATTTCCATTGAACAAACTGGGGAATACAGTATATGGATCGGGTGAAAATGTATTATCCCGATTTTGAATAT
>PBAR01000024.1 GCA_002718285.1 Fidelibacterota bacterium
CGAAGCTTATCATCAACCGATAAGTTCACTCCCTCACCCTGTGTTCCATCCCGCAAGGTTGTATCAAATAATTCAATCAAATTTTTTTTCCTTTTTATATTTTCGTTAATAGCCATGGCTGATTTTTATGGTGTTTTGATTCAAATAATCTAATTTTTTGACTCTTTGATAGCGTTATTCCAATCTCATCCATTCCATTTAATAGCGCATCCTTTCGAAATTTTTCTATTTCAAATTTTATTTTTTTTCCTGATGGTTCAATTATGACAGATTCTTTCAAATTTACAGATAATGAAAAACCAATTTCGCGAATAGTATTTTTAAAAAGAGATTTTATTTCATTATTACCTAGTACAATTGGAAGGATTCCATTTTTAAAACAATTATTGTAGAATATATCAGCAAAACTTGTTGATATTATTACCTTAAAACCATAATCAGCTAAAGCCCATGGTGCATGCTCTCGACTCGACCCACAACCAAAATTTTTACCCGTAATTAAAATAGATGCATTTTTGTATCGATCTTTATTTAAAACAAATTCTGAATTCAACGGACGATCATCGCAGTTTTTCCCTGGTTCACCATAATCTAAATAACGCCATTCATCAAAAAGGTTTGGTCCAAATCCAGTACGATGAATGGATTTTAAAAATTGCTTTGGAATTATTGCATCTGTATCAACATTTGATCTATCTAAGGGTACAACTATTCCTGTAAAAGTTTGAAACTTTTTCACTTTAATTATTCAAATCAGTTACTACGTTAACAAAATGACCTTTAATGGCTGCCGCCGCAGCCATGGATGGGCTCACAAGATGTGTCCTTCCACCTCTCCCTTGGCGACCTTCAAAATTGCGGTTAGAAGTAGATGCACATCTTTCTCCTGGGGCAAGCTGATCAGAGTTCATAGCTAAGCACATAGAACAACCAGGTTGTCTCCATTCAAAACCAGCATTTATAAATATTTGATCTAAACCTTCCTTTTCTGCCTGATACTTTACAGGACCTGACCCAGGAACTACCATTGCTAATTTTATTGATTTAGCAACTTTTTCCCCTTTTACAATCTTAGCTGCTTCACGCAAATCTTCTATCCTAGAATTAGTACAAGATCCTATAAAAATTTTATCTAATTTAATATCTTTTATGGCAGTACCTTGTTCTAAGCCCATATATTCTAATGCAGGTTTAATAGAATCAATATTTTTTGAATAAGGGATTTTACTATCCACATCTGTTACCATCTCGGGAGAAGTCCCCCAAGTAACCATTGGATTAATTTTTGTTGCATTTATATCTATAATTTTATCGAATACTGCATTCTCATCACTTTGCAATGCTTTCCAATAATCATTTGCTTTCTTCCAAAGATCATTTTTAGGAGAAAATGGTTTTCCAAAAATATAATTTAATGTTATTTGATCGACTGAAATCATCCCTGCTCGAGCACCCGCTTCTATAACCATATTACAAATGGTCATTCGACCCTCCATCGATAGAGATCTAATTACATCTCCAGAAAATTCGATTACATAACCAGTACCTCCTGCTACACCAATTTCCCCAATAATACTTAAGATTAAATCCTTTGCAGTCACGCCTCGTTTCAATTGTCCACTTACATTTATCAACATATTTTTTGATTTTTTTTGTATAAGGCATTGCGTAGCTAATACATGCTCAACCTCAGATGTCCCAATACCGAATGCCAAAGCTCCCAATGCTCCATGCGTAGATGTGTGAGAATCTCCACAAACAATAGTCATTCCAGGCAATGTTAAACCCTGTTCTGGCCCTATAACATGTACTATACCCTGGCTTGGGTTGTCCATTTTGAATTCCTTAATATTAAAAGAACCACAATTATGATCTAAGGTATCAACCTGCAATTTTGAGATAGGGTCAACTATACCTTTTTCTCTATCCTTAGTTGGAATATTATGGTCAGGTACAGCAACGCTTGCTTCTGGTCTCCATAGTTTTCTTCCTGCTATCCTTAAACCTTCAAATGCCTGTGGGGATGTTACTTCATGAATCAAATGGCGGTCTATATAAAGTAAACTCGTACCATCTTCGTTTTCCAAAACTAAATGGCTATCCCAAAGTTTATCATATAAAGTTTTTCCAGGCATAATCAGACTTAATTCTATACTGTTCCCGTGATGGTTTGCGAAACTTCGTTCATATCCTTCATTGATTCGTAATGATTTAAAGCTTGTAAATAGGATTTAGCGCTGGCCTTAATTGTATCTGTAGATACACCCTTACCAGTATAAGCATTCTCTTCAATTTTTAACCGTACAGTAACTTCTCCCTGAGCACCTTTCCCTGCAGTAATAGACCTAACTTGGTAATGCTCCAATTTGATATTGCTTTGAAAATTAATTGCACGATTAATTGCTCTAAAACATGCATCTACAGGACCATCTCCTGTTGCAGATTCTTCAAAAGTTTTTCCTTCAGCATTAATTCGCACGGTTGCTGTAGGAATAGTTTTAGTTCCAAGATTCACATGAAGATAATCTAAATTATAATAGCCCAAATCAGCTTCTGATTTATCACCCATAATCATACGAAGATCTTCATCATAAATCTCTTTTTTCTTATCAGCAAGTTCTAAAAANCGTTCATATATATAATCCATTTTATTTTCCGTTACTTCATAACCTAATGATTGAAGTCTTACAGAAATTCCATGTCGTCCCGAATGGCGACCCAAAACAATCTTATTATTCATTATTCCAACGGATTCTGGGGTCATTATTTCATATGTCTCTCTATTTTTAAGGATGCCATCCTGATGAATTCCAGATTCATGAGCAAAAGCATTCTCACCTANCACTGCTTTATTTGGTTGTACCAATATCCCTGTAAATCCAGAAACCATGCGGCTAGTATTATATAATTCTTTAGTTTTGATGTCAGTATGATATTCCCAATAATTGGATCGNACAGTTAAAGCCATAACAATTTCTTCCATGCTNGCATTTCCTGCNCGNTCTCCAATACCATTAATAGTACACTCAACCTGTCGAGCCCCATTTGCAATTGCATTAAGTGAATTAGCAACAGCAAGTCCGAGATCATTATGACAGTGAATACTAATTATAGTTTTCTCAATATTTTTTACCCTATTCTTCAATTCTTTAATCTTATTACCAAATTCTTCTGGCATAGTGTAACCTGTCGTATCTGGGATATTAATTGTTGTAGCTCCTGCATCAATTACAGCTTCCAAAATTTCTGATAAAAANCCAATATCAGTGCGCCCTGCATCTTCAGGAGAAAATTCAACATCATTAGTAAATGATTTTGAATATTTAACAGCATCACATGCCATTTTTAAAATTGTATCTCTTTTGTTTTTTAATGATTTTCCATACTGATCTGATCCAAACTTTCCATTAATATGAATATCAGAAGTACCNATAAATGTATGGATACGGAACTTACCAGCATTATTTAGTGCCTTCTGGCAAGCATCAATATCAGCAAATACAGTTCTAGCTAAACCAGCGACAACAATATTCACACTATCAGCAATACGCTGGACCGCTTCAAATTGTGCTTGAGATGAAATTGGAAAACCAGCTTCAATCACATCTACATTTAATCGCTCCATCTGTTTTGCAATTTCTACTTTTTCAAATACATTTAAAGAAGCTCCTGGGGCTTGCTCTCCATCTCGAAGTGTCGTATCGAAAATAATTATTTTTTCACTCATAATTATATTTCCACCGTTTCNTTTTTATNCTGCGATTCATTATANATTATATTTTCTTTGAAACTTTCAATAATGTAATCTCGCATTTCAGTTGTACTTACATGCGCAGAACCATTATTTTTGATATCGGCTGTCCTTATGCCTTCATTTAAAACCGTTTCAATAGCAGTATTTATCTGTTTTGATATATGAGGAAGATTCATTGTCATATCTAACATCATTGCAACAGAACTGATCATAGCAATGGGATTTGCCTGATTTTTACCTGCAATTTCTGGTGCTGTTCCATGCACAGGTTCATACAAAGCATTATTTGGGCCGATACTGGAAGAGGGGAGCATACCCAAACTACCTGTTATCATAGCTGTAATATCACTTAGAATATCTCCAAACATATTTTGTGTTAGTATAACATCAAATTGTTTTGGATTTCTAACAATCTGCATTGCGGCATTATCCACATACATATTTTCTAATTCTAAGTGTTTATATTGCTTGTGAATATCATTAACTATTTTTCTCCAAAATTGGGAGCTATCTAAAACATTTGCTTTATCCACTGAAGTGACATGACCATTTCTTTTCTCTGCTAGTTTGAATGCTACATGAGCAATACGTTCTACTTCTTTTTTTGTATATCGAAGTGTATTATACCCTTCGTGTTCATTATACCCTCTTGGTTCACCAAAATAGATTCCTCCAGTTAATTCTCTTACAACTAATATATTTGAACCTATAATAACATCCTTTTTTAANGATGAAGCATCGGCTATTGAATCAAATACAATGGCTGGTCTTAAATTGGAAAAAAGATCTAGTGACTGTCGAAGGATCAGCAGTCCTTTTTCGGGCTTTTTATCTTGGTGAATGTCATCCCAATTTGGACCTCCTACAGCACCTAAGATAATCGCTTTTGATTCTTTACATTTTTCCAAAACTGGCTCTGTAATTGGCTCTCCATAAGTATCTAATGAAGCTCCTCCAATTAATTCCTTTTGAAACTTAAACTTTAGGTTAAACTTACTGGCCGCTACATCTAATATCGCTAGTGCTGCATCCATCACTTCTGGACCAATTCCATCCCCTGGGAGGATTGTTAGTGTGGTCGTTTGATTCATTATCCTAAGAAGTCTATAAATTCTCTGGTCTTAATTTCCGCAATTTTTTTCCCGCTACCCACATTTCCTGATTATCTATTNCNGANAACTCTTTTTTTAAGGTNTCTCTATAATCAGATTTTGAATTTGACTCAATNGCACGTTTAGCCTCCTCACCAGAAANTACTTTTTGGTAGCATTCTTCNATTACTGGCTTCAAGGTATCCTTNAATTTTGGAGCCCAGTCTAATGCACCACGCTGNGCNGTGGTTGAACAGTTAGCATACATCCAATCCATACCATTTTCTGAAACTAAAGGATATAAGCTTTGCAAAGCTTCTTCTATTGTTTCATTATATGCTTCAGATGGTGAATGTCCGTGCTCTCGTAAAACTTCATATTGTGCTAAAAATGCGCCCTGGAGTAGACCCATCAATACACATCGTTCACCAGTCAAATCACTATGCACTTCTTTTTCAAATGTAGTTTCAAATAAATGTCCAGAGCCAAAAGAAAATGCAGTTGCTATACATCGTTCTCTTGCATTTCCAGTAAAATCTTGGTGTACTGCAAATGATGAATTAATGCCTCGACCAGCTTGAAAATGGGTACGNACGGTCAAACCACTACCCTTTGGTGCNACTAGTATTACATCAATATTNTTTGGTGGAATAATCTTNGTATATTNATGAAAAATAACNCCAAAACCATGTGAAAAATACAAAGCATTACCTTCATCCAAATTCTCTTTTACTATCGGCCAAGCTTGTATTTGCCCAGCATCTGATAAGAGAAATTGAATAATTGTACCTTTTTTAGTTGCTTCTTCAATCGAAAATAAATTCTTTCCTTCAATCCAACCATCTCTTAAAGCTTTATTCCAACTGATACCTTTTCGAAGCCCCAGTATAACATCAAATCCTTGGTCACGCATATTTAGTCCTTGCCCATAGCCCTGAGGACCATATCCTAAAATAGCCGTAGTCTCTTTATCTAAAATATCTTTACAGATTTGAATAGGAAAATCGGATCGTTCAAATATTTTTTCTGTAAATCCGTTAATATTAAGTTCTTTCATTTAAATCCTTAATTGTTAATTTGAATTAAAATAATGCATCACTTATTTGCTGTGTTGTCCAACTTTTTTTTGAACTATCTTCTTCAAAATTAAATTGATCTCTGTCTTGACCCGACTCAACCATAGCCATTTTTCCGGAACGCATAATTTCCAAAATATTATAATTCTTAAGCTTATTGATTAGACCTTCTATTTCTTCGGTCTTACCAGAAGATTCAACAATAAATATTGAATCGAAATTATCTATTATTGTAGCACTGTTTGATTCAATTAATTTTTTAAAAGTCTTTGACTGATCAGATTCAATTTTGACTTTAAACAATGCATATTCTCTAATAATACTGGGAATTTCCGTTATATCATTTACTTCAGAAACACAATTTAATTGATGTAGATTATCTATGATAAGTGATTTATTATAATGATCAGTATGATTACAAATTATTGTTACTCTACTTATCCCTCTTGCTTTACTTTTACCAGCTGTAATACTCTCGATATTATAATTCAACCGATAAAATAATCTGGAAATTCGGTTTAGAACTCCAGGTTCATTCTTCAAATATGCAATAATTGTTTGTTTCATTTTTANCCTAATCTAATTAATTATTTATTTTTAGTATTTCCAATACGGATCTGATTTTCGCAAATCTGGTTGATGGCTCTCTTCATTCCCAGATANCATTGCCATTTTTCCAGAACGCATCANTTCAATCACNTTATAACTACCTAGTGCTTTTATTATTTTTTCCACTTTTTCTTCACTGCCTGACAATTCAATAATAAGAGTTCTATCATCTTGCTCAACAATTCTACAGACATCACTATTAATAAAATTTTTTAATTCATCTGTTCCTTCGACTAATTTTATTTTTACCAAAGCATATTCCCTTAGATGACAATCAATATCAGTTGCATCAACTACATCATAAACATCAATTAATTTTTTCAAATTATTTACAACTATTTTTTGTTTAGTTTTATCTGGCTCATTTAAGACAATTGTCATACGAGTTATACCTGGTTTATCAGTTCTGCCTGCAACTAAACTATCAATATTAAAATTCCGTTTCCGAATCATGCTAGATACTCTATTAAGTACACCAGGTTCATCCTGGACATAAACAATTAAGGTCTGCTTCATCGTAATTCCTATTACATTTCTGATTCTTGAAATTGATTGTGTATTGGCCTACTAATCATTTCATTAAGATCCGCACCNGCTGGTACCATTGGATAAACCATATCATGCTGTTCCACTATAAATTCAATTAGTGTTGGTCCATTAATCTTTTTAACCTCTCTAACTGCATTTGATATTTCATTCCTCTTCTTCACTCTAAAACCTGGAAGGCCATAAGCATCTGCAATTTTTACATAATCTGGACTACTAATGGGGGTTTCTTTATATCTTGCATCGTAAAATAGCTGTTGCCACTGTCGCACCATACCTAAATAACCATTGTTTATAATAGCAATGTTTATATTGGCATTTTCTTGAACTGCTGTTGCCAACTCAGTAATGGTCATTTGAATAGAACCATCTCCAACAATAACCCATATTTCTTTATCAGTTTTTGAAAAACTTGCACCAATTGCTGCAGGCAAACTAAACCCCATTGTTCCTAAACCACCCGAAGTTAGTAATGTATTCGGTTCCTCATGCTGGAAATACTGTGCCTCAAGCATCTGGTGTTGCCCAACGTCTGAAACAATAATAGCATCACCTTTAGTTTCTTTCCAAATATCATAAATAACCTGCGCACCATACAGCGTATCTGTCTGAAGATTTATAATATCTCTAGCAAGAGATTCGCTCTGCCAAGTTGTTATTTCCTTTTGCCATTTACTATTTTGTTTTTTTTTCAACATAGGAATAAGCTGTACCAGCACTGATTTTAAATCACCAAAAATTCCAACGTCAACACGCACATTTTTGTTAATCTCAGCTGGATCAATTTCAATATGGATCTTTTTTGATTCTGGAGAATAGGTTTTTACATTCCCCGTAACACGATCATCAAACCGCATACCACACGCAATAAGTAAATCTGCTTTTTGGATAGCATTATTCACTGCATATTCACCATGCATTCCCATCATTCCCATATTCAATGGATGGCTAGAAGGAATACTACCAGAGCCTAGCAAAGTCCAACCAATTGGGATATCGCAAATTTCCGCCATGTCAATTACCTCATCAGAAGCACCTGAAAGTAAAATACCATGTCCAGCTAGAAGAACAGGTTTGGTAGATTGTTCAATTAATTTTGCTGCTTTTTCCAGCTTTTGTACTTCAATTTTTTTTGCAATATTATTTCCTGGAATTTTTATTGGTTCTATTGGGTAATTAAATCTTATTGCTTCAGCTTGTATATCTTTTGGAATATCAACAAGAACGGGTCCTGGACGTCCAGACCTTGCCACAGCGAATGCTTCTCTAATAGTATTTGCTAAATTATCTATTTCCATAACCAAATAGCTGTGTTTAGAAACTGGAATGACAGTACCTGCAATATCAGTTTCCTGAAATGCATCGCTACCAATTGCTGGTCTAGGTACTTGACCAGTGATACATACTATGGGAATAGAATCCATCATTGCAGTAGCAATCCCAGTAACCATATTTGCAGCACCTGGTCCAGAAGTAGCTAATGCGACACCTACTTTACCACTGGATCTAGCATAGCCATCTGCCATATGAGTCGCACCTTGCTCATGGCGTACTAATACATGGTGTATTTTATCACTATATTTATTAAGCGCATCATACACTGGCAATATTGCACCACCAGGATAACCAAATACGACATGAACACCCTCTTCAATAAGGCATTCCCAGATAATTTCTGCACCAGTTAGTTTTTTTTGTGATTTATCCATATAGTTTTCCTTAATTATTATTTTAACACCGCACCCTCATTTGCCGACGTAACCATGCGTGCATAACGCCCCAGATAACCATAATTGATTTTTGGCTCGAATTGAGATAATCTATTTAATCGATTCTGGATTTCTTTATTACTTAAATTGACATTTAATGATTTTTTTGGGATATCAATATCTATAATATCACCATTTTTTAAAATTGCTATAGGACCTCTGTCTGCAGCTTCTGGTGATATATGTCCTATACACGCACCGCGAGTCCCACCAGAGAAACGACCATCTGTAATTAACGCAACNTTATTACCCAATCCCATGCCCATAATAGCACTCGTTGGTGACAGCATTTCAGGCATACCAGGACCACCTTTCGGCCCTTCTGTACGAATTACGACTACATCTCCTGGCTGAACCTCATAGCGCAATATTCCAGTTAGGGCTTCTTCCTGTGATTCGTAAATCCGAGCAGGTCCAGAATGCACGAGCATAGATTGATCCACAGCACCAGTTTTTACAACTGATCCATTTGGTGCAAGGTTACCAAATAAAATTGCCAGCCCTCCTTTTTCTGAAAACGGATCTTTAATTGTTCTTATTATACTTTTTTCTTTAATCTTAGTTTTTTGAATATTATGCCCAATGGTTTTACCTGTGACTGTTATACAGTCCAGATTTAGTAAATCTTTTTTCTTTGATAATTCATTTAAAATTGCAGAAATACCCCCTGCCCTATGNACATCTTCCATATGTACATTTTTNGTAGCCGGNCTTACCTTGCAAAGATATGGTGTATTATCTGATATATTATTCAGTTCTTTAATATCAAAATCAATTCCAGCTTCAACAGCAATTGCTAACGTATGTAAAACCGTATTTGTACTTCCACCCATTGCCATATCAAGGATAAACGCATTTCGGATTGTTTCCTTAGTAATAATATCAAGTGGTTTAATATCTTCATTAACTAANTCAANAATTCGTTTTCCTGCTTTTTTAACTAATTCCATTCGACCTTTATCAACTGCCAGGATAGAACCATTTCCAGGAAGTGCAATNCCTAAAGCTTCCATTAAACAATTCATTGAATTTGCTGTAAACATACCTGAGCAGGAACCACATGTTGGGCATCCTTCCTTTTCTAGTTCCGTTAATTCATTTTCAGAAATTTCTCCACTCTTTACTTGACCCACTCCCTCAAAAACAGAAATTAAATCAACTTTTTTACCATTTAAACTTCCTGCTTTCATTGGACCACCAGAAACGAAAATAGTTGGAATATTTAGTCGTACTGCGGCCATTAACATCCCAGGAACGATTTTATCACAATTGGTAATACACATGAGGCCATCCAATCGATGTGCTTCAATAACAGTTTCAACACTATCAGCAATTAATTCTCTGCTTGCAAGAGAATAACGCATACCAATATGCCCCATAGCAATACCATCATCAACCCCAATTGTGTTGAATTCAAATGGGACACCTCCAGCGTTGCGAATGACATCTTTTGCTATTTTACCAAAATTTTGAAGGTGTACATGACCTGGAATCAAGTCAGTATAGGAATTAGCAACACCAATAAAAGGTTTATTAAAGTCATCCTCAGATTGAATAACACCTGTAGCACGAAGTAAACTTCTATGAGGCGCATGTTCATACCCTTTTTTTACTTGATCTGATCTCATTATATCCCCTTTCGTAATAGAACCAATTATTAATATTATTATTCTACCAATTCTAATTACCAAATAAGTTTATTCAAGGATGAAGTAATTTTTCGGGGAGAGTTTCACTCACCGTTCACATCGCCTGATTTTTTATTATACTTACTAGGCGAAGAGAACGGCTAGAGTAATGATTAGCACCAGAATTAAAATACCCAGGTACTGAATAACGGATAATAATAGAATAATTTGCGAACAAATAATTGCACAGTTATATGATCCAGAAATTCCTACTGCCATATTATTGAAAATCTTTATTCTATTTTTATCCATTAATTACTAAATGTATTATTGTAAAACTACAATTTTTTTTATTTNTTATCAATATGTATAGTAAACAATTAATGTATTCCATCAAATAGTAAAGTTGTTTAATTATCATATTTATATTACTGAAAATATTATTCTTTGTAATCAGATAGTTCCCTTGCGGAAGGATCTATGACATTTGTCCATTTTGGCATCCAGAAATGAGGAATTAATTCTGTAATATTACCGAAAAATTCTTCAAACACTTTTCGATAATAATAGCTTTCTTTCAAATGAGGTGTACAATGTTTATATAATTTTCTTTGTTTAAAAAATTCTTCATCACTAATAATTTGATCAATATAGTTTTGGATGATATGGTGCCATGATCTGTTTCGGGAGCTGACTCCATCAGAAAAAGCACATTTTCTTCTCCATAGAACTTCATCGGGCAAGAGATTTTGACCATCAAATGCTTTCCGTAGGAGATGCTTCTCTAATTTTTGAACTCCATCAAAATTTTTCATTTTAGCAGGAATTGATAAATAATACTTCACAAATTCTTTATCTAGAAAAGGTGTTCTTGCTTCTAAACCATTAGAACTTATACTGCGATCTGAACGTAATACATCAAAGTAGTGTAATTCTTTCACCAAGCGCTCACTTTCAAATTGAAGGTCTTCCAATGATGGTGCATTTTTCATATATACATAGCCACAACAGACTTCATCACTTCCATCNCCATTATAAATAACTTTGCAATCTGTATTTTCGCTAATATATTTTGAGACTAAATAATTTCCAACGCTAGCTCTAACTGTTGTAGTATCATAAGATTCAATATTATAAATAACTGTNTCAATAGCACCTAAAAAATCTNCTTCACTTATTTCAATCTGATGNTGNTTTGTATTTAGAAAATCNGCTACTGTCTTTGCATANTCTAAATCAACACTACCTGGCATACCGATTGAAAATGTATTTAACCTTGGTCCTGGATTATAATAAGATACCAGGCTTGTAATAAGGCTTGAATCAAGACCACCAGATAAAAGGCAACCAATTTCTCTTTCTGTCATCAATCGTTTTTTTACAGCATTAGTTAGCAAAATATTAATCTCATTGCAAATAATCCATTCGTCCTTATCAATTGGTTTTAAATTTTTATAAAAAAAATAACGGTTAAAGGTTTCTGGAATTTTGGAACACCACCAAGTTCCAGGTGGAAAAGCAGAGATATTATCACAATATTTAATCATTGGTTTAGCTTCCGAAGCAATAAAAAATTCATCTTTACTTGAACCTATAAATCCTGGACGCACTCCAATAGGGTCTCTTGAAGCATATACTGAATTTGATGATGCATCATGAATTACAAACATGAAAACACCATCCAATTCATTTATCGTCCTCTCTATGCCAAATTCTCTATACAAAAATAAAATAATTTCACAATCTGATCCTGTCTCTAAATTAAAGTCATATTTTTCCGCAAGNTCCTTGTAATTATATATTTCTCCATTGCAAATCAAAGTCAGAGATTTGTCATGTGGATGTTTCATAGGTTGGTCTCCAGATGAACTAATACCCATTATTGCTAAACGGTGGAAAGCAAATAACACNTCATCATTAATTTTNATGTAATGTGTATTATCTGGTCCTCTNTAACTAATTTTATTAACAGAATCCNGTAGTTCTGACCAATTATATCTATNACCTTTATAGAAAAATATTCCGCACATACTTATTTATTCTAATCCCCCNTTNATGATATTTANNAACTGCTTNACTACATNTAACAAATTTTTCTCATTCCTATTNAATCTTATNNATTANTTNATATAGGAAACTATNTCTAACAAGAATAGTCAATAAGATATTNCTGATTATGCNATATTTNCAATGAGGTATGAAANTTATTCGTACCANCNAAAAGCCACTANATACCTTTTAATTTAATATTTTAAGAATAAACTGAACAATGTAAATAAAATTAAATAATTTNAGCTNNAAATTTTANAATTATNAAANTTNGTNAAANATTATTAACTTGACTTTATNGNTAATTCTTGAATATTATCTTACTNNGTTNATTGTTATTTGAAAATTCAGCAAAGGATTTTATCCAGAAAGGTTTAGGGCACAGGCCCANTGATGCCTTGGCAACCAGGGANTTTCTTTCCCCAGGTGCTAATTCCTGCCTTGGTGNATTACCAAGGAAAGATAAGAGCATGNATTGCTGAATCTTATCCTATTTTACTTTGGTTTTTTTAGATCAAAATACCTNTAAAAACCACATCCTNATAAATTTGACAAATTTTTAANATAAAACATAATTCTAAGGAGATATTTATGAGCGAACTATCTAAAAATTTTGATACATTACAGATTCATGCTGGTCAAGAGCCAGCAGCTGGTACAAATGCTCGAGCGGTACCAATTTTTTCATCTACATCTTATACATTTAACGATACAGATCATGCAGCAAATCTTTTTGCGCTAAAAGAATTTGGCAATATATACACCCGTATCATGAATCCAACTACGGATGTATTTGAACAAAGAATTGCAGCTTTAGAAGGAGGTGTAGCAGCATTAGCAACATCTAGTGGCCAAGCAGCTCAATTTCTTGCTTTACAAACGATATGTAAGTCTGGAGATAACATTGTATCATCAAGTTATCTTTATGGAGGCACTTATAATCAATTTAAAGTATCATTCCCAAGGCTTGGTATAAATGTAAAATTTGCTGATGGGGATGATCCTTCGTCTATAGAATCTTTAATTGACGATAATACAAAAGCGATATATTTAGAAAGTATTGGAAACCCAAAATATAGCGTTCCTGATTATGAAGCTATTTCAAAAATAGCAAAGAATCATGGAGTACCAGTTGTAGTTGATAATACTTTTGGAATGGGTGGATATATATGTAAACCAATTGATTTTGGTGTTGATATTGTTGTGCACTCTGCAACAAAATGGATTGGCGGACATGGAAATACTATTGGTGGTGTAATTATTGATGGTGGAACTTTCCCTTGGGATAATGGACGTTTTCCAGAGTTTACGTCCCCGTCCCCTGGTTATCATGGACTAAATTTCTGGGAAACCTTTGGTCCAGATGGAGTTCTTGGTGCAAATGCCGCTTTTATTCTTAGAGCCCGTGTTGAAGGGCTTAGGGATTTCGGTCCTTCTCAACATCCATTTGGTTCTTTTTTACTGCTACAAGGAATAGAAACCCTCTCATTAAGGGCACAGCGCCATGTAGAAAATACCCTAGATCTAGCAAAGTGGCTTCAAAATCAAAGTAATGTAAATTGGGTTAGCTACCCTGGTTTAAGTGATCATCCTTCATATAATAATGCATCTAAATACCTGACTAATGGTTATGGAGGTGTATTATCCTTTGGTATTGATGGAGGTATAGAATCTGGTAAAAAATTCATTAATAGTGTTCAATTAGCCAGCCATTTAGCAAATGTCGGTGATGCAAAAACACTTGTTATTCATCCAAACTCTACCACCCATCAACAATTAACTGATGAAGAAAAATTATCTTCAGGCGTTACAGATGATCTTATCCGTGTTTCTGTAGGACTGGAGCATATAGATGATATAAAAGCTGATATAGGTCAAGCCTTAGAAAAAGCACAAATTAGTTAATTTAATACTAAAATTATATAGTGCCATCAAATTTTAGATCCCGATGGCACTATATAGATTAGAGGACTCATGAGGATTGTTGTATTAAATCTAATGCCCAATAAAATTGAGACTGAAAATCAATTGAAAAAAAGTTTGGGTAATAATGACTACGATCTAGAATTTACCTTTTTACGAACTGCAACCTATCATTCCAAAAACTCTGACCCCGTTTACTTAGATGAAAATTATAAAATTATTGATGATATAATATCAGAACATTTTGAGGGGTTTATTTGCACTGGCGCACCAGTAGAAACACTTCCTTTCGAATCTGTATTGTATATGGATGAATTGACCCAAATTATTCAATGGGCCAGAAATAATACTATTTCATCCTATTATATATGTTGGGGTGCAAATGTAGCACTTTACTATTTCTATGGAATTGAAAAAGTTCTTTATGAAAAGAAATTTTCTGGTATTTATGATCATGAAATTCTGATACCAGATGCGAATCTTATGGATGGTCTTAGTGGCATAGTTAAAATGCCTGTTTCTAGATTTGCAGGTGTTAAAAAAGAAGATATAGATGCCGTGGAAGATTTAGAATTACTATTGTATTCAAGGCAATCTGGGCCCTGCCTTATAGCCAGTAAAACCTATAGTGAATATTTTAATTTTAATCATTTTGAATATGATGCGGAGACACTTTCAAATGAATACCATCGTGACATAAAGAATGGGATGGAAATAGGTTTACCTCTTAATTATTTTCCAAATGATAATCCCGATCAAACCCCAATTAAATGCTGGGCAAACAATAGTACCCTTTTTTTTAATAATTGGCTTAAGAGTATGCAAAATAATTAATCTTCAAGGAAAATAATTAAATATTTAAAATTTTGTTTCCCTAAAAAATCTTTTTTGAACTTTTTTTTATATATTTAGTAATGCAATAGCAGTACTTAATTCTAAGGTAAAAATATAATAATAATTAACATAGGCTTTCGTTGAAATTAAAAATATTGAAATTTGGAGGATCGTCCATTGCAGATACAGAAAAAATTCGCAATGTTGCCAATATTATATCCTATAATAATCGGAAGTATAAAATAGCCATAGTGATTTCTGCCTTAGGAAATGTGACAGATAAACTGAAAGAACTTTCGGAAACAGCGGCGTTAGGAAAATCAATAAAACAAAGATTTAATTCTTTGTACAGCAAACATCAACAATATCTAGATGATTTATTTCCACAAGTAAATGATAAAAAAAGTTATCTTGAAAAATATTTTCTTGAATTAAAAGCTGAACTTTCCTTAATTAGAAAAAAGAATCACATTAGTTCAAAAAGTAATGATAAAATCTTATCCTATGGTGAATTACTTTCTACTAAAATTTTATCACAATATTTATCCTTTATTGGTATTCCATCCGAGCAGCTAGATGCAAGAAAAGTTATTTTAACAAATAGCAACTTTGGACATGCATATGTTCATTATCAAAAAACATTTCATAAAATCCGTTCTTATTACAAAAACCGAAAAAAAATACAAGTAATAACAGGTTTCTTAGGAGCTGACGAAAATGGAAAAACAACAACCCTGGGTCGAAGTGGATCAGATTATACTGCTTCGATCTTCGGGGCCGCATTAAATGCAAAAATAATTGAAATATGGACAGATGTTGATGGAATTCTCTCTGCAAATCCTAAAATCGTTAAAAATGCCAGATCTATCACCAGAATAACATATGAAGAAGCAATGGAATTAGCACATGCTGGTGCAAAAGTTATTTTTCCTCCTTCTATGATACCCGCACTTTATAAAAATATTCCAATCAATATAAAAAATACATTTAACCCAAAAGCGCCAGGGACAATGATTGGAACAGACCGCGAAAATCTAAATGAAGTTGTTGTCGGAATATCATCTTTATCCAATATCTCCCTAATATTGCTTCAAGGTGCAGGCCTTGTCAGCTTAAAAGGTACAATCGGACGAATTTTTTCAAGTTTAGCAAAAGAAAAAATTAACATCCTACTCATTTCAATGGCATTCAGCGAACATTCCGTCTGTTTTGCAATAAAACCAAAGTATAATTCATCTGCGTTGAAAGCATTAAAAACTGAATTCAAAGATGAAATTAAACAAAAACAAATTGATAAAATTAAATTAGAAAATAAATTGTCACTTGTAGCAGTAGTTGGAGAGGGAATGCGCCAAAATCCAGGAGTTTCTGGTCGTGTCTTTTCCACTCTTGGCAATCATAATATCAGTATTATTTCTATTGCACAAGGTTCATCTGAGCGAAATATTTCTTTTATTGTTGATGATTCTAATGTTTCAAAAACCTTAAACGTCTTACATAATGAATTTTTTGGACCAAATGAAAACTTCGTATACATCTACTTATTAGGAATCGGTACTATCGGATCTGAACTTTTAAATATTATTAGCAATGTAAATTTGAAAAATATAAGAATCACTGCTTTGGGCAACACAAAAAAAATGATTCTAGATAAAGTTAGTATAAATCCAGATACCGCAATTGATCAATTAAACAAAAGTTCTACATCAATCATTTTAGATCAATTTCTAAATCATAAAAGCTCTATATTAAACCAGAAAATATTTATCGACTGCACTGCAAGTAAATCCATTGCAAAAAAATATTTAGATATAATTAGTAGAGGTTTTTCGGTAGTTACAGCAAACAAAATTGCTAACACTCTGGATTATGATTACTACAATGCTATTCGAAAAGCGGCGAAAGAAAAACAAGTTGATTTTCAATACGAAACAAATGTAGGTGCGGGACTACCTATTATTAAAACAATCCAAGAATTACAGAAAAGTGGGGATGAAATTCTGGAAATAAAGGGTATTTTATCTGGTACATTAAGCTATTTATTTAATAGCTTCGACGGGATTAATACTTTTAGCTCACTAGTCAGTTCTGCAAAAGATAAAGGTTTTACTGAGCCAGATCCTAGGGATGATTTAAATGGCATGGATGTGGCAAAAAAAATATTAATACTGGCCCGTGAAACCGGTGCTAAATTAAACCTTGAAAATGTTTCTGTTGAAAGTTTAATACCAAAAGATTTAGATCCAGATATATCTATCGATGAGTTTTTAATTCAGCTTTCCAAATTTGATTCATTTTACCATAATCGTTTTATAGATGCAGAAACCAGCCAGAAAGTTTTACGTTATATCGGCTCCTGGGATGGGAAAGAGGCTAAAGTAGGCTTGGAAGCCGTAAACCAAAAAAGTCCATTTTATTACCAGAAAGAAAGTGAAAATATTATAATTTTAAAAACAAAATTGTATAATGAAGAGCCTCTAGTAATTAAAGGTTATGGAGCCGGTGCCAAGGTTACAGCAACAGGTATTCTTCAAGATATTCAAGCATGTATAATGAATAGTAGATGAATAAAAAAATCAAAGTCAGTATATTGGGTGCTACTGGGATGGTTGGTCAAAATTATGTACGATTGCTCAATAATCATCCTTGGTTTGAAATCATTGATGTAGCCGCTTCACCACGATCAAAAGGAAAAACATACAATGAAGCAATAGGTAAAAACTGGTTAATGCCAGATCCAATACCGCCTTTAGTTCGTAATTTGAAAGTACGGGATGCACGTGATTTTGATAGTATTAAAAAAAATGTTGCTTGTGTTTTTTCTGCTATAGATCTACCAAAAAAAGAAATACGAGAATTAGAATTCAAATATGCAAAAGCTGGTTTTCCCATAATTAGTAATAATTCTGCTCATCGATGGACTGATGATGTCCCTATGATTATCCCTGAAATAAATCCAGATCATGCAAATGTAATCTCGCTTCAGCAATCTTTGCGCAATTTCCCTTCTAGTGGATTTGTGGCAGTAAAACCAAATTGTTCAATTCAATCCTACCTTATTGCTTTGCATGCTCTCGATGCATCAGGTTTTCCTATAGATAAAGTTCAAGTTACTACACTACAAGCTCTTTCCGGAGGTGGACATTCAACAATTATTTCCCCTGAATTTGAAATGAATGTTGTTCCCTATATTGATGAGGAAGAACAAAAAACTGAAAATGAACCATTAAAAATATTAGGTCATATAAGAGATAATGGGATTCAAAATACAAACAGGATGCAAATATCAGCTACCTGTACAAGAGTCCCTGTGATTGATGGTCATATGGCTATTGTTTATTTTCAATTCAAAGATAAAAAATTATCTATTGAAAGAATTAAATCAATCTGGAGCAAATTCAAAGGAATTCCTCAAATCAATAAATTTCCTTCAAGCCCAAATAGACCTATTATATATATGAATGAAGAAAATCGTCCTCAGCCCAAACTGGACCGAGATCTTGAAAATGGAATGGCTCTAACAATTGGGCGATTAGAAAAAGATAAAATTTTTGATTTTCGATTTGTAGCATTATCACATAATACTGTTAGAGGCGCTGCTGGCGGTGCTATTCTAATGGCAGAATTATTAGTACATAAAGGATATATTAATGCCGAAAAAATCAATTAAAGTTCAAGCAACAGCTACTGTTGCTAATGTTTCATGTGGCTTTGACTGTATAGGATATGCTACTTCAAATCCATTAGATACTGTAACAATTACCAAAAACAATAAAACCGAAATTGAAATAGTTTTATATGGGGAAAAATCAGATTCCATTCCAACTGATCCAGAGAAAAATACAGCAGGGAAAGCAGTTCAATCATATTTAAATACTATAAATCATTCCAAGGGGTGTTTAATAGAAATAGAAAAAGGTATTCCTCCTGGCAGCGGGATTGGATCGAGCGCAGCCAGTGCGGCAGCAGCATTGGTAGGTATCAATGAGCTTATGGATAAACCTCTATCAACAAAAGAACTATTGATGCATGGTATGGCGGGAGAAGCAGTAGCATCCGGAGCGTTTCACGCAGATAATATTGCTCCTGCTTTACTTGGAGGCATAATCTTGGTACGTAGCTATGAGCCTCTTGATATCTTGAATTTACCTGTCCCTAAAAACCTATATAGTACTACAGTGCTTCCTGACTTTTCAATCAATACTAAAGAAGCACGAAGAATGCTACCTAAGCGCGTTCCTTTAAAATCTGCTGTTGCTCAAGCAGGAAACCTAGCAGGGTTCACTTTGGGTCTTCACAATGGAGATTTAGATTTATTAAAAAGGTCCATGACAGACCAATTTGCTGAACCAGTTCGTGCTAAACTAATTCCAGGCTACAATGCAATCCAGAAAGCTGCTATTGAAAGTGGAGCTATCGGATGTGGAATCTCTGGATCAGGACCTGCCTTATTTGCTTTATGTGATTCTGAAAATAGATCTAAAGATGTTGCCATTGCAATGGTTGAAACTTTCAAAAAAAACGGTCTGAACAGTACTGCATATCGATCACCTATTCACTGTTTCCCTCCAGCGATAATTAACTAAAATTATGCGCTATTACAGCACAAACCAAAAATCCCCTTCTGTCGGATTTAGAGAAGCACTATTTAAAGGTCTAGCTCCTGATAAAGGCTTATACCTTCCAGAATCCATTCCATCATTTGAAACTTCTTTTTTTAAAAATGAAATGACCTATACTGAACTTGCGACAGAAATGATTCAACCTTTTGTATCTGAATATATCTCGGAACCAAAACTCGCTGAAATTTGCAATACTGCTTTTACATTTGATATTCCTCTTATTTGCTTAAATGATAACATTTATTTATTAGAATTATTTCATGGACCAACTATGGCATTTAAAGATTTTGCTGCAAGATTTATGGCGCGCTGCATGGAATACTTGCTATCGGAAAAAATCACAATATTGGTTGCTACATCTGGCGATACTGGCGGTGCTGTAGCAAATGGGTTTTTAGGTCTGGAAGGGATCAATGTTGTTATTTTATATCCAGCTGGGCGTGTAAGCGAAATACAGGAAAAACAATTAACAACTTATAAAGGTAATATTACTGCACTTGAAGTAAATGGGAGTTTTGATGATTGTCAAAAAATGGTAAAAGATGCTTTTCTTGATAAAACGTTATCCCGAAAACTTAATCTTAGCTCTGCTAATTCCATTAATATCGCCCGCCTGCTTCCACAGTCTGTTTATTATGCTTGGGCATGGAAACATGTGAATTCCAACCAACCAACTATATTTAGTGTACCCAGTGGAAATTTTGGTAATCTCACTGGAGGTATATTTGCTAAACATATGGGACTCCCCATACAAAAATTTATTGCCGCAACGAATGCAAATAACGTATTTCCTCAATATTTAAAAACAGGAAAATTCAATAGTATCCCATCTAAGGAAACTATCTCCAATGCGATGGATGTTGGGAATCCAAGTAATTTTGATCGCATCATAAAAATTTATGATGAAAATAGAAATGATATTCAGAATGATATTATTAGTTGGAGCTTTAAAGATAGAACGACAAAATATATTATTAAGTCAATACATAATAATTTTAATTATTTAGTAGATCCGCATACAGCGGTAGGCATATCAGGTATAGAAAAATATAAAAAGAAAATAAATACAGATTTTAATTATATTGCCATAGCGACAGCACACCCTGCAAAATTTATCCAAGTGATGAAACCAATTATTAATAAAGAGATTACAATACCAAAACAGCTTCAAAAATCAATGGAAAAAGAAAAAAATAGTATTAGAATTCCTGCCTCGTGTTCATCTTTAAAAGATTTTTTGATCTAGAGATAAAGGAAATAAAATGAAATTTGATACCAAAGTATTACATGCGGCAATTAAACCAGAACCAGTTACAGGATCCATACTGCCACCACTTCACCAAACGGCAACTTATGTCCTTGAAGAAGTTGGAAAGGATAAAGGTTTTGATTATACAAGATCCGCAAATCCAACTCGGCAAATGATGGAAGAACATCTTGCTGCTCTTGATAGCGGTAAATACGGGGTTGCATATTCTAGTGGGATGGCAGCTGTTGATAGCTGTTTAAAATTATTAAAGTCTGGAGACCATGTAATCTGTTCTGACGACGTTTATGGTGGTGTATCAAGACATTTTAACCAGATTTTGGTTAATTATGATTTACATTTTACTTACGTAGACACATCTTATCCCGAAAATATTGAGGCTGCAATACAGCCTGAAACAAAAATGATATGGGTGGAAACACCTACTAATCCCTTATTAAAAATAACTGACCTGGATGCTGTATCAAAAATTGCTAAAAATCACAATTTGCTTTTTGGTATAGATACAACTTTTGCGACACCAGTATTTCTAAGACCTCTGGAATATGGTGCTGATCTAGTGATGCATAGTACTACAAAATATCTTAGTGGTCATAACCAGTTAATAGGAGGCATTGTAATAACAAATAGAGAAGACCTATTTGACCAGCTGAAATTTGTTCAAAAAACAATAGGGTCAGTACCTAGTCCTTTCGATTGCTGGCTTACCATTTTAGGAATAAAAACTCTTGATTTACGAATGAAAAAACATGCAGAAAATGCCCAACAAGTTGCTGAATTTTTAGAAAATCATCCAAAAATTTCTAGAGTAAGCTATCCAGGATTATCTTCCCATCCGATGCATCATGTCGCAAAAGACCAGATGAGTGGTTTTAGCGGCATGATTTCATTTGAATTAACTGGTGGTATACCAGCTGGTAAAACACTAATGAATTCCGTTAGATTAGCCCAACTAGCTGAAAGTCTTGGTTCTGTTGAAACTATGATTACCCACCCTGCAACAATGACTCATGCTGAAGTACCAAAAGAAGAACGTGTAGCAAGAGGCCTAACAGATGGTCTTGTCCGCATATCTATTGGTATCGAGAATGTGAATGATATAATCTATGATCTTGAAACTGCATTAGATAATTCATAGTAGAAATATTCCTAAAAAAGGTAAAAAGTCATTGTGGCAATAAACTTTTCATCTTTTTTTCTAATTAGAAAAAATTTCAATATTATCTATTTTACAATAACACAGATGGACCTTTTTTGATTAAATATTTATCCTTTTAGTCGCATGTAGTCTCGATCAACGCTGCACAAACCCTATAAGGGTCCATATTCGCTGAAGGGCGACGATCTTCTAAATATCCATGTCCATTATTAGCTGTAGCCATGGGTATGCGAATAGAAGCTCCTCTATCGCTTACACCATATCGAAATTCTTTAATGGAGCAAGTTTCATGCAGTCCTGTAAGTCGTTCTTCATTATGTGCACCATAAATTTCAATATGTTTTTCATGATTTTTTCCTAGAGCTTCACAAGCTGCTTCAATCACCTTAATTCCTCCTTTTTCTCGCATAGCTTTGGTACTGAAATTCGTATGTGCACCTGCTCCATTCCAGTCACCTTTAACAGGTTTAGGATGCAGAGTTGCACTTACTCCATATTCTTCAGAAATACGATACAAAAGCCATCGACTGATCCATAATTGATCAGCAACATCAAGTGGTCCTAATGGTCCAACTTGATATTCCCACTGCCCAGGCATTACTTCCGCATTAATGCCCGAAATTTCTATCCCTGCATCAATACATAGTTCTAAATGTTCTTCAACAATATCACGACCGTATACTTCATCTGCACCAACACCGCAATAAAATGGTCCCTGAGGAGCTGGATATCCACCTTCAGGCCAACCAAGAGGAACGCGTCCTTGGAAAAACGTATATTCTTGTTCTATACCAAACCAGCACTGCTGATCCGCGTGTTTTTCAGCGATATCTCTTAGTTGAGCCCTAGTATTTGATTCATGGACGGATCCATCTGGGTTGAATACTTCACACATCACTAATAAATTATCTCCACCTCGGATAGGATCCTGTATATAGGACACAGGCTTTAGCATACAGTCACTATCTTCACCAGCCGCCTGCATCGTACTAGACCCATCAAAACCCCAATCAGGTAAATCTGAAATATCGCCTATTGGACCTTTAATTATTTTTGTCTTAGATCTAAGTTTCTGTGTTGGCTGATGACCATCCATCCATATATATTCAATTTTTATTTTGCCCACTTGGTTTTTTCCTTATAATTATGATTTAGTTTTAGGTAGGACTGGAACATTTTGAATTAATTTATATGATGATAAAATGATTTGCGTCTCTGTCCGCGCAACACCGGGCCAACCTTGGATTTCCCGTAATAATTCTTCAAGGGTTTGAGAATTACGAGTTACAACAAGTAAACTATGTGATCCTTTACCAGTTGTACTGAAACACTCTACAACTTCTGAGGTTTGCTCGGCTTTTTCAGTGAAATTTAGGTAATGAAGAGATGATTCAGAAATAACAGTAATTAGTGCCGAAACATCTAAACCCAACTTCTTTGGATCAAGAACAGCATGTATCCCTTGGATTATACCTGATTTTTGCAATTTTTTAATTCGATCCGTTATTGTAGGTATAGAAATATTTATTTCATCTGCTATATGGCTAGCTGCAATGCGACCATCCTCTTGCAATAATTGTAAAATTTTCCGATCTATATTATCAATTTTCATTTAAACGTCTTTGAACATCAATTTAAATTATTAATAATATTTAAAAATTTTCAATAAAATTTTATGATAAAATGGTAATAATTTAATTATTATTAAAATTAATATTCAATTATATTGATAATATTCAATTTAAGAAAAATGAAAATTTAGTCTTTTCAATTATAACAAAATGAATACTGAAAAATATTATTTTGTTATTACAATATTAGATTATCTTATAGGTAATTGCTGGACGGTCTTATAGGAAGATAAAATCACTTGGGTCTCAGTACGTGCCACATTTGGCCAGCGTTGAATATTTCGTAATAATTCTTCCAGTGATTGAGAATTGTGAGTTGCAATCCAAAGCATAAGTGAACCTACCCCTGTCGTGCTAAAACATTGGATCACCTCAGAAGTCTCTTTCGCTTTTTTAATAAGCTCTTTGTAATTTTCAGAAGATGAGGGGATCACAGTTATAAATGCTGTTACATCTAGTCCCACTGATCTAGGATCTATTATAGCTTGAAACGCCTTTATAACAAAACCATTCTCGAGCTTCCGTATTCTCTCTGTAATTGTGGGTACAGTTAAATTTAGTTCATCAGCAATTTGACTAGCTGTTTTCCGACCTTCCCGTTGCAGGGTAATCAGAATCTCTCTATCAATATCATCAATAATAGCCATAAAAATTATAATTTGAAGTTCAATATTAATTTAATCCAAAATGAATTACAGAAAAAACAATGTTTTAAACCACTAAAATCAACAAATTAAAAATGAAGATTTTATTCATCATTTAAACTTATACTTATTATTGATATTCAATTATAAACTCAGGTCTTTTCATCACAATCACTATGAACTTCTGATTTTAAAGGCTTAAAGTGAATATGTTCATCTGGTATTAAAAAACTTGCCAATATTTCTAAAATAAGAAAAATAAAGGCTATAGCCGCTGTTATGTATGCTTCTTCGGTTATTGCTGAAACCACTTCGATGAGATGCCCTGCACCATGAAGCCTTAAAACCCACCGCAGAATATTTAAAAAGTGTTTTTTAATCAACATTATTAATAATAAAAAATCCGAAAGAGCTAATGCCCTTAAGCTTTAATTTAAATATTAATAAAGTCCTTTGATAGACAATCAATCATTTCCGAACTTAGAATTACTTTATACTTATATTCATTGTAATCTATAATTAACTCAATTGATTGACTTCTATCTGAAAAAGCAATCTTTTGATTTTCTGTGAAATGAAACTGCAAATAGTGTACAGAACTAATTTTATCTTTTTCTTCTCTTCCCTGCTCGAATTTTGCATACACACTTTCACCATTAAATTTGAAATACAGCGTTTTTCCTATTGTTAAGCCAATAAATCTATTTAATACTGATTTAATCTTTTTTTCATCTGTTATACCGATAAATAGAGTAGCACTCAACCCATTTTCTGGAGGCATAATAGTGTTATAAATGTTTACCTCTTCTTCTATCTTTATATCATCTGCAAGTCGCTCAGATCTCATAATTTCTTGAATTTGAAAAGAAAGAGTTTTCTCATTTTCAAAAGTAATCATCACATTTGGTCCTAATGAAATTCTCCTATTTTTCTTATACTCTATGATTTCTTTACGGTATTCATTTCTTACTTTTTCATATTCAATAATATTTAGAAGAGATTCTGATGAAATTTTTCTCATTATTAATTCCTTGTAACTATTTAAAACCGTAAGCGTTGTAAAGCTTAATGACAGGATGGTCTAGATTAATATGGCCATCACTAGCTTGAGACAACTGATGACTTGCTAAAGAACAATCGGTACAGATGCTATCATATTCTTTCTGTCCTAGATCATTTACGCATCGCTCGCCAACTTTCATTGATTCTTCGAAAAATTCAAATTTCATTCCCCAACCACCATCCATACCGCTGCAACGATTGATAAGATTAATCTTTGTATTTGGGACAATCCTAAGGAGGTCTCTACCTTTGAAACCCATTTTCTGAGCTTTTAAGTGACAACTAACGTGGTAATTAATTGTTCCTAATGAATTAGTAAAATTAGTTTTTAATTTCCCATTTTTATTAAGGTATACTAAATATTCAGATATATCAAAGGTGTTCTTTGATATTTTTTTGATTTTTTCATCATCTTCTAGATAGTCAGGATATTCTTTTTTCAAAGTTAAGCTACATGTTGGCGGACCAGTGACAACAATTTTATATCCTTTATTAACCCATTCACTTAATTCATCTACATTTGGTAGTGCCTGATTCTTAAAATTATTAAAATCACCTGGACTTAAATATGGTGCGCCGCAACACTGCTGTTTGGGATAAATACATTCTACTTCATTATGTTCAAGAACCGCAACAGCAGCCTTACCTAGTTCGATGTCATGAGAATCCGTAAAACAGGTTCCAAATAAAACAACTTTTTCTATAGGATCAGAAACAATGGGTTTGTTTTTTTGAAACCAGCTTGAAAATTTTTCTTTTTGAAATTTTGGTAAATTTCTATATCTGTGAATTCCAAAAAATTTTTCCATAAACCATCGCACAATTGATAGTTCATTAAAATAGTTCAACAATGGGCCTATTATTGAACCAAGTTTTCCTGTGAAATCTGTATTTGATAAGAATTTGTCACTCATTCGAACACCTCTGGACCTTGTTCGTATAGCCTGCGATCGAGTCATTAGTTTAGGAAAATCAAGTTGAAATTCATGTTCTTTATCTGGAGTATATGGGCAAATAGGATCACAAAGCTTACACTGATAACAAAGATCAACTACTTTCCATCTTTCTAAATCTGTTAGGTCTGACACCTCGCCTCGAAACTCAACTTCAATACTTGCTTCTGATGCATGTTTCCCTTCTGGAAGGTCTAAATATTCTTTTTTTTCAATCTTCTTTTCTACAATACCCTGGTTTTCAGCAACATCACGTTTTCTCTCCCCTGCGTTATCTATAGAATTAAACAAAGATGGAAAAGAAGGGCAAAGATTAAAACATAAACGGCATCCTATACAAATGTCATATACTCGATCCATTTCTGAGTAAAGCGAAGACTTATCCCAGTATAAAGGGTTGGTTATATCATAGACTGTGTTTTCGGTATTTGTGTGGTTAACCATTTTTATAAATCAAAAATTTCTATTTGAAAAAGGAAGTCTTGGGCCCAGGTGAGCCCAAGACTTAGCCGTTGATTTTAAAGGCTATCTAAGGTTTCCTGAAATTTACCAGCATGAGATTTTTCTGCTCTAGCTAGTGTTTCAAACCACTCTGCAACTTCATCAAAACCCTCTTCTCGAGCTGTAGCAGCGAACCCAGGATACATTTCTGTATATTCATAGGTTTCACCAGCAACAGCTGCTTTTAGGTTCTCAGAGGTTTCACCAATAGGTAAGCCTGTTCCAGGATCACCAGCGCCACCTTTTTCCATGAATTCCAAGTGACCAAAAGCGTGTCCCGTTTCTCCATCAGCAGTATTTTTAAATACTCCTGCTGCTTCGGGATAACCTTCAATATCAGCCTGTCGTGCAAAGTATAAATAACGGCGATTTGCCTGCGATTCACCTGCGAAAGCGGCTTTTAGGTTTTCATGTGTTTTACTTCCATCCAAGGACATGTTACACTCCTTTATTTAGTGTGTTTTTTACATTTACCAATAATAGTCATTTCAACATTATCAGCTTCAAAATCATATTTTTCTTTAACTAATTTTTGGATATCATTATCAAATAGCTGTACATCTATGAGATCTCCACATATTTTACATCGTAAATGATCATGCCTCTCTTGATTACAATCATATCTAGCAGTATTTCCATCAAAGATAATCCGTATACTTCCTTCATCTGAAAGTTGTTTTAGGTTACGATAAACAGTGCCCAAACTTATGTTTGGAATATTTATTTTTGCTTGTTCGTATACCCAGTCAGCAGTGGGATGTATATCTGTACTTGATAATATTCTACGTATTTCTTCTCTTTGATGACTGTATCTCATATTAAATAATAAACATTAATAGTAATAATTCCTATTACTGATATGTAATTATAATAATATATTTTTTATTATCAATGATTGTTAATTTTGATCTGTATTTTAATAAAAAAAAGGAGTGAAAATGGCTAAGTATCAATGCGAACACTGTGGCATGGGAGTGAAAGATTTAAAATGTGCTAAATGTAGTCAATCATTGGTTCATGACCATATTACGAAAGAAGATGGTACAACAGTTGCAATTGCCAAATGTCCTGAAGGTTGTGGAAAAATAAAATCTCCTATGTGTTGCGGTCACGATATGAGTTGTGAAATTTCGTCTTAAAATTATTAATTATTTATAATTATTTAATTAAAAAGTCTTGAAAATGTCATGGCTTTTTAATTTTTAATAATCCACGAAAAAGAACTCCTCCAAGAACCAAAAAACCACCCACATATCCAAAAGAACCTAATTTTTCCCCAAGAATTAAATAAGCAAAAATTGGGCTGAAAATTGGTTCAATCACTGGATATATTACACCATCGAGAGCAGTCACATGTTTTATAGCGATTGTGAATAATATATAAGCAAATCCTAATTGTACGATTCCAAGGTAAATGATCTTAAACCATGCATTAGCTTCAAACGTTATATCTTTAAAAATAAAGGGCATACAAACTAAAAATGTAAGAAGATTACCTAATAATATTGTATCAATAGGGCTACCGTGCTTTTGTTTTCGTAAAAATAAAATTAATCCTGCAAAACCAAAACTAGAAAACATAGCAGCTATATTTCCCTTAACACTATCACCTGTTAAATCATCTAAGAAGAATAGAAAAAGTCCAAAAATTATAATTAATATACTTAACCAGTCTATTGAAGTAACTTTCTCACCAAGAAAATAAATACTAAATAGAGCTACATATACAGGCGCACTATATTGGATAAGAATTGCATTTCCTGCAGTTGTTAACTTATTTGCCAAAACAAAAAATATAACCATTGATAGATAAGCTAATGCACCTCCAATAGTATATTTATTAATAGAAATTTTTTGTGGACGACTATAAAAATAAATTATTAATGCAGCAATAGCGCTTCTAATTCCTGCAATGATAAATGGAGACCACGGAATCAATTTTATCATAAACCCACCAGTACTCCAAATAATACCAGTAAATAAAAGTAAGCCAACAGCTGTCTTATATCTCAAACAAGATCCTTAAGAAAAGGTTTTCCATAATGACTAATCATTGCTAAAAGAAAAATACTAATAAAAAATGCGTATACGGATTCACTGTTATATCCAATCATTGTCATTCCAAATGCTGTACCAGCAGCCAGTGGATGTTCTAGGTCAATTATAACCATAATGAAAATCGATATTCCTAAAGATAATGAATACCAAATTGCTGAAATAAGAATTATATCCATATATGGAAATATTAAAAAGGATCATCCAGAAAAATATCCTACCACATGACCGCCTATAATTCTTTTCGGCTGAGATGAAATAGTATTTGGCATCGCAAAAACAATAAAAGCTGTCGATCCAATACTGGCGATTAAAACTGGATTATTATTTATAATTATTGTAAGAAAAAAAATAGATATTGCGGCATATATACTCTGGGTCAGATATTTCTTTCTATATTGGAAATATTTTGGATCAATTTGCATGGTTTAATAAAATCATGAATACAATCTACTAAATCAAATTAAAAAAGCTCCCAGTGTAGGAGCTTTTTTAATCGATATAATAGTTAAATATTTATTAAAACCCTTCTATAGTTCCAGATTTTTTGTATAACTGCCAAACTATATGCCAACCAAGAGCAACTATAGCCATCGGAAGCAACCATGAAAACTCTGCGGGTATACCTAATGCAGTAGGTACAGTAACGTGATGCTGATTATGCATCGTCCAAATTAGAGGAACAGACATATAAGTATTGTGTTTAGATCTTAAACCAGCTAATGCTAAAAGCTCACCATCAGGAGTATCACCATTTTTAATTGCAGTGATAATATTTTGTTGGGCAGGCCAGATTCTGAACCATACATTAAAAGCCATATTAGTTCCGAATAGCGCACCTAAATGCATATTGAATGTTCGATAACTAAAACCAGCCCAATCTTTCATGATAAAAATAATTATTGATAAAAGTATGAAACTAATCGCAGTAACAACTGGGAGATTAGACGCAACTGGTGATTTATATAAAGCATCATATGCAAATACTCCCAAAAAGGTAATTGCCACCATCACAAAAAAAGGTAAACCATAACTACTTTCAGGGTCATCGAATGTTAAGCCTCCATGATAATATACTACAGCAAGCAGGATAACACCTGTTACCCAGGTCCAAGCAGCGCCCCATCTAAACCAATATAATGTTCTAGGCATCAATTCGGGAACAACTTTCTTTTTTGTATCTCCATCCATTGTAGGCGCAAATGCTGTATTTACAAAATTGAAAAAATATAAAAGGCCAATCCACATAATCCCAGCAATAACATGTAACCATTTAAAAATCGGATGAATTAGTTCCATTATAACTCCTTAATTATCTATATGTATGTATATAATTTTCAACTCTGAATTTAGATGCATTAGCAATTATCAGTCAAAATATTCCCGTTTGTGGTAATATCCGAGAAGATTTAACCTTCACGCAACATATAAGCATTAGATACTCTATCAATTGCAACCATGAATGATGCAATACGCATCGGTATATCCTTTTCCTTTTTCACTGAATATACTTCTTCAAATGCCTGAACCATTTTATCTTCCAGTTTTTTATTAACATCATCTTCTGCCCATTTAAATTGTTGAAGATTCTGTACCCATTCAAAATAACTTACAGTTACACCACCTGCATTTGTCAAAATATCTGGAATAATTGCAATTTTTCTGTCCCACAATGCATTTGCTGCATAACCAGTAACAGGCCCATTTGCCGCTTCAATAATCACCCTGCAATTTAATGAATCTACATTTGATTCATTAATTGCACTTCCTAAGGCAGCTGGAATTAGAAAATCACAATCTAATGTCAATAATTCATCATTAGAAATTTTCTTACCTTGTTCAAAACCATCAATAGTTCTGTTTTCATAATTGTAATTAAAAAGTGATGGTATATCTAACCCATTCGGATCGAAAAGTCCACCAGTGACATCACTTACAGCAATAATTTTACAACCATATTCATATAAAAATTTTGCCGCATAAGAACCTACATTCCCAAAACCTTGAATAACAACTTTGGAATTATTTAAGTCTATACCCCACTTACTACCAGTCTCCCTTGTTATGATTGCTGTACCTCTACCAGTTGCCGCTTCCCGACCTTCACTCCCGCCAAGCTGCAATGGCTTCCCTGTAACAATCGCAGGAGTATATCCATGCAATTGACTATACTCATCCATAAACCAACTCATAACCTGTGCATTGGTATTCACATCGGGGGCAGGAATATCAATATTTGTTCCTATAATAGGATCTATAGCACGAAAGAACCTTCTAGACATTCTCTCAAGTTCTGTTTTGCTATATTTTGAAGGGTCAACACCAATACCGCCTTTCCCACCACCGTAGGGAATATTTAACAAGGAAGTTTTCCAAGTCATTAGAGTAGCAAGTGATCGAACTTCATTAATATCTACATGTTCATGATATCGAATCCCTCCTTTGAAAGGGCCTCTTGTATTATTATGTTGGACTCTAAAGCCAATTACACTCGTTAGATTTCCGCTATCCAATCTAAATGGAACTTCAACGGTTAATTCTCGGTCTGGTATTTCTAAAGCGTTGGCGATATTAGACTTTAGACCTAATTCTTTTACTGCAGCTTTATATGCTGCTGAAGTGGGATCTGTACTTGATGACATTATTGCTCCGTAATTTTTTTATAACTAAATATGCTAGAATCTAATGAGCATTAAATAAACAACAAATAATCATAAATAAACTTAAAAAGTTAATCTAAAAAAAATTCGTCTATATAATTATAAATATCCTCATATAATTTAATTAATGAGAATAATAAAAAATAAATAAAGATTACTATAAATATTGATTTGTCATTTCACTATAAGAATAGGACAATCACAAGTCTCCATAACTTTTAATGGTTTACTGCCCTGGAAAAATTTTTTTATCGGTGACCGGGTACTGGCACCCATTACAATAATATGATCATTCCCTGCTTCTTTTACAATTGTTTTTACAGGATCCCCAACTTTAAAAGTGTTTTTAGTATTCACACCACTTCTTCTCATAAACTTGGCTGCATAAGATGCAGCCTTCTTATATCCATCTCCAAAAGAATCTTTTTTGCTTACAGTTAACAAATCTATAGAAATATTGAATGCCTGCGCAACACGGAGTCCATATTTAATAGCCTTTTTAGTCCCAGGAGAATCGTCTACTGCCAAAAGAATGCGGTAATTTTTATTAGGGTCAAACTTTTTGGCCACAAAAATTGAACTGTCTATATATTGGATCAAGTCATGAGCCATATTTCGTTTTCCACTTCCACCTATGATTGTTACATCATATTTACCTTTTTTAACTTCATCGCGGAGTTCATTAATTATATCACCATTCCTTAAAATTAGATTTAAATCATCAGTGAATGAACCTTTCAAGTATAACTCAGCCCTGTTTGAGCTTTTTTCTACTAAGGTATTCTTTGGGAATCCAGTTTTTGATGATTTTAAATCAATAAAATTATTTTTGAAAAGATACGAAAAGGCCCATTCTAATACATCAACACCTGGTCGATCTAAGTCCCAAGATTCAATCATTTCATTTGCTAGACCTACTTCTTTTAAACTGAATTCGCTAATTTTTCTACCAACATCTAAGATAGTTGTTGACGCATTTAAAGCCTTGGCAATATTCATACCCGCATTAAGAGTAGGACCTGAATATTCTTTGCTACTTATTGCTATTAATATTTTCATAATAGTACTGGCCAATAATAAGTTGAAATCAGTAAAAGTAATACAATCGAAGCAACAAACAATTTCCACCCGGCTTTTAAATAATCACTAGAACTAATTAGACCTGTAGCATGTATAATCATACATGTTGGAGATGCCACAATTGTTAAATAACCAAATGCAGATGCAATTGAAGTCATAAGACCAGTTACTACTGGATTACCACCCATATCTAAAACAATAGGCCCCAGAACAGCTACTGTGGCTGCATTACTTAAAAGATTAGTTAATAAACCAGTCATAATAACTGATACAAACCATCGTATAATACCAGCATCTTGAAAAATGATTTCTAAATAATTTAAGGTTTTGTCTGCAACCCAAAATGCTGCACCTGTTTCTTTCATCTGAATTCCTAAAGATATAGCAGACCCAAACAATAAAATTACACTCCAATTAGTATTATTACTGATTTCTTGCCATTCAATTAACCCGAATACCATGTAAAGGAAAACACCAATTAAGGCAACAATGCCAAGTCCTATATGCGGGCTTAAAAAGATCCATCCCATAAAAACAACGAAAAATATAATAATCGCCATAATCTGGTTTGTTGTCATTTTTCCAGTTTTAGTAACTTGAATTTTCAGTTTCCTAACTGAAGAATCCATTACTTTTTGGTTTGGAGTAAATGTATACCATAGAATAATTGATGCGATTGGAATTTCTAGTATTAACATTGGATAGGCAAATTTAATCCAGCCTAAATATGAGATCTCCGCCATACTAAAATCTGATAAGTATCCAATCATTATTACATTTCTACCACCTCCAGATGGGGTTCCAATCGAACCTATTGCACACCCATACGCAATTGAGAATAGTAAAACAGTAGATAAATTCGTGGGCTTACCAGTATCTATCCCAGAATTTTTGATCAGTGCCAAAGCAACAGGAAGCATCATTGCTGCAACTGTATGTTCCCCGATAAAAGATGATAAAAGAGCTGAAATTGTTACAAATCCTAATACAATACGCCAAGTTTTATTTCCTGTAATGGTAATGACGCCTAGTGCTAATCTTTTATCTAATCCTTGGTATACAATTGACACAGCGAGCATAAGAGAACCCATAATAAAAAATACTGCATCGCTCATGAAAGAAGATGCTACACCATCTGATGTGTCAACACCCAAGATTACTTCCATGATTAATATCAGGATTGCAACAGCAGGTAAAGGGACAGATTCACTTATAATTAATATTAAAGCTACTAGTACAATGATCAAGGTACGATGAGCCTGATAGCCTAATCCTTCTGGAGATGGTAGATAGAAGAGAAGAATGCTGAAAAAAAAGGAAAGTATGAGCCATTTTTTCCGCGTAACCCAATAGAGGAGGTTGGTCAAGGAATGTTGCGAAAAAAAAGTCATTCTTACAATTAATTTACTATGTATAAAAAACCATATAAGGATACTTATAAATAGTATAAGAATTTTTTAAGTTTTAATTGCAAAATTAAATTAGTTTATCATTTATATAAAATTTTTCTCTTTTTGGCGTCAAGGGTCTCGCCATCCATAGAGGTCTTCTAAGTCCATTTGGATGAATTTCCCTTTCTCTAGCCCATTCATTCCATTTTTTAAAATGATTAAATGATTTACTTGTATCCACAAACACATCTCCGTATTTCTCATCTTCTTCTGGTTTAGAGATACTAACTTTCTGAAGCCAGCAATGGGCACCAGATATGGGGTCGGGATTAACAGCGTGAGTGAGATTCTGATGCACTCCTCCGTCCCTCCACCAGATTCGATTTGTATCAGAATCATTCGTTTTCCATGGTCGGATACTTTTTACCGTTTCCATTTTCCATTTTCCATTGCCAATATTTATTATATTCACTGTATTGGTCATGAAGCGATTTCCTTCATCCTGCTTGCGACGCCATCTTCCTATATGGTGTGAACATGCAACTACACCTGGTTTAATAGCTTCTGTTACCCAAACTTTATCAACAAACCAACCGATCTCTGTAGTAATCTTCAATAAATCACCATTACTAACACCAAAACGTTTTGCGTCTTTGGTATGAATCCAAATTGGATTTCGGTGAGCAATTTCAGCAAGCCATTTTGCATTAGCGGAACGTGAATGGATATGCGTTGGCAGTCTAAAATTAGGGAGTAATACAAACTCATTGTTTTCTGCTTTCATTTCATCAAAATGAATATGACTTTTAATTCTATACCCTGGTGTCGCATGCTCTGGATAACCAAAGTCCACTATAGTTTGAGAATATATTTCCTGTTTTTTAGATGGAGTGGGAAAACCATCATAGTTTTTTCCTCCTACTTGGATTCCAACTATTTTACCATTTTTTTCAATCTGACCATTTGATTTTATATTATCACCTGGAGAAATTTCTTTTTTATTATTATTGTATACATTATCATCTACTAAGTATGCCCCATACTTCCGCATATATTCTAAAGCACTCAATCCTTCTTTTTGAGCAGTCTCATTCAACCCTTTGGTATGTTCAAATATGTATTGATAATATTCATCGATATTTATTTTTTCACCTTTACGATATGGACTTATAAAATGCTTTCGAATGCCAAGATCATTATTTTTATCGATCATCCAAGACAGTTCAATCCAAAATTCGTCTTCTTCCCATACTTCCCCAGGATTCACTTCATAGGTAAAATCAACTTTTTTACCATCTCTGCGAGCTTTTTCTCTTAAAACCGGCTGTCTATAAGCAATCCAAACACCAGCTTGAGTTTCGTATGAATTGATATCATGTCTCTCCGAAGCATGTCCCATTGGTAAAACATAATCGGCAAAAAATGCGGTCTCATTCCAAGTTGGTGTTAGAGCAATATGACAACCCACTTTTTCAGTGTCGGATAACATTTCGATCCATGAGAATCCATCAGGATATGTCCATACAGGGTTAAATACCCGGGTAAAATAAACGTCTAAGGATCCCCTACCATCTTTAATTAAATGAGGTAAAATCTGGCTCATTTCATAATGTGACAAAGTATACTCATTAGGCCAGATAAGTTCATTCCAGGCATCTGGACCAGGAGGTGAACTAAAGAATTCTGGATGAAACTTATTCCATGCACTTGGCGATGTACCACCTTTTGTGCCAACGGAACCAGTGAGCACATTCAAAAGATGTAGTGTACGGGCAACCTGCCACCCTCCTAGATTCCCTATAGATGGTCCGCGCCAAACATGGGTAGATAATTTACTCCCAGCTTTTCCGATTAATCGCGCGACGCGGACAATTTGATTCGCATCAATTTGTGCTTCTATCGACGCAAATTCTGGCGTGTATTGAATCCACTCATCACTTAATCTACTAAGAAATTGATCAAATTCGACTGGATCGTCAGGATGGAGATTTTTAAGATACTCATCCCAATTAACCCAATTTTTTACAAAGTTCTCATCATAGAATTTTTCTTCTAAAATGATCTTAGCAATTGCCATAAAAACCGCAGGCTCAGAACCAGGATAGGTTGGCATCCATTCATCAGCCATTGATGCTGTATTTGACAATCGTGGATCCATAACAATTAACTTCGCACCTTTCATCATACCTTCCATAATTCGTTGTGCATGAGGATTGAAATAATGACCAGTCTCAAGGTGAGAAGAAGCAAGTAAAATTACTTGCGCGTTAGTGTGATCAGGACTTGGGCGATCATATTTATGCCATAAAGCATATCCAGTGCGAGCTCCAGCGGAACAAATATTTGTATGTGAATTATGACCATCTACACCCCATGCTTTTAATACTCTTTCTGCGTATCCTTCATGTCCAGGACGTCCGACATGATAAACCACACCATCCTTTCTTTTCTTGATAGATTTCGCAATATTCCCTGAGATCTCTTCTAATGCCTGATTCCAAGATATACGTTCCCATTTCCCTTCACCTCTTTCACCAACTCGCTTCAATGGATATAAAATTCGTTCTGTATCGTTAATCTGATTTATGGTAGCAGGGCCTTTTGCGCAGTTCCTCCCACGACTACCAGGATGATGAGGGTTCCCTTCAAATTTTCTTACTTTATTTGATTCTTTATCGATATATGCCAATAAACCACAAGCTGACTCGCAGTTAAAACATGTGGTGGGGACAATGGAATAATGGCGCTCTTTTTTCTGAGGCCAGTCTAGCGGATCTAACTCAATAAAATCATCCCATTGACTTGGATCTGGATATTTATATAGATCTCGTGGACCTTCCATAACATAATCTTCAGACCAATCAGGACGAGCAGATATTTTAGGGATAAGACCTATAGACTCTGAAAATGTCTCTATCCAGCTACGCTTCATTAACTTAAGGGTATCATTTGCGGTACACGGATACGTACGTATTCAGTAAGATAAATTCCTGAAAGAACCAATAAACCGGAAACAATTGGATAACCAGTTATCAAAAGAATTATAGGCATAATATTCCCAGAAAATATTCCCAGCCATAAATATTTTGAATAGTATCCTTTTGTCATCATTCGTATGGCTTCTTTTGTATCCTTTGTATTATTGTGCATCAATATCTCTTTTGCAATCATAGTTAAATTAAATAAGATTCCAAATAATAAAATACTGGACATAAAATGAATTGTTTCTGGTGCAATAAAAATTAATACAATTGCACCCGCCATTGCCGAATGTATCAACATATGGAACGCAGACTGAATAGGCATCTGCCAAAGATCTCGCCCACGTGCCTGGGCAAATAGAAACGCAGTATAAATAGCACCAAAGACAGCAAATATAGTACCCACTCCCCAAATCCAATCAGTAGAAATTGAGACAAATTTTCCTGCTAATTTTAAGGTAAGTAATACCCCAAATATAGTTATAATATAAGCTCCACGAACAAGCCAAGATTTCCATTGTGGGCGAAACAATACATATAGAAATCGGTCGGGACGATCTAAGTCTTTAATTAATAATCCACCAGTTAGTCCAATAAACAATAAGGAAATCACAATTCCATTCATTTCAGATTCGGCACCCATATTCCCAAAAATAAAATTCCAAATAGCCATCATAAGAAAGGTGCCAGTTGAAATAGCTTTAGTCCAAACATAAGCTGAAACTTCCCATCCCCATAGAACGCCCTTCATCGGAGTATCATACACACGCCTTACTTCTTGCGGATCCATATCCTGCTGGATCTCATTTGCCACATCATCGATAGCCCTTTGATCAATAGATTGGTTAGACTTAGCCGAATTTTCCATAGCAAATTGAACAAGTAAATTTTGGCTATCAGATTCAGCTAATCGATCTTTTGCATATTTAGCAAAATGGCCTACACCTTTCGATTGCTCTGACCAGAGATAATTCAAATTTCGTTCTGTAGCAGTCGCATCTAACATTTCTGATGTTCCATTTACATAATACAAATTTGGCTCAGTTAATTTTTCTGGTTTTCGAACCATAGTATCTTGATTTGCCAAAAGATTTGCAATCTTGGAATTGGGATCATCTAGATCACCAGAAACTATAGCTTCAACAGGACAAACTATTACACAAGCTGGTTCATAACCACCATCAATACGATGGACACAGTAATTACATTTCGCAGCTGTTCCAGTGTTTGGATCAATATATAAGGCATCATATGGACAAGCCTGCATACAAGATTTACAACCAATACACCGGTCATTATCAAAATCTACAATACCATCTGCACGGGTATAAAGTGCAGTGGTAGGACAAATTTCCACACAAGGAGCATCTGCACAATGATTACAGCGGTGTACAGAAAATTCACGGGTGTTACTTGGGAATACCCCTTTTTCAATATATTTCACATGGGTGCGATTCACACCTATAGGAACATCGAACTCACTTTTACAAGCTACTGTGCAGGCATGGCAACCTATACAAGTTCTATTATCAATAACAAATCCGTAATTCACATTAATTCTTATTTACACTAAAACTTTCTACTGAGCATTCATTCTTTCCTAAATCCAAAATATCTGATTTCTCAATTTCAAGATCTTGCAAACCAATATTTATTTTTCGGATTTCATCATAAACTGCAGGTGTTTTACTCATATTATCCATAATATATTGGATAAATTTTTCTGGTGAATCCATATTATATAAATGAGCATTGTTTTTTATAATTTTTTCTAGTTTTTCTGAAAATATAAAATCTGAATTCGCTTCTTTCCAATCCATAAAGTGACCTGGTAAAACATGTAGATTTTTATCTAAAAAATTTATTTTATTTATTAAAGTATCATATAGCATCACCGACCATTCTTTAGTTTTTGATCCTAAATCTGGTCTACCTATAGAAAGTATAAATACTGTATCTCCACTGATCAAATAATTCTCATCTACAATATATGATGTACTCCCTGGGGTATGACCTGGTGAATGGAATACTCGAATTTCAGGACCATTTTCTCCTATATGATAAACATCATTATCATTAATACATTTGTATTCAAATAAAGCATATTTGAAGTCACCTTTGTGAGCAAAAATTTCTGATCCCGTTTGATCTGAGATCCGCTTAGAGCCACTTAGATAATCTGCCTGTAAATGGGTTTCAAAAATTCTGACAATTTTTGCGCCTTTTGATGCTGCAAATGATGTATAAAATTCAATATTTATACTGGGGTCAAAAACAGCCATTTCATTATTATATATAATCCCATAATTACATGATGCTTTTCCAGGCCTGATAAATTGATAAAGAGAATAAGAATCTGATACTGGATTAACCTTTTTAGGGATAAGCAGATTACCCCATTTATTTATACCTCCTGATAAAAATGAAACATCTTTATAACCATTATTGATCAAAATTTCGCCTACGAATTGAGAAGAACCTTCCTTCGAACATAATATTTTGATAGGTTTATCTCGCGGAACCTTTGATAATGATATATCTTCCTGTTCAATAAAATTAAAATAAGGAAGATTCTATACATCGATTTTGTATGGACCTTCAATACTAAAAAAATCAAATTCATTTTGATTTCTAACATCAAGTACAAGCATATCTTCTTGAACTGTTAAAGAATCAAAAAGGTCTTTTGCTGTGTAGGATTTAAGTATCAAATTTGATTTTATTTTGATGATGCTCTGCATTAATTGTAGGAAAATTTTGTACTAACAATCATCAAAATTTAAATTAAGAATAAATGTTGAATTAGTTTAAATAAACCAATCAATTAATGTAGATAAACTAATCGTTATTGAATAATGAAGATGATAATTTAGCTATCCTTTCCTTATGTAAAATACAAAGTCTTTTCCATCATTTTTCAAGATTAAAATTTCATTATCTGTCTTACCAGCCCAGGCAGTCAAATCATTTTTAGATCCAGGATCTGTAGATAGCATTTTTAAAACTTGCCCTGTAACCATACCATCCATAGTTTTTTTTGTTTTTAATATAGGCAAAGGACAATTTAGTCCGCGGCAATCAAGCTCAATATCAAAAGTATTGTGATCCAATTTTTTATACCCTTCAACTATTTTAATAGAATATTTTTTGCTCTATTTATTACCAAAGTTTAAGTTGACTCTAAAATCAAGTTCCTATATCTAAAACTTTTCCTATATTTAATGCAACTAAAATTACCTTGTGATGAATAAAAATATTATAAAAGCTTCCGCATTCATTTTAATAGGAGGAGAAAGTAAAAGGTTTGGTCATGCAAAATGGCAGGTTATGCTTGAAGGGGAAACAATCCTGGACAGAATTTGGGAATCATGTAGGAACTTTGAATACCGCTACATAATTGGTAAAAATAGACCACTTAACCTCAATAATAAACCATTTTTGCAAGATAAATTAAAGATTCAAGCTCCAATAAATGGACTATACACAGCTTTAAATTATTCAAAAACTGATTGGATAATGCTCCTGTCCTGTGACCTTCCTCTTGCAAATGCTGATATATTTAATGATCTCTGGTGCCAAAGAGATGAAAATTTGGATATTATTATTCCTTTCGCGAATAATAAGTATCAAGTGACATGCGCATTCTATCATAAACGAATTCTGGCACATTTATTTAATGCAATTAAAACTTATGATTACAGTTTGTATAGATTATTGTTAAAATTAGAATCAAAAAAGATTCTATTTAACAATGACAATAGATTTTGGAATATGAATACAAAACAGGAATACCAAAGAATTCTAAATTTCGTTGGCAAGTGAATTAGTAGTAATTAGTTTTTTTATAGAATTATCTAATGAAAGATATAATCCAAACTACGAATCCATTATTAACAAAAATAAAGAATGATTTTATCGGTCTCGATACAGTATATAAACTAGCCGATGGCCGAAAAACTCCTCGCGTTTATTTAGATTCAACAGCATCTACATTGATGATGGGTATAGCATACGATATTTTAGAAGAATTTCTGGATCATTATGCCAATTCGCATAGTATTCTACACTTCTCCGCTAAGATAACNACCAATCAATATAAATGGGCTCATGAACGAATATTATCTTTTGTCGGAGCAGATCCANNTANATATACTTGTTTNTTNACAGGAAGNGGTACAACTNCAGGAATTAATCGANTNGCAGGGGTTTTAAAAGGCTATAGAAAAGAAAAAGACGTTGTGTTGATTTCCATTATGGANCACCATTCTAATGATTTACCTCATCGNAANCACGCNGGGAAAGTAATTCATATACCNCTAAACAATCATGATTCAGGCCAACCTGGATCTTTAGATATGGAAGCATTAGAAAAAAATCTGTATAAATTTCAGNANCGTGTTAATTATGTTTCNATTACTGGAATTAGTAATGTAACTGGAATTATTAATCCCATTTATGATATTGCTGAGTTAGCNCANAAATATGGAGCGCTNATTATGGTTGANGGNGCNCAAACTGCAGCCCATATGCCNGTGAAAATGTCTGGACATANTAANCCANANANANATATTGANGCTTTTATTTTTTCTGGNCATAAAACNTATGTNCCAGGATCCCCAGGTGTNGTTGTTTGNCGAAAAGATATCTTGCAGTCTNTNGANCCNAAAGAACTTGGNGGAGGAATGGTTGATGATGTATTTGTNGATAGATACATNATCAAAGAAAATTTTCCCGATCGNGAAGAAGCAGGCACCCCCAATATACCTGGNGCTATTGCATTAGCAGCNGCAATTGAAGTAATGGATAAAATAGGTATGGATNNTATNTNCCAAGAAGAAGATCNTTTAGTAAAAAACACAATGGAAAGAATGAAAACGATTCAAGATCTTGTTATATATGGTGAAACAGATATTNCNAAATGTTCNCGTGCTGGATCTATATCNTTTAATATAAAAGGTATGGATCATGGTTTAGTTGCATCAGTGTTAAATGATTATTTCAATATTGCAGTNAGAAATGAGTGTTTNTGNGCNCATCCTTATGTCAAAGAACTTATTCTTGATGATTTATTAGAAGCANCTACACATATNNCAGANAATGAATTAGAGTCAAAATACAAATTGATAGCTGGAATGGTNAGGNCATCTTTTGGAATCTATAANAATCAAACTGATNTTGATAAACTAATTGATGCATTNAAAGAAATAGTANNTANAAAAAATGAATTNAAANAATTNTACCATGTNGATNATACNGGAAACTATTTNCANAATANCTTTCNAATGGAANTNNANAATAATTTTTCTGTANNNGNTTCAATAAANTCTTTGTNNAANANATNAAATTATANTAAANTNANNGGTTCTGCANANAGNAGNNTATTNNAATAGATTAAAGNAANTNTTGAGCNTNTTTNATAAGGAGGGTTNATAATGTCTTTACAACAGANNACTGNNNCTAANNATNANATAAAAGACATNNANAANNNANAAAATNNNAATNCCGCTAATNCNGATGTTGATAANTANATTGAGATNCAAATGGANAAGGAAAGNATNCGNCTNGAAAAAGAAGCAGGTATTACTTCAAGCAATATTCAACATTTCTCTGCNCCTACTGAAAATTTATTTACNGCTGATCAGCGCGGNAATACNACACTTTTNTTTGGGGGTTTNACCTGGGGTCATGAACANCTNATAGAAGGNGCTTTTAGAGGNTTNGGATATAAAACNAAAGCTATNCCCACACCAGATGTNGAATCTTTNCANTTAGGAAANGAATANGGNAATAATGGTCAATGTAANCCNACNTATTTCACTGTNGGNAATCTTGTNCAGTACCTCCAAGGANTAGAAAAAAATGGNATGACNAANGAAGATATTATTGAAAANCATGTTTTTGTCACTGCNGGTGCNTGCGGNCCATGNNGNTTTGGAATGTATGAAGCTGAATANNGACTNGCTCTNCGTAATTCNGGCTTTGATGGATTTAGAGTAATNTTATTNCANCAAACAGGNGGNTTNAANCAAGCNGAAATGGAAGCTGGNCTNGANATGAATATGGANTTTTCNNTNGCNGTTCTTAATGCNTTTAATATGGGNGATATGTTNAATGGTCTTGGCTATCAAATAAGACCTTTTGAAGTCACTCCTGGAAAAACAGATNAAGTTATGCAACAAAACCTTGACTTTATGCANGATGTTATGCGTGATAAAAGCCGTTATGAGACAGAAGGGNTATTAAAGAGNATTCTTTCTATGGTTAAATTAGATGGNNCTGCNAACTATATTGGGAAATTTGCTGATCAATTATTNGGTAAAGATTATACAGATGGGCTTAATCAAGTACGAGACAACTTTAATGATATTGAGATTGACAGATTCCGTGTTAAACCTGTTGTAAAAATCACAGGTGAATTCTGGGCGCAACTTACTGAAGGAGATGGTAACTTCAATATGTTTCGTTTCCTGGAAGGTGAAAATGCAGAAGTTCTCGTTGAACCCGTAGGGACCTGGATTGCTTATATAATGTGGCAATACAAGAATAATATAAAAAACCGTAAGGCTGTTGGAGAAGGAGAATTTGATATTCCGTCTTGGAGGCTTGATAAAAAATTGTCAATTGAATTAAACTATTTGAAAAAGCGTGCAACAATGAGCATTGCTGAAAAAATATTCAATAGAGAATACAAACGTTTTCAGAGCGCATTAGGTGGTACGCTTCATGAGCTAATTGATCAATATGAATTATCAAGGTTAGGTCATCCTCACTACAATCAATCTTCTGGAGGAGGAGAAGGTCATCTTGAAGTAGCAAAAAACATATACTATACAAATAAAAACCTGGCACATATGGTCTTAAGTCTGAAGCCTTTTGGCTGNATGCCAAGCTCACAATCTGATGGCGCACAGGCAGCGGNGGTTGAGCAGTATAAGGATATGATTTACCTTCCAATTGAAACATCTGGAGAAGGCGAAGTTAATGCTCACAGTAGAGTTCAAATGGCGCTAGGTAGTGCACGTGTTAAAGCCAAGGAAGAATTTAAAATGGCTCTAGAAAAAACAGGTAAGTCGCTAGATGATCTAAAATCCTATGTAGCAAAACATCCAGAGCTTCAGAGGCCAATGTACAAAGTGCCTCATACTGAAGGTATTATAGGGACAGCTTCTAATTTTGTTTTGCATGTTTCAAAACTAATGGATGGTAAGATAGCGACCGCATAACCCAAATAATTATAAGGCCAGATTATGGATACAAATAATACTGAAAGACGATACTTTTTAGGAATGGATGTAGGATCTACCACTGTTAAGATGGTGGTTGTAGACTCAAAAAACGATGATATACTTTGGCAAGATTATCAGCGTCATGAAACGAAGCAACCAGAAAAAGTCTTAGAATTCCTTAAACGTATTGAAAATGAAGTTCCTGAAGTAAATGCTGAAAACACTCGAGCTTTTATTACTGGCAGCGGTGGTAAAAATGTTGGTAGACATATTGGCGCAAAGTTTGTTCAAGAGGTTAATGCTGTTTGCCTAGCAGTAGAAAAATTGTACCCAGAAGCTGGGTCGGTGATCGAATTAGGTGGCCAAGACGCTAAAATCATCGTTTTTAAAGAAGACCCTGAGACAGGCCGAAAAAAGAAAATACCAAGTATGAATGATAAGTGTGCTGGAGGAACGGGAGCTGTCATTGATAAGATTAATGCAAAACTACGTATCCCTTCTGATGAGCTCTGCGATCAAGGTTATACTGGGATAAAATTGCACCATGTAGCTGGGAAATGTGGTGTTTTTGCTGAAACAGATATTAATAGTCTGCAGAAGCAAGGCATCCCGAACGATGAACTCATGGCAAGCCTTTTCGAGGCTATAATCGGGCAAAATCTTTCCGTACTTACTAGAGGGCATACTCTCAGGCCGCATGTATTACTTCTCGGAGGTCCCAACTGCTATATCCGTGGAATGAGAGAAGCGTGGGAAGAAAATATTCCACTAGTCTGGGAAGAACGGGAATTTCCGCTTCCTGAAGGTGTTGATCCAAAATCATTGATTAAAGTCCCTGATAATGCACAATATTTTGCTGCGATAGGTTCGGTAGAATATGGCTATGATGAAGATGATGATGTCGGTTATTACACAGGGTATAATNATTTAGAACATTATATCAATTTTGGAAGACTCGAAGAGAAAAAAGGTACTGGTTTTGGCCTTACAGAATCTCAAGAAGAATTGGATACATTTCTAAAAAAATACACCAAAAAGAAATTTATACCTGCAACTTTTCATGAAGGACAATTAGTTCAGGGATTTGTAGGNCTTGATGGAGGCTCCACATCCACAAAAGGTGTTCTGCTTGATAAAGATAAAAATATTCTTGTTAAAGCCTATCAACTTTCTAAGGGTAACCCAATAGAAGATACAAAAGAAATTATGGAGAAGCTTAAAGAACAGGTTGAGCTACAAGGTGCAAAATTAGAGATTCTTGGTATTGGAACAACAGGTTATGCAAAGGATGTTCTCAAAGATGTGCTTGGCGCTGATGCTGCTATTGTTGAAACTGTTGCTCATACAGAATCAGCCCTCCATTTCTATGATGACGTGGATGTGATCTGTGACGTAGGTGGTCAAGATATCAAAATTATGATTCTTAATAATGGAAAAGTAAAAGATTTTAAGTTAAATACTCAGTGCTCAGCTGGCAATGGTTATTTTCTCCAAAGTACAGCTAATGATTTTGGTGTTCAGGTGGAAGATTATGCAGATACCGCATTCGGAGCTGAATCGATGCCTGAGTTTGGTTATGGATGCGCCGTTTTCATGCAGTCAGATATTGTAGATTTTCAACGACAGGGTTGGAAAAAAGAAGAAATCATGGCAGGCTTAGCTAATGTATTGCCCAAAAATATTTGGTTGTATGTCTCCCAGATCCCAAACCTATCAAAACTTGGTACTAAATTTATTCTACAGGGTGGAACTCAGCATAATCTGGCCGCTGTAAAAGCGCAGGTAGATTTTATTGAGTCCAGGTACCATGGTAAAGGACAAAAACCAAATGTGATCGTACATGATCATTGTGGTGAAAGTGGTGCTATTGGAGCAGGAATTGAAGCAGGTCGTCTATGGAATAATGGAAGAGAATCTACATTTATTGGTTTGGATAAGGTAAAAGACATTACCTATAAGTCTACCACAAATGAAGATACACGTTGCTATTTCTGCAAGAATAAGTGTCTTCGGACATTTATTGATGTAAAGGCAAGTAATGAGCCTGAAAAAGATGTGGTCGAAGCAAAACCTGAGCCCAAAAAGTTTAAGTCTAAAGTTCCTTTAGAAACAGGTGCGCGTAGATTAATTGTGGGAAATTCCTGCGAAAAAGGTTTGGTTGAAGATGTGAATGATATGCGTGTTATCAAAAAAGATCTAGATGCAAAATTAGATGCAAGCCCAAATTTGGTTGAAGAATCTGCCAATGATGTTTTCAAAAGTTTTAAACCGGAATTAATTGCAGACAGCATGCCCAAGGTAATGTTTACTTCTAAGTCTAAATTGCGTGCATCAAAGATGGCTGCTCGCTCAGAGATTAGGATAGGTATGCCGAGAGTACTGAATATGTATTCACTTACGCCTGTATTTAGTGGGTATTTTGAAAGTCTTGGCATACAGGCTAAAAACCTTGTTTATTCAAAATTCACTAATGAAAAACTTTATAAAGAAGGTGCGAAACGTGGATCTATAGACCCTTGCTTCCCTAGTAAGCTTGGGATACCCCATGTTCATAATCTTCTATACGAAAAACACGAGAAAAAGCCACTGGATATCATATTTTTCCCAATGATTGATAATATGCCAACCGATTTAGTTGAAACGCAAGACTGCAGGGCATGCCCAACCATAACGACAACGCCTGAAGCAGTTAAAGCTGCGTTCACAAAAGAAAGTGACATATTTGCAGATAAAGGTATAAAATTTCTTAATACGTTTGTAAATGTTGCTGAGAGAGGCCTTCTGGCAAAGCAAATGTTTGAAGAGTTTAAAGATATATTAGGGCTCTCATGGAAAGAAAATCTGCGTGCCATAGACGCTGGTTATGCTGCACAGAAAAAATATGATGAATCTATACGTGAACGTGCAAGAAAAGTGATAGACGAATTAGAAGAGAAGAAACGGTTTGGAATAGTTTTACTGGGCCGAAACTATCATAATGACCCAGGAATTAATCATGAAATTATGGTGGAATTTCAAAAACTTGGTTATCCAGTTTTCACGCAGGAAAGCTTACCTCTTGATAAAGAGACACTTGATAAATTATTTTCTGATGAAATAAAAAACGGTGTCATATCTGATGCTATGGATATAAGTGATGTATGGAAAAATTCTTATAGTGAAAACACTAATAGGAAAGTCTGGGGTGCAAAATACACAGCAAGACATCCAAATCTTATCGCACTTGAGCTATCTAATTTTAAATGTGGACATGATGCTCCTATATATGCGGTTATAGAAGAAATTGTGGAAAATTCAGGTACGCCCTACTTTAATTTTAAAGATCTAGATGAAAATAAACCATCAGGGTCAATTAAAATTCGTGTTGAAACAATCCACTATTTCTTAACCAGATATCGTGAAGACATGCTTTTTGAAGAAAAGAAAAAATCGGATGTTGAAGAAAAGCTAAAANAATATCGTCTGGAATTAGAAAAAAAGGTAATGGTTGAAGATTATAAAATGCCTGTACAATCAGGTGGTGGTGCATCAATCGGCCAGAATGCTGTATTATCTCCTGACAAAAATTAGATTTATTAGACTATAACTATTATTTATTATGGCAGGNGGCATAAATAGCTTCAAAGATAAAATAATGTTCGAGATCTATAAGGCTAATGACTATACAGATGAATACAGAGTAGTTTATTTTTCAGAACTTGATGATCATAATAGAGATAGAGAAATAGACAAAGCTATGAAGGGAGATCACTTTTTTGATGGCTTTATTTTGACTCTAAAAAAGGAAAGAGCAATGAAAGAAATACAGCAAATTATCGATAGATTAAATGAAGGTGAAGATATCAATCCAATAAATCTAGAAAAACGGCTAGAAGAGTTTCTGGCAAATTAACTATGGAAATAGTAATCCTGGTAATATCCCTTTTTGCTATATTTTTTTCTACAGTTTCCTATAAATTTATCTTATCCCTACGAGATTCTCTAATGAAAACTGAAAAAGAAATCGTAGATTTAAGAAAATATATCAACCAATCAGTAAAAGAATTAAAAACTGAGATCTTATCTATAGATTCTGTCAAAAAAAAAAGATTTAATACAAATATGAGTGTTGGAGAAGTATTGGCTAAACATCCAGATGCAAAAAATGTACTTGCAATGTTTCACCTTGGTGCCTGTACATCGTGTTCAATAACAGACAGCCATAATTTTGGTGAAGCACTAAAAGAATACGATATTAACCAAGTCGAAATACTTGATACGCTAAATAGTTTATTAGATGGTTCAGTAGATTTTAATATTCCTGAACATATAAACTAGTTTTTTTAAGACATTATTCTTTTCCATCTAATTTATCAATTCTTCTCTGATGTCGACCTCCTTCGAAAGGTTCAGCTAACCAGTTTTTAATTACCTTATAAATTTCTTCCTTGGAAATAAAGCGTGCACCCAGGGACAAAATATTCGCATTATTGTGTTCTCTAGATAAACGGACAATCTCTGGTTCAGAACCATAGAAAACTGCTGCTCGAACACCTTTAATACGATTCGCAGCCATAGCTTCTCCTTGACCAGATCCACCTAAAATAATCCCACGACTTCTGTTCGGATCAGCAGCCACTGCAATAGCACAAGGAAAAATAAAATCAGGATAGTCATCATCTGCATCATATTCGTGAGCGCCATGGTCAGTAATACTATAACCTTTTCCTATTAGATATTCTTTAATATTATTTTTTAATTCAAGACCAGCATGGTCAGTTGCAAGATGAATATTCATAAAATCAAAGTAATTNTTTTAAATGCTTCCTAATTTTATTCTCTACTTTTTCTGGAGTGAAACCAAATTTTTCTGCTAAATCTTTATTAGGNGCTGAAGCTCCATAACGATCTAGACNAATGGATAACCCAGCGGGTCCGACAATGCGTTCCCATCCAAAAGTAATTCCAGCTTCAATAGAAATTTTCATACAACCTCTATCTGGAATAACATGACTTCTATATTCAATAGATTGTTCAAAAAATAATTCCCAGCATGGTAAACTTACAATACGAATACTTTTATCAGTCATTCTTTTTGAAGTTTCAACTGCAAGTGATAGTTCAGAACCTGTAGCAATTAATACCAAATCTGGTTTATTCTTACAATCCTTATATATATAACCACCTTTATCAATACCCGATTTGAGTTTATCAAAAGATTTTTCCGAAACTGGTACGCCCTGTCTAGTTAAAAGTAAAGCTGACGGAGACTTTTTTAATTGAAGTGCCTTTGCAAAACAAAAAGCGGTTTCTTTAGCATCACCAGGTCGAAATACATAGAATTCGGGGATGGCTCGAAGCGCCATTGCGTGCTCTACCGGTTGATGAGTAGGACCGTCTTCTCCAACAAAAAATGAATCATGAGTGAATTCATGGATGACTCTTATGCTCTGGATTGCTGCCAAACGTAAAGCTGGTCTCTCATAATCTGAAAAGACAAGAAAGGTCCCGCCAAATGGAATAACACCGCCATGGAGTGCCATACCATTCATCATTGCTGCCATCGGAAATTCTCTTACACCAAAGGCAATATTTCTACCTAACTTATTATCTTTTTGAAAATCAGAATAATTTTCAGCAAAATTACCAGTATAGTTTGATGGTTCAAGATCAGCTGATCCACCAATTATATTAGGTAACTGTAATGCAAAACAATCTAAGGTCATACCAAATGCTTTTCTGGTTGCCAATGAAATTCCAGATTCGAATTTAGGGTAATTAAATTTTGGCAAATTATCTTCAACAGCAATTGACCAAAATTCATTTATATCTTGATTCTCAAGACAATTATCTAAATGTCTCTTCCAACGGGATACATTTTTATGCAAATCATTAAATCGTAATTGAAAATTATCTTTTACCTCTTTTGGTAATTCAAATGGTTCTAAGGATAATCCTAATTTTTCTTTTGTAGCATTAATTTCATTTAGAGGCAGTGGTGCACCGTGGGTATTATGATTCCCTTCCATCCCAAAACTACCCTTTGCTATAATGGTTTTACCAATAATTATACTAGGTTTTCTAACAGAATGTGCTTTTTGAATAGCAGAATGAATTGATTTGTGGTCATGCCCATCAATTTCCTGTACATGCCAATTAAAACCACTAAAAACAGTTGCATAATTTGTAGAATCAGCACGATTTACCTTCCCAGAAATCTGAATCATATTTGAATCATAATAAACAATTAATTTTGATAATCCTAGATGTCCAGCAAGTGCTGCAGATCCTAAAGTGACTGGTTCCTGCATATCACCATCACTTGCCAAAATATATGTAAAATGTTCGACCAGCCCTTTTGTATCAATCGACATATCTTTAAATTTATTCCTTAAAAATGATTCGGCGACAGCCATACCAACACCCATTGAAAATCCTTGACCAAGAGGTCCTGTTGTACATTCTACACCAGGAATATCCACTTCTGGATGACCAGGAGTTTTACTGTTCAATTGACGAAAATGTTTCAAATCATCTAGAGTTAACCATTCAATTAAATGTAGCAATACATAAACTAATGCTGATTCATGACCTGCAGATAAAATAAATCGGTCCCTGTTAAACCAGTTTTCATTTTTGGGATCAAATTTCAGATAATATTTGAATAAGATATAAGCAAAATCAGCCGAAGACATCGGTCCTCCTGTATGGCCAGAATTTGCATTTCTTACTGTATCCATTATTAAACCTTTTATCACAGATACCGAATACCAATCTTGATATTCTTTATCCCAGGTAGAAAATTTTTCTAATTTTTTATAATTCATTTTATTCAATTAGTTAACTGCTAAATAAAAATCCTTGATCTTCTCGATAGGATCATCTGCTCTAAATATTTCAGATCCTGCTACTATTATATCTGCCCCAGCTTCAAGAACTGAATTAAAATTATGTAGTTTAATACCTCCATCTACCTCAATCAAAACTCTATCCAGAAAATTTTCTTTTAAATACTGGTTAATGTGAGATATTCTTTCATTTGAACCTGGTAAATAGCTCTGCCCACCAAAACCAGGCTCTACAGTCATAACAAGAATTACATCTACCTTATCTAATATTGGATAAATATCTGAAAGAGGAGTTTTCGGTTTAATAGAAATTCCTGCTTTACAACCACAGGATTTAATAAATGCAATAATTCCTTCGGGATCATCAGTAGCTTCTATATGAAAGGTTATATTATCTGCCCCTGCCTTAGCAAATGGTTCTACCAGTTTTTCAGGATTAACAACCATCATATGCACATCTATAAATTTTTTTGTTTTGGGTCTTATGGATTTAACAACTGTAGGTCCAATAGTTAAATTTGGAACAAACTGATTATCCATTACATCTATATGAATCCAATCTGCCCCACCTTTATCACATTGTTCCAAAGCTGTTTTTAAATCTGAAAAATCAGCGGATAGGATGGAAGGTGCTAATTTGAATTTCTGCATCATTTTTGAAGTCTGAACTTATAAATTTATGATATTATCATAAAATAAAATGACTTACTTCATTTTATCAAACACACTCCTGAACAAGGATTTTTCAAACTCTTCATTAGATTGGTAGCATCTACCCATAACTGATTGCCATAATTTTTGCTCTTCCATACAAAAATAAAAAAACACGTCATTATGCCATAAGCTAAATGCATTATAAACTTGACTAAATATCTTTTTCTTAGTTTCAAAAGGATACGATACTTTTCCAGAAGCATCAGACATAGGCATCTGCAATACTTTGCTGGGGATACCAAGCTTTCGTAAATTATTAATTGCTGGCTTAATAAATGTAAGAGTACCCATAGAAATCATACCGATTTCTTCAATGGAAAAATTATCCATAACCTGTTTTACTAGCATTTGATAACCATCTTCCCATCCATCATAGTATACAATAGGATGAAAATGGAACCCTACGATTGTTCCTTTATCGGCAATTTTTCTTGCTGCTTCTAATCGCTGATTCAAAGAAGCAGTAAAATGCTCTTCATGGTCGATAACAACTTGTGGATTTAAGGACCAAGTGACAAAAATATTTGATGGAAGTTTCTGCGAAAGCAGATAATCTATTTTTTTTGATTTTGTTTTAAACTCCAGAATAATATTAGAATTTCTCCTGGCAAATTTTAATTGTGCGTCCAGTACACCTCCACTATTACCCAAAGCCAGCGAATCTGAAGACTGACCAGAACCAATGTGGTAATTTTTTTGAGGATCTAACTCTATTTTTCTGAGTTTTTCCTCCAAATTAGAGTCAACTGCAATTTTACCATTTTGATAAAATGTCTGTATACTACAGTAACTGCATCCAAGACTGCAACCCTGAATGGCATCTATAGTAATTAAATTACAACAAACTGTTTTCTCTGAAGCTACTGGGCACTTACCAAGTACTTCATTTTTTTGTTTATTATATTCAACTTTACGATCAACACTTTTGACTTTGGCAGGTTTTTTATCATAATCAGTTGGATTTATTTTTAGATTATTCCAGTAATCCTGTAATTCTTTTAAAATATATTTTTTTGAATTTTTCTTTCCTAAAGTATATTTAGATTCCAGTCTATCTAATATATTAATAATGGAATTATGACCCCACATTTTTAAATCTATTGCTATCTCAGAGACTTGTCTTAATTCCTGATAGGTAAGAATATTCTTGGCACCAAAATGGGCAATATAATTTTGGATATTTTCATCCAAGCTTTTAAATAATTTTTCATCACTAAACGCTAAAAGCTTTAATGCATAGTCTTTTTTTCTATCAAATAAATTCATCCTTCTATTCTTTTTATTTTTCCTTTAAAATTAATTATATTAATAATTGGCTACTTCCTTAAATACACGTTTAAAATTCCCGCCTAGTATTTTTCTAATTTCTATTTGATTATAACCTCTTTCAAGAAGATTTTTTGTTAAATTGGGAAGTTTTGAAATGTCTTCTATTCCTTTAGGAAGAATTTCAACACCATCCCAATCTGCACCAATCCCCACATGGTCTATACCAATCAATTCTACAATGTAATCAATATGATTAATTACATTGTTTAAATCTGGTACTATATCCATCAAATATGGTTCTAACAAAGTATTTTCTGCATACCATAATTCATCACTATCAGGCTCATATATTCCTGAGAGAGAATCCAGCTTAGGTTGAAATTTTTGGCGAATTTTTTCCCCTTTTCTAGAATAGTTTGAATCAATATACGCCGGATAAAAATTAACAAAAACTACTCCGTTATTTTTTTTCAATGCTAATAATTGTTCATCTTTTAAATTTCGAAAATGAGGGCATATTGTATATACTGATGAATGTGAAGCAATAATAGGTTTTGTAGTGATATCCAATACATCCCAAAAGGTCTGTTCCCCAGCATGGCTAATATCAATCATTACACCTAATTTATTACACCTTCGAATAACTTCCTGCCCAAAATTTGTTAAACCCTTAAACATAAGACTTTCACCTTTTTCTATCTCATCTTTAGCAGAAGTTGCCCATTCTGTGGAATTATTCCATGTCAGTCCAAGATAACGCATACCTCTATAGTATAATGTATCCAGTTTTGATAAATCATTTTCAATTACATGGCCTCCTTCAACACCGATCATACAGGATAATATGTTATGTTGGTCATTATAAATAATGTCTTGATAATCAAGTGGGATCGCCCATTGCTCTGGTACACGGGAACATAGATATTCAAGCTGGGTAATCATGGCATTTGCATAATTATAATATCCTTCCTGATTGTTTTTACTAGGTGATACCCAGATTGAAAATACCTGAAGGTCAACTCCTCCATTTTTGAATTTATAAAGGTCTGAATGACTTTCTGGAAGATTAGTAAGAATGTCACGTCCCATCATAGATCGTAATAAAATATCATTATGAGTATCAGCGACAAAAGCCTGCTCATGAATATAATTAGCATTTTTGTAATATGTTTTATGAATTAAAACGGAAAAAAAAATGATAAGTAACGCAATATACTTTATCATAATCTAGTCCCATTCAAATCCAGAGACACTATCTGACTTTGTACTGATTTCAATAATATTATAATCTTGCATTTCAGAAATAAAATAATATAAAAATTTTGTACGGTACTCATAATCAAGCCACACAGAGTCAGGCAAACCAATTGTTTCAAGAACATCTTGCTCTGCTGGATCTTCTCTGAGGAATTCCCATATATCATAACCACTTAAATATCCTCTTGAATATACTGTTTCTTTTACAAGATCCGGTCTAGATTTTTTAGTGGGAGGCATTACAATAGGGATTAGCGATGATTGATATTGGCTAGATTTTTTAATTGTTTTATTTTTTACATCTTGCTCTATAACAGGACTCATTTTGGGAGCAGGAGGAGTCGCACACGTAAAAAAGCATAAACTATAAATAATGATTCTAATGAACATCCCTTTAAAATACTTGAAAAAAAAACGTGTAAACAACCTTGAATTTCATAAATAAGATCTAAAATCTGAAAATGTTTTAAATAATTCAAATCTTGGTAGAAATTTAAATTATCTTAATTTCCACCCTATCTATTTATTAGGATATATTTTAAGAAGAAAATAATTAATAAAAAGAGCATTTATAATAATCACTGGGTAGAAAATTTTGAATTATTTCATATTTCACATAGTAAAAAAGATAACTTTAATTCTGTAATTTCCTTTATTGAGAAAATCTAATTAAGAGGTCATAGTTTTTGAAATACAACTTATTCATACTTTTATTTTTAATGCAGGTTCTCCTAGCCCAGATTAATCCAGTTAATGGCATCCATATCAATAAACCACGGGTATGGGCTCTTACCCATGGTATGATCCATACGGAACCTGGAGACTTTATAAAGGATGGTACAATTATTATCCGTGAAGGGAAAATAGACAAGGTGGGACGTTATATAAAAGTTCCCTTAGATGCTTATGAAATTGACCTGGAAGGTGCTCATGTCTACGCAGGATTTATTGATAGCTGGCTCAAAGTAAAACAAGATGAAAAAATAATTAGTACTAACCAGCATTGGAATTCAAAAATTAGAGCCGATTACAAAGCAATTGATGATTTTAAAATTAAAGAAAAGGACCTTCAGGCCCTTTATTCAGTAGGTATAACTGCAGCACATGTTGTCCCCGAAAAAGGAATCATAAAAGGTCAATCTGATCTTGTAATTTTATCAAAAAACCCTATATCTATTTCTGAATCTGTGGCTCAAATTATTGAATTTAAAGCAAGCAGATGGAGTGATCGGGAATATCCAAACTCACTGCTAGGAACTATTGCTCTTATTCGTCAAACAATTATCGATTGTGAATGGTATGAAAATGCAAGAATTATCGCAAATAAATTTCCAGCTGAGAACGAACCGATAAAATATAATTCTTCCCTAGAAGCTTTAGAAAAATTTCGTTCTAATCGATTGCCAATGCTATTTATGACTAAAGATGAACATGAAGCTATCAGAGCATTAAATATCTCTGATGAATTCAACTTAAATCCCTGGATCCTGGGTAGTGGATTTGAATATCGTCGGCTTAATGAGATAGAAAAACACAAACCTTTCATCATTCTTCCTTTGGATTTCCCCGCCAAACCGCAGGTTTCTGACCCCTTTATAGCATTGCAATATGATACTGAGCAATTAAAACACTGGGATCTTGCTCCTGATAACATTTCAAAAATACAGGATAAAGGGCTCTTTTTTAGTTTTTCAACAAACAGACTAAAAAATAAATCCCATTTCAGAATCAATCTGCAAAGAATTATAGAAAGAGGATTTTCAGAAGATGTGGCTTTAGCTGCACTTACTACCTATCCCGCGGAAGCTATGGGTGTAGAAAAAACTCTGGGCAAAATACAGTCTGGATATATGGCAAATCTAGTTATCGTAGATGGAAATTATTTTAATCCAAAATCAAGGGTTACTTCTGTTTGGATTGAGGGTAATGAATATTTTGTTGCTACAAAACACTCCTATAGTTTAAAAGGGAAATGGAACCTTTCAATTGGCAAGAATAAATATGATTTAGAATTTACTACTCCATCATTAGATAAAGACCCTTTGGCATATTCTTATCCACCTAAAAAAATTAATGCTAATCTTTTAGGGACAATACAAATAGATAACAAAAAATATTTACTACAAGATTTAAAAATATTTGAAAAAAAATTATCATTCACTTCTAAAGGTACACCTTTTGGATTGGAAGGTAGTATTTCTTTTAATGCCATAATTACTAAAGATAAATTTTCCGGTAATGCTAACGATGGAATCAATTTAACTATTCCTTTTACTGCACAAAGATTGAAAGCAACTTTATCAGCAAAGCCCACTAAAGAAACCAGAAGTGATCTTAAAGTTCATTATCCAGAAGGGGCTTATGGAATACTGGGAAAACGGACAGTCCCAAATGCGGTTCTTTTTAGTGATGCAACTTTATGGACTTGTGGTCCAAAAGGTATTCTAGAAGATTGGGATATTTTATTCGTCGATGGTAAGATTGATAAGGTAGCGCCTGATATTTCAGTACCCAGAGGAAGTGCAATGGTCATCAATGCCGAAGGAAAACATATAACTCCAGGGCTTATTGATTGCCACAGTCATTCAGCTGCTTCTTCTATTAATGAGGGAGCACAATCAGTGACAGCGGAAGTACGAATCCGTGATGTTTTAAATGCTGATGATATAAATATTTATAGACAACTTGGCGGTGGTCTAACCTGTGCCAATATTCTTCATGGATCAGCCAATACTATTGGAGGACAAAATGCCGTTATTAAACTGCGTTGGGGACTAGGACCAAATGAATTACTATTCAAAAAAGCACCACAAGGAATTAAATTTGCTCTTGGTGAAAATGTAAAGCAAGCTAACTGGAAAGGTACTGACCGATATCCTCAAACTCGCATGGGAGTAGAGCAGGTAATAAGAGATGCATTTAGAGCTGCTCAAGACTACGATCACAAATGGGATACCTATAGAAAGAATGCAAAAATACAGCGTGTAAAAATTCCGCCAAGAAGAGATCTTGAATTAGAAGCTCTTTCGGAGATATTAAATGGTGCTCGCCTAGTTCATTGCCATTCCTACCGTCAGGATGAAATATTGATGCTTACCCGAATTGCTGAGGAATTTGGTTTTACTATAGCCAGTTTTCAGCATGTATTAGAAGGATATAAAATAGCAGACCGCATTGCTGAGCATGGTGCAGGAGCATCTACGTTTTCTGATTGGTGGCAATATAAATATGAGGTTATTGATGCCATACCCTATAATGGTACTCTTATGACAAGAAATGGAGTAAATGTATCCTTCAACTCCGATGATGCAGAATTGGCTAGAAGATTAAATACTGAAGCTGCTAAAGCAATAAAATATGGCGGTCTTTCTGAAGAAGATGCTTTAAAACTAGTAACTATAAACCCTGCAAAACAGCTAAAGATAGACCAATGGATAGGATCATTAGATGAAGGTAAAGATGCTGATATTGTAATATGGGATGGGCCACCTCTATCAATTTATTCCCAAGTTGAATCAACTTGGATTGATGGAATTCGCTATTGGTCAAAAGATGAGAATAAAGATTTGGAAAAACGCGATGACCAAATCAGAAAAGATCTTATTCAAAAAATACTGTCATCTAATGTATCGTCAGGAGGAAAAGAGATGAAACCAAATGGAGCAACACCCAATATTGATCGGCACAGATGCGATCAGTATGACCATATAAGATTTGGAATGCAAAGACATTAATGAAAAAATTAATATTCTTTTTTCTTATTTCTTTCTGCTTAAGTAATGATCAGATTCCTGGTTTAGATCAAAAAAGACCTATACTTCTTCGAGGCGGTATTCTACACACGGTTTCTGGGGGTATCCTAGAAGGGCACGATTTACTTTTTGCCAATGGTAAAATTGTTAGTATTGGTGAGAATATCCAACCCAGTCCTGATACGGACGTATATGATATCTTTGAAAAACATGTGGTTCCAGGATATATCGCTCCCTTGACACAGATCGGACTCGTAGAAATAGGTGCTGTAAAGCAAACACGTGATCATTCTGAAGTTGGTGAGATCAACCCCAATGTAAGAGCAAACGTTAGCTACAATCCTGATTCAGAATTAATACCTGTAACAAGATCTAATGGTGTTTTAATTGCAAATTCTGTTCCCCTTAGTGGTTTGATAGCAGGACAATCATCCTCTATGATGATGGATGGATGGACCTGGGAAGATGCAACTTTAAACCATCCTACAGCGTTACACATTAACTGGCCTAATATGCGTCTAAATTTTAGCAAGAATTTAAAAAAGAAAGAAAAACAACAACGTGAAGTTTACCAAAAACTCTTAAGAAAAATCGATCTACTAATTCGAGATACCAAAGCATATCATATCCGAACTAGCCAAAAAGAACGAAAATCAGAGCATAAACAACATGCAGATCTGAGACTGGAATCATTAATCCCTTATTTTGTAAATCAGAAAAAAATTATTATTCGCGCAGAAGATATTCGTCAAATAGAAGCTGCGGTAATGTGGGCAGAAAAACATGATCTTAAAATTATTATATCAGGTGGACGTGATGCATGGAGAGTATCAGAATTATTAGTTAAGCATAATGTACCCATCATATTACAGCATGTGCAAACTATCCCGCGCAGAAGATTTGAACCAATCCATATCCCATATAAAACACCAGCACTACTTCTGCAAAAAGGAGTTAAATTCTGTTTATCTACAGATCAAGGATACCCATTTAACGGGCATGTCCGCACTCTTCCAAATGAGGCTATGCGGGCTGCTACATGGGGATTATCTAAAGAAGAAGCATTACGTGCTATTACTTTATCTACGGCAGAAATTTTAGGTATTGATAAGAGAGTTGGTTCCCTTGAACCAGGAAAAGATGCAACTTTTTTTATTTCTAATGATTCACCTTTAAAGATAACAACCAATCCAATTAAAGCATATATAATGGGTCGAGAAGTTGATCTCAGCGATCGTCAAAAAATGCTTTACAATAAATATAAAGAAAAATATCGACGCAAAGGTCAGCTAGAATAATTTAGGTAAATATTCAAGTTTAACTGGCTTAAAAAATTTATTATCTACGAGTATTTGCTACCCTTCTGAGAAACATCAAAACTTCTAAGCCTATTCATAGTGAAAGCTAACTCCAACCCACGGAAGCAAGAAAAATCTCCTGAAATTCTTTTATTGATAACATCAATTCCATTTTCTTCAATATCATCCATTACTTTTTCTACGACTTCTCGAATTGTTTTTATCCCATCCATATATTTTCTAGAATATTCAAGTGCATACCCCAAAGCTTTTGTTTGTGACAATTCAAAAATCTGTTCTAAATCATTAAGATCTATATCATATTTCCCAAACTGTATACAGTGTATATTTTTAGCATAAATACGAAACTTTCCATTTTTATTTTTTGGCTTAATGCTTTCTGATTTTGGAATACGTTCTCTAATATTAAATGAATAGGATTCATCCTCGATTATTCGTTTCACCTTAAACATATCTACTATATCTTTTGCTTTTTCAGTTACATCAAAAGGTTCATAATTCATCATCTGAATCACTTTGTCTGATACATCAAAATAGTCACCTACTCCACCCAATACGAGTATAGTAGAAATATTCTTTTCGATATAAAGTTGTTTTACTTTATCAATAAATGTAGTGATCGGCTCTTCTTCTTTTTTTATTAATTTTTGCATCTTTCCATCACGTATCATAAAATTTGTAGCACAGGTATCCTCATCCATCAGTAAAACTTCTGTTCCGACTTCTATAGCTTCTATAATGTTAACTGCCTGGGAAGTACTCCCACTTGCATTTGTGGTGGAGAAGGATGTTGTATCTTTCTGAAATGGCAGGTTTTTAATAAAGGGCGAGATATCAGTTTTTACCACATTTCTTCCATCATATGATCTTATTTTTACTGTACTCGATTTGGTAACACATTGCTCCCTTCCATCTCCAAAAACGTGATTGTATACGCATGATTCTAGCGTATTTAATAACGTTGATTTCCCATGATAACCTCCACCAGTTATTAATGTTACACCTTTAGATATACCCATTCCTTTTACCCAACCAGCGTAAGGCAGATTAATTTTTATTTCTAAGTTAGATGGTGATACAAAAGGAATTACTTCTGATTTAGACATAGGTTTATCACTTATACCGCTTTTTCGAGGAAGAACAGCATTATTAGCAATGAAAGCAACTAAATCAAGTGAATCAAGCTGGTTCCGAAGATATTCTGCGTCTACTGCAGATTCAACATGCTTATTAAGTATAGTAGTATCTATATTTTTTTTAAACAAAGATAAATCCACAATTTTCGGTAATTCATTTATGAACATCTTTTCAGCCAATTTTGAAATTATTTTCCTCCCTCTAGCGGGAATACCTAAAAAACAACGAACTTCAATTGAATCCTTTTTTATTATAACACTATTTCTTTCAATAATTGACTGGCCAGGCTGATCAACTGTAATTATACCGCTGTATCCTGTACCTCGGAAACCTTTTGATACTTTTTTACAGGCATCAAAAAAATATCTGGCAATAAAGTCACTGAAAGCAATTAATTCAATTTTTTTCTTAATATTATAATTAATTATTCTTTCATCACTACGTTTAACAATTATACGATAAACACCTGTATGAGGTGGAGCATAGGGGTCTTTAGGAATTTGATGTATTATTAATTTAAATCCAGATGGGAATTCATATTCCCCTTTTAGTGATTGGCATGCGCCATAATCTCTGCCATTAATTGACTTTATTTTACTCTTAAGCTCTTGTTCACTAAACATAAGCTCTCTTTTTTTATCCTAAGAAATATCGTTTTTTTATGTAAATGGGTAAACCACAAGAAAAATTTACGATAAAAAGCACCTCTTTTTAAAATTGGATTCTATTCATTTTTTCCTTTTAATCTAGTCTCATCTTTAGTTGTGTTTAAAAATGTAATAAACTTTGTTCCTCCAGTACCTTCACCTTCATCAATTTTATTTTCTTGATCAGATATATAGTGAATAGCCATTTTAAGATGCTTTTTTCTAAATTTTTCCAGACAAGATACACATTTATCATAAGCTTTATCCAGATCTATATTACTACTATTTTTAATATAGTTGGATAATATATACTCTGATTCCAGCAAACTAATTACTTTCCTATGGTTTACTGGCATATATTTTCTCATTTGCATCAAAAATGGACCCGAATCATTGCTTGGGTGGAATATACCAAGCCCAGCATCCAGTGCCTGCAATAAAGAACTTTGCGCTGCACTTCCTCCAATAAAGACCTTTGGATCATCATCTTTAACCCCTTTATAAATAATTCCGCTATCAGGCCATCCTCTTAGAAATGGTCTTACTTGATTGTAAAAAACTTCTGGACGGCAATTTGTATACATCTTCTCTAAAGCCTTGTTAATATCATTAATTAATAAAGAAAGATCGTAAAGTTCTTTAACTAACAAGTTAACATTATGTTGGACTGAATATATACAAGAAAAAAGTTTAGCAAGGGCAAGACCGCCCACTGATTCTACTCCAACGGTGGCTAAATAAAACCAATCTTCATCCACCCCGCCAAGAAAATTCTGGAGTGTTTTTAAATTTTCTGGTATAATTGGCCCATCTGGATCAATTTTCCGCCAATTAGATAAAACTACGGATGCATGGCTAGTGATGGGAGGCCTCCCTGAACGATGAGCTATTTCCCATAGCGGGATTGCTAAGTTTTTTGGGATGGATTTGACTGGTTCTTTACCCCAATTCACATAGGCATTTGCAAACATTGATAATTGGCGCATAGACCTATCTAATTCTGGCCCATTTTTAATTCCAGATGAATCTAACTGAGGAATATTTTTTAGAGCATATTTAAAATCATCTTTTTGAAGTAATTCCGGCATATGTTTATTCAATTCATCCCAAGCACTATAAGTAGGAGGTAATTCTAATATTGGATCTGGATAGGGTAAAAATCCTCTCTGTGGATGAACATATTTTGTAATTTTTTCCAGTAATTTCATTGCTCAATCATAAAATAATAAATCTTTAAAATATATAATAAGGTTTTAGCTTGAAGCTTTTAAGATTATAAATAATACTCATTAAGAAAAAAATAATTATTCTGTACCGAATAATCGATCTCCTGCATCGCCAAGTCCAGGTATAATATATTTATTATCATCTAATCTTTCATCCAGACTTGCTGCATAAACTGCAATATCAGGGTGAGATTCACAGAATGCTTCTCTACCTTCAGGTGCTGCAATCAGACACATGAATTTGATATCTTTTGCTCCACACTTTTTTAACATTTGTGCAGTAGCAATGGCTGTACCTCCTGTAGCAAGCATTGGGTCTAATATAATAAAAATCCGATTTTTATCGCTTAATGGGGTCTTGAAATAATAATGAACCGGCTCGTGACTTTTTTTATCTCTTTCAAAGCCCGCGTAACCAACTCTTGCGTTTGGAATTAATTTAAGTAGACCGTCAATCATCCCTAATCCTGCTCGTAAAATAGGAACAAGGATAACATCTTTTCCCGAAATAAACTTACCTCTTGTTAAAGCCATTGGAGTCTCAATTTTTTTTGAACTGGTGGGTAATCCCCTAGTTAGTTCAAAAGCTAAAAGAGTAGATAACTCTGTTACTAGTTCACGAAAATTCATATGACCAGTCGCTTTTACCCTGATTAATGACATTTTGTGGTGTATTAGCGGATGGTCAACAACATGGAAATTTTTATATTGTTTCATGAGGGTCTCCTAACTTTTAAATAGCTCATTCTATTACTAAAATACAAGTCCTTTTCAGCATTATAATAGTTTTTTTACAGATTATTTATTTGGACATCAACCAATGTAAAGGGGGGTTTTTATACTCAAAAAATCTTATTATCTCTTCACCCTGAACTTTTGTCAATTGTGCTAAAGGAATATCATAACATTCTTGTACAAAATATTCGATATTAATTCCTCTTCTCTTTGCACGGATTTTCATGGTTTCAACCTGCCAAGATGTAGCAAGAGGCTTATCGTATATAAAAGTTCTATTATTATTAAGAATATTTGGATGCATTTTTTCTTTACTTAATTTATTCAATGATTCTTTTTCGTTTATTTTTAATGCAATAGTATTTATTTCAGAAGAAGAAATGCTATCATTATTAATTATATTATAGCGGATTGATTTTACAATGTCTCCAGTTTTTGTATCTATCACCATAGCAGAAACATTGTAGGAAAGACTTATTCTTCCAATACTGCCACAAACTACTTTTAATGCCCCAAGCAATGTCCCTACTTCAATCGCACAATCTTGGAAGCAACTATTTGTTTCAACTCCTCGGTCCTTGAGTATTTTATTAATTCTTTCTCTATCAACAATTATAAAATCACTGACTTTAGTAATATCAGTTTTAAATCTATCCATAATTGTTATTATTTCATTACTCGATAGACTATCATATTTAAAATCAAATACAGCAATTGTTTCGGTCTTTCCCCAGATTAAACCAGTTAGAAACATTATATATATTCGATTAATCAAAAATATATTTTAATGAATTATTGAAAATTATCATCTTTATTATTTTGGATATTATTTAAATAAATATGATTTCGATCTATAATTCAACTCCATATTAATGTAATAAATAATATCAAAGATGGTAAAACAAACCAGAATATACTATTCTAAAGATTGATAATCTTTGTTAAGTCCTTGGTATCAATTTATAGCTGGATCAATGCTAATACAGCTGTAATAAGGGAACTATGCTTTGCTATTTCAGATATAAAAACAATCAATAATGTTGCGATAATAATTTTTATAAAATAAAAAATTAATTTACTTAAATCTTTTTGAAGATATATCAAAAAAGAAATATAAATAGAAAAATCATATTAGCTGATCAATAATATTGAACAGTTTACCATACCTATATAAAAAGTTTGCCAAATTTAAAAAATGAGTCTAAATATCGGGCAATTTATGATTTATTTCGACGATCAGTTTCTAAACGACGATTATTTTTTCTTCGTTCTCCAAAGTTTATAGAAATATTATTAACTCTTCTCTCCATTCCTCTTCGATCTGATTCTGTTCTTTTCTGCGATTTCATTGTATCCATTCCTCTATGACTAGTTTATCAGTCATTTTTATATTACAAGAACGTATATCCTTATGATGACATTAACAATAATTATTTAGATGGTATAGGATTAATATCCCCTATATGTCATAGAATAAAAGTAGATGAGGAATCTTTTCCTCAGAATTTAATAAAAAAAATATTTCAGATTGTTACCATATTATTTCAATCTTAAAGCCTTATCAATAGCAAGGATAACAGAAGCAATGCGACCTATCATTAGTATATAATCCTTGGATTGACCATTGTCCAACAGTAGGGCGGAATGGGCTTTGACACAGAAATTACATCCATTTACAGCGCTAATACATAAAGAAAGGGATTCAAAAATAATTTTATCTAATCCTCCATGGTTTATCATTACATTAACCCTCATTCTCTGGGCAGCTGTTTTCATTTCAGATATAGGCATGGCATCACGATATTTATACCAAATATTATTTAGTGTCATGATTGTTACCGTACTTTTTACTGATTCTATAAATGAATCCGATATTCTTAATCTGCATTCATTTTCAAATACGGCTGATAGTTCACTCAAACAATCAGCAGCAAGAGAACTTGAGTAAGCACAACCATAAACAATATCATCATCGTATTCTGAATTTGTAATCAAGGATGTAAGGTTCAATCTTATATCCTTTGCATAATCTGGAATAGAATTTTTTAAATCATCTATGTTATTCACTAGAGAGTTTCTCCTCCAACTGGTCTATTACATGCACAAAGCTCATCTGTTTGTAATGCATCAAGAATTCTTAAAGTATCTTTAGGATTTCTGCCTACGTCTAAATTATTTACACTTACATGTTGAATCATATTGTGTGGATCAACAATATAAGTAGCCCTAAGGGCAACACCTTCATCAGAACGAATGCCAAGCATATCAATTAGTGATCCAGTTGTGTCCGCAAAAGACCAATGATTAAGTTCCTTAAGATCATCATGCGCTCTTCTCCATGCAAGTTTGCAATGTTCATTATCTGTACTTCCTCCTAAAAGAACAGCATCACGATCTTCAAAATCATCCTTTAAACTTGAGAATTCGGTAATCTCAGTGGGACAAACAAAAGTAAAATCTTTTGGGTAAAAATAGATTATTTTCCACTTTCCTTCGAATGAATTCTCATTAATTGTTACAAAGGCTGAATCTTTACCCTCCTGATCATGAGTCATAAAACCTGGCTTTACTCCAACAACCGAGAAATCATCTAACTTGTCTTGTACACCTTTCATTTTTTTTCCTTTTATTATTGTTTATATAATTTTTTTCCAAATCTTTCAGACATAACTAATTGTACTCCATCTAATAATTGTAAAAAATGATTTAAGGAAATAGTAATGCTTAAATTATTTTTTACTAGTAATAGCTGAACTTTCTCCTGTGACTCTTTTAATGACTGACTTATGTTCGTAAGGTAATTATGGAACAATTGGAACTGACAAGGAGTCATTTTCATTTTGACGTTGCAGAAGTTTATTCCAATTCTATTTTCCCTATTCACTAGATAAATTGAAATTGGCTGAGCATTATATAATAATAGCATAATTCAATTCCTTATCTTAATAGATAAAAATTATAAATAATGTTAATGAGACTTATTATCAATAATATATTATTGCAAATGGGACTAATATGCAATATATAATTGGATTAGTTTTTTTCTAATTGTAATTATTTTATTTTATTCTGTATAATAATTGACAATTCTCGAATGCAAAATAATTTTTATCTCTATACTATAGGTTATCATTTTAATAATGTTATTAAACTGTCTGATAAAACTAGTTCCTAAATAGAATGGAACATTCATTTAATTTTGACAGTAAACGAATAGGAATATTAATTGCGAACCTAGGCACTCCTGATTCTCCTACAAAAAAAGATCTTAAAAAATATTTAAATCAATTTCTAATGGATAAAAGAGTTATTGATTTTCCTCGCATCCTATGGATTATAATATTAAAGCTGGTTATTTTAAATATTAGACCGAAGAAATCTGCAAAACTCTATAAAAAAATTTGGACTGAAAATGGTTCCCCACTTCTTTGTTTTTCAAAAAGTATTATAGATAAATTAAAAGACCATTTTGATGAAAATGTAGTAATCATGCTTGGAATGAGGTATGGCTCTCCTTCTATTAATGAAGCTATGGATTTCTTTAAAAAAGAAAAGATATCAAAGATATTAATTTTACCGCTTTATCCTCAGGCTGGATCACCGACAACTTTGAGCACATTTGATGCAGTATCAAAATGCATAAAAAATAATCCTTGGATGCCTGAATTAAGGTTCGTCTCAGGTTATCATGAACACGATAATTATATAAATTCTTTGATAGAATCCATAAAAAAAAGTTTTAAAATCCATGGTGTACCCGAAAAACTAATCTTCAGCTTTCATGGTATGCCTGACCGCTATCTAGAAAAAGGAGATCCGTACTACTGTTTCTGTCATAAAACAACGCGCCTAACAGCTGAAAGATTAAATCTGGATGAAAATTCTTACCAAATCGCTTTTCAATCCAGATTTGGATCTGAAGAATGGCTAAAGCCATACATTGATGAATTCATTACCAAACAAGCAAAAGATGGTATAAAACATATTCAGGTTGTATCTCCAGGATTTAGCGTTGACTGCTTAGAGACTCTAGAAGAGATTAATATTCAATATAGAAACTTATTTATTAATAACGGTGGGGAAAAATTTGAATATATCCCATGTCTTAATGACAGCAAAAGTCAGATTGAATTGATAAAATCTATTATTAATTCTAATATAAGAGGATGGCAATAAAATTTTTTAAATTATTCCTCTTACAAGTTTATGTGCATTAAAAAGGATATTATGTGTATGAAAATATTTAAACTCTGCACCCCTCCCTATATGGTACATATTGTTGAATCTTTTTAGATATGAGAATACATGCTTTAGTTTTTTTTCTATATCAACTTCCTGTACTGGATAAGCATAATCCATGTTAAAAAAATTATAATCAATTATTTCATCTTTATTCATAAATTTATTTTCAACAAGCTTTGAAATAATATCTTCATACAATTTGGTTTGAGGTTGAGAAGATATTTTATCACCCTTTGTATAAGGAATTTCAATAACAATACATGTTTTATCATTTGGAGCCATTTTTTTACTTCGATTTTTCGGTTCGTAGATTCTGGTAAATGGAAATTCTTTATCAGGGAAATAGAGAGATGCATTTTGAGAAAAATAAGGTTTATTTAAATAACAAACACATATCTTTAAACTTCTATATTGCAGACTATCAATAATATCTAATATGTCCTTTGGTGGTGAAGGATTAAGAATATTCATTATAATATTTATAGGCAAAGAATTCACTATTATTTCCACATCGGATACTATCTTTCCGTTATTATAAATAATTGCCATTATCTTACGGCCATCATGAATTAATTCTTCTACCGGAGAGTTTAATTCTACATTTTCGGAACCAATACTATCTCTCATTTTAGAAAAGATACTTCCAAAACCATATTTTGGATAATAAAATGAGCCATCGAGATGTTTATCCTTACTGGATTTAAAAAATAATTCACTTAATATTGAAGATAGATCTAAATTCTTTAGTCTATCACCTGAAACAGTAGTTTCTAAAGTAGATGGATTTTGGCCCCATAACTTTTTTGTGTAATTTATTAAAAATGTATTTGCAAGAGTTTTCCCATATATCTGATAAGCTAAATCTTGAAAATTATTTGGATGGTGATTGATTTTTAGTATTTTAATACAATTTTCATATACAACTTTTAATATTTGGCGAAATTCTAAATTCACAAATAAATTTTTTAAATTTAAAGGAAAATCTATTAAATGACCTTGACTAAATATCTGGCTAGGTGCATTGATATGTAAAAGATCATCACCAAGTAGATTTTTTATTTCAAAAGTGACTTGATCATATTTATCATGAAATCTATGAGCTCCTGTGTCAAAACTAAATTCACCTTGGGTTATGGTTTTACAATTTCCGCCGACATCATTTGAACTTTCATATAGTTTTACTGGGATATTTTTTTTTTTTGCATAGTATCCAACTGCCAAACCTGCAGGGCCAGCACCTAAAATATTTAGCTTGATTTTAGTCTGACTATTCATTCAAACTTTTTGATAATTTTATATGTTTCTATCTTTGACCACATCCTGTTGACATAAGGATTATGAAAAAATATTTTTTCATGGACCTGTTGGAAACTATTTTGAAAAAGATGAGCAAAATTTCCCACTACTAAGATACTGTCTTTATTGAAAGAATTAATCATATTTAAATCTGCCTGGTTTTCCACGCTCAAATATTCAGCATCTACACCGTTTTTTGCCAAATAGTAATTTATCAAAGGAATACTTAGAACTGTTTTATAAACCGGTGAATCTAGAATATCATCTTTCAATTTGGATACAGCTGTAGGCTTTTTATGCTGAATTACTAACGTTAATGTCACATTAATTAATGAAAGAAAAAATAATCCTAGAAGAATATTTTCAAATATACTCTTTTTTATCAGAATATTGTCTTTTCCAATATTTAATAAAAAAAATAAAAAAATAATTATCGGTAAAACATGCCTGCTTTTATGAATAATATTTTGAAAGAAAAATATCCATATTATATAGACAATAACAGAAACAAAAAGCAGTATCTGTATTTTATCATTTCGAAAATTCTCTATAAAGCCAACTGCACCACGAAATAATAAAAAACCAAGTGGGAAGGACAATATCAATGTTTGCCATGACCGGTCTGACCAATATCCACCCATGCCGTCAGCCCATATTGATCTAAAAAGATTTATAAATCTATCATACCAATTATTCTCTGTAATAATTGTACCTCCAAAATCTGAGAAATGTCCGATTGTCTGTTTTGTGGCTACTAAATAGAGATTTTCAAATCCTGAAATCCATATCAGGGGTATAAACCATAAAGCGATACCCAAATTAAATAAAAGCAAATTTCTGACCCTTTCTTTATTACCAATTAAATGATAAATAAATGGTACCATTAGAAAAGGTAGATAAGAAAGTCGTATACCTGCCAAAATACCAATCAATAAATAACCGATAGGTTGATATAATTTTGCAGTCCTTCTATAAGTTAACAAGTATAAGGAAGAGACCAATACAGCCAGTCCCATTAAATCCGGCATGTAGCGATTACCCATCAACCACAATATCGGGTTGAAAAATATTATGATCGTAAAAAGAAAACCTTTTAAGGTATTTAATTGAATATTGCAAAATTTTAATGTAAATAAGATAATAAAAAAAATAGAACTACCGCCTAGTAATGAAAATGTAACTCCTAAGCTATTTGTAGAGAAAAAAAGAATTTTTGCCATAAAACAATAGACAGGATATCCAGGAAAATGAGGTTGTAGTTTTAATAAGTTATACTCACTAATACTAAGTGCAAACCTTAAACTGTCTATATCCTCAATATAGAAAATAGCGGTAGCCAATCGCGAAATAATGCAGGCTGAAAATAAAAGAATATATGATTGCTCTTTTGTTAATCTATTTTTCATAAAATATAATGGATAAAAAATAAGGGGTCTTAACAATAAGACCCCTTATTTATATTATAAATAAAATAAACAGATTTTACCAGTTGGCCATATCTCCATCCGTGAAATTATACGAAGCTTTAAAAATAGCTTTTACTTCACCTGCCAATGCATCATGGTATGCCTGCATATCTGTAAAGGTACCATTTGCGGGGTATACCGGAGCCGTTCCCATCAAAGAAAGAATACGATTTAAATTAACATCCGCAATAACTTTGAAATCATTGTAGATCAATCCATGTGCGTATGCTCTCATTTCAGCCCAATGGTTATTATAATCTGCACAAGCATCAGATAAAGGTCCTACGGTGGTATCACCTGCAGCAATTATGGTAGAAATATCCGCTACTACATCATTAACATAATGAACTGAAACTGCAGCAACAACTTTCTCCCAGGTATGAAGAATGATATCTCTCTGAACAAGGATTTGATCGAGCGGAGCTTGATTATGAATCAAAGTTCTGCCTTCCAAGTATGCATCCATTATGGTCTTTGTAAAGTCATTGTCTGCACATCCTGTGCAAACATCTCTCTTGGCAGCAGTGACCGCCCAGCCGACATTATATTCCGAAAGAAAATCAATAGCACCATCATTATTAGAATCATTATAAGGACTAGATTTTCGATCAGTGTCATCGGTATATCCCGTATTATAATCACGGGCAGCACCAAAATAACCAAAAGACTCATCCCAGTGATGTTCCATTGCTGTCCATGGGTCACCATCATCAGAAACAGAATTATCATCATTTGGAATTTTTGACATATACTTAGATGTCCCCTGCCAGTAAGCTACAGCACCCCAGAGTGTTTTCTGGATCATTTGATCGAGCCGCACTCCGCTTGCTCTGGTTTTTCCGGCAGCTGCAAGTTCCTGAATCCATCCATTGATAAGAGTTGTCGCATTTGCATCATAACCTGGAATAGTGTACGTATCTACAGCAGTCAATCTATCATTTAAATGGCTCGAGCTAATAGAACGATATGTTGTCTGAACAGAGGTAGGTGTCGTCGTCGTTAATATAGTTCTATTTTCATCATCATTAGCCATCATACTAAGCAAAGTTGCAGGATTCCCTGTACCTGCATCAGTTCCACACTGTGTTTTGATATCATTAATAAGTAGAGTCCTCACGACCTGACCATTATAATACACACTGCTTTCACCTTCATTAAACCGACTTTCAAACACGTATGTAGCCGGTGTCTCTATTGAAGTATCAGCTGCTGCTGGATCAGTATCACTGTCTTCACATCCTATAAACATTGCCAACATGAACGACATGAAATAAAGAACTTTGTTATTGTTTCTCATTGTTTCTCCTTTTTAAAAAAGTTTAAAGTATTTATAATGGGTCTTATTCTCATTAGTTTTACATACAGTCTCCTTACTCACAAAAAATTATTAACGTCTTACAGTCTAGAATGAATACTCTAGACCTATATTAATCTGCCTTCTAGGACCAGGAATGATACCAGAACTTATATTGGCATCTTTTTGCCCTGGGTTGGAATGCAGTCTTGACCCTATATATATTTCATCTGTTATATTTTTCCCAGAAAAGAAAATAGTCAATTCTCGACTTATTTGATAATTTCCTGCAACACTGATGATGCTGTACTCAGGTATCGGTCCCGTAACTCCTATTTTATCCATTTCTTCTATGTTCTCAAAATCAGTATATACCTTACTGACATATCTGAAATCTGATCGCAAGATCATATTTTTTATAGGTCGAAGTTCAATTCCAGCGGTAACCGTGTGGCTTGGAGAGTACGGCAATTCTTTCCCTTTGATACTAACAATGGCACCTCCAGATTTTACATTGGATATAATATCTCCTTCATTCACTTCCGTAGAGAGAAAGGTATATGAAACATAAATATCTGGAATAAGAGAATTTATATTTGAAAGAAGGATACTTGTTCTGGCTTCAACACCCATTGTAGTGACTTTTCCTAAATTCTTAAATGCGGTTCCTCTTCCTGCTGCGACAAGATTCTCAATATTGTTGTGGAATCCAGCAAATTCAAAATCTAGAATAGTAATTGTTCCCCGCAATCCCAATTCTTTGTTCCAACTCTTTTCAGCTTCTAAATCCAGGCCAGAATTTTCAAGCCCTTCGCCAAAGTTTAAGATTTTTAAAGCTCCGCTGGATGGCGGTGTAAAGCCACGATGTATTCCACCAAAAAGATTTATTTCACTAATACGCTTAGAAAAAGCCAATCCTGGCAACATTACAAAAAGAGTCTTATCCTGATATAATGATCCTTGCATTCTATCAACCCTTTCCTGTTCAAAGACCTCTAACCTTAATCCAGGTCGCAGAGTAAGGGTTCCAAAATCTATTGATTCACTTATAAATCCTGAAAAAGCCATTGTTTCATAATGATGGCTCGTTCCAAGAATCTCCAGCGATTCACCTGATCCTTTAAAATAGGCGCCTTCCCTTGCATTTGGAGCATAGGATGAGTCTTTTGTAATACCTGTCTGTCTATCATCAATAAATCTTTCCCAGTACACCCTCCAGCCAGTTTCCAGTTTGGCTGACTGATCAAAAACAGTATGATTTATTTTATACGACCGTTCTAAGCCAAATACATAAAATGTCCTCAATATTCCGAAATTATCCTTCCCATTTCCAACTCTTACTAAATCACCAATACTCCAATAGCTCTGTGCATCTGGGTTTGCACTTCCTAAATCATTCGCTTTAATAAATATATCATTCTCTCTCCACCATCTCCTATCAAAATAGCTTAAAAAAGCGGTAGTACTTCTCGACATATTTGAATTCAATTTCTCAGATTGTATTATATCAACAGCTGAACGAAAAACATTAAAATTATCATCCTCTTTAGGATTAAATTTCGGGTCATTTTCAAACGACCACTGAGTTAATCCTGTATATGTTGCATTTGAATTTTCATAATTCAGGTTTGCTTTAAGATATATATTTTTCGTTTCTGAAGAAATAAAGTTTAATTTGAAAGTGCCATTTACCTGCTCAAAGCTATTATTCTCTCTGAATCCATCCCCTCTTTTATAAAGTAGCTGCAATTCAGGTTTAAGCTTTTTAGTACCCCAGCCACCAATTTCGGCAAAAAAGCTACCATAGCCATTTTCTCCAGCAGTTAATTTCAGCATACCTCCGTATTCACTTCGCGGTCTCCGGGTAAAATAATTAATAACACCTCCCATTGTTTGAGGACCATATAATATTGTTCCGCTTCCTTTAATAACTTCAATCTGATCGATCCGGTCCGAAGGAGGATTATAGTACATATTCGGATAGACATACAGCGCAGGCTGGATCGGTACACCATCTTCAAGTATAAGAACCCTCGAACTTCTTCTTGGGTTTAGGCCCCGTATTCCAATGCTGATTCTAGAATTACCTATTCCATCATCTGCAAATCCATTTATTCCAGGTACATACTCTAGCATTTCCTGAGTTCCGATAGGGTTTACAAGCTTAAGCATCATTGCATCCATCACTGTGGCAGCTCCTGGAAGATTTTCGTAAGGCTCATCAATTTCACTGATTATCTCAAGCTTCGCCATTAGAATTGGCTCAATGGACAAGAATGCGTCCACTTGATATACTTTACCTGATTCTATTATAATACTTTTTTTATAATCTTCGTATCCAATAAAACTTATTTTTACGGTATAACTTCCTGGATTTACACCGTAAATGTTAAACTTCCCATTTCCATCTGTGGATGCACCGTATTCATCTCCAGATTCACTAAAAAATGAAACATTTGCACCTTCCAGAGGTACATTATTTCCAGTTCTCATAACAGTTCCTGAAACATTTGTATTGTGATTATCAGCAAGTATAGTTGAGATAGACATTAAAATAAAAAATAAAAAAATCTTTGAATAATTCATTTGCCCAGTCTACAATTAGAAAATTTCAGGGTTCGTTATTTTTATTGAATCAGATTCTCCTGGTAAAGCCAGATTACCATAGCTACCTGCAGGCTCTTCATCTCCAGTATCGGGGTCCAGAAGAGGGTCATCTTCACATCTAAATGCGGTTAATACCAAAGAAATGACAGCAATAAATTGTAAAATATTTTTTTTCATTCTGAATACGTCAAAACATCTTTCCAAAGAAAACCCAATCCACAGACAGTGATTATCCAAGCTAAAACTTCTATAAGGCTTGGGTCTCCATTATAACCAAAAAGACCTTTTAATAAACCTCCTACATATCCCTTATCATGCATTAAGGGATAGGTACCATCTGGTAACTGTGGTGGATTAATATTCCAAAGGCGACCGTAATCGGGAATGATACCTGCGGATTCTAATTCGTGAATACCATATGCCATCATCCCTGCAGCAACAAAAATCAATAACACACTGCTAACATTAAAAAATGTTTTGAGGGGAACATTTTTCCCTTGGACAAATATCATATATCCAAGACTAACACCTAAGACTCCACCTACTAAAGAAAGAGTTATATTTAGTCCACCCTGCTTCATCATAACGCTATATAAAAATAAAATCGTTTCAATTCCTTCCCGGAAAACAGATATAAAGGCCAATGCAAAAATACCATAACCTAATTTTTCATTTTCAAGTGCATCCTCTGCTTTTTCCTTTATCTCATAGGCAATATTTCTATTCTTTGCCATCCAGACAATCATCGTTCCTAATACAATAGCAGCAACAATCATCACAATGCCCTCAAAGAGCTTCTCCGCCTTTCCATGAAACCCCCCGGCAAGCTTCTGAAACAGAAGGGACCCCAAAATACTCATTGCCAGAGCCGATAACACTCCCTGCCAAAGTTTAATAATAGAAGCTGATTGACCAGTCTTATTTAAATAGGTATAGAGTATCCCCACTATTAGGGATGCTTCTAAAACTTCTCTAAATACTATTATTAATTCTGCCATTATTATAAAGGTTCTAAGGCTCCGAAAATGTTAGATCTGTTTGCCTTGGATGTAATAAACTAAGAACTAACTCTTATTTAGGGAGTGACGGAGCCTTAGGGATTCATAATTATTCTTTTCTTTAATGAGACTTATTATCAACATAAATTATGAAAAGATAAATTATGATGTCAATAATTATTTATAATGAGACCTATTATCAATAGTATATATATTTATAATCATGTGAAAAGTGATTTTATCTATTTAAAATATTGCACTGTAAAGGTAATTAGTGATAAAATAGACCGACCAGTCAGTTTATAAACTGTCTTAAACTAAATTGAAAAAAATGAAACTTCAAGATCGCAGAAAAGAACAAATAATGAGTGCTGCTCTATCAGTAGTTGTCACAAAAGGATATGACCAGAGCCGCATGGATGATATTGTTGAAAAATCGAACCTGTCTAAAGGAGCTATATACTGGTATTATAAATCCAAAGAAGAAGTATATCTGTCTCTTGTAGATTATTGGTTTCTTCAATATAGTTCTGGTGTAGTTGAAAAGCTGGAAAAACAGGATTCTGCTTCCGAGCAATTGAGAGCATTATTCGAATTTTTTATTGAACAATTTGATAAAAACCCTTCCTCATTCAAACTGTTGGTGGAATTCTGGAGACTAGCAGGTTTAAATCCTGATTTTAACGCTAAGCTTCAACAGATATATACTGATTTCTTAGAGTACATAATAAAAATTATTAACTTTGGTATTGCTAACAATGAATTTAAAAATGTTAATCCGCGGATTACCGCCCTCTCCATCCTGATCAATATTGAAGGTATAAACTGGTTTACACTATTTGATAAATCTGGAGTAAAAGCACACGAATATATTGATACTATATCTAATTTTATTCTTAATGGTCTAAAGAAAAAAAGGAACACATGAACGAAACAATCCCTATATCAATAAAAACAGGCGGTCAATGGCTAGTATCATCTGTATACAACACAACCATATTTTGCCGCGAGTTATTTACTGATGACCATAAAGATATTGAAAACATGGTAAATGAATTTGCTAAGGATCGAATTTATCCTAATATTAATGCAATTGATAAACTTGATAAGGGCCTAAGCCTTTCTATTCTACGCGAAATGGGTGAATTAGGGCTTATCGGTGTAGACGCACCAGAAGAATATGGTGGAAGTGGATTAGACAAAATTACTTCCTGTATTATCTCAGAAGGAGTCTCACGAGGTGGTTCTGCTTCATTCTCATGCACATTTGGTGTTCAAACGGGCATAGGAAGTATGGGTATCGTGTTTTTTGGTACACCCGAACAAAAGAAAAAATATTTACCTAAACTCATGACTGGTGAATGGATAGCTGCCTATGGATTAACAGAGCCTTCTTCCGGTTCTGATGCCCTGGCAGCCAAAACTAACGCTGTACTCTCAAGCGATGGATCTCATTACATCTTGAATGGCGAAAAACAGTTCATAAGTAATGGCGGATGGGCAGATATATTCACTATTCTCGCGCAGGTAGATGGGAATAAATTTTCTGGATTTATTATTGAACGCGGGATGAAAGGTTTTGAAATAGGTGCTGAAGAAAAAAAAATGGGTATGAAAGGGTCTTCTACTACTTCGCTCAAATTCACAGATGTAAAGGTTCCAGTTGAAAATTTACTTTATGAAGTTGGAAAAGGAGCAGTAATTGCTTTTAACGCATTGAATATTGGTCGTTATAAGCTAGGAGCAGCATCTGTTGGAGGAATTAAACTAGCCATAGAAGAAACAATCAGATATGCCTTTGAACGGCGTCAGTTTGGTCAGCCCATTGCAAAGTTTGATTCCATAAAGGGAAAAATTGCAGATATTTCAGTCAGAGTCTTTGCTAATGATTCCATGCTTTACCGAACTGTTGGTTTAATCCAGGATGCTATTGATGATTTAGATCAAAATGATCCTGATTACTATAAAAAAATGGGTGAAGCCACTGAGCGATTTGCTGTTGAAGCTTCAATGGTTAAAATATTCGGCAGTGAAACTTCCCATATTACTGTAAATGAATGTTTGCAGATTTTTGGCGGCTATGGATTTATTGAAGAATATCCACTGGCAATGGCTTACAGGGATGACAGAATTAATAGCATATGGGAAGGTACTAACGAAATTAACCGTATGATCATTACAGGCTACATGATGAAAAAAGTTCTTATGGAAGAATTATCNCTGCGGAATTATTTAAAAGAAACAAATAATTTTTTAAGCCAGGAAATCCAAGAAGTAGCGAATGATCCTTTAATATTTGAAAAATATGGATTGAAGAGCGCAAAACTGTTAACAACACTTGTCTTTCAGGAAGCATTATGTGAATACGGACAAGACCTTAAGCATCAACAGCAGTTATCTGAAGCTTTGGCAGATATTTTCACTGAAATTTATACTATGGAATCAGTAATCTGCCGTGTTACCCAGACACAATCTAATAATGGCACTTCCAATATGAGTTCTGTAATTGCGCGCATTTATTCAGCAGAGTCATTATTAAAAATAAAAACGCTTTCAAAGATATGTTTNAATAAAATTTTCAAAGAAATCATTCCTGATGAACATCTGAAAACAATCCAGCTGCTAGAAAATAAACTGATTTTAAACTCAGATATTATTTCTTTAAAGCAGGAATTGGCCGATTTTATTTATACTAAAAAAGAATATCCATTTTAAAAAGGAATTATCAGCATGGAAAAAATGTATCTAAAAAAAGTGATTTATTTTACTCATTTTGATTTAAACGATTCTATTTTATATCATAAAAATTGTTTTTTCAGGAGATAGGTTATGTCAAAGTCAGTAATTATTGATGCAGTTCGTTCTCCGATTGGAATGAAAAATGGTAAACTGGTAGGTATCCGTCCTGATGATCTCACAGCTCAAGTTATTAAAGGGTTACTAAGACGCAATAAAACAATAGAGCCCGATATTATAGAAGATCTTATCCTAGGATGTGCATTCCCCGAAGGACCCCAAGGAATGTTGATGGCAAGGGGTGTGGGTATCATTGCGGGGCTCCCCGAAACTGTTGCAGGCGCAGTGGTAAACAGATTTTGTGGTTCATCTATGGATGCAGTGCACCAAATCAGTTCTAAAATTGAAAGCGGTGATATTTGCGCAGGTATCGCTGCAGGGGTAGAAGACATGTTTTCGATACCTATGGGAGGCTTCAACCCCGATTTTCATCCAATACTGGCGGAACAAGAATACTATATCGGGATGGGAGAAACAGCGGAGAACCTTGCTGCAGATGGTCAGATTACCCGATCAGAACAGGAAGATTTTGCCATAGAATCACATCAAAAGGCTCTGGATGCCTGGGAAAATGGTCGCTTTGAGAATGAAATTATTCCTATCGATGTTCATGGTGAGGTTGTTGTTGACAAGGATGAAGGTCCAAGAAAACCTGACCTGGAAAAAATTAAAAGTCTAAATCCTGCATTTTTGGAAAATGGTACCATTNCCCCAGCCACATCCAGCCCAATCTCCATCGGCGCATCTGCTATTTTAATCACCAGTAAAAATTTTGCTGAAGAATTTGGACTCAAAACCAGAGCTTCTATAAAAAGTCGTTCTGTCGCAGGTGTAGACTGGAGAAAAATGGGAATGGGGCCTCTCCCTGCTACCAAAAAAGCGCTCCAAAAAGCTGGATTAACAATGGATAATATTGATACAATTGAACTAAACGAAGCTTTTGGCGCTCAATCACTCTATGTGATAAAAAACGGNAACTGGGATCAATCCAAAATTAATNTGAATGGNGGAGCTATCGCNTTAGGCCATCCTCTAGGTTGTTCGGGGACAAGAATAATTACTACCTTGATAAATGTAATGGAGCAGAATGATTTTAATCTAGGTCTAGCTACTATGTGTATCGGCACTGGTCAGGGTATNACAACAATAGTAGAAAGATAGAAATAATTATGTCAAAAAANATTGAAAAAGTTGCNGTACTNGGTGCGGGAATCATGGGNNCCCAGATTGCNGGTCATTTAGCTAATGCAGGTATTCCATCCTACCTATTTGATATAAATGAAGAATTAGTGAATAAAGGAAANGATACACTTACATCATTAAAACCAGCACCTTTATACAAACCAAAAAATGNAGATTTGGTGACAGCCTGTACATACGAAAAAAATATGGAAAAAATAGCAGAAGTAGACTGGGTTCTGGAAGCTGTNGTAGAGAAACTTTCTATTAAGGAATCAGTCTATACTAATCTGTTACCTCATTTGAAAAATAATGCTATACTTACTTCAAATACATCTGGGATTCCGCTTNCNGATCTTTCTGCTTCGCTNCCTGATGACCTGAAAAAAAGATTTATGATTACACACTTTTTTAATCCNCCAAGATATATGCANTTACTGGAATTGGTAAGAGGTNACCAAACATCTGATGAAACATATAAAACGATGGTTGAATTTGGAGAATNAGTTTTGGGTAAAGGAATTGTACATGCTAANGATACACCAAATTTCATCGGAAANCGTATTGGTNTACATGGNATGATGACCGCATTAAATCTGGCTGTTGANCAAGGNCTCANAGTAGAAGAAGTTGACAANCTNACNGGCACNATTGCAGGNCGGCCGAAAAGCGCTACTTTTCGAACNGCAGATATTGTTGGNCTNGATACNTTAAAAAATGTTTCNCTTACAACNTATGAAAAAGCNANAGATGATGAAGANCGANATATATTTCAAATCCCNGAAATTTTAGNAANATTAGTTGATTCAGACCGATTAGGACAAAAGTCCAAAGCAGGTTTTTACAAAAAGATGGATGATNAATCTATTCAATCTGTTGATTTTAANACNGGTGAATATGAACCGTTNATACAGGTCCGTTTTGACTGTTACCGGATAGCNAAAGATTANCAAANTTTAAAAGANAAACTNTTTNCCCTTNTATACGGCGATGANAGAGGTAGTAAATATTTCTGGGAAGTTATATCAAGATCTTTAATNTATAGNGCAAACAGAATCCCCGAAATATCTNATGATATTATAAATATTGATAATGCAATGAAGTGGGGTTTTGGCTGGGAGTTAGGTCCTTTTGAAGGTTGGGACGCAATCGGTGTAAAAAAATCAATAGAAAGAATGAAATCNGAAGGNAANAAAGTTCCTGANTGGGTGATGNATATGNTAANAANAGGTAGAGAATCTTTCTATTCAATTGAAAATGGAAAGATGNCATACTGGTGTCCCATTAAAAAAAAACCAATTTCAGTTAAACAAAATCCAAAAGTATTAAATCTTATACTTCAAAAATCAGCAGGTNAAAGGCTAAAGCGGGATCTAAGCTCCAGCGTAAATGATTTAGGAGATGGTGTTTTAAATGTTGAGTTCCATTCAATCCTGCAACCAGTTCTGCACCCTATAGATAGTTCTCTGATCGAGATGATGAATTATGCACTGGATCTTGTAGAAGATGGTGAATATAAAGCCATAGTTCTAGGCCACCAGGGTGCAAATTTTTCGGCAGGAGCTAACCTAAATTTGCTCTTAGAATTAAGTCAGAATAAGCTATGGGAGGCCTTGAATTTCGCTGTAAAAACACTTCAGGAAACCACACAAAGAATTCGATTTTCTAAATTTCCTGTCGTTGCAGCGCCATTCCAGCTTACATTAGGAGGGGGAGTTGAGATTGTTCAACCTGCTGCGCATAGAGTTGTAGCTGCAGAAACTTACATGGGCCTTGTTGAAGTAGGTGTCGGTCTTATCCCTGGAGGTGGCGGCAATCTTAGGATGATTTTGAATGCTATGGAAGCCGGTACTGGCAGAATGGGTGCATTCCAAAAAATTCAGAAAACCTTCGAAACTGTCGGTTTTGCAAAAATTGCAACAAGCGCCGATGAAGCCAAGCATCTGGGTTACTTAAAAAAAGATGATACCGTAGTTTTAAATCGCAGTCATTTAATTCAGATTGCGAAAGAAAAAGCGCTTGAGTTAAGTAACAATTATGAACCACCATCATATCGAGATGATCTAAAACTACCAGGAACTGGTGGACGAACTGCCATGACAATGGCGCTAAAAGGATTTAAGATGCAGGGAAAAATCTCAGATCACGATATGAAAATTGGTGAAAAGCTTGCCTATGTTCTTACCGGAGGGAATAATGCAGGCCTAACAAAATCCGTAGATGAACAATACATTCTTGATATTGAAAGAGAAGCATTTGTTTCTCTTGCGGGAGAAAAACTCACCCAGGATCGTATCAAATATATGCTTAAAAAAGGTAAACCTCTTAGAAACTAGCATCCATAAAAAATAAGCAATATAAATCAACAATATATATCTCACCTGCTTTTAGGAAAAAACTTTAGCAAAAAATAATGATTTGGTTTTGCTTTTTATAACATATTGTAAAAAATTTCCAACATAACCTATAATTTAGGAATTCTTTTGAGATTTTTTTGTCTAAATAATGTATTATCAATTCCTGAATCAACTTTAACTTCAGAAAATGTAACATCTGTAGTATGGTCTTTTTGAACATTTTTAACTTGAATACGCTCTAAAACCATATAATTTTTTATTGCTTGAAAAAAAAATTGCTTCTTTTTATTTAATTCTTTCCGTTTATCATAAGATTCTTCTTTTAAAATCAAATGAGAAGATTTCTCGACCCATGATTTATGTCTGGAATAGGATGATTTCGCTTCTTTTTTGGGAATAATTTCAATTACATAACAATCTTTACCATAGATNAANTCATCTTCCAATCGATTATAATTATTTTCACTCAGATCNCTNCTGNANAGATCTTCATANCTTAGATCTGAACCCATAAAAGAATCACCTTTCTTTTTAGAAGATATTCTTCGGACTTTCTTAAACGCAGGTAACCACATACGCATTTCATCATCTTTATCATCATGTTCAATTTTAAGAAATGCCANGCCTCTGTCATCCCTNGGATCTAAAAACCAAATTATTTGTTTTTTATTATTATCCNTAGACATTGAAAGCATCACATTCGTTCTTGTTTTTCCTTTNGAATTAGTCAACACCATCTTAATCCTATTTTTCAAATCCTNCGGATTTGATTTTTGNTCTATCATTTTAGCAATATCAATCCCTGTCTGGCAAAAAAGAATAGATCCACTGAAAATANTAACTAGGTATTTTTTCATTNTTGTATCNTNATAAANTTNTAAGATATTCTCATTTTTTATCNATCAACCGCTTTTTAANGAGTTCTGCCATCGCAGATAAAATTGTTAAGGTNCCAAAAGAAGTTGATATCATAGCAAAAACCATAAGTCCACCAATATACTGGACAGGAATAAATACAGAAAATAATAAAGCACCAAAACCCATATTTGAACCAGCATCTAAAATTATAGGATAGCCTACATCATCCATCACTTTTTGACTGATTTTGTTTTCATCTATTTCCTTAGTAAGTTTTTTAAATTGAGAAATATAATGTATTGCAAAATCAACCCCAACACCTATAATAATAGAAGAAAGAATCGCAGTGATATGATTCAATGCAATATTAAAATGNCCCATTAANCCAAAATTGAGAATAACTGCTGATGAGAGTGGAACNACAGCNAAAAGNCCCCAAACTAGCTGCTTAAAAAAAANNGCCGAAATAACTCCAATNAGTAGAATAGAAAATGCAATACTTAATGTACAAGATTTAATAATCATAAGTACCATATCTCGAAAAACAACCATCATTCCGGTTACATGGACCTTCAAATCTGATTTCAGCTCTTTGCGGACATAGTTATTAACCATTTCTAAATATGAAAATATTTCTTCTGTAGACATAATTTTGCTCAGTACAGTAATTAGACCTACCTTATAATCATAATCAACCATAGATGAAAAATCTTCAGGATCACCAGACATAGAATACATTGTAAAAAGGTTATTCACCTGCTGCCTGCTTTCGGGGATATTTTCAAAAGCAGGATTATCTTCCATAACTNTANGGTGCATTTGTTTGACTACATCTGCAATAGAATAACTGATNGATATTTTATCATCCTTTTCCATGGATTCCTGCAATAGCAACATATCATTCAATATNGCAGGNTCCTTTAGATCTCCTTCTACTCTTGCACGGACATCCATGGTTCCTGTCATCTCTTGCTCCATAAAATCCATACTATCGCGGATCTCTGTTCCTGGTTTAAAAAAGTGTGCAAGATTCACATCAACAGAAATATTAAATAGTCCTACAGCCCCTACAAGCACCATGAAAATACCTATTGTAAATATATATTTAGGATGGGTTGGAACCACCTGACCTAGACGCTCTATCATTTTTTCAAANGGACTTGATTCNGATATTGCTTTAGANCTCAAATCCCATTTTNTAAGACTGATTACTGCAGGCAACATAAGGGAACTCAATAACCAAGCCCAGACTATACCTGCTGAGATAGTAATTCCATAACCAATCATTGGTTCCAACGGAGAAAAAATCATAGTTAAAAAAGCAGCTACTGTTGTTATACTGGTTAAAAATATTGGNACAAGTAAAGAATCCATAGTGATGATNAGAGCATTTCGCACATCTCCTTTCAACCTCATTTCCCTGAAAAANTTGGTAACTACATGAACACCGTCAGAATTTGCAATNGTTAATAGAATAATGGGCATTGATGTATTTACTAAAGTAAATAAAAANCTGTCAGATCCTGTAATNTTATATGCCCAACCCAANAAACCNATCATTGCAATAAGNGATAGACCAATTACCATCATAACCATTGCCAANCCAGGTAAACTTCTTAGATTAATNANTAAAATAGNAACCATGATAAATAAACCTACTTTTACAAGTGACTTCACATCATCTCGAATTACCCCAGGAATAGTTCCCGTTATATAAGCTGGTCCACCATAATGCACATCATAATCCCGTGTGATAGGATTTACAACTTCTACTAATTTATTTCTTACACGATCTAAGCCAAATCCATCANGAGGTTTAACNATAANTATTAAATAATCTNCATTTTTACTTATAAATCGATCCTTAACAAANGGGTTCTTATTAAGGTATAATTTGATANCCTGGATACCNCTACTGGTTAATTCNCTATCGTACTGTAAATNATCTATNTNCATAAANCCATCATAATTATCAATCCGGGTTGNAGTTGATATACTTTGAGCTTNTTCAATTTCATTCAATGCTTCCAATTCCNNTGAAACATCCCAAAGTACTTCGAAAGCATCAGGGGAAAANATGGATTTACCCTTTTCNCCAAAGGAAATAAAAATAATTTCAGTACTGCCAAATTCTTCCTGAACCTTATCCCAAGCAATTCGGGACTCTAAATTTTTTGGCAACATTTTCATCATATCATCATCTATAACAAAAAATTGCATTCCTGATGCCATGATTAATGTTGCAATTAAGGAAACGATAATGGTTCTTTTAGAGTGGTTTAAACTTTGATTAATAAACCAATTTCGAATCGGGGAATTAGTAAGGTTAGAATNCATTAATTAAAATATATTTTTANAAAAAATAAAACAANTAATATAATTACTTTNAATTTGNATNTAATAAGTTCAAAACCAAATTATTTTGAAAACAAATAGGTTCAGTTATTAATTATAAATTGCACTAAAATCATAATATCAGAAAAATTAAGAGTCCCATCACCATTATAATCAGCTGGTGGAGTNGATNCATACCCAAAACCGTAGTACATATCTGAAATAAGAAGAATATCCATTACACTNAGTGTCTNATCAAAATTAACATCGCCATTTGTATATTCAGGAAAATCAATTCCTAAGTAATCCAAGGAATACTTTTGAGCCCGGGCTATCATAGATCCACCACCCCCTGCATGAATGTAATCCCAGACAACTTCCTGTTCTGCAGTAACTTCAAAAATGCGCGAATCATTTGCGACGGTGATCAATGTATTGCCATTTGGTAATCGAAATGAACCAGACTGCACATTGGAATGAAAGTTATTTGTGTACGTCCATACTGGATTCTCCGGTCCATAGGCCTGTCCTGGTTCTAAATAATATGTACCATTTTCATTTATAGGAGTTTCTATTTCAAAAACAGCAGATCGAGATTGTTGACCAGCAGAAATATAATTATTATTAAATATAATTAAATTTCCTGCTCCAGGATATCCTGCAGAAACCCAGTTAACCCCGTGCTGGGAATCTAGCTTTTGATTAGCAGCTGTACCTCTGTTATAAACCTGAGGATTGCCCCAGCGATAAAGAAAATCTCCTCCTTTTCCTGCATTCCCGCCAGTATGCCCTGCTGCTTCTTCTGTAGTTGTACTGTGATCTATAATATAAACTTCTCCATGGTGTCGACTGGAAATTGCAATCTGATCTAGTTCCTCATTATAAGAAATGGCATTAAAATGTTTCCAATCTGCATTTGGGCCTCCAGGACCTTGATTTGAGCCAACATTCCCAAAATTGATATTCTGTAATTCGGGATGCTCTGAAACAACGCCATAATTTACTATGCTAGAGTCTACATCCTGGATTAAATGATCCCATAGGTGCCATTCCCAAACAATATTTATTTCATTTTCATAAGGTTCAAGCTCTAAGATGGCAGCACTCCACATTTCATTTAGATTATTTACGACATTGATTCGTCCCATCTCTTGCCAACCTTTGCCAAAGCCACCATAATAGGGAGAGTCATTGCCTTGTGTCGCTGGGTGTCTCTCCCACACTAATACTAGAATATTTCCATTCNGTAACGGTTCAATATCATGGTGATGTTGATAAATTTCATCAGCAATTTCAGTATACCATAATAAATCACCACTCCAATTAAATATTGAAATACCTCCTCCTACACCTCCTCCAGTCATTGTTGGGTTTGAGACACGGTAAGGATAAAGCAGAGTACTGTCTTGAAGAAGATAAGGCATACTTGCAGCACCGCGTTGATGCTCCCATGAATGAATTAGGTTGAGGTCATTATCTATTAGATAGCTATAGTAAGGGCCGCCTTGTCCTTGACTATTTCCAATAGGAGAGAATAGAGTAAGCCCATCAAAAGCTTGTCCCCAAAGCATATGTAAATAGAAAAAACAAAGAAGAATAGTATTTTTTATTTTCATTTTTTATGAAAATAAAATGCAATTACAATTTTCAAAATAATTAAATACTCTTATATCTATTCAGTTTAATGATATAATTTAGTTTAAGCTCTAACCTTTTCAATCAAACGTTTTATTTTGTTTTGGCTCTAAGAAGAATACTAACAGTATACATTATCATTGGTAGAACATTTGGGGTATGGATTACTCCTATTTTTACTGGTATTTTACTTTTAATACTAAGGATATTCGTTAGCCTAGGTAGAACTATAGATTTTTTTTTATTTCCATCAATTATTAAACCGATTGAGAAACCAATCATTATTATTGGGAATCCCCGTTCTGGGACAACCTTTTTGCATCGTTACCTTATCAAACTAGGGATGGGAACGGGATCGGAATTATGGCAAATGATCTACCCATCCATTATAATTCAAAAAATAATAAAACCCATTCTCCCTCTAATGGAAATTATAAGTCCTGCCAGACACCATTCTACGGAAGCCCACAAGACAAGTTTAAATTCTGTTGAAACAGATGATGTATCTCTTTTATTCCGTTATTTCGATGGTTTTTTCTTATACGGATTTTTCTTAGCTTTTAATGAAAAAGACCTATTTGAATGGGTGGACCCCAATATTAGGGANACGTCCTCCAGNGATTTTTCTTGGTTCAATTCNCTTTGGAAANNTAATCAGNAATCNAANAGAGGAANCCGTTATATTGGAAAATTATTTAGTCTGAGCAGNAATCTNCCAGCATTCCAAAATAGATTTCCTNATGCAAAAACCTTATATTTGGTTCGCGANCCTTTAAAGGTAATTCCTTCTGGATTGAGCCTGGTAACTNGTGTCTTAGATAAAAAATTTAATTTTTGGTCATTGGATGAAAATGTTAAATCCAGATTTATTAAAAGATTATATTCTGCTCTTGTAGAATTATTAAATCGATTTCACTTTGACTGGATTCAGGAAAATATTAACAGAGATAAAGTATTGATCGTCCATTATGATAGAATGATGAATAACTTTGAATCTGTAATGGAAGAAATAATGATTTTTACTGAAACAGAACCAAACTCGCAAATGATAAAAAATATTAGAGAGACTGCCGAAAGTCAAAAAAAATACATAAGCAACCATCAATATGATCTGGAAAAATTTGGCCTTACTGAAGAAAATATTAAAAAAGACTGTGCTCATATATACAAGACATTTTTAGGTTGATATATGATACAAAAGATTTTCACTTTACCGCTACTAATTTCCCTACCTCTTGGATTAGATCTTCGTCCAATACAATCTATAAGGAACTGGGAAACCCTTCAATCTGGTAAAATTAATATAGAGTGGACAACCTATCGAGGGTTCCCAATCAGTAAAGCAGAAACAATATTACATTATCCAATAAATGAAATTGCCATTGTTATAAACGATATAGAGCATTACCCTAGTATTTTTAAAAGGGTAACCGCAACTAAACAATTAGAGCCAAATATTATCCAAATTATTTTGAAAATGCCATTTCCATTTGATGGGAGAGATTACATTATTAAATATGATTTAGAAAAATTTGAAAACACATGGGTTTTTTCGTTCCATTCTGTGGAACATTCAGATGGATTACTCAATCCAAAACATGTAAGATTACACAACGCAGCTGGAATCTGGATTCTTACCAAGGAAGCAATAGATAAAACCAAAGTAACCTATGCATGGAATGGTGAGCTACTTGGAAATTTTCCTGATTTTGCTCTTTATCGTGCGTGGATTACCCAAGGTAATGAAATATTATACTGGCTTGGGGATGCTTTATCAAAAAAGAATAATTCATGAAAAAATCTGCTCTCATATTTTTGGTTTCATTATGCTTCAGCGATCAGCAAAAAAATGATTTTAAAGGATATGCAAATTTTGCATATATCTCAAGGTTGTCTGATTTTTCTCTAATAGATATACCATACAGAATGGTTTCACTGGACTTTGAAAATAGATCGAAAAATCTTTCATTAAATGGAAATTTTGTTTTGGAATATCAAGTTAGGAGTGATACATACTTTTTAGAATCAATAGATCCACAGGATTTTAGGCTGGATATGCGTGAACTTTATGCAACTTATATTGGAAGTAATATTGAAATTCAATTAGGAAAACAAATTCATTCCTGGGGAAGTGTTGATGAAAATAGTCCACTGGATAATGCAGGTGCAAAAGATTATTACTATATTTTCTTTTCTGGTAAAGAGCGAAAAATAGGATCTCTGTCTGCTAAAATAGATTATTATTTTAACAATCTAAAAGCAAGTATAGTTTTCTCACCATTGCACCAAACGAACCGAATACCACTTGGCAATGATGATTTCCCTATCACACTACCTGTTTATCCTAAAGGAAGGCAAATATATCCAATAAGTGAACTTCCTCTTGAAGGTGGTATTTATACTACAATCTCCCACGGAAAAGGAGATGTCTCATTTTCATATTATTCAACATATGATAGAATATTTAATTTAACAGGTGTAAATATCTATGGCCATGGGTCTGATCTTTCTTTCCCTTATATAGACATATTGTATGGCTATCGTAAAACAAATATTCTTGGTATTGGAGGTGTGATAATATTGGAATGGTTTGTTCTGCGTGGAGATATAGGATATTTTTTGACAAAGGATCTTAACTCAAATATAAAACGCGAAAGTACGAACAATCCTGTCTGGTATGATTCACTTCATTTTTCATATCCTTTAAAAGAACAATCAAACTATTATCAAACAACCTTCCAGATAGAAGCAGAACTACCATTCAACATGAATTTAATTGCACAATACTTCCAGCACGACACAATATCCTACTCATCTGAAAATCTTCCTGTAGATCAGGAAATAAGTTTACCTAATCTTAATATTGATCCCGAAGAAATAACACCAGCTTTCTTTTTTAACCCTGGAGTTGGAGCACCATTGGCCACTCTTACGAATAAGGCAGCAATTATAATGATAGACAGATTATTTATGAATCAAGAATTAAAATTTTCTATCATGTCAATTATGGATTTGGAAACCAATTTAGGATTAAATAAGGTTTTAGGATCTTTAACTGAATTTAAAATTGAATATAATATGTATCGTAACCTCTTAGGATTATTTTCCATAACTAAGATAAATGGTTCAAATATCCATCCAGAAGGTAATAACTATCAGTTTAACAAAATGGAAAGTTTTTCGCATATTCGATTTGAAATTAAATATTTTTTCTAAAAGGAAATTATTTTGAAAACTAAGATCACGGGGGTAGGTATCTATATCCCACCAAAAATAGAAACCGCTAAGGATATTGCATCTAGAATTGGGAAATCCTTTGATTGGGTAATAAATAAATCAGGTGTATTAGAGCGTCGGGTTTCATCTATTGATGTTGATGAAATGGGCGCTGTTGCAGCAAAAGAAGCACTTGGAAATGGAAGCCAGCCTGACCTGATAATAAATGCATCTGGTGTTCCTAAACAAACCATTCCTGATACATCTACTTTCTTCCAGAAAGCCTTAGGCTTTCAAGGTATACCATCCTTTAGTATCCATTCTACCTGTCTTTCATTTATCACTGCTTTTCATACTGCCAGTTCTCTTATTCAATCTAAAATTTATAAAAGGATACTGATCGTCTCATCTGACCGAGGAACATCTGGACGAAATTTTGATGAACCAGAGAGCGCGTGTCTTTTAGGAGACGGAGCAGCTGCAGTTGTAATTGAACCATCAATCAAACAGGAAAAAAGCAAGCTTTTATATTATAATATGCAAACCTGGCCAAGCGGATCTCACTTAACAGAAGTCCGCGGCGGGGGCACAAATAAACACCCTTTGGATCCAAAAACAACTATATCCGATAATNTATTTAGCATGGATGGTCCAGCCGTATATAAGATTGCTAGAAAAAAAGTCTACAAAATGTTAAAAAAATCCTTAAAAGCGACCAGGATGGAGAGTGATGATATTGACTGGGTTGTGCCTCACCAGGCTTCACGTAAAGCCGTTGATGCTTATGTGTCAGTAGGAGGATTTAAAGAAAAAAAAGTGATCAATATTTTACCCAAATTTGGTAATTGCGTGGCTGCATCATTACCAATGGCATTAACAACCGCTATAAATGATAAAAGAATTAAACGAAACGATACAGTCCTCTTAATCGGAACTGGCGCAGGATTATCTGTAGCCTGCGCAATAATCAAATATTAAGTTTATATGAAACCAAAAAAATTTTAGATCGTTTTTTAATGATAAAAAAAATAAAAAGTGTTGTTTTCATTTTTCCCATTGCATTATCACAGTCCCTTTTATGCGCAGGTTTAATTAGTCCCGAAAATGGTGATACGCTATCTTATATTCATGTTCTATTTGAATGGGAACAACTTCCAGAAACAGAAAATTATGAGATTCAAATTGCTGAAGATGAAAATTTTGATACCATAATTTCTCAGAAACAAACTGGAAATCTGTTATATATTGAAGATGAAAATTTAGAATGGAATCACAGTTATCATTGGAGGATAAGACCAATATTTACATCTAACCAGGAAGTTTCCTGGTCAGAAATTTATTCTTTCTCTACTGATACAAAATTATCGAATACGATTACAACAATATTTAATGAAACCCAAGTTCAGAATGGAGTCACGATTTTCAGCTCGTTTTTTAACTATTTTTCGGCAGTTATAGATAAAAATGGTCGTGAAATATGGAATTCAGGTACAGAAAATATTGTTTATTATAATACTTCTTTAAACGGTGATTTATTAGGTTGTTATCTCAAAACAGGAACAGAGAATAATCTTCCTGGGATTGAATTTTCTTTTGACGAAAATATCCTTTGGCGGGAGCCAAACGATGAATTTTTGCATCATGATCTAGTCCAGTTACCAAATGGAAACTATATGGGCATTATTGAAACAACATCCATGGGAACTATACCAATTGGTGCATGGACACCACAATTTCAAGGACTAGGTTTTCAAGCAGATGGAACAACAATGGAGTTTACATGGGTTGGTGATAAACTAGTAGAATGGGATAGTGAAACTGGAGATGTAATCTGGAGCTGGAATACTTTTGATCATTTTTCAATGTTGGATTATGATCAATATGGAGGTACCTGGAATCAAGCCTATACAGATCTTCAATATGATTGGACACACGTTAATGCATTAGTATTTGATCCAAATGATAATTCTATTTATATATCAACCCGCCATCTTTCCAGAATTACTAAAATTAATTATCCATCTGGAGAAATAATCTGGAATATGGGGCATCAGCTTGCATCAAATGATATTGATATGGGTTCAGAACTTGGTTTCAGTTTTCAACATAGTCTTCAAATTCTGCCTAATGGAAATATTCTTACTTTCGATAACGGTAACCTTAGTCCTGAATTTCGAGGAACTGATGAACCTATATCAAGAGTAATTGAAATTGCAATAAATCAATCTGAAANTAACTTCGCTGCAGAATTAGGCTGGTCTTATGAATTACCATTGGATCTTTTTGGATTTGCTTCTGGTAATGCTCAAAAGCTCAACAATGGTAATGTTCTAATTACAACCATTGGTGGTGGTGGAAGATCTCTTGAAGTTAATGAAGCTGGAGATATCATCTGGCAAGCAGAATATAATTTATCTTTGCCAATTGGAGCAGTCTATCGTGCCAACCGGATACCTGATTTGTATCCTNTAGCATATTCTATCCTGATAAATAATTATCAAGAATACAATGGCAACAAAGGAGTCTATTTACAAGAAGGTATTTCTGATATTTCTTTTACGCTTATCCATAAAGGGAGTTATTCGGAAACTTTCTTCTATTTTATAGAAGATGTTGCAGGCTGGTTNGATTCAACAGCTGGAGAAGTACTCCTTCATCCAGGGCAGGAAACAACTTTGATTTTCTCTGGAAATATTTCATCTAATATAAATATAAATCCTATTTCTATAAATGTAACACCCATCCACCATCCTGAAAAATCAAAGAGCATTACCGTAACTGGTTTCACAAATCCACTTACAGAAATAAAAATAGCTACCCCTTCTCATTTCAGATTGGAAGATCCATTTCCAAACCCATTCAATTCATCTACCACCATAGGATACTCTACTAGAATGGATGATAAAGCAATTCTACAAATTTTTGATATTACTGGCAGGTTAGTTGTTACTCTTGAAAAAGAAAGACTTAGATCTGGTTATAAGGAAATATTATGGAATGCGAAGAATCAACCGGCAGGTTTATATATAATAATATTAACTCAAGGAAATGAAATTGAGACTAAAAAAATCATTTATCTAAAATAATGAAAAAAAATTTACTGTTGATAATCTTGATATATTTTAATCAGATTTTATTTTCCCAATGCGATAGTGCATACACTATTTATACAGATTTTCCTTCTAATGTAACCATCCTTTCAGGAGATTCCTGCCTCTATGATGATGATATTGCAGTTCTAGATTCTCTGATNATTATCAATAATCTCAATTATAATTCACCGTTAAATCTTGGAACTCAAACCTGGTTCAATGGCAGGCTTCGATTTCTTGTTGCAGGTAATTATGGAAATAGTTCCGGTGTGAATGATACAATATATTTTTTACCTGATAATATTGGTAACTGGTCTGATTTATCATCTCTCTATCTGGAATGGAATAGGATATCTGAACTGCCAGAATCTTTTAGTAGATTAGTAAATCTACAATCCTTTTATATCAATAATAATGTATTAATATCGCTTGGAGATAGTATAGGAAATCTTTCAAATCTATATTTTCTTGATTTAGGTTATAATAAAATNTCTAATCTTCCTGAATCTATATGCAACCTTGAAAATTTATCCTATTTATGGTTATTTAATAATAATCTTGAATCATTACCAGAATGCTTATGTGATATGNGTTTGGACTGGAATAATAATGATGCAGGTGGCTATCCATATTTTGCGATTGGAGCTAATTCTCTATGTGATAATGTGATATCTTGTATTGCTCAAAGTAATCATTTTGAGTTAAGCCTGGATCAATTCTATTATTCTTTTCCAGTTTCTTCNCCTCAGAATTGTGATATGAGTTCAACTCAATTCCAAAAATATTTATTTCCCTACAAGTATCAGGTTTCCACACCTTATCCAAATCCATTCAATCCGATAATGAATATAAATCTATTAGTCCCTCACGAACGTAAAATAGATATTCGTATATATGACTTAATTGGAAATGAAATTGATGTGATTTCTAACAGCGAGATCTATGAGATTGGGTATCATACAATTACTTGGTCATGCAACAAATATTCGTCTGGAATTTATTATATTATATTTAATGATAAGAAAGATATAATAATAAGGAAAATAATACTAATTAAATAATGATTCGATCAAAATGGAGTTATTAAATATGGATTTTATTCTATCAAATATTAAAGTATCTAAATAATTATAATATATCAATGTCTTTTTCCATCAATGATCANCCNATTATTTTATTTGGGAATGGGAGTCCNCCTGTACATCAAAATGAGTTTCTNAAACTTCAAAATGCAAAAACAATTTTATGTATAGATGGCGGAGCTATAAAATTATTGGAATTAGGATTTAAAGCAGATTATATATTAGGCGATATGGACTCTATCAANAATATCGANAATTGGAGAAACATTAATAAAATTATACTGAAGGATCAATCTCGCACGGATCTCGAAAAATCGTTAAACTGGTGCTTAAGAAAGGGAATAAAACAATTAACTCTAATCGCGTGTTCTGGTAATAGAGATGACCACCATCAAATAAATTTTTTACTGTTGTCCATATACTCCAGTCAGATGAAAATAAAAATGATAACTAATTTTTCAACAATTTATTGTGTTAATGGAAAATATGATTTTAAATGTATACCTAACCAAGTAGTTTCCTTAATTCCAGAAGAATATAATACAATAATAAATACAACTGGTCTTGCATACCCGATAAAAAATGATAATTTGAAATACAAATCACAAGGAATCAGTAATAAAACAAAAGAATCTAAATTTTCAATTCAAACCAATGGGATGGTATGGGTAATACTGAATCATGNTAAATGATTGANCTTTACTTTATAGATTGGCTTATTATNGGTATCTATTTTGTTATAATTATTTGGGTAGGTATATATAGATCTAAGGTAAAATCCCCATCTGAAGAAACATTCATACTTTCTGGCAGAAAATTAAGTCTTCCTGGATTTGTCGCAACGCTTGTTACAACCTGGTATGGTGGAATTTTAGGGGTTGGCGAGAATACATATCTATATGGAATACAAACATGGTTTATTTTTGGCTTACCTTATTATGTTTTTGCAATGATATACGCCACATGGGCAGCCCCTAGAATTCAGAAGTCAAAAATGATTTCTATTCCGGATCATTTTCGCTTTCACTTTGGAGAGCAATCTGGTGTTATCAGTGCTTTTTTACTAGTGTTATTGACAAGTCCNGCNCCATATATATTAAGTATGGGAGTCCTTATCCAATCAATATTTCAAATCGAATTGGGCTTCTCATTACTGTTTGCAACATTATTCAGTGTGGTTTATGTCTGGAATGGAGGTTTTTCTGCAGTTATAAACACAGATATAATCCAATTCATTTTTATGTTTCTTGGTTTTATGCTGTTAGTGATATTCTGCTGGGGAAATTTTGGCTCGCCGATAAGTATATACGAATCCCTTTCTGCAATACATAAGGACCCACTTGGAGGTAATTCGGTTCAATATCTTTTTATATGGTTTTTTATTGCAATATGGACTATGATTGATCCTGGTTTTTATCAAAGATGTGCAGCTGCAAAGTCACCCGAGATTGCTAAAAAAGGTTTGTTTATTTCTATTGGGTTTTGGCTTATATTTGACTTTTTAACGGTTCTTTCAGGGCTATATGCTGTGATGGAAATTAAAACGGAGAACCCTCTTTTTGCATTTCCTTTACTAGGTTTAAAAGTACTTCCTCCTGCTATTTTGGGTATATTTATTGTTGGGATCTTCGCAACTTTAATGTCAACTATTGATTCATTTAGCCTAATTAGTGCAATTACCTTTGGTAGAGATATCCTTTGGCGAATAAAGAAACCCGTCTCAAAACATAATTCGATACCATTAGTAAAAAAAGGATTGGTAATCATTTCATTCATTTCATTATTGCTCGCATTCGCTATACCTTCGGTAGTACAACTTTTTTATACACTTGGGTCCGTGCTAATACCTGGACTAATCCTCCCTTTTTTATATACTCTTCGTACCCACGTGAGTATTTCAAAAGAAACACCTGGGAATTTATGGATTATTCTACCTGTTATAACTTCAATGATATGGCTTTTCATTAGCTTCATGCTTCATGAACCATTTATGAATATTGAACCATTTTATCCAGGGTTTATATTATCGATTATTTTAGGTGTCTATTTCCAAAATATTCATCTTAAAAATATATAATAAAATTTAAGTAGCACTATTGACGCACTTAAAGCACATCTCAATTATTATATTTTATCACGCTTAAATTCTCAATCTCGAATATTTATATTTAACTTCAATTAGATATAATATTATCTAAACAATTTTTATTCAATTTTGAGGAATAATTATGGATCTAAGTCTTATAGGAAAAAGAGCAATTGTTTGTGGAAGTACAGATGGAATTGGAAAGGCATCTGCGTTATTAATGTCTGAAAGAGGGGCAACCGTCACTTTGATCGCACGCAATGAACAAAAATTAACAAATACACTTAACGAATTATCTGCGAAACATGGACAAAATCATTCTACTATTTGCGTGGATTTTAATAAACCAGATAAATTAAAAAAAATATTCTACAAATATCTAAATAAAAATAGCTATACACAAGATATACTGGTGAATAATTCAGGCGGACCTCATGGCGGAAATCTTATTGATGCGGAAGAAGATGAATTTCGTTTAGCATTTGAACGATTATTGATCTGTAATCATATTCTAGTAAAAGCGGTAGTACCAGGTATGAAAAAATTTGGTTCTGGTCGGATCATCAATATTACATCAATGTCAGTTAATCAAGTCATACCTGGTTTGGGCGTGTCAAATACAATTCGAGGCGCAGTAGCACAATGGGCCAAAACTCTTGCACTTGAGCTAGGTCAATTTGGAATTACAGTAAACAATATTTTGCCAGGATATACTGCAACTTCAAGGCTACAAGANCTTGCTGANAGTAAAGCTAAATCTAGTGGAAANTCAGTTAAGCAGATCAATAAATNTTGGACTGAAAATATTGCTCTAAAAAGATTAGGAAAACCCGAAGAAATTGCCAGTGCAATTGCTTTCCTCGCATCAGATTCAGCAAGCTTTATTAATGGGCATAATCTAACATTGGATGGTGGACGTATTAGCGGCTAACTATTAAACTGATTTATTTGAATAAAATAAATTATTGGTAATTTATAATTTTAATTATTAAACTATTTGTTCAATAATTAAACAAAAATCTTGAACTTCAGGAGGAATGATTGGTAATTATTGCTTCGAACACCTATCGCAACCAAAAACAAAAATATTCATATTCTCCCCATCTATCGCAACTAATAAAAAGTTGCCATAACATCCTGCAAAATGTTCAGAATAAAACTGGTGATTTTTATCCAAAAATATCCTTTTATAAGAAAGGTTAATTTGAAACTATGATTTTAAATTAATAATCTATTCAAATGAATACAAAATTAATAAATAATCAGTCCAATAAAAATTTAACTTTACAAAATGGCTCTGTATTAAAAACATTTGATATCCTTGATTGTTTTACACTAAACAACGCATACCAACGTGTCAGTGACATTTGCCTTAAAACAGGAATGAACAGATCCACAGTAATTCGATTCTTAAATTCACTCAATGAAATTGGAATTGTAGAAAAAGAAAAAAATGGGGCATATAAACTAGGAATTAAATTGTTTGAATTGGGAATTAGAGTTAATGTAAACCAATCATTAGCAACCAGTGCGCAACCCTTCCTTCGCCAATTAGCTAAAGCTGTACAAGAATCTGCTCATATGGTTATTCGGGACAAAGTTGAAGTATTATACATTCTAAAAGAAGAATCTTCNCANAGCATTCAAATNTCTTCTTTTATTGGATCNAANCTACCAATGTATTGTACAGGTGTAGGNAAAGCTNTTCTTGCCTTTATGGATNATGACTATATGAATGTCTATTATAAATATCAAGAGCTGAAAAAAAGAACNAAAAAAACATCAACATCTAAAAAANGACTAAATATAGAGCTTGATTCCATAAGAGAATCATTTGTTAGTATTGACAATGAAGAATTTTCTGAACACCTCTATTGTGTTGCTACACCAGTATTTGATTCAAACAGTGATCCTGTGGCTGCAATTAGTGTTTCAGGATTAAAGGACAGAATGATTAACAAAAAGAAAATTATCACTCAAAAAGTTCTTGATGCAGGAAAAAAAATTACAAAAGAAATTGGGGGTGTTTACCCTAAAGAATAATGAATAAAACTACAGGAGTATAATATGGCATTTGATGGTAATGCATTNGTGGATGAAATGAANNCTGAATTANTTTCTTCTAANAGAGGATTGAATAATGCAAANTGGGTTGAAAAAGTNTCTAANGGTNNAGCNACAAAAGAAGACTTAGTNGGTTGGGCNAGACANCANTANTGGGGNGTAACTTATCATACNAGAAGATTCTTAAGTGTNTGGGTTGGGCGAATTCCTTATGAAATGACCGATGATGTTATCGATAATATTTCAGAAGAAGTACTCGGTACAGAACAAAAAAAATTATTTGGCGGTGAAGGGAAAAGCCATTTAGATTGGTTGTTTCATTTTACAAGGGCCCTGGGTGCACCAGATGAGGTTATTTCTTCGGCAATCCCAAACGCTGATGCTGTGTTATCAGAGAGTCTTTTATTCAATCTGGCCCATCAAAGACCCTGGTATGAGATGATTTTTGGNGCATTAATGGCTATTGAAGAACAAATACCAGAGTCTTATACTAAAGTTGTTAAAGGATTTGAAGACCACTATTCAGATATATTAAAGCCTGATGACTACAAATTTCATACTGTACACATTGTAGTAGATGAAGACCATGGCGGCGGCATGGGAGAAATGGCAGAAAAATATTTGGACACAGAAGAAAAACGAAATAGTGCAAGGGCTGCTTATTTTGCCGGGGCAGAATCAGCTCGAAGATGTTGGGACGCATTTGAAGGTGCTAGTTGGTAAGATTTTCGCATACATCAAATCATAGAAAAATTCTATGTAAAAATGGTAACATAAAAGGGAGGAAATAATAATGGCAAATATTATACCTGTAGATGAGTTCATTACAGATGAATGGTATCCTGGGTTTAAACCAAAATATGGTCATTCAGCATGGTGTACTGAACCAATTAATACTTTTAAGAAAGAAGATGAAAAGCGTTTCTGGTTCTTAGACTTTCACTGGCCAAAAGGCCTATCGCCTATGGGAATTACATTTCTTGAAGATGGATATTCTTGGTCTACACAAGCCGCAGCCCAAGGACTTCCTCTACCTCCTGGAAAGGGTATTGTACAACGGCTAGGAGGCACGCATGTATATGCTTCAGAAGTACCCGTAACATCAGAGTGGGAGATGGGATTTCGTGGAGCAAGAATCGAAAAAAATCTTCCTCCATTCCTAGAAAATTTTCCAGATATATGGAAAGACCGTGTATGGGAATTGGATATGGGATTGGAATACTTTGAAAATTATGATTCATCAGGAAAATCTATTCAAGAACTGGGACAGAATCTTGTGGATGCTAGAATATTCCATAAACGTGCTTGGGAAATCCATTTTGAAATGATGTACCCATTACTTGCAAACTATCTAGGATTTTACGGAGTTTGTGGCGAGCTTAATATTGATCCTGGTGAAATATCAAAGTTTCTGCAGGGATATGACACAAAAATACTTGAGTGCGACCGTGGTCTTTGGGAACTGACAGATAAAGTAAAATCGGACGGGATTAGTGATTTATTTGAATCCAATGAAGCTGAAAACCTAAAAACCGTTTTGGATAGTGATCCTAGGGCATCATCCTGGATGTCATCATTTAATGATTTTCTTCAAAAATATGGTCACAGGACGGAAGGTATTTCTGATATTAATTTAGCATCNTGGATTGAAGATCCTACATCTCCACTCGGAACAATAAAAACATTCTTAATGAAAGAAGAATCTCATGATTTCGATGCTGCTCAAAAAGCGTCAGTCGAAGAACGAGAAGAATCGATTGAAAATGCCAGATCAAGCCTTACATCAGAAGAACAGGAAAAATTCGATGGTGCTCTTGGCGCATGCCAACACGCAAACTTTGCATGGTGGAATGATGAGCATAATTACTATATTGATCTGCGTGCTACTATTCCTATGCGAAAAGCCTGTCTAGCATTAGGTGAAGCAATGGGCTGTGAGAATAAAGATGATACGCTTTTCTTATTCTATCCTGAACTCATGGAAGTCGTTAATGGTNCAAAATCAATATCAGACTGTAAAGAGATGATTAAAGATAGGCGAGATTATTATGATCATTGGGAAGAAAAACGTCCGAGTATGCCAAAAGTACTTGGTTTTATTCCTGAAGAGGTGGCAGACCCAATAATGATTGAAATTTTTGGGATGCATCACCATTTCTTTAATGCCATGAAGGCAGAAGGACAAGATGTTCAAACACTTACAGGTGTTGCAGCTTCTAAGGGAACTATTACTGGAAAAGCTCGGGTGCTTCATAATGCAGGAGAGTTGCATAAAATTGAGCCTGGAGAAATCCTAGTTTGCGAAGCAACATCACCGAATTGGACCCCAGCTTTCGCTAAAATAGCTGCCTGTGTTTGTGATGGGGGAGGAACTCTAACTCATGCTTCAATAATTAGCCGAGAATACCGAATCCCTTGCGTTGTAGGCGTTGGTTTAGCAACATCAGTTATAAATACGGGTGATGAAATTGAAGTAGACGGCACCAAAGGCATTGTCACGGTTTTCAAAAACCAATAAGCAATAATCGTGGAATATCATTTTATCATCTGGGTAAAAGACCTTGATGATAATTGCGTTTCTCTAGCTGGGTCAAAAGTGGCTCGGCTAGGGGAACTCAAAAGAATGAATTTGCAAGTTCCTGATGGTTTTGCGGTCTCAACAGATGCCTTTAAATTATTTTTAAAGTCCAATAATCTTGAAAATAAAATTGCCGATAAAATTAAATTAATTACTAATGAAGATGACCTGGATCAGGTAAAAACTATCTCCAATAGAATTCGAGACATTATAGAAAAAACTGAAGTTCCTAAAGAAATAAGTCGTGAAGTAAAAAATGCTTATGAAGAACTCTCTTTTAATTGTTTCGATATAAATCTACCTACTGCCGTTCGCTCATCCGCTACAGGAGAAGACAGTGCTGAATCCAGCTTTGCAGGACAATTTGATACCTATTTAGGAGTAACTGGAAAAAAACGTTTAATTAATGCCTTACGGAAATGTTGGTCAAGTATGTTTACTGCACGAGCTCTTTCTTATAGATTGAAAAATGGNTTATCTCATGAAGATAGTCCCATGGCTGTGGGTGTATTAGAGTTAATACATGCCCGAGTTTCTGGTGTCGCTTTTTCTATACATCCAGTAACAGGTTCAAAAGACCGTATGGTTATTGAGGGAAATTGGGGATGGGGAGAATCTGTAGTGCAAGGTGTTGTAACTCCTGATCATATTGAAGTTGGAAAAACAGATCTTCGAATACTTGAACACCAGATTTCTAATAAAAAGATTGTTTCCGCATTTGATTATTCGGAAGGATTGGTTTTTGAACGGAAAATGCCAAAACTATTCCGAGAAGCAGCAATATTAAATGATGAAGAAATCATTGCAATTTGTAGAACTGTAAAATTGATTGAGAAGAAATATGGATATCCAGTCGATGTTGAATGGGTTATAAATAGAAATCGAAAAAAAAATGATCTTATTACTATTGTACAAACACGTCCAGAAACAGTTCACTCCCAAGAAGACCAAAATCAAGCATCACATAAGTGGGATCCAGTTGCTTATGCAAAAAAATACGCATTTAAAAGTTGATCTTTAAAAAATAAATCAATTTGAGTATCATAGTTTAAAATGAAAATCACGAATAAAGTTGCAAATCTATTGTGGCAAGCTGAAAATATTAAACAAGCTATTGATCCAATTACTAAATCATATCCACAATTAGAAATAGAAGATGCTTATGAAATTCAGCTTATAAATATCAAAAGAAAACTTTCATCTGGGAGAAAAATCCAAGGTCATAAAGTAGGATTGTCATCTAAAGCTATGCAGAAAATGATGAATGTAAGTGAACCCGATTATGGCCATTTACTAGATAATTTTTTTTACAAAAACGATAGTGTCATCAATTTAGAAGATTACTTTATTCCAAGGGTGGAAGTAGAAATAGCGTTTATATTAGGAAAGGCACTACCAGCTCCAGGGTGTACAGTTAAAGATGTGATCGAAGCAACAGAGTATGTTCAACCGGCAATTGAATTAATTGATAGCAGAATAAAGAATTGGAATATAAAACTTATAGATACGATTGCTGATAATGCATCTTCTGCTGGTGTAATCCTTGGAGGAGAAAAAACCAATCCCAAATCACGTTCGATTAGGCTTATCGGTGCTAACCTTGAAATAAATGGAAATATTGTTGATACCGGTGCAATGGGTGGAGTATTAAATAATCCTGCATTAGCAGTAGCATGGCTCGCAAACAAAGTCTACCAATATGGAGTTTCTCTAGAAAAAGGACATGTTATTTTACCTGGCTCATGTACAAAAGCATTTGATGTAAATACAGGAGACCATATTATTGCACACTACGATGGTCTGGGAAAAATAGAAGTTAGGTTTTTATAATATATGTCTAAGCATAGTGCAGCAATTGTAGGTTCAGGAAATATTGGTACAGATTTAATGTATAAATTGATTCGATCCAAAGACATTGAACCCCATTATATGATTGGGATTGATCCATATAGCGAAGGCCTTTCCAGAGCCAAAAAATTAGGCCTGGAATCTTCTCATGAGGGTGTCGATTGGCTTTTAAAACAAAATTCGAAGCCAGATTTTATTTTTGAAGCGACTTCAGCTCACGTTCACATAAAGAATGAACAAAAATACAAAAATGCAGGCGTAGTGGCTATTGACCTCACTCCCGCTGCTTGCGGTCCATACGTAATTCCTCCTGTCAATCTAACTCAACATATTTCAGAAAAAAATCTTAATTTGGTAACCTGTGGTGGTCAGGCTACAATTCCTATGGTCCACGCAGTTTCGAGGATTACTGATGTAAATTATGCAGAGATTGTGGCTACTGTAGCATCCAGATCAGCGGGACCAGGAACACGCCAAAATATTGATGAGTTTACTCGGACAACAGCACATGGTGTAGAAATCTTGGGTGGCGCAAATGAAGGAAAAGCTATTATTATTTTAAATCCTGCAGAGCCTCCTCTCATTATGCGAGATACAATCTATTGCTCTATTCCAAATGAATGTGATAAAGAAAGTATAAATCAATCAATTTATATGATGGAAAAGGATGTGCAATCCTATGTCCCTGGGTACAGATTAATTTCGGAGCCACAGTATAGCAAAGATCGTGTTGCAATATTTATTGAAGTGGAAGGAGCTGGAGATTATTTACCTAAATACGCAGGAAATTTGGATATTATGACTGCTTCAGCAATAAAAGTTGGTGAAGAAATATCCAAATCTATGAAAAAATTGATTTCAACATGAGATTCTCAGAAGATATACAGGTTCGTTTAACAGATACATCTCTACGTGATGGATCCCATGCAAAAGCCCATCAGTTCACTGTAGATGATATAAAAAAAGTAGTTACAGCTTTGGATAGTGCGGGTATGCCTGTAATTGAAGTTGCACATGGTGACGGATTAGGTGGCTCTTCCTTTAACTATGGATTTTCGAATGTAAACGAAATGGAATTAATTAAGGTAGCTATTCAATCATCAACAAATTCTAAAATAGCTGCACTAATGCTCCCTGGATTGGGTACTAAGGATGATATTCTTAAATTTAAGGATATAGGTGGCTCTATAATTCGTATTGCTACACACTGTACTGAAGCGGATATTGCTGATCAGCATTTTAGTCTATCCAGAGAATTAGGATTGGAAACCGTTGGTTTTCTAATGATGGCTCATACTGTTAAACCTGAGACCCTTGCAAAACAGGGTAGAATCATGGCCGATTCAGGATGTCAGTGTGTATATGTAGTTGATTCAGCGGGCGCATTGATATTCGAGCAAACCAGCAGACGTGTATCGGCACTTGTTACAGAATTAGGTGATGATGCTCAAGTCGGTTTTCACGGACATCAAAATCTAGGAATAGCTATCGCAAATTCGATATTTGCAATCCGTGCTGGAGCTGTTCAGATTGATGGTAGTACAAGGAGCTTTGGAGCGGGTGCTGGGAATACGCCATTAGAAGCTTTTATTGCGATCTGTGAAAAAATAGATATTAAAACTGGTGTAGATGTACTAAAAATGTTTGATGTAGCAGAAACAGTTGTGAGACCAATAATGGACAGTGAGTGTATAATGGATAGATTGTCACTAATAATGGGATATGCTGGTGTCTATTCCAGCTTTTTAAAACATGCATATAGAGCAGCAGATCAATATAATGTATCCGGAACAGATATCTTATTAGAATGTGGAGAAAGAAAACTTGTAGGTGGTCAGGAAGATCAAATCATACATATAGCAGCTGAACTGGCACAAAAAAAATTGGTACCTCATAATGGTTAGTAATTCTTCAAAATACAAAAAACATATTTTAGTCTGTGTTAAGGAAAGACCAAATGGGCATCCACGTGGTAGCTGTATTGAATTTGGAGGAATGGATATCCGCACTAAATTTGTACAATTAATAAATAAACATAACTTGAAAGGTATTGTTAGGGCATCGAAAAGCGGTTGTTTGGACATTTGTGAAGTCGGGCCAAATGTTGTTATATATCCACAAAATATATGGTATACAGGTGTTACTATAGAAGATGTGGAAGAAATATTTTTATCATCAGTATTAAATGATGAAATCGTAAAAAGGTTAGTTGCGACAGCTGCAACTTGGGGAAAATGGTCATTACTGAGAACAGATTCCATAAAAAAATTGAAAGAGAAAACCTAATGGATTACGAGTATTGGAGTAACTACCTATTCCAGGCACAGCGCAAAGTGATGGCTGTTGAACCAATTACAGATAATGAAAAAGAATTATCAGTTAATGATGGTTATAAAATTCAAAATTTACTATTAGACTATAAATGTAATGATGGAGAAAAAATTATTGGTGCAAAAGCAGGATTAACATCCTTAGCTAAGCAAAAAGCAATGGGAGTGAATGAGCCTGTTTATGGAATAATCACTGATAAAATGAAACTAGAGCCAGATAAAAAAGTGGCATTAGATAATTTTATACATCCACGTATAGAGCCAGAAATCGTATTCATTCTTGGTAAGGATCTTTCTGGTCATAACCTTTCAATTGAAGAGATTTTAGATGCAACTGAATCAATCTGTTGTGGTCTTGAGATTATTGATAGTCGTTATCTTGATTTTCGATTTACTCTTGCAGATGTAGTTGCAGATAATACGTCTGCTTCAGCCTTTATATTGGGCAANCCTATTCCATTAGATGGTTTNNAATTGGATCTATTAGGTTGTCTCCTTGAAATCAATAATGAAGTAGTNGCTACCGCTACAGGAGCCGCAGTGCTAGGCCATCCCGCANATGCAGTTTCTCTATTAGCATCTTGGTTACATAAACAAGGAAAATCATTAAAAAAAGGATGGGTAATACTATCTGGCGGCCTTACCAACGCTTTCCCAATAGAACCAAATAATTATATAAGAGGCTCATTTGCTCATCTTGGTTCTGTATCTATAAAAATATAAAATAGGAGATAAAATGCCCTTAATTCAAATCAATATGGCTGAAGGAAGAACTGAAGAGCAAAAAAAAAGACTCATGTCCAGTATTACAGAAATAACAGAAAAAGTAATAGGTGCACCTCGAAAATCAATTCGTGTATGGATTAATGAATTCCCAGATACAGATTATATGGCTGAAGGCATGACACTTAAAGAAAAACGTGAACGTTTAAAGATGGAAAATAAATGAANCAGATACCTCACTTTATTAATAATAAATCAACAGAATCAATAGATGGGAAAACATTTGATTCTATAAACCCTTCAACTCAAAAAATTTGGGCCAAAGCATCCCTTGGAAGCAAGTCAGATACAGAGAAAGCTGTGAAGGCAGCTAGAGATGCATTCGATAACGGCCCATGGCCAAAAATGACGGCAAAAGAACGCTCTGTATTTCTTCATAAAATTGCAGATTTGATTGAAAAAAATATAGATGAACTCGCAGAAATTGAAACAACGGATATGGGTAAACCTATCACTCAATCTAGAGGGAAAGACATACCTAGAACTGTTGATAATTTTCGTTTTTTTGCAGATTATATTACTCTTACTGAGGATGAATCTTTTCCAATGTCAAATAACTTCCACATATATACACGCTATGAACCAGTGGGTGTTGTTGCTGCCATTTCTCCATGGAATTTTCCGATTATGCTTGCATCTTGGAAAATTGCGCCTGCCCTAGCGTTTGGTAATACTGTGGTATTAAAACCCGCTGAACAAACTCCTGTATCCTGCTACCGCCTTGCAGAGATAGCTGCAGAAGCAGGTATACCTGAAGGAGTGTTAAATGTTATACATGGATTTGGGCCTGGTAGTGCTGGTGAGTATTTAACCACAAATCCTGACGTAGACCTAGTAACTTTTACAGGAGAATCAAATACAGCAAGAGCTATTCAAAAAGCCGTAGCACCTACTTTAAAAGGTGTGAGTTTTGAATTNGGAGGGAAAGGAGCAAATATAGTATTTGATGATGCAGATATGAGCGAAGCTTTAGATTGGTCCATCCGTGCTGTTTTTACAAATGCGGGCCAGGTCTGTCTAGCTGGATCTAGACTATATGTGCAAGAAAATATTTATGAAGAATTCCTCTCCCGTTTTGTAGAAAAATCTAATCAGATGATAGTTGGAGATCCTACCGATCCAAAAACAGATATCGGACCTCTTGCTTCCAAAGAACATTATGATAAGGTAGCAGGATATTTAGATCTTGAACCTGATGAGAATTTCACCATATATGCAGGGGGGAAAGGAAAAGGGTGGTGGATTAAACCCACTGTGATTACAGATGTCAGTAATGAAATGCGAGTATGTAAAGAAGAGATATTTGGCCCAATAGTAGCGATCCAGCCATTCTCTACAGAAAAAGAAGCGATCAAACTTGCAAATGACACTAAATACGGTTTAAATGCAATGCTTTTCACGGAAAATGTCCGCCGTGCTCACAGAGTCGCCGCAAAACTAAGGGCAGGAACTGTCTGGGTAAATTGTTTTTTTATTCGTGACCTTCGAGCTCCCTTCGGAGGATTCGGTGATTCTGGGATTGGTAGAGAAGGGGGTAAATATAGTAAAGAGTTTTTTACCGAACCCAAAGCTGTCGTAATGAAAATATAGGAGTATTTAGTATGAGTATTTACCGTTTAGGACATGTAGAAGTAAGGGTCCCCGATCTAGAATTAGCATCTGCTTATTATACGGAAGTTCTAGGTTTGATCGAAGTAGCCAGACAAGGTGATAGTGTCTATTTAAAAGGATGGGATGAGCATGATCATCATTCGGTTATTTTAACTTACTCCCCCAGATATGGCGTGGAACATATAGCTTGGAAATGTGATAATATTGATGACCTGCAGTTATATGAAAANAAACTTGAAAAATATGGATGCAGCGTAGANCGTATACCAGCAGGCGAAGAACTAGCCATGGGTGATGGAATTCGTTTTGAAACTCCATCTGGCCATCATATGGAACTATACCATGAAATGGAAAAAGTAGGAAATGGGCTCCCAAAATTAAACCCCCCTCCTGTTCGCGATGATCTTATAGGCATCGCTCCACCAAGATTGGATCATACTCTTTTACTAGCAGAAAATGTAGGAGACGCTGGGCACTTCATGCAGAAAGCACTGGATTTCCGTATGACAGAACAATTAATAAATGGAGAAGGTCACCAACTTATAGTTTTCTTAGAAAGAAGTCATACGCCTCATGATGTAGCCTTTGCTACTGGAACTGATGGCGGGTTACATCATATTGCTTTCCACTTAGATAGTTGGATGGATGTTGGCAATGCTGCAGATACATTAACTATGAATGGAATTGAGATCGATATAGGCCCAACAAGGCATGGATTGACGAGAGGACACACAATATACTTCTTTGACCCCTGCGGTAACAGGAATGAAGTTTTTTCTGGTGGATATTATGTTGATTCAGATTTCGAGCCAATTACCTGGACCGAGGATCAATTTGGAAAGGCACTATTTTTTTATGAAGGAAAAATAAATGAACAATTTATAAACAGACATACATAATGTCAGAAAAATTCCCAGATACCCGAACAGAAGCTCCAGCCTACTTACAAAGATATTTAGAACGAAAAAAAGGAAACGTAAAAGATTCGGAAATTACAGGAGAATCTCCTACTTGGATTTTACGGGCTCGTAAAAAAGCAAAAGATAGGGCTAATTTGGAAATGAGCATCCCCGATGCTCCGCCAATTCGTTCTGAAGGATATGCCAAAGTAACAGTAAGCCCCAGGGAAATTGTATTTCCAGATTCCATTCGAAATAAAATGTCCAGATCTATAGATATTCGCCTGATACGTCATGGTGAAACTCAAGGTTATGGCACTGATTCGGGTTTAACACAACTTGGGAAATGGCAGTCACATAGAAAAGGACAAAATCTTGCACGCGGNATAAAAGACAAGTCAAATATCATCTTGATTCATGCAGATACAGCAAGAGCCAAAGAAACTGCATATGGAATCTTGGAAGGGTTAGTTCAAGGTCTTTCTAGATATAATATCGAAGACATTAATATTTCAGACCCAGTTGTTATGGAAAATTTCCGGAATCTCCAAGTATGGTGTGACGGACAAGAAAAAGATCCAACCAGTGCTTTCCTTAAATATGATACTTTAATGGAAGAATATGAAAGAAAGAAATCTGGAGATCGTCCAGGATGGCTAGATGAGGTGGATAGATTTTGGAAAGTACAAGCTGCGGGGGGCGATCCAATTCAATACTGGTTAAATCAACCATTACAATTTTATGAACCACCTGCAATTGTTGTTAGACGATTCTGGCGTGGAATTATACATTTAATAAAAAGTAACTCGAATAAAAAAGAATTAAGACTATTCATTTGTACACACTCTGGACCAATCCGGGCTGTCGCAACTTCCGCTGTTGGTCATGATCCTGGTGAACCACATAATTTAGAAGATGTTAGGATCCGGGTTTTTAAAAATTTAGAGAATGCACTATTAACATATCGAGGTCGTGCAACGGAAATTGAAATTCCGATTATTAATACTCCTTCATGGTACGATTTAAGGAAAAAAGACTAGATATACACCCTTTTTAATGTAAAATGATTCTTTAATTATTTATTTTGAATAAAATTANATTGATAATATGAAATATTCNGGGCTTATGCTTGATTTTGGCGGAGTTATTTTAAAAACACCTTTTGAAATGCACCGATTGGTAGAAAAAAAACTTGGAATAAAAAACAATACCCTTTCTTGGTATGGCCCCTTTAACCCTGAATCAGATTTACTATGGGAAAAAATGCAGAATGATGAAATTACTGAACAGGAATACTGGATAGAAAAATCAAAAATTATTGGCGACCTTATAAATAAAAAATGGACATTGAGAGACTATATGACGTGCTGTTATCATGGGTTTAATGAAAATGATATCATTCGTGAAGAAGCGGTTACTACAATAAAAAAAATAAAAGACTATGGATATCAAGTAGGAATACTTACTAACGAAATCGAATATTTTCACGGTAAAGATTGGATGGATAACATTCAAATATTAAAAGAAGTCGAATATCTTATTGATGGTTCTATTACTAAATCATTAAAACCATCATCTAAAGCTTATGAAATAGCAATCAAGGCTTCAGGGCTCGACACTAAAGAAATTATTTTTATTGATGATCAACTTCGGAATGTTCATGGTGCAAAAAATATGGGTATGCACTCTATTCATTTCGATGTCAGAAATCCTATGATCGCGTATCAAAAAGCATTAACACTTCTCAAGATTAAATGATGGGAACTGATAATTCTCAAATACAACAGATGGCAGAGAAACTTATAGAGGCTCGATCAAACAAGAAACCTATGTTGCCTTTATCAGAAAAATATAATTTGTCAATGAATGATGCATACAGGGTTCAAAAAATAATCATTGACTCAAAAATTGCTCAAGGAAGAAGAATTATTGGCTGGAAACTAGGTTATACATCACTTGCTATGCGTCATCAGATGAAAGTTAACGAGCCAAACTATGGGCCGCTTTTAGATAACATGATGTTAGATTCGGGGTCTTTCATATCTAGGAATTTGTTACAACCAAGAGTAGAACCCGAGATTGCACTGAGATTTGACAGGAAACTACATATTTCCCATACTTTTAAAGAACTTTTAGACTTCATTAAGAACGCCTACATTTCATTAGAAATTGTAGATTCTATATACAAAGACTATTCATTTAAGATAGAAGATAATACTGCTGATTGTTCTTCTGCAGCACAATTTGTTATTGGCCCGATTATAAATCATGATATATTGGAAGAAGCAAAAATTACTTTTTTAAAAAATGGTCAAACAGTTGATGAGTGTATTGGCTCTGCCGCTTCTGGACACCCGTTAAATGGCATTCTATGGCTTATAAAATGTTTAGAAAAACAAAATTTAACAATTGAGCCTGAACAAATTATTATCACTGGAGGATTAAGTTCTGCAATAAGTATAAAAAATGGTGATCTTATTGAAGCAATCACAGAAGATTCAAAAGTAGTGCAAGTATATGGATAAAAATAAAAAATGGGTTCCGCAAGCATATCTTTTTGATTTTGAGGGGACTCTGGTAACATTTGAATGGAACCTAAAAAAAGGAGTCAATACAGTATTAGAACAAATCAAAGCTATTGGATACTCAAATGATTTATTTGGCAAGAATCCTACTTATGTTGATATCTATAGAGTTGCATCTACTATCATTGAAAAAGAAAATAAATCAAATGTAATGAATGTTGTTTCTAATATTTTTGATCATTTTGATGATGATGCTTTATCTAGATGGGAATTATATAAAGATACTAAACGGACGCTTAGAAAATTAAAAGATAATGATCATACTTTAGGCCTAGTAACAAATGTTGGAGAAAAAGCAATTAAGTCTGCTTTAAAAAAACTAGACCTTAATAATATATTTAAAATTATTATAACCCGAAATCATGTCACCCGATTAAAACCAAATCCAGAAGGATTGATTATTGCAGCAAATTTGCTAAGTACTGATCCAAAATCAATATTATTTACAGGTGACTCCTATGATGACCTAGGAGCAGCCAAAGCAGCCAATATGAAAAGTTGTTATCTTAGAGGTGGCCAGGATAAAATCAATTCTGATGATATTATTCAACCAGATTTTGTCATTAAAAATCTTGATGATTTATTTAATTATAATTTTTAAAAGGTGGTCAGAAAAAGAATAATTAATTTGATAAAAAATATCAAATGACCTCATTCCCATCAACTAGAAAACATTCAATTCTAGCATTTCTTTATTGAAGCCTAACCAAGAATAATTAATTCCATGAAATTTTTATTAAGAATTAGATAAATTTGTAGAATTACTCTATAATCTCTGAAAGTTTTAATCAATTATTTTTCGTGATATACAGAAATTCCCATTCATTTGCCAAAAAACTGGATCAGTTGGATCCATTGAAAGAGTATAGAGAAAAATTTCATTACCCTAAGAATAAAAATAATAATAACATAATCTATTTTACTGGAAACTCCCTTGGTCTTCAGCCCAAATCAGTTCGGAATTTTGTTGAGAAGGAACTGCATATCTGGGAGAAAAAAGGATTATTTGGCCATTATAGTCGTTGGATTAGTTTCCATGAAAAACTCATTGAAAATACGGCTAACCTTGTTGGAGCTGAACCTTCTGAAGTAGTAGTAATGAATGCTTTAACAGTTAATATACATTTCCTGCTAGTTTCATTTTATAAACCCAATAAGGTAAGGAAAAAAATTATGATTGAAAAAGGAGCATTCCCATCCGATCAATATGCCATAAAATCTCAAATAGATTTTCATGGATTCTCTCCACAAGATACATTAATTGAATTAAGCCCACGAGAAGGTGAATATATACTTAGAACAGAAGATATTATAAAATCAATAAAAGAAGAAGGTCAAGAATTAGCAACTATTATTTTTGGCAACCCCAATTATTATACAGGGCAATTTTTTGATATAGAATCCATTACAAAGGCTGGTCATTCTGTAGGTGCATTTGTCGGATTTGATCTTGCTCATGCAACTGGAAATCTAGAAATGAAACTCAATGATTGGGATGTAGATTTTGCAGCCTGGTGTTCTTATAAGTATTTGTGCGCGGGACCAGGTGCCCCAGGCGGTATATTTATTCATAAAAATCACCATGACTGGAAAAAAAGCAGGCTAACGGGTTGGTGGGGGCAAAACAAAGAGACTAGATTTGATATGGGTTCTGATTTTGACCCAATTAAAACTGCTGAAGGTTGGCAGGTAAGTAATTCTCCTGTTTTGGGTATGGCTCCATTATTGGCATCTATGGAGATATTTAATGAAGTAGGGATGACTGCTATTCGAAAAAAAAGCGAAAAGTTAACAGGTTTTTTAGAGCATTTAATTACAAATATTTTACCAGATGTAAAAATTATTACTCCTAATAATATTGCAGAAAGAGGATGCCAATTATCACTTGTGGTGCCTGGCGGTAAAACAATCTTTGAACAGCTATCGAATAAAGGCATTGTATGCGATTGGAGAAATCCAGATGTAATACGTGTTGCACCACATCCATTATTCAACCGCTATGGTGAAGTATATAATTTCGTTATGATACTAAAACAAATTCTGTATAAATAATAAACTCCCTAATGAAACTATGAATACATTTTTCTGCATTCTTTAAAGGGAAAAAATATATCAATAATTATAAATCAATAATTATAAATGTTCCTTATTTTATAGCTGATAAGTAAATGAATGAAACACACAATCCTTATGCTAGTGCACTTGATGGATTAAAATTTAATGACCCTGTATCGGCTTTTTTTAATTTTTGCCGCGAACGAGAAAGGATTCGGGTAGCAAGAGAAAGTGGTGCTCCAGAGCCATGGACAAAAGACCCTATTTTTCAAAAAGGACGGTTTTTGAATGTCTTCCGTGAAGATGACCGTGGAAGCAAGGCCATCCTAAATTTCGCTAAAAACTTAGAAAAGGAATTACCCACTTTAATAAATGCTTTATTTTTTGCACGATGGTGCAATAGACAGGAAACTATAGATAAATTATCAATAAATATACTTTCAGAACCTCATCTCTTACGCAAAAAACTCAACTCATTTGAGCTCTGGTGTAATGATACGGCCTACCCTGTTGAACCAATATATTGGTATGATAAGAAATATTCGAGATTCGATGCATCCACAATTCTATTTTGTAAAATTAAAGAATCATTAACTAATGCTATTCTAGGGTCTAATGGTAATGTAATTAAAGCAACTAATGCTGTGAACACTATGTTTAAAATGGAAAATGATTTTCCTATTTTTATGGCTATTATTGATTTGGCTTGGTTTCGTCCTGATATAATCAACCCTGGTAGCCATGTACCCACTGGAATTGGAGCTGTAGCTTTTCTTAATATTCTTCAGGAATATTTTGGTTTAGAAAACCATCAGCAGACTTGTGACAAAATGATAAATCTACAAGAAGATTATTGGCCCGAAGCTAAGCGTACATTTCAGCCGATTGATATCGAGTATCTATCTTGCGAATGTAGAAAATATTATAGCTATGTTAATGGAACGAAAACTTTCAAAGGGAAAAATGTCTTTCATCCTAATAAACCAGTAAAATAAAATATTATTCTAGAAATATAAAAATATATAAATTGGCATGTAAACCTTTTTTAAAATGTGAACCAACTTGTACTCTGAAATAGATAGTATTAGGATGCAGATAAAAGAAAAAACCGTACGAGAATTTTTATCAAAAAAAATTCAGCAACTTAACGATATAGTTGCTGATCTTGATACGCTTGTTACGGAAATAGGCACAGATTATTATCGAGTGAGCATATTTGGATCTGCAAGATTAAAACCAGAAACTCATGAATATATAAAAGTGTATCAATTAGCAAGAAAATTAGCAAAAAATAATGTTGATATTGTTACAGGTGGCGGTCCTGGACTTATGGAAGCAGCAAATGCAGGCGCTAAAGATGGTAGCACAAAATCAAAATCATTTGGTTTGTACGTTCATCTTCCTTTTGAAACATCTCCTAATGCTCACTTAGACATAACATATCATCACAAAAAGTTTTCTTCTAGGTTAGATGAGTTTATGCGTATAAGTCATGCTGTAATCGTCACCCCAGGAGGAATAGGTACTACTCTAGAATTAATATATACCTGGCAATTAATTCAAGTAGGTCATATTTCTCCTAGACCAATAATACTTGTTGGTAATATGTGGTCAGGACTTTTAGACTGGATGAAGTCTGAAGTGCTAAAAAAACACTTAATCGATAGTTCTGATTTTGACAATATAAATATTGTTGAAAAAGCTGATGAAGTTATTGATATATTAAAACCTTTGATCGATAAATTTTACATTGACCAGAAAGAGAATAAAATAATATCACTTTAGATCAAATCAGACCGAATTTTTAACTAACACTTTTTTTATTACTAACTATATATAACCATTTCTATAAGCAAGATTATATATATCTTTTTAAATTTTCAGGATGAACTAAGGAAAAACTAATTTAAATCCTAATTATATTCAGTAATGATACAATCAAAATTCTTAGACTTTCTCAGTTATGTATAAATTCAATTGTCTACATGATCAAATAATCAAAAAAAATATTATATACGACCATACATAAGAGTTAATCTATAGTAAGTTCATCGGTCAAAGGAATTATTTGACTTGATTTTCTATTATTAATATCCTCATACTCACTAATTAGTTTAGCATATAGTATTACACCAATAATATAAAAGGTCGCAGTAATTAGAAAGATTTCAAAATAGCGATAATTTAAAAGCCTGAGCCATTCAAATAATTTTGCACTGATAAACCATGAAGCACTCCAAAGGCTGGAACTCAATGCACTAACCAATTCTTGATTCTTCTTTCCAACATAGTTCATCATTAATTCGTTGGAAGCAGGATGGGCCATATGCATAAGCGGTTGACGAAATATGAAAGCGATAATGGCAACCATTAATGCAAAAGAAAAATCAACATAAAGTTCCATCAATGCCATGACTACTAGACAACATATTGCCAATGACTGTACAACAACGATAGTCAACCAATAACCATATTTCTTTCTCAGATATGGTACTGATAAAGAAAAAATGAAAACAAATAGTGCGGTAACGCTTCCCAGAAGACTGAATTCTCTGGATCCAAGCCCGAATACAGAATTAAAAAATAAGTTTACAAATGGTATTGTCAAACCTGCGCCGACAGAGATCAATATCAAAGGGGAGATCGCTTTAAAAATTACCGACCAATCATATGATTTATGTATTAAAAACAAATCATTATTTTTTCCAAGGCGTTGTTGGTTGCTTTCTTTAATCATTAGAGCAAAAAATATAGAACTTGCACCCAAAATTGTAATGAACCATAGAGTAGTGTATTCATTCATGATAAATTTCCATTCCCCTATTTTTAAATATCCAACCCAATCCAAACTGCTGATAATTAAACCGGAAAATATAGTAGCCAAAGACCAGGTTGCAGCGCTAAGAGATAGTGCTTCAGTGCTATTTTCTGAAGTAGTATTTCGTAAGATAAATGGCAATGCACATACTCTCATGAGCATCATTCCAAAACCCCATGATAAAAATCCTAATTGAATCATAGGAACTATCTGGTTATGGACAGATTGAATTATTAGTCCACTTGTCAGCGGTACAACAAACGCAGATAAAATAAATAACGGTTTAAGTTTTTTCCCGCGTATATAAATACCCAGCGGCAATGCGAATGCCAGAGCACCCATAAATCGTAACGAATTAAACGATGCAATTTCGGGGTCACTATATCCTTGCTTCCGTAAAAATATATTTAAAATAAGTATAAAAGCAACATGGATAAGGCTAAGAGTAAATTCCATAAGAATGAGCAGATGAATATCCCAAGGAAGATTATGGTAACTACGAAATATTTTTTTTAGCATATATATAAATAATAGATTGGAATTAAGAACCTATTTAGATGACTTAGATTATAAGGTGCAATTCGCTCTTAATCAATTCAACTATTCTTTCATCCAGGAGATAATCAGTTGAATCGTTTTTCTTCTTTAATTAGTAAATTTGTTATAATGCAAAGTTAAAATATCATTCGATATTGAACTCCGATGCTTCTTCCTTTTTCTGGCATAATTAACTTAATTCTTGATAGGTGATTATAATATTCCTGGTTAAATATATTATCTATCTGAATAATAATTTTATGCAAAAACTTTGATGTATGAATCGTGTAACTTCCATTCAGGTCAAAAATAATGTACCCCTCTGTTCTTTTTTCAAATTCACCTAGCCTTGATTGCGGTAATCCTTTTTTAAGTTTCAATGCTAAAAAATACGGATTTAGAGCTAATTCTGTTGACAGAATTAATTTATCGGGCGGTATGTAGGCCAAAGGAGTTTTATCCGACAAATTTTCTCCTATTATTTTTGACATACTTCCAAAAAAATTAATTGAATTTGTTATACTGTACCTCAACTCTGATTCAAAACCATAAATCCTTGCGCTTAGACCTTGCATTTCATATTTATAAAGCCAACCGCTTGATCCAGAACCCCATGCAATAAAATCTGCTCCTGCACAAGGATGACTTTCTTCAAGATTTACAAATTCATCTTCACACTCTCCTAATTTGGAACTAATATGATAATTGGGACTAAAGTTTTGATAACCAGTCAGTCGGATTTCACTTTTATTTGTATGACGTACCAAAGATGCCTCAACACCAACTGTATTTTCCACATCCAAGTTGGGCTGTCCAATTTCATATGAATAGGTACCCAGATGTGGTCCATCTGAATATAGATCCTCAATACCAGGAGTCCGCCCAGTGAGCATGGTGCCAAAAGAAAATTCCCAATCCTTCCAGTTTCGAAAAACGCCTATTCCTGCTGAAAAAACGGGGAAATCACGCTTTATAACCTTACTTGTTTCTATATTTGATAATCTGTGTTGGGCATCTGGAATAACTGATAGATATTCAGCCCGTGATGAAATTTGTAAAATGAACTTATTTATTTCTCTTTCAAGTAAACCAAATACAGCTATGTTTAATTCTTTTGTATCAGGTGTCCAGTAGAATCCCCCCGCTTGAAAATTACGATATTGTAATAATGACCCAACATGTAGTTTTGGACCTTTAAGTTTATTTTGTAATAAAAAACTTTGTTGCTCCAGAATCACAGATGGATTTGAACTCCCTTTTTCAAATTCAGTATGTCCATATTTTATATAGCGCTGATCAATATCTAATGTTTGAAATCCCATAAATGAAATGTCTTTGTGAAGATTAAACTTTTGAGTATTTTTGTTCATATCAATATCTACCCCATCTATATGCCCTTCTACGCTTCCAGGGATACCGTAATCCATAGCAATTTGTTCGTATGAGAATGTTGAACGATAATCATTGCCAAAGTAAGAATAACTGCCTGTTATTTCATGATTAGAAAGTGCAGTGTTTACTAACGGTCCAATTGGAGATGTCTGATCGCCTGTGTTCCGGCTAAGCAGTGATAATCTCAATTGGTGTTTATAATTAAGCGGAAAGTAACATACAATATTCCCAAATAAACTTGAATTGGATGATTCTGTGCCAATAATGGAATGAAAGCTTGGTTTTTTAAATCTGGATTCTTTATCCATTTGCCTGCTCACATCGATGGCACCTCCAATTGTATTTGAGCCATAAAGTAGTGCCTCTGGTCCACGAATGATTCTCACTTTATTATATGAAGCCATATCCATACTGACAGTATGGTCAACGGAAGTATTGGAAAGATCTCCAGCTGTTAGACCGTCTTCTGTTAGTAAAAATCTATCTCCTGAGTATCCTCTTAAAACAGGCTGAGTTGTTCCCTGAGCCATGGAACGAATTGCTAAGCCTGTTTCTTCTTCCATGGTCATTGCCAGAGATGAATTTAGATTACTATGGTATTTACTTCCAGTAATGTAGATATTTGAAGAAAAACTTTTGGGCTCAAGTTCTTGATGGGCTTCAACAAGTATCTTATTAATCTTGATGGTATCTCTATTCATAAAGATCTTACCTATATTATTATTTTCCTTATCTATTTTAATTGATTTACTCACATCTTTGAATCCTATCATAGAAATTTCTAAGGTTATTTGAGTATAAGGCAAATCTGTGATAATGAAGCGACCATCAACCCTGGACACAGTCCCTTTTTCAAGTTGATCTAAATAAATATTGGCACCATGGATAGGTGTTTGATCTTCATTATTAAGGATTACGCCTTTAATAGATGCTCCCTGAGCCCATAATAATCCCAGAAAACATATAAATATTAGAGGTTTATCAATTACCATATTTTTTCTGAACATAATTATATTTTGAAGTCTAATAAGAGATTTTATTTATAAAATTTAATTGCTTTTTTTTAAATAAAAGGTGGGCACTATTACACCAACTCGGATTCTTAAGTTCACGATATGTTGGTTGATGTGACTGTGAATAGCCCCCACCCATATTATTTAAAAACCTTACTAAGACCGTAATTGCCCAAGAAAGTATATGTAAATGATCAAATAATTAATTGACAAGTACAGGGACGTTGTTGGTTGAACCATAATCAGTATGACCTTCATGCATTAATTCAAGTTTAAAACTGGTAGATCCTGAAGATACGCCAATAATATGTATCGCCATTCCATGTTCTTCTTCATGATCATGATGACCATCTTCTTCATGATCTTCTACTTCTACGATTGCAATGCTTGCGTCATTACCAGAAACAACTATTTCATCTTCATGATCTTCTTCTCCTTCTTCTTCATGCTCGATCTCATCACCATCTTTATCAAGAAAATGAATTGAAAGCTCGAGTGTGTCTCCAACTGCTAAGACAATACCGCCTTCAACTGCACCTGCTAACTGCTTGTAGACCTGTGTTTCATTTTTATCCTCAAGAACAAAACCCGCTGCCTCTGTGTGTTCTTCATCATGGCTGTGATCATCGTCTTCGCAACCTGTCGTGAATAAAACCATGCTTGTCAGTAAAAAAAATACGTGCGCTCTTATTGCACGCAATGATAGAAATTGCATAAAATGCTCCTTTAATAATTGTTGTATTAATTTCCCACTACTTCAATAGTAGTGTGATTATAATGGTGTTATTTATTAAAGTAGAGCTGGCGGAGGGCGACTGAATAAGTTGAAATACGTTAATGCATTATCAAAGCTGTCATTTAATGAATAGAAAAATATCCCATTTCCATTAAATGATAATTCAACACATTCTTGAACAATCAGTCTATTGTTCTTATTTAAACATTTTTCGCATTGGTGTGTAATGGAATGATGTTTCTCATCATCACAATCAATGTTACATATGCTATACCCATCGCTATGATCATTATGATGGGACTCTATATGAAATGAAGCCGTAAGAAGTAGGAGTGAAAGTCCATATACAATGAAATTATTTAGCATTCTATTCATATTTAAAATTGATCAAATATATTATATTTATTAACCCTGATTTAATACCAAATAAAATATATACCATCCAATCATAGGGCCACTACGTGGGTGTAATCTAACATATAAAAATAGTTATTGAACCCAAATTTTTTCTTTATGTTATATGTGATCAATAGTAAAAAAGTTATACTTTAAGCTTTCTATTTTGCTAAAGATTTACCTGCAGAACCCAGGTCTATAAAAGCTTCTTCTAATCTTTCTATCATTGATTCTTCTGCAAGTCTAAGAAATTTACGCGGATCATATTGTTTTTTATAAGGAGTGCCGTCAACTGGGTCGATCTGATATTTGAAGGCTTTTGTATTTTCTTCTACATATTTACCTACAGCTTTTGCGAATGCAAATTGTGTATCGGTATCAATATTCATTTTGAAAACGCCATATGAAATAGCATCAGTTATTTTTGTTTTTTCTGAGCCAGATCCACCATGAAAAACTAAGTCCAATGGTTTGGCCCCTGTTTCGAAAGTCATCTGAACAAGCTCTTGAGATTTTTTCAGAATTTCTGGACGAAGTTTTACATTTCCAGGCTTATAAACTCCATGTACATTACCAAATGAAGCTGCTAAGCTAAAATGACCAATAGGTGAAAGTAATTTATACGCTCGTAGACAATCTTCTGGTTGAGTGTAAAGCAATGGATTATCGGCACCGATATCATCATCTGATCCTACTCCATCTTCCTCACCTCCGGTGACACCTAATTCAATTTCAAGGCTCATACCTATTGGTGCCATACGCTTTAACATACGTTCGCATTCTGATAGATTAAATTCAATATCCTCAGCAGATAAATCCAGCATATGTGAACTATATAGCGGCTTACCTGTTTTTTGAAAATGAACTTCACTTTTATCAACCAATGCTTCAACCCAGGGTATTAGGCTTTTATTTGCATGATCGGTATGAAGCACAACACAAATTCCATATTTTTCAGCCAACAGGTGAATATGCTGAGCTGCTGAAATCGCTCCAAAAACTTTTGCTTCAAAACTATCATCTAATCCTTTCCCAGCATAAAATTGTCCAGCACTGTTTGAAAATTGGATAATTACATCCCCTTTGTTCTTTGCGGCAGCTTCCATAATAGCATTAACAGAATTTGTTCCTACTGCATTAACTGCGGGGAGTGCATAGCCACCTGATTTAGCTGCTTTTAATAATGTTTTATAATCTTCACCTGTTACCACTCCAGGTTTTAATGAATATGACATAGAATTACTTTTCCTTTATTATTGTCCAATTTCAATCAACATATTTTGGAACCAATCGATCATAGGATCAAAGGGTTTTCCTCCTTTAATTTTCTCAAAATCAATTAAGTTCAATTCTGATTTTTTTTCATCATCAAGCCCCACAACACCGCTCTCCTTATTTAAAGCTCTTTCGGCTGCATGAAAAGCTGATTTTTTTATAAGTCTGAGATCCTTTTGGTTTGGCTTTGCAGATCTTGCAAAATAACCACTTTTTTGAACCAAAACTTTTTCTGCATCAAGCTCTGCCGCAAACTGTTTTGCGAACCATCGTCCAGGATTAATTTCATCTAGTCGGATATGTCCAAAAGCATCACGGGGGACATCCTTATTTTTTGCTTCCATTTCACGGACAATCATATCTATTCCAGCACCTTCACTTAGAAAGATATTCACACCGTCTTTCTCATTCATTCTTTGAGTTAATCGTTTTATTTCCTTATCAAAATCAATATCTTTTTCCGGTATATAAACCGCATCGATATCCCATCTTTTATGATCAACCAGAAGTTCAGGGATAAATTCTTTTTGCATCATTCTTTCCCTATAATCAAATGCAGTCTGCGCTGTTAACCAGCCGCAATTACGACCCATAATCTCATGAATAATTAATTGCCGAGTACTAGTTGTATTTTCATTAGAAATATTTTCAAAAAAAATGGCACCTTGTTCAGCCGCAGTCCAGGCACCTAATGTCTGCGTAACAGGGAATACATCATTATCTACAGTTTTTGGTAAACCAACGACGGTTAGAGCATATCCATTTTCTTTCAAATAAAATGATAGATGTGCAGCCATTGTATTGGTATCATCACCGCCAATAGTATGCAAAATATCTACTTTATCTTTAGCTAATTGTTCTGCAGCTATTTTTAAAGGGTCCTCACCTATTTGGACATAACCACGTTTTTCACAATCATCTTTATTTGTTAGCTTTACCCTACTATTGCCTATTGGACTTCCGCCAAAATCATATAATATATTATATCTTGATTTAACTGTTTCTGGAAAATGAATTGATTTTCCTAAAAGCAGTCCCCGATAGCCATTTAAATAACCTATCATATTTGCTTCTGGCGCCAATTCATTATATTTCTCAATAAGAGATCCAATAGATGCTGATAAACATGGTGCAATGCCACCAGCAGTAAGAAAGGCTATTTTCATCTATTCAAAATATTTCGATTAATAACCAACATTTTTTTTTAATTCTTCCCAGATCGTGTGTACCCTAGTGCTCCATACCTGTCATTTAGTACCAATACACCATCCATGTCTCTATTTGAACCAATATAAGAAGTAGGTTGTTCATATTTATTATAGGTTTGTACATATCCATTCTTTTCTTTTCCAGTTCCAAGATAAAGGGTTCTTTTCTGATTCTGATTAAAAGCTGTTATAAAACCGCCATGTCCATCATCTTGAATAGTTATAGAATTAACAACTATATCACCCATATTACCTTCTTCATTAGCCCCTATATTTACAAAAAATATAATTGTTCCAAGTACACCAATAATCAAACTTTTCATATCTATTTTATTCATAATATCCTCCAATATAATTATAAAATTTTTTCTTTAAATGTATTATCGTTATTTAATCCATGAGATTTATCCGTTAATTCATCACCATTGGTTTTTTCATTCCCAAACTCTTTGTGCCAATTTTCCTTAGCATATAAAATTTTTAATACCAAAATTCCAGTGTAAGACAAAAGTATAAATATATATGTTAATACATGAATTAAATTATTCCGATCAATTAAAAAAAGAAATATCATCAGGAAAAAAGGTAACCAACGAATAATTTTCTGAATCAATTTATGATACATATTTACTGAAGACTTTTCTCAACAAATTCCAGCATTTTTTTCTGCTTTGTAAGCCATCCCAGTCTCGTTTCTACATTTACATACCGAACTCCATTTCTAAATGCCGCCCAAGAGAGACTTCCGTCATCTTTTTCCGGTGGACGATTTTGCAAGACAACATTATAAGTTCCGACAGATAATTTTGCAAAATCATCTGAATCAGTACAAATAATAAAATCACGGGGGTTTTCTTTAGGATTTAATGAAACTTTCGTACTGCGCCCCAACTCAGATTTTATGTTATATCCTCGGAAATTATTATGAACAGCAATTAATACGCCGTTTGAATCTGGGAAGATTGTAGATAGAAATTTATTACGGTCTTGATCCAGATCGTCCAATGCCAATTTTAAAGTTCCAGGAGCCCATTCGGGTTTAAACTTTTTTATTGCTTTAAAAGATCCTTTCCTAGAAAACACTCTATTAGGATCAATCTTTGTATCCAGATATGGTACCTCTCTTTCATCACTTTTTACCAAAAATGCAGTTCCGCCGTAATATCTTACGTGATGCCGAATTGCAAGGTTTGCAGTCTGTTCATCCCCATGCAACCAAATATAGCGATTATTGGAATTCCCAATTTTTAACACTTCAAATTCGATGCTACAAAACTTTATAGGCGGGTGGAATATTTTTGTTTTACCCTTATTTGAGCCAAATAATAAAACAATTAAAAAGAAAAAAGTAAATATCCTTGTAAAAAAGTATTTATTCATTATTATTTAAATGATCATTTGCAAACAGAAAATTTCCTACTGTTGTATCATGGAATATTAAAAAATACAATCAAAGGGAAAATCTCATTATGTTTTTCAATACAAAATACTAATCTTTATCCTTATCTTCGTTTAACCTATAGATCAAGGCTAAAACCAGACTGCCAATGATAAAGATGATAGTAACAATAAAAAATATGATCTTTAATTTCATAACATAATTGATTTTCAATTTTTAATTAATGATGCTCAAAATAATAGGATTGCAAATAAGAATCTATTGTATTCATATTATTTTTTATAAGTGTTGAAATTTTATTTTTATTTAATGCGAATTTATTTAGATCCATATAATCGGAAACAATTTTAATGTAGGCATGCCTTTGGTTAGGAACCAATGCATTACATATCCGAAAGATTTCAGAAGCTTCCATATCAACTAATTCAAGATATCGGGAACTGGTACTCGTGACCTCTTTTTTAACAGTCACAATTCCCATTTCTTCAAAAGGATGTTCTGATGGAAGTTCAGGATAATAATATATTTTATCTTGTTCATCAAAAATCTTATTTATTAAATAACATTTTCCTATTTCTGTGTTCTCCTTGTTTCCTCCCGCGATACCTATATTAAAAAATTGATAAATCTCATGATCTTTTTTTTTGGAAAGTAAGTTAATAATTCTATTTTTTATATTTTTTTTTCCAACACCAATACCAAGAAGGATCTTCCTGTCTGATTTAAAAACAGGAAATTCAAATGATTTAAGACGTACCAAACCAAAGTAATCAATAATTGGCGCTGATTCATGTTTCAATGCCGTTAGGATACATTGTACAGATCTTGAAGACATCCTAAAAAAAAGAAAATCGCAATATTTTTTTCTTGACTTTTTTTCGATTTTTCCAAGGCTTTTTCCCGTCCCAGCTGAGTCCGAGAAAAGTTTTTTTTCTACCTTCTGGACCATAATGAAATTCACTGCGATAATTATGTTTTTTTCGTTTTTCCAAATCCATGCTGATAGAACTAAGAATCATTTTCCGTGCTGATAAATCCAGCTGGTTAATATCATAATATATAATGTCTCTTCCAAATTTTGCCCCAAAATAATTCAACCCCTTTCCTGTCAAATAAAAGGCTAAACCCATGGATAAGCCTGCCACAGTATAGTCTGGCTGTCCTACAACTGATGCCCCGAAAACTGTAGCCATCAGAAATTTCCCAAATAAAACACAAGGAATTCCCGCAGGTTTATAGGATTTTTCTGCATAGCGTATTTCTTCCAACGATTTTATCGGTATAGTCATTAATATCAAATCTCCCTGCCAAAAGACTACATTATCTTCTTCAATTGTAAATGGATTTCCAGATGCAAACACATCATTATTTTCTGTATATAATAATATTTTTTGACCGAATAAAACCGGAGCTATTAAAATATATAATATAAATGGAAACAGGTTATGCATCACTATTATTTGATGCCTGAAATTTAAATCAAACTTCTTAGTGCGTTAAGTAAGTATTCCATCTGCTGAGCATTATTATAAACATTGCAGGAAACACGAATGAATTTTTGACCACGCCAATGAAAAGTTGGTATTTCAATTTTATATTTATTCCATAATCTTTTTTTTATATCTTGAGGAGCATTTTGTGGAATAGGTTGACTAACCATTTGATTTATCCAGTCAAAAGAAGAATAAATAGAAGGCGTATTAAATAATTCAGCTAATTCAATGGCTGTTTCTCGGATTAGTTTTTTACAGTTGAGCCTTTCTGATTCAATATAATTCTTAAAAAATTCGATTGCCTTAGGTAATGTTAAAAAAGATGCCATATCCCTTGTTCCCTGCCATTGGAAATCCTGTAAAAACTCTGATGGTTCAGGGTCGTCACCCTCTTTCCCCCAGCTATACACTAAAGGACGTATCCATTTCTGATGTTCTTTTTTAACAAATAGAAAAGATGTACCTTTAGGTGCACAAAGCCATTTGTGACATGCCCCAGTATAAAAATCACAATCTAACTCATTGATGTTTAAATCAATATGACCTGGAACATGTGCGCCATCAATAATAGTATAGATACCTTTATCTCGTGCTAGGCGGCATAGGTCTTTGACGGGAAACTCTAAAGCTGTAAATGACGTAATCTGCGATAAAAAAATTACTTTTGTACGTGGGCCAACTCCTTCCCATACATCTTCAATAAATTTCTCATGATTCGTAACAGGTAGTGTTATTTCCTTTTCAATAATTTTTACCTGATTTCTCAATCCCCATTTTGACCATGCTCTAACCAGAGCACCATATTCATGATCTGACATTAATACTTCATCTCCCGGTTCCAAATCAAGGCTAAAAATAATATTACTAACCGCCGTAGTAGGATTTTGAAAAAAGATCAGGTCCTGATCATCACATCCTACAAAATTTCCTAATGCAATACGGGATTTACTAAGTTGTTCATATAAGATCTCAGTAGAAAATAAAACTGGTTGTTCTTCAAGTTTTTTTTGCCAACGTTGATAATCGTCAAATACCGGTTTAGGACAAGCACCAAATGAGCCATGATTTAAGAAAGTAACACTTTTATCTAAAATAAACTGATTTCTAATTGTACTATTCATTTAAACAATATTTTGATTCTAATCTATAGATACCTTATATATTTATAGAAATACCCACAATATTTCGGGGTCGGATAAATTAACATAACAGATAATTTTCTATGAATAAATATTTTCAATATTGCTATTAGAATCTCCTTAGAAAATTTTTATAAAGTAATGTCAGTTCTTCCAGTAATATAATCATGTCGGAATTAAGAGTTTTAGAAAATGGCAGGCTTGATACCTGCCTTAGCTCTAGATGCTGTTTTTCATAATTAGCCAATGCAGGTTTCTGAAGAGACATTTTTATATTCTCCCTATCGCCTTCATCCCAGTCTACATTGAAATTATCAAATAAAGATTGTACGATAGTAATTTGATCCTTTTGCGACATTCCCAAATCCTGTAGAATAATAAAAAATTTACCCATAGATATCTGTAGGCCTGTCAAGTAACCCACACGGGATACACTATTCCAATACTTTGCTTCCACTTCTATATTTGACCTAAGTGCTTCTAAAAAGTCAATTATAGATTCTGGAAATCCACTTCTACGGCGTTTCCGATTAGGAATAGACCAAGTTGGACTCCTAAGCAATTCAGGTTCATCTAAGAAATTGTTGATACGGTGCAAAATAGAATTAACATATCCAGATTCATATGAACGCATTCTTTTTGTTATTTGGGTACGCTTTTTTTTATTTAGAGTCATGAAATAAACGGCATCACGCAAAGATTCAACTATTTCGTTTATAATGCTATTATGATTATGATCGTTTTCCAAAAATGATATCTGCTGACTTTGATGATATTTTAGTATAGGACTATCTGGATGACCAATAATGGAAATCAATTTTTTTCGGTATTTTTTGAATGATTTTTCAATCGCATCAATAATTTCCTGAGGATTATATTCATTTTGAAGCTCTTTAACCGTAGTAATTTTTTTCATGATTCCCTAAATGTACTTCCACTGATAAAAATAGCGCAATAGATGAAACAATTATTTAATTAATATCATTTTTATAGATTTAGAAAAACCCCCAGCATCAATTCTATAAAAATAAACCCCGGAACTCACTTTTTCATTCCGACTATCTTCTCCATTCCAATCAATAATAAAGGAACCAGCCTGAAACTCACGATCAATCAAAGTTTTTATTAAACGACCGGTAATATCAAATATATTGATTTGAACTTCAGATGGTAGAGGTAATTCATACCGAATTGTGGTAGAAGAATTAAAAGGATTAGGAAAGTTTTGATATAATTCGAAAGACTCCGGAACCTGATTAAAATCAATTGTTGAATCACCTTGACTGATTAAAATTCCATTTTGATCCATAAATGAATATTGTATATCAATTCTAGAATAATATGCATTCATTTCAGTTAATTTTAATTCTATAGGGGATCTATTCTCTTTTCTATAACCATACTCAATGAGCAGATTTCCCGGTATCAAATCTGCACTGGATACCAAAATCCCTTTTTTACTGGAAATAGAATTTTGTAATACAACCACACACTCATCTTTATTATATCGTACAATAACTTGTCCAGAATGAGTTTTCAACGGTGGAAAGATATTTACTGTCCAGTCATTAACTGAAAAATCAGGTTTAGATCCTTCAATCTGACGAGCTATTTCTATAATCCCAAAGCGCTTCAAGGACCATCTCCACATCTGCGTAAAAATCATACCGTCATCCAAACCGAATTTTCCATCTGGATAAAGTTTAAAGTGCGGAAATTCCCCGGTAACTGGACCTAATTCTCTAGAAAATTCATCATTATTCCAAGCCTGGATAAAGTTATTTAAGTCTTCAAGACTAATAGTATCATTGGGTGGAGTATTATAATCACCTAACGCAGGAGTTAAAAAACGATATGAAATCGCTACAGTAGATAATCCAGTGGTATCGATTAGGCTGGCAATTACCAAATCAATAGTATCCAGACTAACAAGCGGAGGATGCAATATAAGTTCAAGCGAATCAGGAGTAAGTACAGCATCGAAAGAAAAAGATGTGTCTCTCCTACTTGTTAATGTATAATTGATACTATCAATCGGCTCAGAAAAAACAAGTCCAATATTAGTCGATTCATTGATACCTACATAATCTCCCTGCCAAATATTTAATGTATCAATAGTTGGCACTAAAATATCGTTAAGATAGAGAGTGTCTGTAGAAATATCTACTGCCATAACATTTCCTGATTCATCATAAAGAGATGTAGCTGTCGCTGGCTTAAGAATAATATATTCTTTCCCGCTAGCACTATTATCAAACTCCATAATGAGTCTTATAATTGTCTCTCCCCCTACCAAATTATTTCCTGCCAAGGTCTGTATCTCAATCAAATTGATCTGAGTTGCATTTCCTCCATTTGATACAAACTGAATATTTAAATCATCTAACTCTAATGCACCAATACTGCTGTCTGATGAAAATATCTGATCTGAGAAAAAGATATCCATGAAACTATTATCTTCAGCAATTATTACACTATCAAAAGCTGGAGCAATATAATCTCGTATAGTAAATATTACGGTGGTGTCACCGTTAATAGGATTATCCGCCAGATCTTCAAATAAATTATCCATAATAAGTCTAATTCGATGCTCACTTTTAAAAGTATCTACCGGTATCACAGATATGATAGTTTTGCTACTGTCTATTGATGCATTAAAAGCAACGTCAATTGAATCTGTGAGATTAAAAAGGGTAATTCGATCATCTATATTAGCATTATTAAAACCAGAATTATTGATATTTCGAACTGGTTCTGAGAATGTAATTACCATGTTAGTATCATTACTAATATTTTGGGCACCATTCCCGATATTTAAACTGAAAGTGGGTATTAATAGGTCAAAAAGCGTATAAGGTCCTAATACCGTTTGAGGATCCATATATACCCCTAATATATTAAATACAGCTTCATCATCGACTGGAGATAAAGTGAAGGTTTCCACCCCACTCGGTATAGCACTGAGAATAAAATTGACCCGAATCGAATCTTCACCATTGTTTAAAGATCCATTACTTGTATTTGTTATACTATTTATAGTCAATTCTGTACAATTGCCTTCATTGGAATTATACTCCAACATGAAATCCTGGATACCGACAAATTCATCTGCATCATGCGTGCTAAAAATATTTTCATTAAAATTTAATTGAAGAAAAGTATTATCAGCAGAAAGAGTAGACGAAAGAACAATAGGAGCAGGTGTAAGGGAAAATCTTGTTGTAGTCTGACTGGAATTCATCACATTCCCAACATGATCAAAGATAGCATTATCTCTTACACTAACCACTACAGTTTCATTACCATCGGGAGAACCGGTAACTAGAAGATTGACCTGTATGGCACTTTCCCCACCGATTAATTGTGTTCCTGATGTATTTGTTATTGATTCAATCGATACTTGTTGAGCACTACCTCCATTTGACTGAAACGTGATTTCAAAATCGCTTGTATCCAGACCTGCAGTTGCAGAAGTATCTCCATAGACACCTTCAGAAACTAAAACAGTTATATGTGTGTTATCTATTGCATAATTAGCGCTGTCTATAATTGGTGCTGTAATATCTCTTACCGTATAATTTGAACCAATGGGTGCAACTAAATTTCCTGATCCGTCCATAAATACAGAATCAAAGGAAACCCTTAGAGAACGCTGCTGATCAAGTTCGGTGGCGGGGGTAATAGTAACCACAGTTTTTATTGCATTAATCGACGCTTGGAACTGTATATCTTCAACTGCATCAGAAGTGTATTTTAACTGCACCATTAATTCCAGATTCGTATTGGTAACTGCAGAACTGTCAAGCTTGACAACAGGTTCGCTAAAAGTAAGAATAAATGTCTCTGATGGATAAATAAGGGAATCTGGAGCAGGGTCAAAGCTCACTGTTGGAGATAATAGATCAAACAGAGTGAAGGATTGAGTATTGCCACTTGGATCTAACAGATTACCACCACGATCAAAAACACTACTGGCAGCAGGTCGAACATTAAACGTTTCTGTACCTGCAGCAGTATTGTTTGGTGTAATATTTATCCTGATTTCTACTTCACCACCAATAAGAGGTACGCCGGAAAAGCTGGTTAGCGAATTAATAATTACTGTATCTGCATTTCCTCCATTCTTAGAAAAACCAATAATTTCAAAATCAGATCCTGTTAACCCTCCTGATTCATTTTCAGTTGAAAAAAGGCCCTCTGAAAATAGAATATTGATTCCTGTATTTGCTGAATCCAGAATGCTGTTTTGTGTTCCAGGCGGTGTGATATCTCTTGTCTGGTAATTTGCTGAAGAGCCAAATGCAGTATTTCCGATGGTATCTTGTAAACCATTAATTATAGTTATACCAATAGGTCTCCACTCTTCCATATCAGCATTTGGACGAATGGTAATTATATTGTTAGCAGCATTAATTGAACCTGAAAACAATATATTTTCCTGCGCACCGTCTAAGTAATTCAAGCTTGTAATTTCTGCTATCTGCGCAGCATCAGGACTTGTATTACTACTATTTTTCACCACTTCAGAATAGGTAAGTAGAAAATCAATGTGCGGATATACGAGGCCATCAATAGCCTGTGGATTCGTTGCGATAGTAAGACTTGGTGACAACTGGTCATAAAAAGAAAATGACTGACCGCTGTCAGCGGGATCGAGCACATTACCTCCCTGGTCGTAAATCCCGGCTGGAGACACTACAGCTGTTTCTACCCCTGATGGAGGATTATCAAAAGAAATGCCCAACCTGATTATAGATTCTCCTCCTACCAATATTAATCCATCAGCATTTGTTGTAGAAATAATGCTCATACTGGTTGCATTTCCACCATTAGTGTTAAAAACTACACTGAAATCTCCAGGCTCTACGGCGCCGGTTCCTTCTATATTAGTAAATATACCTTCACTTATATTAAATAATATATAGGCGTTAGCAAGTGCAATACTGGAACTGACTACGGTTGGCGGTGTAATATCTTTAACCGTATAATCTAAACTGTAGCTTGCAGAAATAGTATTATTATTCTGGTCTGAGAATAAATTGCCGCCAAATCCCATTCGAACCTGCCGTTGCTCAGTAAGGTTATTATCAGGGTTTAGAGTTATAACTGTCTTTCCAGCATTAATTTGAGCATCAAAATCAATTGATTCCTGATCACCATCGGTATAAGCCAAACTAAAGAACGCATCAATATTATCATTATTCGGATTTCCTCCTGCGGGAGCAAGGAAAATAGCTTCAGAAAAAGTTATGGTTATGTTTCCATTAGGCAATAAATCGCTTGAACCATCCAGTGGGTCAAATGAAACTGAAGGAACCAGAATATCATTCAGATTAAAGGTTTGGACATTTGCCGTTGCATTCATAGCATTACCAAAACCATCAAAAATCTGACTGGTAACCGGTCCTACAGTCATCACTTCTGTACCGCTGGATGGATTATCATAAGAAAAATAGAGTCGTGCATTCAATTCTCCGCCTGCCAAGGCATTGCCATTGGTCTGCGTTATAGAAGAAATAGTAGCGCTAGTTGTATTAGCTGCTGTAGTAAATGAGATCACAAAGTCTTCTGGTAAAAGAATACCGGATCCGTTACCCAAGGTATAAATTGCTTCACTAAAATAAAAATTGGAATAGGAGTTATCTGAATTGATAAATGCACTGTCAACAATAGGCAGAGTTACATCAGCCACCAAAAAGCTCGAATTGGTTAATCCTACCTTGTTCTGACCACCATCTTGAAAAGCGTTATTGCTGATTATTACCTGCGCAGTACGGAGTTCTGTAAGGTTGCTGTTAGGTGTGATTGTTACCTGAAGATCTGCAGGATCAATAACAGCATTAAAAGCTATCGCTTCCTGTGCACCGTCAGTATATGCCAGACTGAAAGATGCATCAATATTATCATTATCCAGATCGGCTCCAGTTGGAGCTAAGTAAATTCTTTCGCTAAAAGTAATGATAATTGGATCTGTTGGAAGAAGTGTATCTCCGTTGGTTGGATTAAAGGTAGTTACAGGGGGCACCAGATCCTGCAAATCAAATTGAATTCCACCTACATTCAATAAGGGTACTCCAATGCCGTTAAAAACAGAACTAACAGAAGCAGGTTTAATAATTGCATATTCTGTACCGCTCGGTGGATTATTATATGATATATTAAGCTTTACGCTGGTTTCACCGCCGCTTAACCCAGCACCCAGTAAATTTGTGATGGATGGGAAAGATGCAGAAGTGGCAGTCCCCCCATTGGGTGTAACAGAAATACTGAAATCTGCTGTTTCCAATCCGGTACCATTACCAGCATACACATCTGGGTAGTCCCCGCCGTAAACAGTCTGGTTAAAGTAGTAGTTTACACTATTGAGGTCACTCGCTAAGTTTGTTGAGTCTACTATTAGCGAATAGCCAAACCAGGTTTTTGCTGTTGCATTAACTGTATTACCAGGGCTATAATCACAAACTGTGATATAATAGGTTCCAGCATCTAGTTCCAACCGTGGCAGCATATTCGCATATGTGGGATTTGTTGGAAAACCAGAGATACAATCAAAACTAAACTGATAAGAAGTATCAGGTTCGTAAATATTCCCGTTCGAATCATCCTGAAATAGGAACCATGATGAAATATCACAATCATCAGTGAAAACACCAATCTGAATATCAACGGTTGTCAAAACATCACAGGTAGTCACATAAATAATTGCCGCCTGACTTAAAGTTAATTTATAGGTATAATCATTTCCATTTCCGCTAGTAAGCCCACTCCCAGCATCATTTACCATATTTGAAAAATTCCAATCATCTGTTGATTGACCAAGGTCAGCCAAATGATTGTAAGGGAAATCTGCTTCCGTCAATTCCAGATCGTAGCACTGCGTCGGAGCAAATACATCAGTGTCCCAGTCACCATTGCCATTATCTGTCAAGGTTCCAGGGCTTTGTCCAGGCGATGCTGATCCTTCTGCATAGTCAACAATAGTTGTTGATTGATTTTCATCAAATTTCCAGTATCCAATCAAACCAGGTGCATCTACATCTACTATATTATTCATTGAAGCTTGTATTTCATTATCTAATTTCGCTATATTCCATAGTCGGACTTCATCTATAGAACCTTTAAAGGCTTTATTATTGTCTAGATATTTTCCTATATAAAAATCAGTATTTATATCTTCCCACACTATGGCTCCACCAACATTTGCAGCACTATAACTTTCCTCTAACACTCCATTTTTAAATATTCTTGCATTTGCGCCATCATAGGTTCCGGCAATATGAGTCCATGTATCACCATCATATGGTATATCAACCCCAGGCCAGCTTGCGAGCTGTGGAAAAACATCTTCATCATCGGCCGTAATAACAACAAACCGCCATTTTCCTCCAGTGTAAATAAAAGCGAATCCTGATTCAGTGGTTGGGCCATCAAGAGTAAAATAAGATATGATACCATTCCTATCATAGGTTGCAGGATCTTCTGTTGGCTTGACCCATGCTTCCAGTGTCATACCTGCTGAAGGTTGGAGCTGGGCATTCGAAGTTATAGTTACAAAATCTTC
>PBAR01000025.1 GCA_002718285.1 Fidelibacterota bacterium
CTTCTGGCGTAGCAGTAGACGGCAGCGGAAATGTGTATGTTGCTAATGGTAATCACCTTATCAGAAAGATAACATCAGAGGGTGTGGTAACGACGTTAGCTGGCAGCGGCTCATCAGGCTCTGCAAATGGAACCGGTACAGCAGCATCATTTAATAGTCCTACTGGCGTAGCAGTAGACGGCAGCGGCAATGTGTATGTTGCAGAGCAATATAGTCATCGTATTAGAAAGATAACATCAGGGGGTGTGGTAACAACGTTAGCAGGATACTCATCAGGATTTGCAGACGGAACAGGCACGGCAGCATCATTTTATTATCCTCATGGCGTAGCAGTAGACGGCAACGGCAATGTCTATGTTGCAGATCAATTTAATCAACGTATTAGAAAGATAACATCAGGGGGTGTGGTAACAACGTTAGCAGGCAGCGGCTCATCAGACTCTGAAAACGGAACAGGCACGGCAGCATCATTTAGTAACCCTCGTGGCGTAGCAGTAGACGGCAGCGGGAATGTGTACGTTGGAGAAGAAAATCAACTGATCAGGAAGATAACATCAGAGGGTGTGGTAACGACGTTAGCTGGCAGCGGCTCATCAGGCTCTGCAAATGGAACCGGTACAGCAGCATCATTTAATACACCTTATGGCGTAGCAGTAGACGGCAGCGGCAATGTGTATGTTGCAGATTATCAAAATCACCTGATCAGAAAGATTGCCACAATCCTTGCCAGTGGTTCTACCACCAATAATGCTACGTTGCCGCTTATCTTTACATCCAGCGAAGCAACTACAGATTTTGCTGAAGGCGATATTACGGTTTCCAATGGCTCCTTGAGCAGTTTTTCAGCAATATCCAGCACGGTATATACCGCTACGTTTACCCCGTCAGCCAGTGGAGCAGCCACCATTGATGTGGCCGCAGGCGCGTTTACCGATGCCGCCGGAAATAACAATACTGCTGCTACGCAGTTCAATTGGACCTATGACGGTGCACCATCTACACCAAGCGGCCTGTCAGCAACTTCAGGCAGCTCAAGCATAACCCTTACATGGTCCGCCAACAGCGAGAGTGACCTGGCATCGTATAAAGTATATGGTGGTACAAGTGCCAGTCCTACGACCTTATTATCTACCATATCTTCAGGAACGGAGACCTATACGCACAGCAGCCTGATAAAAGGCACCACTTATTATTATCGCATCTCAGCAGTAGATAATGCCGGAAATGAAAGCAGTAAAAGCAACGATGTGAGTGCAACCATACCAGACAGAATAACTACCACGACCACTTTTGAACATGATACATTCTCCGGGATGCATAATTCTATTGCCCATGTATCCGGCAATGTGTATGTCGTGGCATATCAGGGCTCCGGCGAAGATGGATATATCAAAACAATCATTATCAATGATGATAGCACAATTACCCAGACAGCTTCATCGGAGCATGATACAGGGCATGGAAAATACAATTCCATTGTAAAAGTCAGTGGCACCCTCTATGCACTGGCATATACGGGATCTAATGATTACGGCAAAATCAAAACTTTTACAATCTCTGATGACGGAAGCAACATAGAGACAAACGGAATACTCGAGCATGACAATTCGACAACAATGTGGAACTCCCTGGTACGGGTCAGCATGAATACCATTGCCCTGGCATATGACAGCAACAATCCTACAGGCGGAGTGATAAAAACTTTTACTATTTCAGGATCCGGGGCAATTATAACAGAGGTGCAGTCACTGGAGCACGATACAAACTTTGGTTTATGTAATTCTCTTATAAAGATGGATGCAGAGACCTATGCGCTGGCATATTCCGGTAATGGCTGGGACGGATATATCAGCACCTTTGCTATTTCTGCTGACGGCTCTTCAATTACATTAGTGGATCAGATTGAGCATAACACCAGTTTTGCACAACACAACTCCCTGGTTCAGGTAGACTACAATACCTACGCCCTCGCATACTACGGATCCGATGGCGGAAACTTCGGCCTTATACAAACATTTACCATCCCGCTTAACGGATACGGAATCACAAAAACGGCATCACTAAAGCATGAGACCAATACCAATACCGGCACATACAATTCATTTATAAAACTGAACTCCGGGGAATATGCTCTGGCCTATACAGGCTATGAAAATGACGGATACATAAAAATATTTAATATATCATCTGATGGAGAAACAATTACGGAAGCATCAGAACTGGAATTTGATTACAGTAACGGAACATGGAATGATCTCATCTTCATTGATAAAAACACCTGTGCCCTTGCTTATTGCGGCGAAGGCTCTGACGGCTATATCCAAACCTTTAACATAGAAGCAGATGATGCAGCCGGGCCCGCTTATGCAGTTACAATCGACACCAATAATGACAGCGTTACCGTTGTTTTTAACGAGCATGTATACAGCACCAACGCCGGTACAGGACAATTAACAGCAGATAATTTTTCCTTTTCTATAAGCGGCGGAGTGGCAGGGATAACCAGCAGCCCGACAGGAATCACCAAAGATAATGGATATATTTTCTTTCTCGGGACAGATATTAGCGGCACAGCGGACGGGACTGAAGTATTGACCGTAAACCTTGCAAACACTGTTTACGATGCCAACGGTAATGCCGCAAGTGCGGTACAATCCAATAATACGGTAACCCTTAATAAAAAAGTCCCGCTCACAATTGCAACTACAACACTTGCACCATACAACACCACCATAGATGTAACATTCAGCGAAGAAGCATATTCTTCCTTTAACAACGGAACAGGGATCTCCGCCGGCGCTCTGGATACCGATGATTTTATTTTTTCAATAACTGGTGGAGAAGCTACTCTTGGGAGCACTACCCCGAGCAGCATTACAACCGAATCGTTTACAAATTTAGGATACTTTAACGGCCACTATTATTACCGTTCAAACAGCCAAGCATCATGGACAAATGCTAAAATAGCCTGCGAGAATGCGGGTGGTTATCTTGCGGTGATTACCTCCGCCGGGGAAAATAAATTAATCCACGAAAACATAAGTTCTGATTCGTGGATCGGTTTTAGTGATGAAGCGACTGAAGGAACATGGGTATCGGTGACAGGTGAAACTGTAAGCTACACCAATTGGGGTTCAGGTGAGCCAAACAGCAGCGGAGACGGCTGTCAAATAAAAACATCTGGATCCTGGGATGATACAGGAATCAATAATTCAAAGTACTATATCCTTGAAATCACTTCTCCCATAACCAATGTGTACACCTTAGGCATTAACTACTCCGGACTGCCGAACGGGTATGAAGTTTTGACAGTGAACCCCAGTGAAAACGCAATATATGATAGGAGCGGTAATATTGCCGGCACCGATCAGAGCAATAATCAGCTGACATTTGCAGAAGAAAAAATACGTGAAGTCACCCGTTTAGAACATAACAATCATACCGGAACCTATAATTCAATTGTGAAAATCGATGATGATACATATGCCGTTGCATATGCCGGAAGACACAATGACGGATTTATTCAGACATTTACCATTCCCGCCGATGGATCTTCGATTACAGCGATAAAATATATTGAACATGATTATTACTACGGCAGATGGAATTCTTTTCTCAAAATCGATGAAGACACCTACGCTCTGGCTTATGCAGGGAACGGCGATGACGGATACATCCAGACCTTTACCATTCCCGCTGACGGTTCTACCATAACAACAGTTGATTTGCTTAGGCAGGACTATAATTATGGAGCATTTAACTCTTTAATTCAACTTGGATCAGACACCTATGTGTTGGCTTATCTTGGTAGAGATAATGATGGCTGGATCAAAATATTCACCATCACAACAGACGGAACAATAGCCCAGATATCTGAGCTTGAACATGATACGGATGGTGGTTCGTATAATTCATTGGTCAAGGTTGATTCAAATACTGTGGCACTTGCCTATTCCGGAAGCAGCGGTAACGGGTATATAAAAACATTTGATATTCTGATAGACAGTTCTATCACACAAGTCAATTCCTATAGACATGACGCTACCAAGGGAAATCATAACTCTTTCGTTCAGGCGGATGCAAATACCTATGTGTTAGCATATGGAGGCGCAGATGATGACGGTTTCATATCTACTTTTACAATTAACAGCAGCGGAGTAATCACCCCGGTAAAAACAAAAATGCTGGGAAATAATTTAGAGCACGATACAAAATACTACTTTACCCTTTCCCCAAGTGCACTGTCTAAAATCAGCGGAAGCTCGGACAGCTACATCCTCGCATATGGTGGTGAAGACACCGATAACAATGACACACCGGACGGCTATATAAAAACCTTTACCATCTCAAATGACGGTTCAGCGATTACTCAAACATATATTTTGGAGCATGATATAGAACTCGCAACAAATACTTCTCTTGTTCAGATGGATGATGATACTTATGCCCTGGCATATTCCGGAGGTGAAGGACATGCCAGCTGGGATGGATATGTCAAGACATTTTCTGTGAGAGGTACAGCATATAACCCGCCTCCTGATACTCCTTCAGGTTTGGCCGCTATTCCCGGGAATTCCCGAGTAATTTTAACATGGTCCGCCAACGGCGACAGCGATCTTGTATCGTATAAGGTATACGGCGGAACCGGCACCAGCCCTTCCTCCCTGCTGTCCACTGTATCTGCCGGCACAGAAAGCTATTCTCACACCGGTCTCACAAATGGTACTACATATTACTACCGAATTTCGGCAGTGGATAATGCNGGAAATGAAAGCAGCAAAACCNGCGATGTCAGTGCGATACCGATACCACAGCGATACACCGTTAAGACCGATGGAAGTGGTGATTTCACTGTGATCCAGACTGCTATTAATGCTACAACAACCGGCGATACAGTTCTGGTTAGCCCCGGTACTTATACTGAGAATATCAACTACAGCGGCAAAAATATTGTAGTAGGGTCGCTGTTCTTGACCACCAAAGACACATCTTATATCTCATCGACTATAATTGATGGAAATCAAGCTGCCAGTGTGGTGATCTTTGAGAATGGAGAAGGTCCCACAGCGTTGCTGACTGGGTTTACAATTACAAATGGACTAGGTACAGGCTATCCAATTGACACAGGGGGCGGAATTACCATTAAAAAACAGGATGGCCAGTTTGCTCCTGTCAGCAGCCCAACTATCACGAATGTAATAATTAGTGGAAATGTGGGGACAGGACAATATCATGATGGTGGCGGGGTATATATAGCGGGAGATTGTAGCGCTACGATTACCAATGTGACCATCAGCGGCAATTCGACTAACAATAATGGTGGAGGAATTTCTTGCAGGGGCGGTTCCCTGACCCTTACGAATGCGATAATAAGAGGAAATGTCGCCACTGGTGACGGCGGCGGCGGTTTGATTATAGCCAATGTAGAAGAAAATGGTAACCCTAGTGCAACACTGACTAATGTGACTATCGTAGATAATACAACTAATAAGTCAGGTGGAGGAATACAAATAATTGGTGCAAGCCCTATTCTTACGAATGTGACCATCAGTAATAATACAGCGGGGCAATACGGAGGTGGAATCTATATTAATGAGGCTGGTTCCCACCCAAATATTTTGAACAGTATTTTATGGGATAATACTGCAAATACAGCGGCAGGAAACACTCAGGAAATCTTTGTTTTATCAGGTTCGGTAACTGCAACTTATTCAGATATTCAAGGCGGCTGGGAAGGTACTGGTAACATCGATTCCAACCCTCTTTTTGTAGATGCATCCAATGGTGACTACCGTCTGTCAGACTACTCCCCCTCTATTGGCGCAGGCATAGCCACAGGCGCACCAAGCACCGATATAGATGGAAACCCACGTCCCAATCCTGTTGGATCAAACCTGGATATGGGCGCTTATGAGAATGACCTGCCAAGTCGGCTTCCAAAAGCGGGCGTCATTGCTGATGGCCTGTCCACTGATGTTGACTGGTGGAATTCTGAATCATCGCTTTCTGCCAACTGGGTACCATTCACCGATAATGATACTGTTACTTATGAGTATGCCATAGGCAGTAATAACATAGACGATGTGCTGTCCTGGACCTCCACTGGCAGCGATACCACCGCTACCATCAGTGGGCTAAGCCTGACAGAAGGTGAAACCTACAGCGTCAGCGTAAGAGCCACGGATACGGATAACCAGCTTTCGGACACCACTACTACTGATGGTGTTACCATTGATATTACGGCACCAGTGATTTCCAGCGTGGCGGAAGGATCAGAAACCGGGTCTAATAATACATATTCACTCAGCTTTGATGGAACGGATGATTATGTTGAGGTTCCATATTCAAGTGAATTTAATAACTTCACGGATGCTGTTTCTGTAATGGCATGGGTAAAGACCGCGGGGGGTAGTCAACAGACAATTATCGAAAATGGAGATGTAAAAGGTTTTGTTTTAGCTATTTCAAATGATTTAAGGATTTATCCTCATCTAAAAACAACGTCTGGTTGGCTTGCCTTACCAATTGGACCAAGTATGGAAATGGATACTTGGCAACATCTTGCGTTTACTTATAATGGAAGTGCATTAATTGGTTTTCTTAATGGTCAAGAGATTGGATCATTATCAGTATCAGGTACTATAGAAAATAATGATGGAAGCCTTAATTTTGGTTATGATAGTAATTGGCAGAATTATTTTAATGGAAATATTGATGAAGCAGCCATTTGGAATACTGCATTAACATCTGAAGAAGTAGCTGCATTATACAATTCCGGTTCTGGCTTAGACGCACTATCTAATTCAGGCAGTTATGCATCTTCTTCCAACCTACAGGCATACTGGAACTTCAACGAAGGCTCGGGGATTACACTTACCGATCAGACTTCAAATGATAATGATGGAACCATAAGTGGTGCAACATGGAGTACGGATGTGCCTTCTGTATTAACAGGCGGCGGTGATGAAGATTACCAGAACAATACCGGTCAGCTCATCATATCCTGGTCTGGTTCTGATGCGGCTTCCGGTATCAAAAACTATGAGTATGCCCTTGGTACCACTTCCGGCGGTACAGAAACTGTTTTCTGGACAAGCAATGGTACATCCACATCTGACACCTTAACCGGTTTAAGTCTCACTGAAGGTTCAACGTATTACCTGAGCGTGCGGGGCACTGACAATGCAGGAAATGTATCAGATGTAATCAGTGGCGATGGAATAATGATTGACTTTACTCCTCCCACCGGCACAATAGTGAATGATGGCTTAGGTGATGATATTTCCTATACAGGTTCTGATTCAACTTTATCGGCCAACTGGGCTGCATTTACGGACGCCGCCAGCGGGCTATCTAAATATGAAGTATCTATTGGTACCGCCATAGAAGGAACAAGCATTTCCGATTGGACTGATAATGGCATAGAAACTACCTATACAAAAACAGGCTTAACCTTAAGTAGTGGAACAATGTACTTCATAAATGTACGGGCTACCGATCTTGCAGGAAATATATCGGATCCCTTATATACGAATGGTATCACTGTGGATACCCAAGGGCCGGAAAATATTTTTATTTTTGACGGGTTGGATACTGAAGATTTAGACTGGACAAACTCTACAAACACACTTTCTGCCAGCTGGCATTTTATAGATTCGCTGAGCGGTATGGCTTCTTTTAATGCCTATCAATATGCTATTGGGACCACATCAGAAGGCACAGAGTTAACAGACTGGACCACGGTTGCCCGTGATACTTTTTTCACCCAGGCAGGTTTGAGTCTGGTGAGCGGCACCACCTATTACATATCCGTTCGCGCTACCGATATTTTGAACAATCAAAGCACGCCGGCTGTATCGGATGGAATCACTGTAGATCTACTAGTACCGATGGTGAATGTTCTTCTGGATGGTAACGTAGATGAAGACCTGGACTGGCAATCGTCCACAGATACGCTTAGCCTACAATGGACCGCCAACGATACGCGTGACCGGCAACTGGAATCTTTTGAGTATTCAATAGGAACAGCCCCCGGTGATTCGGATGTGGTGGTTTGGACCACCAATGGCTCAGAAACTGATGTTACAATAGCAGGATTAAATCTTACAGAAGCAACAATCTATTATGGGAATGTACGCGCTTATGATTCAGCAGGGAATATTTCAAACACAGTAAGCAGTGATGGAATTTCCATTGATACTACTGGACCGGATGGCGGTACAGTAACTGACGGCCATGGAGTAGATATCGGTTTTACACCATCAGACAATTCCCTGGAAGGTCATTGGTCCGGATTTACGGATATAATAAGCGGTATCGCTTATTATCATGTTACGGTAGGCACATCTGCAGGAAGCTCAGATATAGCAGACTGGCAGAATGTAGCAGTGGATACGCAGGTGGCTTATACCGGGTTGAGCTTAAACAATGGACAGACTTATTATCTATCTGTAAAAGCATTTGACCAAGCTCATAACCAATCGGCCACCATCAGCTCGGACGGTGTTGTATCTGACCAGGAAGGACCGGTCGCAGGACAGGTGACGGATGGGCTTTCAGGTGATGTGGAGTGGGTCATCTCTCCTAGTGAACTAGAAGCCGGATGGACAGACTTCCAGGATAGCTTAAGCGGTATCCAGTACTATGAATACGCCGTTGGAAATTCTGCAGGAGATACAGATGTTTTAGACTGGATCAGTGCAGGACTCGAAACGGAGATGTTGATACAGGAGCTTTCTCTTTCCCATGGCAGCCAGTATTATATCAGTATACGTGGAGTAGATAATGTAAACAATACAGGAAACTCTGCTTCATCTAACGGACTTACCGTTGATCTGGTATCACCTTCCATTACAGATGTTATAGAATCAGAAAATGATTCACTTGATATGGATTACCTGAATCAGGCCGATACAATTGTCATCACCTGGTCAGGTGAAGACGGCCTGTCCGGTATCGCATCTTATGAAACAGCCCTAGGCACCTCTGCAGGCGCAGATAATGTTGTACCCTGGACAGCTTTATCCGATCCTGGAACTGAAACAAAAATGCTTATGGATCTAGGTTTAAATAACGGCACATCCTATTACGCCAGTGTACGGGCAACAGATGTTGCCGGTAATGTTTCAGAGATCGCCAGCGGTGACGGTATTCTGGTTGATCTTACTGCTCCTGTGAATGGTAATGTTCTGGATGGCCATGGTATAGATGAAATGTATACATCATCACCCGATACCTTATTGGGCTCCTGGACCGGATTCAGCGATGATATCAGCGGCATAGAAAATTTTGATTATGCTATAGGCACTTCTGCATATGGCACAGAAATAGTGGAATGGACTTCTATCGGGAAAGATACAACGTTGTTCGTAGAAACAGGACTCCCGCTCATTGATGCCGAACAATATTTTACTTCGGTACGGGCAGTAGACTACGCCGGTAACATATCCGATCTTTCTGCATCCAATGGTATTATTCTTGATCTAACGGATATGGCTCTTGTTTCCAGTTCGGTTTCACCGGAATCCTACCTCCCGCTTGTTGAACCTCCAACACTAAGTTATATATTCACTGAAGCAATTGACTCCGGAGATGTTATCATTGAAGGGAATCTTTCAGGGACAATGTCAGCCACTGTATTGGACAGCATAGTCACTGTTAATTTTACCGGTCCTTTTACCAGTCATGATACATTTTCGATTATTACATCTGTGAACGATTTTTCCGGCAAGGACGCTATTGTACTGGATCATACTTTCTACACTGAACTGTTGGCAGATTACAATAACGACCTCAATATAGACGTAACTGACCTGGTACAGTTCATAGATGCCTGGAATAACAATGATCTTACTTTTGAACTCGCGCCGGTTACTGGTATAGTTCCCAACCTCGTACCGTCCCCGGACGGCGCATTCAGCATAAGAGATGCACTAACATTCAGCCGTATGTGGTACTGGTCTAACCCAACTGCCCAACGTATGATAGCAGCAAATAATACAATTGGTTCTCCAATAAACATTGATCAATCTGGTAGGCAACTAATCATTACTTTACCGGATGAAACTACAGCATCAGAGATCGCGATTCAATACCCGGTAGAGAGTATAAAATTCAGCTACACCAAGGAACTAAACCAGGATAATCAGATAATGGCCTCAAAGAATTTTGCAGAAGATCTTGTCTTTATGCAACTCAATGGTTTCATAGCCACCGGGGAGAGAGAAATCACTTTTGACATAAGCGGCTTACCAGACCATGAAATTGCGTTGGTAATCAATTACAGATTCATGGGAGCTGATGGGCAGACACTAAGCCAGGGATCTTATGATATGAGCTTTGCTCCCATGCCAGATGAGTTTACATTGCACCAAAACTACCCGAACCCATTCAACCCGGTAACACAGATTAGGTATGACCTTCCAGAAAAAAGCAATGTTACGCTATTGATCTATGATATCTTAGGCAGAGAAGTCGCTACTTTACTTAATGGCGAACTGGAGCCCGGTTATCATTCAGTTATGTGGAATGGGCAGAACAAGATGGGACAAGCTGTTGGTGCCGGTATGTACTTTTATTCTATACAAGCAGGTGCATTCAGACACACCAAAAAAATGGTACTCTTAAAATAGGACCACTATTTAAACATCAAGCCCTACATTCGTGAGGTTTTTTGTTTGCAGTAGAATGGTTAGATTTGGTCTCACCATGAAAAATGTATACGTATTCTTATTTATTATTACCACGTTTGGGTTTGGAAACCAGAATTAGATCAACCGTGAATCGTTTACTTCACGATACAGAGAGGTGAAATAAAGATGGGATCGTTAAAGAAAAAAACAGTATTTATTACTGGCGGTAGTCGCGGGATAGGAAAAGCTATCGGATTACGATTGGCACGAGAAGGCGCTAATATAGTTATTGCAGCAAAAACGGTTGAACCGCACCCAAAGCTTCCTGGTACAATTTATACTGCTGCAGAAGAAATGGAAGCGGCGGGTGGAAAAGGATTTGGTATCTGTACGGATATACGTTTTGAAGAACAAGTTCAATCAGCAGTAGACATCACCGCAGATAAATTTGGTGGTATTGATATTTTGATAAATAATGCCAGTGCCATTCAATTGACTAGTACAATGGATACGCAAATGAAACGTTATGATTTGATGCACCAAGTGAATGTTCGCGGTACATTTCTCTCTTCCAAACTTTGCATACCCCATTTAGAAAATGCTGAAAATCCCCATATTTTGAATATATCTCCACCGTTGAATTTGGAGACGAAATGGTTTGCACCTCATGTGGCTTATACCATGTCCAAATTTGGTATGAGTATGTGTGTGCTTGGAATGTCTGGCGAATTGAAAAAGAAAGGAATTGCCGTCAATGCATTGTGGCCTAGAACAACCATTAAAACAGCGGCTATACAAAATCTGCTTGGAGGCGATGAATTAATGAATAAATCCCGAAAACCAGATATTATGGCTGACGCTGCTTTTACCATTTTCAGTCGAGATAGTCAATTATGCACAGGAAATTTTTTCGTGGATGAAGATGTGTTAAGGTCCGAAGGAGTTACAGACTTGAGCCAATACGCAAATATTCCTGAAACAGAATTAGCACCAGACTTTTTTGTATAAAGATTTATGAGAATTAGCAATCAAATTTAGACAAACGAAGAAGATGGTACTGTTGAAATAAACATGAAGCCCCACATTTGCAGGGTTTTTTGTTTGTTGGAGGATAGGTAGATTAACAAATAATTATTTTTAAATTAACTTCTTTATGGATTACTCAATGATTTTTTGTTCAAAGTGCGGTAATAGTACCAAAAAATTAAATATTGAAGGAGATTCAATAAAACGTGATGTATGTACAGTTTGCAATTTCATAAACTACATAAACCCTAAAATAATTGTTGGTTCACTTCCAATCAAGGATGACCTAATATTATTATGCAAGAGAGATATAGAACCATCCAAAGGTAAATGGACATTCCCTTCAGGATTTATGGAACTAGGTGAATCACTTGAGGATGGCGCAAAAAGAGAATCTTTAGAAGAAGCTAACTTAAAATATAAAATAATAAAATTATACGGTACTTATAGCATTCCTAGTATTGGTCAGGTATTGTTTATTTACTTAGGGAATATACTTAATGAAGATTACAGAGCTGCAAATGAAACATCAGAATTAAAACTCTTTCAAATAAATGAAATTCCATGGAGAAAACTTGCATTTCCTTCCGTAGATTTTTTTTTAAAACGATATGTTGATGATTATATGGATAATAATAATTTTAAATTTCATTCCAATTTCAGTGAAACCTAATTAATGAAAATACCAAATTTCCGTTGGGGGGTGTGGAAGGATGGGCACAGCAAGACACACACATAGAAATGCTATTTTTTGAAATTTTAAGTATGAAACTATTCTAGTTCAAGTGAAAAGAAGGAATGTATTGATGACCCTTACGCAGGAACTGTTGAATTTAATTTGGAAGGTGAAAGAAAAGTACATTAGTAAAAAGTATTTTCCATAATAAAAAGTATTTTCCATATTTTTTAAAAAAGTTTTTCATGTCCTGTGTTTAATTTAAAAATCAAACCCTACATTTGTGTGGCTTTTTGTTTATGGATTTAATAATAATTAATAATTAAGATACCATCAGCGATTTTTCGACATTTTTCCTTATTTATAATGAAATTAAACTTTACAGAATTGAGACTTTTTTTAAATAGATTTATTTTATTGAGAAAAATTAAAAATACATTTTTTCCGTGGCCAATTAAGTTAAAAAGAAAAAGATTAATATTTAATACTTCAAATATACTCAAGTCTGATGCAACTGTTTGGTCGGATGAAACCTTTTACAAAACAGAATATTATACTGATTTAGATCAAACTTCTATTAGATTGCTTCAAGAAGTAAAAGATAATAGTCACACCGATGACAATATTTTAAATATTTGCTGTAATATTGGTAGACATATCAATTATTTAGTGAACTGTGGATATAAAAATGTATATGGATTTGATATTATGAAGCCAGCTATTGATAAGATGGATAAAGTGTTTCCAAATATTAATATGAAAAAAATAGAAAATTGTAATATAAATAGTTATTTTGATTCAAAAGAAAATGGTTTTTTTGATTATGCTTACACACATACAGCTACATTGGAACTAATTCATCCAAGCTTTGACATAGGGAAAATGCTCATGAAAAAGGTAAAAAAAGGATTTACTTTTTACCTGAATGAAGATGGGCATACTTATCCAAGATTTTGGAGATATATTTTTAGGAAAAATGGTTTTAGAATGAAAAAAGCTGAAAAAATAAATAATGCCACCCTCCTTACCTTCCTTAGACAATGATTTCAAAGTCACTTATAACACTAAATCCTAATCACACAGGGTTTTTTTGGAATAATGAGGAGATTTAGTTAAGGAGATAATATGAATATACCAACTGAAGCAATAGTGATGACTGTGGTTCTAATTGCGGGTTTTATATATTTTAAAATAAAATGCAAAAAGAATATACGAAACCTAAAGGAATACAATCAGATAATGGCATTATAATAAACTTGAATAATATGGTAAGAAGGATAAAAAGGAGGAATGCAGATGAGGAAGAATGACTAAACACCTTATTCTTTTTTAATGGAGAGTAGTATTGATTTATTAACTGTTAATTATTTTGTATTTAATTTTATTTTAATTATTTAAGGAAATTATTATGANGTCTAATNCCATAAAGAATNNAATTATTATTCTNATATGCTATTTTTTACAAACNGCTTATTCAAATAACTCAATANATTATGTTACCNANGATCCATGGACAATAATTGAGTCTAATGAGCGTACGGCTTCNGTATTTCTAGANNAAGAAAAGTTTCAAAATTTTCTTGAAAAAACCATACATATTAATAAGCGACTACCTTCAACATTGGCAATTCAATTACCTTTGTACAATGGGGGGAAAAAAGCATTTAAAGTATATCAGACATCAATAATGCATCCAAATCTTGCTGCAAGATATCCAAATATTAGAAGTTATATTGGCATTGGAGTTGAAAACCCTTTCGATCGAGCAAGCATTGTCTTATATGATAATATAATCATTGGAATGATGATCACCGAGTCTGGAGAATCCTTTTTCAAATCATTTGATATATATGCTGATAATAATATTTTCCAGATCGAAAAGGGAGTAAAAGAAGAAATAGAATTTAACTGTAATATAAAAGAATCTTCCCACACACTAACAAGAGATGNGACCAATTTNCCAGATTGCATNGGTGTTGATGACCCTTGTAATCCTGTTGGAAACGAGNTGGTAACCTATCGATTTGCNGGGATAGTCACTGAAGANGTCAANAATNCACAAGCAGATAGTACAGTNGCAGGTGGGTTAACCTGGTTAGTCGGAATGATTAACCAGGCAAATNTAATCACNATTAGAGATTTTGGNTTTCAATTGCANATTATAAANAATAATGACNTTATCATATTTACCAATGAAAACCCTGGNCCAGTAGAATTTAAGCAGGATTGTGGAGACCNTTGGTCTACCATNGGTTGTGAATTNAGCGAAGTAGAAACTGTTTTAGATTCGCTTATTGGTCCAGGAGGTTGGAATGCAGAAGATGCAGTTCGAGTTTGGGATTACGGTGCATTATTTGATGAAGGCTACCCAGGAGGACTTGCATATTGTCCTGGAGCNACTTCAGCAAATTTACCTTCATTCTATATTTTCATTCATGAGACTGGGCACAATTTTGGGTCACCGCATAATTCCGTGACAGAAAACGGAATACGCTCATCGATTGGAGGAAGTATCATGCATTGGAGCCTAAATAATACAGGTGCCATGTTCTCAACCCATAGTATAGAGTGGGCAATGAATTATAGAAATACACTTGGGCCATATGGAAACTCCGATTACATNAGTGGCTATGAAACTGAGCAGACTAACAATATTATACCAGATGTAGTCGTTCAAGAAAGTGGGTTGATTATTCCTAAGGAGACTCCGTTTATGCTGGAAGGTTACAGTTCCCCCATGTACTCNGACTATACCTTTAATTGGGAATCCAATGAATCTTCTGAAATGCAATATTGGACTGATTCTAATACACCAGAGTTACCATATTTTCCGCCCAATCAAGGCTCTTTATTCACACCTGTTTCACCTACACTGGATGGGTATAAAAGAACCTTCCCAGATATCAATTCTTTATTGGATAATGAATATGAAACCACTGTCCCATCACCATATACAGGAGATATCCTGACAGTAGAAAAACTTCCTTTTGCATCAAGGGAGATGAATATGCGTCTAGTAGTCAGAACAAATGATCCTTTTTCTGGTTCTGTCAACCATAAGAATTTTAAGTTCTTTGTTGCTGGTACTGCAGGGCCTTTTCGTGTTACATCTCAGGGAGATTCCGTAGTTTGGGCAGTGGGTACAGAACAAACTGTAACCTGGGATGTGGCCAACACTGATGATCCAGATAGCGTAAACTGNCAGGAAGTTGATATTTTACTATCTTTAGAAGGAGATGNAAATTTTGATTTTACNATTGCAGAGTCTATCCCAAATTTAGGGACATACACTTTCAATGTTCCNCCAACTTNNCCTACAAGTTCTGCCAGATTAATGGTNCGTTCAGTGGATAATCTGTTCTTNGATATTAATAATGGTGTTATAAACATTCTAAATGANAATATCCCATCCATTGCACTTTCAGATGATGTCATACAGGTAATATTGCCCATTGATAGTCTCGGGACAGTATCTGTTGGTGTAACCAATGATGGGGAAGAAGGATCAATCCTTGATTATGTGACCTACACAGGGTCTGATTTTTTATTTAAAGAAAGATTCGATAATGGTAATCTNCCTGAAGAGTGGACATCATCTACAAGCGCTGAATGTGANAACCCTGGTTGGTTTGTCACCNATGATGCTTCCAGTAATTANTTTAATGTGCCTGNNAGAGATGGATTCTATATTTCAACGAATGATGATGCCTGTGGATCAAGTAGTGATGGCAGTGCTGATTATCTTTACACATCAGTGTTAGACCTGCCAGATGCTTCGGTTACATTATCTTTCATGCGATATTTTAATAATTTTTATGGTCACACTGGCCATATCTTAGTATCAACTGATAATTGGTTGAATTATGATGAAGTTTTAACCTTATCCCAGCAAGAAGGCTCCAATAATAGTGCGTGGGTTTATGAAACAATTGATCTAACTGAATACGCAGGTGAAAGCATTCAGATAGCATTCCACTCTAATGATAATGGTGAGTGGGCGTCTGGTTTGGCTTTGGATGAAATCATGTTAGCAGTAGCTCCTTCATGGATCACATCAAACTCATCTGGATTCATTGATTATATGGATACTGAGATGATTGATATAAATATCAATACAGGTGATCTAGAGCTTGGTGAATATGAACCATTTATAGTAATACTTAGTTTGTCGACAAATGAGAGAGATACAGTTGATATCCAATTAACAGTTGAAGATATAGAAATAAATAATCCACCAACCGTTTTTAATCTTATTAGTCCTGCAGATAACACTGAACTGGTTATTACTACAAATGATATCGATCAAGGGGAAGAACTTGAACTAGTTTGGGAATCCAGTTTAGATATAGATGGTGATGGGATATTTTATAGGTTTTTACTATATAATGATGTCTATGATTTGAGTTCATTAGCTCTTATTGATACGGTATTATCTGACACTGTTCTAAATATACCATACCATGAGTTGGTTTCAATTCTAGAAGTNTTAGACCAAAGTATGATTGATGGAAAATGGACAGTATTTGGTACAGATAATATAGATACAACAATGTCAACTGAAATTTGGAACATCAAAATTGATGTTAGTGGTACACTAGTTTTAGATGGTGAGCTAATACCGAAAAAATTTGCTTTACATCAAAACTACCCCAATCCGTTTAACCCAATTACAACGCTACGCTATGACCTACCGGAAGGTGCACTTGTCAACGTAACCATCTATGATATGATGGGTCGTGTTGTTAAAACTATGGTAAACAGCCAACAGAATGCTGGGTTTAAATCAGTACGCTGGAACGCTACCAATGATAAAGGCTTCCAAGTATCAGCAGGGCTATACTTATATACCATACAGGCAGGTGAGTTCAGAAAAACGAAGAAGATGGTACTGTTAAAATAGGAATTATATTTAAACATTAAGCCCCACATTCGTGGGGTTTTTTGTTTTTGGAATGATGGGTAGATTTGTTTACATGAAAAACAAAATATTAAAAGCAAATCAATGGCTTCGAGATAGAACATTAATTGAAAAAGCCATTATTCACATTGGACTTTTTCCTTTACCTATACTCTTTTTTTGCTTACCTATCCCATGGATGGTACAAAAAAATAAGTGAATAATTAACCTATTAAACCCCAGTCATCCAGGGTTTTTTATTTTTGGAATGATGGGTAGATTTGAAAATGAGTAAATATTTTTTATAAATNNAATCATGACTGAAGTAAAAAAAAATCGANNNAAATTACTAGTNTANNTAGGCATTATAATTTTTTCATGTGCGGAGCAATATTCNGANGATAATTNACCCGATAATAATTCACCTGATGATATTTGTGGAATTGATACAACCTTTACCCTTCCCCTTCCTGCAATTGACATNGCTAGATACANAGATTGTCAGTATATACTAGCGGGTATCTATGGTACAGAAATATTGGATGANCTAGGGAATATTTTACCCTCTTGGGANGATAATAGATTNAGAGTGCCNTCAACTCGAGGTTTTAATCCCACTAGCGATGGTGGTTTTTTAACTACNTACATAGATTTTGTTAGTAAGGCTAGTCCNCCAGATGCNCCTGGTACTGGTTGGACATGGTCTGTACCAACCTTTCAGGCACCACATTATGTCAATGATGCAATAGAAACTACNGATGGNGATTNNATTGCGGTTGGATGGGTAAGNGGNGATCCNGGNACTGGAGGNCANNANCAAANNGGNCAGGCCTTCATNGTNCGATTATCNGATGGNGGNATNNTACAATGGATCAAGCGNTTTGGACTTTNGAANACNCCCAAAGATACNTTTTGGGAGGTTGTNGAGGCTGATGATGGTGGTTTTGTGGCTGTAGGATCAAAACTTGAAGCCCGAGAATTTTATTTCTACGATCACTTTTGGTTCTTCAAAATTGATGCAGATGGCAATGAAGTATGGTCTCGTGAAGTTGGTACGAATGATAGATACGACATGGCATTTGACGTCATCAAAATGCCAGACGGGGGTTTTGCTGCAACAGGGATGAGCACCATCAACAACAGTGGATATGGTGCAATGAGGGTTGTTCGTATTGCAGCAAATGGAACTATTATGTGGGATAAAAAAGCAGGAGGGGATGGATATCAAGACACGGGTCATGCCTTAGCCTTGAACCAAAATGAAAATGTTTTGATGGTCGCAGGCGTTAAACAACCACTTACAGGCGACAGTAAGATTAAGTTATGGGGTTATAATCCAGATACAGGCAATAGGCTATTTACCATAAACACCATTGATAGTGAATTCGGACTTTCGGCTGGCGGTATCGTTGCAGCCTATGATAATGGTTTCATTATTACCAGCAACCCTTCTCTAATAAAAACGGATTCTCTTGGCAGATTTTAACGTATGAATACCTTTATAGATATAGACGAAATAGTCTCACTAGGCAGGGAATAAAGAACTCAATTTTTGATTAGAAAATTTTATTTGTATTTTAAATTAATTGAATGATATCCTATTTTAATATAGTAAAATGCCCCACGTTTGTGGGGGTTTTTGTTTTATGATATAAAGGACAGATTTTGATATTACATACCCTATGAAAACCAAAATACTATTTATTTTTTTAATATCCCAATTATTAGTTTGGGGAGGTAATCATTCCTCTATTATATCAATTAAGAATAGTACTACAAATGGAACGGTCATTGCAATCGATCCACAGATTCATATTGATTATGGTTTAGCATATCCTTTGACCTACGAATTTATCATTCCAGACGGGAGCAATAATCTACAAACATACCGAAGATTTAAATCAGATCAGGACTGGTGGCAAATAACAGAGAAAACAAGTGCTGACTTTTTTAATGGTATTGAAGCAGTTCGCTTTGATTATGATGGAAATATGGCCTATGTATCTGTTGGGTTTTCACATTTGTCGGATTCCATTTTTATAAAAATTGCAGATAATGAGGCTAATAATATTAATGCAGCCTACTCTGCAATAAGCCAGTATTATGATAATCGAGATGCTGTAGTCACTTCTACAGCAGATGACTGGGGTTCCTGGAGCAATCCTTATTTTGTACAAACTTGTGAAATTTTTCGAAGCTTCAAAATCTGGTTATCCTGTGCTATTATTACGGATTTCTTAGATTCGACTGCTTGGGTCAGTATTCAAACCCAACTTGATTCTGGTTATGTGGAAGTAGTTTCTCATTCCCGTACCCATCCTCATGCACCTTACGAAGATCTTGAAGGCGAAGTATTAGGCAGTAAGCAGGATTTAATTGCAAATCTTGATCTGCCTGATCATAATAGTTACGGGATTCATGAATATATCTATGCCTGGGTGGCACCTTATGGTGATTATGATGATAATATTGATTCTATGGTCAGTGTAGCAAAATATCTTGTTCCCCGTCTGTATTATGAAAATCAGCACGGATTTTCAAACTGGAATCCAGAGCTAAAAAAGTATGATCCAGTTGGCATTTCTATTGAAGTAGGCGGCTATTATTATCATACAGGTACAGCAGATACGATAGAATTAAATCATACTTTTGATGATATTTTAACTTATGGTGGTATTTACCATTTAATGTGCCATCCTGCTATTATTGATTGGGAAAATGATGATTATCCATGGGTTCATTTAGAACATATTAGCAACCGTAATAATGTTTGGTATGCTGGATTTGGTCATCTTTATGCATATCATTTTCTTCAATCTACTTATCCTGACATGAATTTAGTTTCCATGGGACCTAAAATACTTACCCCCGAAAAAATTTCAATTTATCAAAACTATCCTAATCCTTTCAACCCAATCACAACCTTAAGATATGAATTGCAAAAAGATTCTTTTATCAATATTACCGTTTATGATATGCTTGGTAATGTGGTGAATAATCTTATAGATGCCAATCAATCATCGGGATACAATTCAATCCAATGGAATGCAACAAATAATAAAGGTCAAATAGTATCAGCAGGTGTATATCTCTATAGCATTCAAGCAGGAGAGTTCAGGCAGACCAAGAAGATGATACTATTAAAATAAAATTATCTTTAAACATCGACCCCTAAATTCGTGGAGATTTTTGTTTGCGCGGTGATGGGTATACTTAGGTATATATCACTACTACTAATTATTGGGTAGGCTTGGTTGCAATTTAGTTTCCATTAAATTTACTTTATAAGGTAATATGGATGGCAGTCGAATTAAATAGCAGAGTTTCATATAAATTATTTCTTAAAATGAATATAAAATAATGAATAATAATTTAATAAAATCAAAGCAACGGATTTTAGAGCACGGTGAAGTTTTTACTTCTGAAAGAGAGGTAAATTCCATGCTTGATCTAGTTAAGCAAGAAACTAAGCGGATAGAATCCCGTTTTTTAGAACCAGCTTGTGGTGATGGAAACTTTTTAAGTGAAATATTAAACAGAAAACTAAAAATAGTTAAGAGACGCTATGGGGAAAGCCAAAAAGAATTAGATAAATACTCGTTGGTTGCAATTACAAGCCTTTATGGTATAGAATTATTAGAAGATAATGTAAAAAGATGCAAAGAAAGACTCTATAAAATATACTTGGACTGGTACAAATCTTTTTCACAAGTGCAACAAAATATTAAGCTCTTTAATTGTGTAAAGTTTGTATTAAGTAAAAATGTTATTCATGGAGATGCACTGACATTAAAGGTTGTTGGCAATGATGGAGAACCAATCATGTTTTCTATATGGTCTTTTACCCAAAACATGGTAAGAAGAAGGTGCTTTCCTTTTGATGAATTATTTAAAATTAAATTTGATGTGATTATAGGGAACCCTCCTTATCAGTTGGATACTGCAGGCCACGGTAGGCAGGCAAAACCAATTTACAATAAATTTATTGAGAAATCTAAAAAATTAAAACCTAAGTATATAGTAATGATAACTCCAAGTCGGTGGTTTTCTGGTGGAATGGGGTTAGAAGAATTTAGAAGAAATATGCTTGAGGATAAAAGATTACATACTATTGTTGATTTTACAAACTCTAAAGATTGCTTTCCAGGTGTTAGTATTAGTGGAGGCGTAAACTATTTCTTATGGGATAGTTCATATGAAGGCAAGTGTACGTTTGTAAATAATCATAATTCTAAGACAGATAGTATGAGAAGATATTTAAATGAAACTCCTATCTTGATCAGATATAATAAAGCCTTGGGTATAATAAATAAAATAAAAAAAATTAATGACAATTTTATTTCTGATAGCGTGAAACCAATTAATGTATTTGGCTTGGGAAGCGCCTTTCGTGGAAAAGGAAAAATAAATGAATCTACTTTAATTGTTCGTCATAGCAAGGGAATAGGATATTTAAAAAAGGAAGATATTAAAACTGGAATAGATTTAATATATAAATACAAAGTAGCTGTGAGTAGAACTATAGCTGAGCATGCTGGCGAACCAGGAAAAGATGGTAATTTTAAAGTATTAGCGAAAACAATGATATTAAAACCTAACCAAGTGTGTACGCATTCATATTTAGTTGTCGAATTATTTGATAATGAAGCAGAAGCAAAACATTTAAGAAAATATCTACATACTAAATTTGTAAGATTTTTGATACTTATTGCAATTTCTGGCATTGATTTGAGTAAAGAAAGATTCAGGTTTGTTCCTACTCAAAAGTTTAAAGATTCTATGTCAGATGAGATACTATATAATAAATATAAATTAAATGCTGAAGAGATTAAATTTATAGAAACAATGATTCGTCCAATGGAGCTTGGAAATTGAGTAATAAGATCTTTTCATCAAGACCCGATTCTAATCCTATTATCCATGCATATAAGATATTTGCATAGATATTTGCTATTATTGTTAATTATTTGCTTTTCTTGGGGACAATGTGATTTTAATAGTGATGGACAATTAGACTCTTTGGATATCGTTGATGGTGTTAACTGCATATTGATAAATTGTTTTGATGGTTCCCAATGCGATTTTAATAGCGATGGTTATATAAATATATTCGATATATTTGAAACAGTAGAGTGTATTTTTTCTGATTGTTGGAATGAAGAAAATTTATTTGAACTTCACAGTACTATAATTTTTAAAGATATATCTGGAGGAACTTTTACAATGGGCGAAAGTGAAAGTAGTTATCAGGGACCTCCTGGCGGATATGATGCTTATTTACATGATGTTACATTAAACTCATTCCAAATAAGCGAAACAGAGATTACGAATAAGCAATATGTTCATTTTTTAAACGGAGCTTTTTTGTCTGGATTATTAGAAGTTCAAACTGAGACTAATCCAGGACCAAACATGGGAGATCTACTTATATTTGGATCAGAAGATGCGCCTGAAGAATACAGAGGTATGGCTCTTTATAATTTAAGTGGAACTAGAGTAATGAAAGATCATGATAATTCCGATGGTGATAATGATTCATTTACTGGAGTTATAGAACCAGAAAACCCACTGAATATTGCATATATTGGTTACGATGAATTAAATACTGATAATGAATGGTTTTATATTAAGAACCCGGCAAATCCTGTAGATTTTAATTGGTTAGAAATAACTGACTATTATAATTATACGGAAGTATCACATCAATACGATACATCTGCTTTATTAAATGATTATAATGATTGGGAAGAATTAGAAGATTATCCTAATAATCTACCAACATTGTTAGAAGTCAGTTATTGGCCTGCTACTTTTATCAAATGGTATGGTGCAAAAGCATTCACATTATTTTATAATGTTAAATTACCTTCAGAAGCGCAATGGGAATATGCTGCAAAAGGTAATTCAGAATTCATTTATGCTACTGCAGATGGAAATATTAATGGTGATGGTACAAGCGCTATTTGGAATTTTGAAGGAAGAAATCCTTCTAGATTACATGTTTTAAATGTAAAAATAAATGAACCGAACCCGTATGGTTTGTATAATATGGCAGGTAATGTCTGGGAATGGATTGAAGATTGGTATGATTCTGATTATTACAATAATTCTAATAATTTCATAGATCCTGTTAATTCTGTGAATACTGGATTAAAAGTCAGAAGAGGGGGCTCCTGGAATTATCACCAAGCCACCTTAAAAACATCATCCAGAGCGAAAGATGAACAATTTAAAGGGAATGATCATTTTGGATTTAGAATTGCTCAATAGAAATCTCATTATTCAGGTTATTAGTGATAAAAAAGTTTTAAATCATAAGATTACTTACTTAAAATAGGAGAGAATTATGAGAAATAAATTATATAACATTTTCTTTACGGCTTTAAGCTTGATCTCAACGGTCATGGCTCAGGATCCGCCTAGTCTTCCTGATGCGCCTGATCAAGGACCGATTACAGGTATTGCCTGGGTTGTTGCTGCTGGTGTATTAGTGTTTGCACACAAGATTCGTGATCAATATAAGAAATAAATATTTACTACAATTTTCTAAAGTAAAGATTAACAATAAGCCCCACATTCGTGGGATTTATTGTTTGTGGGAAGGTGATTAGATTTAGATATGAAAATTGAAATTAAAAGTTTATTTATTGGTATATCATTGGGTATTATAAGTGTTTTTACAATTTTATTAATTCTTGGTGATGCCCAAACAGAATTTTCTTTTTCAATAGGAGATAATGAAAATAAGATGGATAAAAATATTGATGTTAGAATTGAAAAGACTATTGAAAATGGACAAGATTTTACAAATGTTATTGTAAAAGGTAGTGGTGATATCACAAAAGAAGACCTTGATAAAGAATTAGAAAAACTTTTCGATGAATATGAAATCAATAAAGATGATTCTAATATAAATATAGAAATTCATATTAGTAGTTAAACATAATTTAAGTAACATTAGATCCCCCCACATTTGTGGGGTTTTTTGTTTGTGGGACGATGGGTAGATTTGAGGGTGATTAGATATTTTACATTGATATTTTTTATTGGGTTGGCTTGGGGATGGGTGGATAATCCTGAGACTGGAGAAGCGTTAAAAAATCAGGATAGTGCTGAAGAAAATGATATTTTCAGAAAACACAACTTATCAATTGGAATGTTTGATGATAGAACAGGTTTCAGCTTCATAGGTTATACTTATAATTTAAAGCAAACAGATATGAATGAATATTTTATTGGTGTGGGAACAATGATTATGGCATTCACAGGGACAGTTGGATGGAAGCATTATTTCAAGAAATCCAGACTATCCATTTCTTCTATTCTTTGTGGTCAATATGTTGCACACTTTGGTTTTGAGGGGTTTATATCAAATGCTTCTTTTACGGTAGAATATGGCATAGCAGAGTGGTTAAAAGTAAAGTTAGGCGCTACGAGTTTGATAATGTTAACTGGAGATAATAGTAGTGATATTGGAGTGTTCCCTTTCGCAGGATTAAATTTTAATTTCTAAAATATATTAATAATCATCACCCGTCCCCCACATTCATGGGGTTTTTTGTTTGTGGGAGGATAGGTAGATTTGGGTATGCTTAAAATAAAAACACCATACATCATGGGAAAATTTATAATAGTTAATACAATCCTAGTCCTTTGAACGTTAATTCTGCACTTCTAGCAATCAGTCTGATAGCCATTTTGGGTTTCGTATCTGAGATATTATTCCGCAGAACCAATATACCAGATGTTTTGTTTCTTATTATTTTTGGCTTTCTTATTGGCTCCAATGGATTTGGTTTTACATCTCCTGCAGAATTAGCTGATATTGCTCCAGTATTTACTACATTTACATTGTTGATTTTAATTTTTGATGGCGCATTTAATATCAACCTATCTTCATTAATTAGAGAATTTTCATCCAGCCTTTTACTGACAGTTTACAATTTCGTTATTTCTACGGTCGTAGTTGGAGGAGTATTCTACTATATCCATAGATTTCATCTGGATGGAACCACATTGATGGCATCGATGGTTATTGGTTTTTCTCTTGCTGGTGTATCATCATCATTCGTAATTCCTATATTGAGTCAGATCCGAGTGGGAGGAAAATTATTTTCTAGATTAGCTCTTGAATCTGCACTTACAGATGTATTCTGTATTGTGGCAACTCTATCAGTTATTGAAGTTTACACTACTGGTATATTTGGTATTCAAAAAACACTTACTTACCTAATTGAACTATTTGCCATTGCTGGTTTTATAGGTGTTTTGGGTGGCATAATATGGATTGTTATTAGGGTATTCGAAGAGCACAACTATATCATTACTATTGCATATTTAATTCTAGTATATCTGGCAACGGAATACTTTGGTGGTAATGGACCAATTGCTGCTTTATTCCTTGGGTTAATTTTGAATAATTCAAAGCAATTATCATCCATAAAAGAAGGTATTCTTTCTAGATCGGTTGTTGAAAAACAAAAAGCCATTCAAGGAGATCTAGGTGTTGAAGTAACATCAGCAAATGAGAAACGTTATTATAATCTAACTTCCTTTTTTCTTAAGTCACTTTTTTTTATATATGTTGGAATACTGTTGGATATCACTGATCAGAGAGCATTAGTTATTGGTGGTATTTTATCAGTGTTAATTATGGTTACCAGGTTGGGTTCAATGCCTTTAACAAAAGGAATGACAAAAGCACAGAGAGAACTAGTTAATGCAGTTTTTGCTCGAGGACTGGCAGCTGCAGTACTTATCCAGGCTGTGATTCAGGCAGGCATACCCAATGCTGAATACATGGCCCGGGTTGTGTATGTTGTAATCATAGGTACGATTATTCTTAGTTCGTTGCGTGTATATATTTTGAGAATGAATCTCTCAAAAACAAAAGGAAGATGAATTACTCTAAATTGTGTTACTTAAAAAGATTTATATTTTTTAAAAAATTTAGCCCTGCTTGCGCAGGGTTTTTTGTTTGCTGATAGGTAATGGTTGGAATTTGTTATGAAAAATTGGTGATGAATCTTTTAATTTGAGGTATGATTTTATTCCATCTGCTACTGATCGGATTGCATTAACGGCTACACTATTCCCCAACTGTTTCATTGTTTGAGTTTTGCATACAGGGAATTCGAAGGTCTCTGGAAAACCCATCATTTTTTTACCTTGTTCAACTTCTAATTTTACCACCTTACCATTTACTATATAGGAGTCCCAATTTCGTCTATCATTAATATTAGATCCACGCCCCCCCACTCTTAAGGTAAAACCAATTTTTTTATCACATTTACCTTTCCAGATATCTGACATTGTAAGCTTTAATTCTTGTGGTTCTGGAAAAGTGAATGGGTATGGATATATGTCTTCTTTTGGGAAGCCAATTATGAAAATTCGAGGTCGGTGTTGAGGTAAACCATAATCAGATGCCTTTATAATTTTGTGTTTGATATTATAATCCAATTCATTTTCTAAAATATCTTTAATAATAGTAAATGTTCTACCCCCGTCATGCTTTAATAAATGTCTTACATTCTCTAGAAAAATTACATCTGGCCTTTTTTCAGCAATTATATTTCTGATTACGAAAAACATATTTCCACGATCTTCTAAATCTTCAGAAAACCCCTTTTTATATCCTGCCTGAGAGAAAGGTTGGCAAGGAAATCCAGCACAAAGAAGATTGTGGTTTGGAATATCTTTTGGATTTTCCTTAAGAATGTCATCGTTAAATAGTTGATTTTTAAAAATTAAAGGGGAAATTTTTTTAAAATTTTTTTCATATGTTTTTCTTGCATATTTGTCATTTTCAGATGCATAAACACAATCCCAATAATTATCATGAATAGCCAAATGAAACCCTCCAATTCCAGCGAAAAGATCTATAAACTTGTTTTTCATATATATTAATTTAGATATCATACATTTTTTTTGATATTACTCTCAATCCTGTCTGGGTTATTCCGAATGAAAGTTAATATCTGGCCATTTAAAATAATTATTTTCCGATTATCTAATTAGGTTGTTATACTGTACGGTATTTCAATCCTAATAATTTTAAACTTTTCACAACACCAAGCCCCGCATTGACGAGGTTTTTTCTTTCATATCTTATTAATCTAAATATTATGTAGATATTGTAATGCTATTTTTTTTGAATACGCATCATACGATGAAGAGAAGTAATATCTATCTATGATCAAAGGAATTTATACGATAGTTATTACGGGAGTTACAAAGGGATTGGGTAAAGCACTCGCTGAACAATATATCCAACTTGGTCATATGGTAATTGGCTGTGGTCGCAGTGCCAATTCCATTGAATCGATGTCCAATTTTTATTTAAAAAATGCAGATTTTCAGGTTGTTGACATATCTGATCATGGACAGGTCCGCTCCTGGGCCAAGGATACACTAAATAAGTATGGTTCACCAGAATTTTTATTGAACAATGCAGGTATCATAAATAAAAATGCAACTTTGTGGAATGTGTCGGAACAGGAATTTTCAGATGTAATAGATATTAATATAAAAGGTGTACATAATACGATCAAGGAATTCGTGCCAAATATGATCAAAGTGGGAAAAGGAACAGTGGTCAATTTTAGTTCTGGCTGGGGAAGAAGCACTTCACCAGAGGTAGCACCTTATTGTAGTAGCAAATGGGCTATTGAAGGTTTGTCAAAGTCTCTGGCACAGGAACTTCCTGAAGGTATGGTAAGTGTGGCACTGAATCCTGGAGTTATTGATACTGATATGCTGAGATCATGCTGGAGTCAAAATGCGAGAGTGTATGAAAAACCAGATAGTTGGGCAAAGAGAGCTGCACCTTTTATTTTAAATATTAACCCAAAAGATAATGGAGCATCCTTGACCGCACCTTAATCTACCAAGAACCCTGCATTCTTGTACTTTTTTGTATCTGAATCATTAGATTCGGCAATGATCAGCCCTATTATATTAAAAATATTAATACAAACTTTTTTAATTAATCATCAAGTTTGTTTGCCTAGTGTTTTTTGTTTATTTGTCTATAGCTAAAATTTGTAATGGCTGACCATTTAAATAAAAAAATGAGAAGTTGGAATATGAGCAGAATTAACTCAAAAAATACCAAACCTGAGTTAATAGTAAGGTCATTTCTTCATAAAAAGGGTATAAGGTTTAGATTGTCTTCAAATAAACTTCCATGTAAACCTGATATTGTTTTACCTAAATATAAAACTGCTATTTTTGTAAATGGTTGTTTTTGGCATCAACATGATTGTAAAAATAGTTCTATACCGAAAACAAATAAAAAATTTTGGATAGAAAAGTTCAAAAAAAACAAAATAAGAGATAAAAAAAATAAATATGAATTAAAAAAAATTAATTGGAATGTTTTAGAAATTTGGGAATGCGAAATTAATAAAACAGAATTAGGAGTTCTTGCTAAGAGAATAAAGAGTAGCAGTGAATTTTAAAAAATATATAAGACATATTCTTTAATCTATTATTATATCAATTGGTATAACTCTACGACTACAAGTCGAATACTAATCAATGAAAGAACCGCTTTAAATAGCATTTTAAAAATAACTTCAGGAAGTTTTCCGAGCATTCTTTTCCCAAACTTAGTTCCAAAATAGACTGCGATGATTAATGGTAAAAGAATTGACCATTCCTCAATATAGTTTACATTAAACATAAAAATAAAAATGGGCAATTTTCCTAAATGTCCAATTGATTGACAGGCTGCTTTAGTGGCAATTATATTTTCTTTAGTTATGTCTTTACTTAAAAAAAACGGTGCGATAAGTGGCCCAGCTGCACCAATAAAAACTGTTACTATTCCGCTTAGCACTCCCATCAATAAGAAAGCCCTTTCATGTATTGGTTTGCCTTTTTTTCGTAAATACAAAAACCAAAGGATATAAAGTCCTATAAAAGCTTTAAGAAAATCAATCTTTATCTCAGATGCAGAATCAACCTGGTAAATTTTTATCATCCCATAGACAATTCCTGCTGAGAGTAGTAATCCTGGGATTGCACCTATCAGAAATTGATTTAAAATTTCTTTATGCAAATGTTTACGATATACAGTAGTTCGAGTTACATTACTTACAAGTTGGATAACCCCATGGAGAGCTACTACCATAAATCCCTCTGGAATAATAATAGCCATCATTCCTAAGAGTGTTACGCCTCCGCCCATTCCAATGATTGCTGAAAGCATGGAAGTAAGAAACGCTGCTAGAACAAGAATTATAGATTCAATCATTTGCTTAATTATACAAAATAGCTATCCCAAAAATAAATTTATTATTTTCACAACATCAAGCTCTGATGACCAGAAGGGTTTTTGTTTTTGTAATGGAGATTAGACTTAGATATAATAATATATATCGTAATTATCCTTTTAATTATTATAATGTTATGCATAAAAAAATAATGAATATCTATATTGATAGATTAATTAAAATTCTAATTATAGCGGTTTTCATTATATCCTGTGAAAATCTTGAAATCAAAACAAATAATACAAATTTATTAAAGGATCATTGTGGTAAATGATTAGTAAAAATATAGTTTTTATTTTTCTTATACTTCTTTTTTATTCCTGCGAAAGAGAATCTGATGGGTATAAGGTATTTATTGAACCTTTTGGAAATGGCGGGCCTGAGGATTTTAATTGTGTAAAACAAACAAAAGATGATGGGTATGTTGTTGTCGGTTGGATGATTAGTCCAGGTAAATATTCAGATATGTGGTTTATTAAAACAGATAGTGATGGAAATGAAGAATGGAATAAAAATTTTGGAGGATCAGCACCTTATAAAGAAAGAGCTAACCATGTACTTCAAACTTCAGATGGTGGATATAGTATTGTTGGGTTTAAATCATTACCATGGGGTTACCTTACTTCTCATGATGATGTATGGTTGATAAAAACTGATAGGAATGGAAATGGTGAGTGGAATTATTTGTATGGCACTGCAATTGAGGATGGCGATGATCAGATTGGTAATTGTCACCAATTAACATCCGATGGGGGTTATATTATAGTCGGGGATACCAAATTCCGACAAATTTCAGATATATTATTGCTTAAAGTTGATTGTCACGGTAAAGAAGAATGGTCTAAATCTTTCGGTGGTATTAATAATGATTACGGTGTTTATGTTCAGGAAACCTATGATGGTGGTTACATATTAGTAGGGAATACCCTATCATTTGGAAGTGGCGGTCAAGATATTATTTTAATAAAAACAGATTTAGATGGTAACAAGGATTGGCAAAAAACATTTGGAGGTGAAAGTTATGAATATGCAAAATTTCTTTTACTTGCTCTAGATGGTGGATATGTATTTGGTGGATCAACACATTCATTTGGTAATGGGAATCATGATGCCTGGATCGTTAAAACAGATGATCTGGGTAATATAGAATGGGAAAAAACTTATGGTGATGAAGAAATGGACGGTGCATGTTCGTGCCAGCACGCTAGCAGTGGAGGATATATTATTGCAGGAACAAAAAGTAAGAATGATACAGCTAGAGTATTTTTATTACAGATTGATGAATCTGGATCAATAGAATGGGAAAAAACTAATATAATTGAAGAAAAAATTTATTGTAGATCTTTTCAGCAAACATCCGATAAAGGATTTATTATTGCGGGTTCCAGTAGAGCATTTGGTGTTCCCAGCATTGATTCTGGGCCACCAGGTGGGGTATTGATAAAAACTGACCCTGATGGTAACACTGCATCATTTTAATTCTAATGATTAGACTTATAATATTTTTTATTTTGTTTTCTATATTAATCCTTAATTGTGAAGACCAAATAATTGTTGATGATAGACTTTGCGGAGTTACAGATGACAATAACACATTTGAATCAAACACTGAAAGATTTTTTAAAACTTATGGAGATAAGAACAATAACTCAGGCAACTATGTTATAGAATTAGATGATGGAGGATATATTATTGGTGGTTCTACATATAATTATGATCAAGGGAATAATTATTATTGGATAATGAAAACCAATGCTTATGGTGATTCATTATGGGAAAAAACCGCAGATGATTTTGGGGCGTTCAATTCTTCGATGGAACCAATAAGTGATGGTGGTTATTTAGTCTACGGTACCACCGAAGATTCTAATGATGATTGGGATATTATTGTATCAAAAATTGGACCCGAAGGAAATAATGAGTGGATTAAAACCTTTGGCAGAAATAGTGATAGTGAAGGTGCTTATATTGCCCGGGAAACAAGAGATGGTGGATATATTGTTGGAGGATATGCGGATGATTATGAACAAATAAATACTTATCCATACTCAGCATTATATGTTGACGTTTATATTATCAAGCTTAGCTCGAATGGAAATACAGAATGGAAAAAGAAAATAAGAGATAATGATTTTGGATATGTATATGATATTATTGAAGATCATGATGGAAATTTTATGATAGCAGGATACACAAGATTTGCAAAGGGTACTTGGTTACAAAATGATGGGTATTTACTAAAGTTGGATCATGATGGAAATAAATTATGGTCTCGTTGGTATGCGTCTGAAGAATTGTCTGATGATCTCGATACAGATGATAAATTTACAGCTTTCAACAAAACTTTTGATGGCGGTTATATATTAGTAGGAGAAACTAACAGACTAGGCTGGATGTTAAAAACGGATTTAGACGGAAATCCTGAGTGGGAATATTTTCATAATGGAGGAGGAGGAGATAATAATTTAAGTTTTAATTCTGTTGAGCAATGTTTTGATGGAGGTTATGTGGTTACTTGTTCTAGGTATAATACCAGGTATGGTCTTTATGATGATAAATGGAACGACAGTGATGGATTATTAATTAAAGTAAATGGGCAAGGGAGTCTGCAATGGGAGCGGACATTTGGTGTTTATGCTACTGATACAACTGCATTTAATCCTGGATGGGGTATTGGTCAAGACCATATTCGGTCTGTAAAAGAGACAAAAGATTATGGATTTATAATAACAGGATCGACAAATTCATTTGATGTTGAACCTTTTTCATTGGGATATGCATTTGATGTCTGGCTAATCAAAACAGATTCAGAAGGCATTACTATTTCATTCAATGATTAATAAAATAAAGTTAAGATTCATATTGAATAGACATTTAACTAATTGTTGTACATATATTATTCTTTTATCGATAATACATTTATCTGGATGTGAAGGGGATAAGGGACCAGTTGGACCTGCTGGTGGAGTAACTGAATTAATTATAAATGTACAAAATAAAATGTATACATCCGGGAATCCCGACTGGCTTACAATTTTTTATGATGATCCTAATACTGATAATAATACAACAGTTATATTTGTTGGTGAGAAGCTGGAGAACGGTATATGGGTAAATGCAATCCGCTACATTTTTAATGGAGAGCATGTACATTTTTGTTGCAATATAAATGTAGAAGAAAGATTGAAAGAAAATTTTGGTTATGATGGAAAAACAGGAAATGCCGCACTGATTCTTGATCCTGGTAAAAATTTGAACGGTAAAGAAATAAAACTAATCTATATCCCTTAATAATTATATCAAGTTCAATATGTTCTGTAGATGATCAATAAATTATTGTGCATATTTTTTCTTTTATTGATAATACATTTATCTGGATGTGAAGGAGATCAGGGACCAACTGGTTCTTCTCCTGGCGTGTCCGAATTAATTGTAAATGTACAAAATAAAATGTATACATCCGGGAATCCTTACTACGCTACAATTTTTTATGATGATCCTGATGCTGGTACTAACACAACAGTAATATTTGTTGGGGAGAAAAATCAGAATGGCATATGGGTAAATGTCAACCGTTTTTATTATACCGTTCCAAATAATTATCCGTTACCTCTTAATGGGTATCCCCATTTTTGTTGCAATATAAATGTAGAAGAAAATATGAAAGAACATTTAGGATATGATGGAAAAACAGGAAATGCCGCACTAATATATGATTCTGGTAATTATCTAAAAGGGAAAGAAATAAAGCTATTGTATATTCCATAAAAATTAAAATCAAGAAAATGTTTTTTATTTATACTGCAAAGGGCATGAAGAAGCAATATAAGGAATTATAGAAAATATGTTTAAGTTAGTTATATTACATTAGTGTGCTGATGATATTTTATATCAGGAAGATCTTTAACTAAACAGTTAGTATAGAAATTTGAAAAAAATCTACTATTTAATATTATTGTCACTATCATTTTCACAAGGTTTTAAACCTCCAAATCTCAAAATTGAAGAATTGAGAACAATTCTTCAGACTGCTTCCAGAAATAATCAACGTGTTCTTGTAGATGATTTTACCGGTGCTGATTACTGTCCTTATTGTGGTTATGGTAGCTTTGCAATATCTGATATGTTGGACGAATTTCCCGGGACTTTGATCAGTCTACAATGGCATTTGGATGCATATACAGCAGATACTTCAGATCTGGATGACTGTATTTATAATGGCATAGTTGGTGATTGCTTCAATGCCCGTGGGGGGCTTTACGGATGGAATGATACTATAACGGGAGTACCCTTTGAAGTTTTCAACGGTTCTGAAGTTATAGTTGGTGCGAATTCAGAACAATCCGCATACAATAATTATACTTCAATCTATCAGAATATTGTTGGCATTGATACACCTTACGAGATAACAATTAGTGGTTCTAAGGATAGTAATAATGTTGATTATGATATTGTTGTTTCTTTAAATGAAGATGTGCATAATACCAATGAAAAAGTGCATATTTTTATCGTTGAAGATAATATAATGACACCATGGTACATATGGGAGTGGATAGACCACAATGCAAGGAATGTGGTTCGCGAATGGATTGTTGCAGGAGATTTGATAATTACTTCTACAGGGGATTCACAGATATTTTCTGGTTCATTTATAATTAATGGAGATGCTTGGAATCCAGACAGTATTAAAATTATTGCAGCAGTACAAAATAATTATAATTCGGAAGTATATCAGGTCCAGGAGATTTTTATAAATAATCTTGATCCAGATCCAGATCAAGATGGAATACTTAGTCAAAATGATAACTGTATTTTGGTTTATAATCCTGATCAGGATGATATTGACAGTGATGGGATGGGAGATGCATGTGACCCATGCGATAATGAAAATATCTGGGTTTTTGGGAATATTAATGGAGATATGAATCCCGATTCAACTGTATCTATTGATGTTTTTGATGTTTTATCTTTGTCAGATCTTTTACTTATCGTAAACCAAGAAGGTTGTGCATACCAAATAGGTGATATTTCTGGAGATGAAATAGTGAACAATATTGATATTAGTAGACTTGCTTTAATGATTCTGGAAGGATCAATCTAGTTAGTTCTATTTATATTACTTGCTAGAATAATAACAGCATGGGTTGCAAAGATCTTTTTTTATTTGATAATAAAATTTTTCGAAAATAATATTAGATAATTATCATTATGAATGAAATACTAAAAAATATCTATACGTGGTCAGTATATTCCAAAGAGAAGAAAATAAATTTTAACGGTTATTTTCTTTATTCTGAAGATTCGACATTTCCAAATGTAGTTATTGATCCTCCTTATCTAAATCGCTCAGATCTTCAATTATTTGACTCCTTAGGTTCTGTACAGCATATTATTATTACCAACCGGAATCATGTTCGATGGAGTATTGAGCTAAAAGAAAAATGTAATGCAAAGATCAGTATTAATTTAGAAGATAAAAATAAAGATACTTTAATTGCGGATAATTATTTTAATCATGATGAATTACTTTTTGGTTTTTTAAAAACTATAGTTGTTCCTGATAATAAATCTCCTGGAGAGACCGCACTATATTGGGATGAAAGAAATATCCTCTTTTTGGGTGATGCTTTAATTGGGAAGCCGTCTGGAAGTGTATCTTTACTGCCACCAGAAAAATATAGCGATATAAAGAGAGCAAAAAAAGGTCTTCATGTTTTAGATAAATTAGATTTTGATAGTGTTTTAATGGCAGATGGTGATCCAATACTTGCTCAAGGAAAAAAAATCATTAATGAATTCTTAATCAATTAGGAAATCAACTGTATTTTAAAAAGAAATATAAAATAAAATATTTGAAACAATTAAATCACGATATGAAATCACTATCTCTTAGACAATATTTTGATCGAGAATCATGTACGTATACTTATTTTATTTTTAATGACAAAGGAAAAGAATGTATTATTATAGATCCAGTAATGGAGCAAATTGACCGCGACTTAGAAAACATAAAAAGATTAAAACTAAGGTTGACTGGAATTTTAGAAACTCATGTGCACGCTGATCATATTACGGGAGCCTATACAATCAGGGAAAAAATGGGAGCACCTATTTACTACGGTTCGCATTCAGGAGTAAAAGGATCTGATTATTTATTAGAAGACGGTGATTCCATTCAGCTTGGTCCATATGAAGTTTTAACAATACATACTCCTGGGCATACGAAAGGTTCTGTATCATATTACTGTAGTGGCATGTTGTTTACAGGGGATACTTTGTTTATTGGTAGTACAGGTAGAACAGATTTTCAAGGAGGAGATCCTGGTATTTTGTTCGATAGTATAAAGAATAAATTATTTGTGTATCCCGATGAGACCAAAGTTTATCCCGCTCATGATTACTCGGGGGTAATGTTTTCAACTATAGGTGAGGAAAAACGATGGAATCAGAATGTAGGGAAGGGTATGACTAGAGAAAAATTTATTCAATCTGAAAAAGAAAAAAATAGATCGTACCCAAAAAAATTTGATATTGCAGTCCCTGCAAATTTGAAATGTGGGAAAAAATAGAAATTAAGTGCGCGTTTTATCCTTAATTGCAAGTAGTACCGAAATCGTTTATGCTTTAGGTTGTGGAGACCAATTGGTTGGTCGCTCACATGAATGTGATTTTCCTAAAGAGGTGTTGGAATTGCCATATTGTACAGAGCCAAGATTTAATACAAATGGAACTAGCAGACAAATAGATGAAAGAGTTAAATCAGTTTTGCAGCAAGCATTATCGGTATATAAGATAGATGAGCATAAGCTGTCTGAGTTAAACCCGGACTTGATTATTACCCAATCCCAGTGCGATGTATGTGCTGTGAGTTTTTCTGATGTTAAATCAGCAGTAAATAAATTACTTGGTAAAAAACCAAATATCTTATCTTTGGAACCAAATCAGTTAAGTGATATTTACAATGATATAAATAAAGTAGCTTTATCTTTGGATGTTGAGGATAAAGGAAAATTAGTTACTAATAAAATGGAAAACAGAATTAATAGTTTGATTAGTCTAGTTAAGGATAATGATAAAAAATCCGTGATTTGTATTGAATGGATTGACCCATTGATGGCAGCAGGTAATTGGGTCCCAGAATTGATAGAAATAGCTGGAGGAATTAATTTATTCGGACAAAAAGGAATGCATTCACCTTGGATGGAATTTGAAGAACTCTTTAATAAAGATCCTGATATTATAATTGTTATGCCATGTGGATATAATATAGAAAAATGTGAATTAGAAATGGATAAATTAAAATCCAATCCCCGATGGGAAGATCTTAGAGCTGTACGGGACCAAAATGTTTTTTTAACTGACGGAAATCAATTTTTTAATAGGCCTGGTCCGCGCTTGATTGATAGCATAGAGATATTGATTGAAATTATCCATGAAAAGAAATATAATTTTAACCATGAAAATAGTGGGTGGAAAAAATTTGAATCCTAAAGTATTATTAACAACAATAACAGGTTCATAGATAAATAATCATTTTTTAACCTTCACAATTAGTTTAAAAATTTAGGTAAATATGACTTATCCAATATTATATACATTCAGACGTTGACCTTATGCAATAAGAGCCAGGATGGTTCTTGCACATATGAATATATCAGTTGAATTGAGGGAAATCTTACTTAGAGATCGACCGCAATCGCTCTCTGATATTTCTCCTAAAGCTACCGTCCCCGTCCTTCAGCTAAAAGATGGAAACATTATTGATGAAAGTATAGATATTATGCTCTGGGCACTAAAACAGGGCAAGCAAAGTTGGTATAATGATAATATTGAGGAGCAAGATAATTTAATTTTTAATAATGACTTCCAGTTTAAGAATTGGTTAGATCGGTATAAATATCATATTCGCTACCCAGAGTTCCCTAGAGAATTCTATCGTAAAAAATGCTCTGAAACAGTATCTGATTATGAAAATAAATTAAAAATCAATAAATATATTTTAGGTGAATTATGTTGTTTAGCTGATGTTGCAATATTTCCATTTATAAGACAATTTGCTAATGTAGATAGAGAGTGGTTTTCCAACGAGTATCCCAATTTAGATAATTGGTTAATTAATTGGATTGAAAGTACTCTTTTTAAATCAATAATGGATAAATACAAACAGTGGAAACCAGAACATAAACCATTAATTATTAATTTTACATAAATGGGGAATATTCGACAACAACCGGTTTTATTTAATTTTGATAATACCTATTCAAATCTCCCAAAAGAGTTCTATAGAAAAGTTGTACCTACACGAGTTCCTGAGCCTAAGTTGATTAAACTTAATGAAGAACTAATCGATGAGTTAGGACTCGATAAAAATGATTTAAATTCAAAAACTGGTGTTGATGTTCTGTCGGGAAATATGGTTCCCCATGGTGCTGAACCACTTTCCATGGCTTATGCTGGTCACCAATTTGGTTCCTGGGTACCTGTGTTGGGAGATGGTCGCGCAATATTATTAGGAGAAATTATTTCTCCAAACGGAATTCGCCATGATATTCAACTTAAAGGTTCAGGCCCAACACCGTTTTCTAGAGGTGGAGATGGTAAAGCAGTGCTGGGACCAATTTTACGTGAATATATTTTAAGTGAGAGTATGCATGCCCTTGGTATCCCGACAACCAGAACCCTATCAGCAATGCTTACTGGAGAAACAATTTTTCGAGAATTGCCTATGCCTGGTGCTATTCTTACCAGAGTTTCGAAAAGCCATGTCAGAATAGGAACTTTTGAGTATTTCTTTGCAAAGAACGATATAGATAGTGTTCGGTCACTTGCTGATTATATTATTAATAGACATTACTCTGAAGCTTTAAAATCAAATAATCCTTATAAACAGTTACTTCTTTTGGTAACTGAAAGACAAGCAGAGCTAATTGCTAAATGGATGCTTTTTGGCTTTATACACGGAGTAATGAATACTGATAATATGCAAATTGCAGGAGAGACTATTGATTATGGTCCATGCGCATTTTTGGATACTTATAATCCTGGAAAAGTTTATAGTTCGATAGATCATGGAGGAAGATATTCTTTTGGAAATCAACCAGGAATTGCTCAATGGAATCTTGGATGCTTTGCACAAACTATTTTACCCTTGATACACCAATCAAAGGATACAGCATATCAACAAGCTAAAGAAATAATCGATAGTTTTCCATCTTCCTATCAAGAAAAATTAAATTTAGGTATACTGCAAAAATTAGGATTGACAATTGAAATGCATAACGATATGAAACTTGTAAAAGATTTATTAAACATTATGGCTGACGGAAAAGCGGATTTCACGCTTACATTTAGACGATTAAGTGAAGTGAAAAACACAAGTTCGGATTCTGATGGATCAATTCGGTCGTTATTTAGCATACCGCATGTATTTGATGAATGGATGAAGCGCTGGCGCAAAAGATTAATATCAGAAAATATTAACGAACAGGAACGGAAAAATAAAATGAAAGCAGTAAACCCTGCATTTATTCCTCGAAATCATTTAGTAGAAAAAGCAATTAAAGATGCACTTGATAAAGATTTTAAATTTTTTGAGGTTTTATTAGAAGCATGTACAAATCCTTTTCGATCTCAAACACAATATAAACAGCTAATGCAACCTCCTCTTCCCGATCAGGAGATACACCAAACCTTTTGTGGTACATAAACAAGTTCACATTTTTTGGAATATTAGAAAATATTTTTCTCTAATACTTAGATTTTCATCTAAATCAAAAAATTTGTTTGAATCAATGTTGTTAAACTATTCTACTTAATTATTTATTAGGATATAATGCTTTGTCAGATAATTCTCTGAAATTATTTAGGCCATCAAAACCTCTGATGATCTGGGATGGAGAGTGCAATTTCTGTCGAATGTGTGCTGAGAGGTTTAGTTCTTATAAAGAGAAAAAAGTAGACTTGCTCCCGTATCAGAAGTTGCATGAAAAATATCCCCATGCTCCCAAAAAAGATTACACTTCATCTGTAGTTTTATTTATGCCTACAGGTGTTGTTTACCACGCTGCCGCCGCAATTTACCGGTTTTTTGCTGAATATCCTCGAAAAGGATGGGCATTTAAGGCTTATCAGCGATTTCGTTGGTTTGCTACTCTATCTGAATGGGGATATCAGTTTGTAGCAAATCATAGATCGTTTTTCAGAAAGTTAGTTAATCTTTTTTGGGGGAAAAATTTCTTATTTTCAACCTACCGAATCAGTGGATGGTTTTTTGGTCGTTTGTTAGGGTTTACAATTTTAGTTTCTTATTTATCTCTTTGGACTCAAGCATCAGGACTAATTGGCCCAGAAGGTATTATGCCTTTTCAAGAAAATCTTAATCAGGTTCGCAATAATAGTATAAGCGAAATTTCACAAACTGTTTTCTTTATTCGTCCTACTTTATTATGGTTTATATCAGGCATTAATGGACTAACCTTTCTATTTATATTGGGTATTTTATCAGCTACCTTATTGATTTTTGGAATTATTCCTCATATTGCGGTTTTAATAAGTTGGATATCATACCTTTCAATCACAGTGGTTTCCCAACCGTTCTTGAATTTTCAATGGGATTTATTGCTTTTGGAAACTATGCTTTTATCCTTTTTCTTTTTACCATGGGTAGTTAGAGAAAAAATAAGTTTTCTAGGTGATCCTCATTTCATTGGTCGATTACTGCTTTGGCTATTGTTGTTGAAACTAATGTTTGAATCTGGTTTAGTAAAATTCACTTACTTTGGAACAAATGGATCAAATACCTGGATAGATTTTACAGCACTAGATTATCATTATTGGACTCAGCCAATTCCTTCCTGGCTAAGTTGGTATTTTCACTGGTTGCCAAACTGGTTTGATAAGATATCCCTAATGATTACCTTCTTTGTTGAGTTGGTACTGCCTTTTTTTATTGTATTTCCAAGACGCTTTCGAAATATTTCCTCTCTTGGGATTGTATTTCTCCAAATCATGATAATTATCACTGGGAATTATGGATTTTTTAATCTTTTAACAATAGTTCTTTGTTTAACATTGGTTGATGACCAGACAATTCATAAAAAACTTAAATCATATTTTTTTTATGCTCATTTTAATTATCCAAATGTTTTTAGGCGATTTTATATTAAAACTATCTTAGGGTTTATAGTATTAGTAATGTTTATAATTACTGGAAGTATTTATTTGAGATTGGACATTGGTGGTAATCGTACAAATTTTGTAGATGAATCAATTTCTTCTTCGCCAATAAAAAACACATTACTAAGAGTAGCACAATCTACGCGATCAATGAATTCCTATGGTCTGTTTAGAGTTATGACAACCGCCCGCCCAGAGATAAATATATCATACAGCGATGATGGGAAAAACTGGAAACCATATATTTTCAAATACAAACCAGTTGAACTCAAAACGCCACCACGATTCTTTTTCCCGCACATGCCACGTTTAGACTGGCAAATGTGGTTTGAAGCTCTTTATATCGAACAAATAATGAAAACAAAATTTTCATTATTTCTCTATAAACGTTTTTTAGAGGTTGTAGCTAAAGGGGATATGAAAATTGATGAATTAAAAATAGAACAATTTTTTTCTATATATGAGCTCCAAGAGATAAATTCTATGAATGTCATGGAGCGACAGCAAGTAATCAGGAATTTTCAAATGCATATAAACAGATACTTTGATCATTCGTATTGGTTTGTAAGCTTTTTACGTGCTCTTAGACAGAGTAATCCACATGTTTTAGATCTTCTTTCAGAAAACAATATCCATAAGCAACCAAAAAATATGCGTATTTCTTTAGATTATTATAATTTCTCAAACCCAGAACAAAAAAAGAATGGGTATTGGTGGAATAAGGAATATGAAAAACAATTTTCCTTAGATATTAATTTTGAAGATAATTGATAATTATAAAAAGGATATGAAAAAAATTTATGTCTAGTGATACAATTTTACTTAATAGAGAACTAAGAGAATACCTTTTAAATTTTTCAGTCAAGGAGTCAGAAATTCTTTATGATCTCCGAAAAGAGACAGAACCTATGGAATATTCTCAGATGCAGATATCCCCAGAGCAAGGTTCATTCATGGCCTTTTTAGTTAGTTTAATAAATTGTAAAAAAACACTCGAAATAGGTGTATTTACTGGTTACAGTACTCTCGCTGTTGCATTGGCTCTTCCTGAAGATGGATGTGTTACAGCATGTGATATAAATATTGAATGGACAGATATCGCAAAGAAATATTGGAAACTTGCAAATGTGGAAGATAAAATTGATTTGTGTATCGCACCTGCATTGGAGACATTGGATAAACTTATATCTGATGGTTTCTCAAACAGTTACGATTTTTGTTTTATTGATGCTGATAAGACAAACTATTCAAATTATTTTGAAAAATCTTTGGTATTATTGCGCTCTGGTGGATTGATTGCAGTTGATAATGTTTTATGGAGTGGACGTGTTATTGATGATCAAATTAATGATTCAGATACAAAAGCTATAAGAGAATTCAATAAATATTTGTATACAGATAAAAGAGTTTCCATTACAATGGTTCCTATTGGAGATGGATTGACATTGGCTCGAAAGCTTTAAATAAAAAGCTAAGGTTTCTAAGAGATATAAAAGAATTATTCTTCTATTTGGGATTTTTTCTTAGCCTGTGGCTTAACTTTCTTAATTAAATCTTCAGAAAGAGCATGTTGTAATTTCATCCAAAAAGGAGCGTTTTCCTTCTTCATAATTTTTAGACGTTCACTCTTCCATGAAATAAAAATAACTTCGCCTTCTGCATGCACATCTGCTGATGCAGGTTCTCCAGTTAAAAAACTAATTTCAGCAATAAAGGCTCCGCGGGAAAGCTTCGCAATTGTATTATTGTTGACCTCAACATTTGCTTCTCCAGAAAGAACCAAAAGAAGATTATTTTGTTTTTCACCAGAATGGATGAAGTAATCATCTTTTACAGATTTTATAGTCCCCATATTCCAAAAATATAAAAATTCACTCGTAGTTAGGTTGTTAAAAATTCCTTCATATAAATCCCGAATTTCATCAGGAATTATTTTTGGTCGCCTTTCTAAAATAATTTTTTATAAATCTAATTACCATTTATATACATTATGTAGACTATTTTTCTATAAGAAGGGTTAATTAATGTATTCATATTTCATAGATTTTTGTAAACTGCTTTACTAACATATTTTAAATAAATAGATAAATTATTGCTTCTACGATGGGATATATTTTTATGGTAACCAGTGCTTTCTTTTTTTGCCTTATGACGGTTTTTGTAAAGATTGCAGGAAATCAATTACCAACAATGCAAATTATCTTTGTGCGAGGGTTAACTACTCTTCTATTTACATTTTTTTTAATTAGAAAAAAGAAAGTTTTTCTATGGGGTAAAAATAAAAAAATATTAATCTTAAGAGGAATTGTTGGATCAGTTGCTCTACTATTTGTCTACGAATCAATACAAAGATTTTCTCTTTCAGAAGCGACAGTAATTCAATACCTCTTTCCTATATTTACTGCTCTATTTGCTACAATATTTATCTCAGAAAAGATAGGGAAAAGACTTTTTTATGCAATTATACTAGGTTTTATTGGAGTATATATAATCTTAAACTTCCCATTTTTTAATCCCGATGCATCATTAAATAAATTAAATGTTATGATAGCAGTTATTGGAGCTTTGCTTACTGGGCTAGCATATGTACTTGTTAGGTTAGCCTCAAATATGAAAGAATCTCCATATGTAATAATGTTTTATTTCCCTCTATTTACTGTTCCATTAAGTTTTCCATTTGCATTTGCTGAATGGATATCTCCAGGTCTTAATCTTTGGATCATTCTTATATTAGTCGGGATTAGCACACAGTTAGGCCAAACATTTTTAACATTTGGATATAAAGCTCTGCCAGCCAGTAAAGCCGCTCCGATTAGTTATATACAGGTTCCATTTGCAGCAATTTCAGGCATGATTATATTTGGTGAAAATATTACTTTTAATTTTTTAATTGGTTCAGTAATAATATTTTTTTCTATTTTGTTATTAATTAATGTTAGCGATAAAAATAAAAAAAAATGAAACGAAAAAACTGGGTGCTTTTTCATTTTTTTAAAGGTTAGTAGATTTGTACTATTTAAGAGTAAAAAATGAAGTGCCTATCATGCTCTCATAATTGGAAAAGAACTAAACTCACAGAATATATTAGTTTATTATCAAAGTGCCCTAAGTGTGATAGCCGGTTATTACTTAGAAATGATTTCTTGCTTTCAATTTTCAATTATTTTAAAAGATTTACAAATAAATAATTGAGTCAGAAAGTCAAATGGTGTTTCTTATTATGAAAGTATTAATATATTCAAGAATATTAAAAAATTTAGAAAAATGCAATGGTGGTCTTTTTAAAGGTCGACCTATTTGTAGATAGATATTGATATGAAAAACACTAAGATTAACCTGAGTGATAAGTTTAATAAATTCTCTAAGTATTGGACCCCGAAAGTGGTCGCTGAAATGAACGATTATCAGTTTAAGCTAGTAAAAATTAAAGGAGAGTTTGTTTGGCACAATCACAAAGATACAGATGAAGCGTTTATTGTAATTGATGGGAAAATGAAAATTGATTTTCAAAATGATACAATTAATTTATCAAAGGGTGAAATGTTTGTCATTCCTGCTGGAGTAGATCATAAGCCATATGCTGAAGAAGAGTGCAAAATTATGATTATTGAACCAAAAGGAATTGTTAATACAGGCAGTAAAACTAATGATTTAACAGCTCCTAATGATGCCTGGATTTGATATTAATTATAGCTGTATCTTTGATGTGAAGATTATGATTTAAGGATAAAAACAGAATTTTTTTTTTGGTGTTCTATGAGTTTGGAGAATTATATGGTAAAAAAATATATAATAATTATATTTAGTTTAAATCTATTATCTGGCACAGATATAGAAAAAGCCCTCTCTATTGCTGGTAATAATAAAATTGAAATTCAACAAGCGATTACAAATGTTCCAAGTGAGTATTATGCTGGTATGGAATGGCTTATAACCCATATGCCTGATAATGATTTAAAAACTTTATCATCACAGTTTTTGATTAATAATTGTCGCCTAGCTTATGAAGCATTAGAATCATCCCCCTGGGGTTCAAAGGTACCAGAAGAGATATTTTTTGATGCTATACTACCGTATGCAAGTTTAAATGAAAACCGGGAAGAATGGCGCGAAGATTTTAGAAAGAATTTTTTCCCAATTGTAAACGATGTAAAAACATCATATAAAGCAGCAATTCTTCTTAATCATCAAATTTTTGATAAAGTTGGTGTTAAATATTCAACCGATCGTCCTAAAGCAGATCAGTCTCCATATGAAAGTATTAATGCTGGAATGGCTTCATGCACGGGATTGAGTATCTTATTGATAGATGCATGTAGGAGTGTAGGTATACCAGCACGTTTTGTCGGGACACCACTTTGGTATAATGATTCAGGGAATCATTCTTGGGTTGAAATATGGGATAATGGGTGGCATTTTACTGGTGCCGCTGAGCCAACTGGTGAAAAACTTGATGTGGCCTGGTTTGAAGAATTGGCTGGTAATGCTAAAAAGGGTGATATGAAATATGGAATATTCGCAGTTACTTGGAATTCTTCAGAAATATATTTTCCAATGAATTGGCTTCCTGGAATTAAAACATATGGTGCAGTCGATGTAACTAATAGGTATGCTATAACTGATGAAGATGTTGCAGAACTTATTCCGATTCGCATCCGGTCATTAGATTTATCGGGTTTGAGGAAATCCGAAAAAATAACTGTGATTGAAGGGGATAATTCAATTTTTGAAGGTATAACAAAAAATGAAACATGTGATGCAAATGATAATCTAACCTTCATGATTCCAAAGGGTAAAACAATTACGGTTAAATCTATGGATGATGTCCAGGTGGTTGATGTAATAAAAGAAGAAATTATTGATTTGCGCACAGGGCAATTTGATAATTAATCCAATAATCTAAATCTTCTAATGAAGTGGAGATGTATTAATATTTGATACATATTTGTAATATTTTTTACTTTTAAAAAGTTAATTAAATTAAAAATAAGGGAGAAATAAGAATGGTTATTCAAATAGTCAATTTTAACTTAGAAGGAATTACCCATGACGATTATATGGGCGCTGCTTCGGAGGTTGCACCGGCGTTTAATGAATTAGATGGTTTACTTTCCAAAGTCTGGTTATCGGATAAAGAAAAAAATGTTTACGGAGGTGTTTATACCTGGGAAAATCGCCAATCGATGGAAGATTATCTAAATAGCCAGTTTTATGATGAGGTATTAGGTAGTAATCCAAGTTTTGCAAATGTAACCTATAAAGCATATGATGTTCTAGATGGTCCGACAAATATTACTAAAGGTTAAAAATATTTAAATCGAAGACTAACAGTTCTGTGCTTAGCATAGTTTTTGTTTATGATATAGAAGGAAATTCAATAGCAGAATAAAAATTCTATAAATGATTTTTCCAGAATTCTAACATTTTATTATATAGGTGTATCCTGGCAGGATTATCAGAGATGCCATGCTTTCGCATAGGATAAAACATCATATCAAACAAAATATTTTCCTTCACCAATTCATCTATAAAATGCCAAGAATTTTGCGGATGAACATTATCATCATATGTTCCATGAACTAAAAGAAGACGACCATGTAGGTTTTTTGCAGTTTTTATAAAGGATGTTCTATTATAGCCTTCGGGATTATCCTGAGGCCGTTTCATGGTGAATTCTGCCCATTTAGTATCATAATAATGCCAGTCTGTAACTGGAGCCACAGATATTCCAGCCTTGAATTCTTGTGTGTTGGTCATAGCATTTAGAGTAAAACTACCACCTCCACTCCAGCCCCAAATACCTACGCGGTTTGAATCTATATAGGGCTGTGATTTTAACCAATGAATTCCATCTACAATATCAACTATTTCACGAGGACCAGATGCCATTCTAACAAGACGGTTTTCTAGTATTTTACTAATGGCAGTAGCGCTTCGATGATCAAACTTCACTACTAAATAACCCATGTTAAGCAGAATATTATCAAAGAAAAGTGATAATCCTTGCCACCGGTTAAAAACAGTTGGCGCAGAAGGGCCACCGTAAATATGAAAAATTAGGGGATATTTATTTCCCCGATTGAAATTTTTTGGTTTTAAAATCTGTGCGGGCATTAGAAATCCATCTTTTGTTGGGATTGTAAACAGTTCTGGTGTCTGCAAATTAAATTTCTCAAGTAGTCCTTGACGCGGCTCTGAAATAGCAATTATTTGTTCTCCATCCTTGCTGTGAAGTCTAAGAGAAGGAAGAGTGTTTATGTTGGAATATGTATCAAAATAATATTTCCCATCGGGACTGAAACTGATCTTATGAACGCCGTCTTCTTTTGAAATGCGCTTCAGGCCTTTACCATCCAATCCAATGCGGTAGAGATGGCGTTCTACGGAAGATTTTTTCAAAGATGTAAAATAAACCTGATTATTTTCTTCATCAATATTGATAACAGATTGTCTTAGCCAGAATGGTCCTCCTGATGACCGTAATGCCCAGGAACCCTTTGTTACCTGATTAACAAGGTTGCCGTTATTGTTGAAATGATAGAGGTGAGCATATCCGTCTCTTTCTGACTGCCATAGAAAATTACCAGATTCTAAAAAGTAAAGATCATCATGAATATTGACCCATCCAGTGTCGGTTTCAGTTAAGATTTTTCCAAGATTTTTTCCCGTTTTTCTATCTATATAAAATAGATTTAACTCCGTTTGAGCTCGGTTCATTGTTTGCACGCTAAACCATTGATTATTCTGGTGCCATTTTATACGACAAATATATTCGTAAGGATCCAATTCAATCCATTTGATCTGAGAGTTATCAATCTCTAAAATTCCCACTGTTACTATTGGATTATCTGTGCCCGCCTTTGGATATCTCTGTGTTATTAGACGCGGTACTGCCGGTTTAAAATCAATATAATGCATCTTAGATACTGGTGCTTCATCTGTCTGTAAAAATACGAGTGCCTTAGAATCTTCTGACCACCAATAACCAATATCTTGCCTCCCAAAAATTTCTTCCCAGTAAACCCACGAAACTGTACCATTAAGAATTGTATCTGATCCATCAGATGTTAGGCGTTTTTCCTTTTTTGTAGATAGATTGTATATATACATATCGTTCTTTCTGATAAAAGCCAGTTGTGATCCATCTGGGGAAAAACGAGGAGATTTTTCAGCAACACTTGTATTTGTTATCCGTTCAAAATTAGATGATGTTATATCTAGTAGAAATAGATCTTTTTTGTATAAATAGACAGCGTATTTCCCATAAGAGTCAAATGATATGGGCCACTCAAGGTATTCAGTGGAGTCTTCTTTGCCAAGGTGTTCTTGAAGACTGGATATGGCTTTTTTATGATCTACTATTGGAATTAGACTAGATGGTACTTGAGGATTAAGTTTTAAGAAAGTTCTTTCTTTTTTTTCAAGACGAATATCAAACAGTATTGCCGTATTATCATCTAGCCATTGGTATTTGTGAACGGCATCCATGGTTTTTGCATTATCAGAATAGATCCATTCAACAGTAATATTATTGCTGATAGCATTATCTTTACAGCTGCAAATAAATGCAAACAAACTTAGAAAAGATAGAATTATATAATGCATGTTGACTTATTTGTTATTCATTAGTATTCTCATTAAATCATCATTGCTCCCTGTCATCTCCCAACGCACTAGTTCTACAGGAATATTTCCAGCATTATTAAAGGTCTCGAAAAAATCCTTTATTACAAACGGGTGACCTTTTTCTTCAAGTTTCTGTGCCCATTCTGCAATCAATTTTTCAATTAAATATTTTCCGGTAATATAACAGGTACCGTATCCTGGTTGCCGTAGATAAAGGTGTTGCTCAAACTGTAATAAATGGGGTTCTCGCTTCATCCAGTTTCTTGGTGTCCATTTCACGTGCACGCGTCCAGCTTCTTCCATTGACATTTCATTTGCATGAGCGTATAGAGAGCCCAATCCTCGGGCAGCACGTTGAGCAATCATGATCCAGACTATCTCCCTGGAACGAGGGCTGTCATCATAAAGTCCGGCATGCATAAACATCTCTTCAACTCCTGTTGCTATACCCTCATTTTTTGAATCAAAAATATTATATAATAAAGGATGTCGCCTTATGGGACTTTTATGAGGCTCATCCCTCATCTGAGCAAGATCAAACCAGTGTATAAAATGACAGTAAATAGGGACTGGGTCATAATGCATTCCAATCAAAAAGAAATTACGCTTTTCCTCTGGTACAAATTCTCCCATGTGTTCGCGAAGTGCAGGTTCCATATTTGCTTTTATAGGCATAATATCTTTTTCTTTTAGAAAACTCATAAAACGCTTAACGCCATTTTCCGTTAAGCGGTAAAATTCTTCTGGCGTATTGGCAGTTTGCATGGGTGGCAGACCTCGATTACTATGCTCCTCTAATTTCAGAGAAGACCAGGCTCGATCTAATTCGCGCTGTAAAAGTTGAACTTCTTCTTCCCAGGTTAGAGGTATTAAATGAACATTCTGTTGATACCAGGTATAATTATCTTTTCCTACCCCAGAAGGACCTGTTTTTTTTGGAGCTTCCATTTCAAGCCAGGATATGAAATTTGTTGTGGCCTTTTTTGCATCCTTTAATGCAAGATTGAGTTCAGACGGATGCTTACGACTAATTATCTTTTCAGAGATTTTATCAAGGTCTCTTATCTGGGATTTGAAATTTTCAATTCCAGCTATCCATAAATCTCGTGCATTACCTGTTAAATTTTCCTGGGCTTGTTTAAGAAGAGGAGGAATGACTTCCAATTCTTTTAATAGGCGGATTTTATCATTCTCATTAAGAGGAAACTGGTAAGTCCAGAATTCAAGAGTAGCATGATTAGTAGGGCCTTCATGAGCAGGAACATCACTTTGATACATCCAGACAGTTTGGTAAAAAGCAGGATCTCGAACCCAAGGTTTCAGTACTTTAAAGTTAAAGTCATAACCATTCATTTCTGCCCGGATAATATGCCAGTCTATTAGAAATGCAATAGGCCAGTCACTGACATCAATTTCATAAAGTCGTTTTTCCAGTTTTCGGAAAACCTTTTGATCTTTTTTAAGTCGTTTTACTGTATAATCAGGAGCGCCATTTAACAAAGGAGGATTTTCGAAGTTACGCCAGTCAGTAAATAATTTGATTACTTTTTTGTAACTGGGAGGTGGGGACTGATTCTGTTTATCCTGCATTGAAGCACTGCAAATGATCAAACAAAAACAGATTACTCTTTTTGTGTGAAAATTAAATTCCATATTATATCTGTTTTGTTAGTGTTTGAATCATTCATTTGACTCTATTTCCAAAACATATAATCCATGGTTAAAGTTAACAAGCAAGGATCAATAAAGTTCAAAAAGTATTTAGGATTATATTATTGATATTATTATAAACCTATTTTGTATTGTTTTTCTGGACCTATCAGAATGATTTAGATTTATACCCTGATTTTCACATGATATAGTATTGATGTAATATGAATTTTTTACTTTTTAAACTTATAAGTACCACCTTTGATATCGTTCAGTTATTAATTATCATCCATGTGGTTTTAAGCTGGATTCCCCATAACCCCTATAATCAGTGGATACGTATATTGAATGATGTTGCTGAAGCAATACTAAAACCAATTCGTGAGGTGATTCCAATTACATATTTGGGGATAGACTTTTCTCCAGTTATTGCTTTTATCCTTTTGGGTTTTCTAAAAAAAGTTCTTCTTGCTGCAGTTTAATCAATCTGAATTTTGTTTAGAAATTTTTTTTAATTCTTTGAAATTATTTGATAGAAGAAAGTCCATTTATCCATTTTATCATATCTTGGAGACAGTCATTCGATATGGTATGTTCCGCAGGATATTCATTATAAACTGGATCAATCCCAATCGTATGGAGGTTGTTTTTAGTAATGCGACCAAGCGAAATCGGGACTACATTATCTTTGGTCCCATTTCCAATAAATATATTTAAACTGGATATTTTATCTTTATTAATTTCTTCTGAAAATTGATTTACATCAATGTATCCAGAAAGTGAAGCGATCCCTTGAAATATTTCTGGTCTGGTTAATCCACAAAAAAGAGACATAGAGGCCCCTTGACTAAATCCTACAAGGTAGATCTGGGAAATATCAAGTTGGAGTTTTTGGATAGATATATTAATACTCTCCACTATTTTATTTCGATGTTCATAGATTTGCTCAGGTTTTGGTAATTTAAGAATATTATTATAATCCAGCTCAGCCCATGCCCATCCTCCAAAGCCAGTTGGTAAGGTTGCTTCTAAACTAATACAGACCCAGTCACTGGGGAAGTAATCACGCAAAGCAAAAAGATCATACATATTGCTTCCAAAACCATGAAGTAAAAATACTGCAGACGATTGTAATTGTTTTGTTTTTGGAAGTTGAATTTGGGACCTTAGAGGTAAAGAAATATTATTGAGATCATTCATAATTTTATTTTTTTTTCATTATCAGGATTTCATGATTCATTGATCAATAATAAATAGATATTACATAATTAAGGTTATGCTATCCTTAACTTATTTCATTTCATTAACTATTGATTTGTTTTTAATGTAGATTTATAAAATTGTTACAATATTTTGATAAAACTGTCTAATTGTGAAACAATATTATTTTTTTGTATCATATTGATACAAAATTGTTTTCAAATTATTATTATTGATAGCTGTTTTTAGACGGAGAAAATTAAATTATAATTTGAAAAATTTTGGCATGGTATTTGTATAAAGTATTAAAGTATTATGGTATTTGTATAGTTACACCTAAAATGATATTAGAAAAAGTGAAAAATAAAATAAATAATATCTTCATGGCTTTTATTTTTACTTGCAATGTTCTATTGCTTGCTGGTCAAAATCATTCTCAGTTTACGGAATTAGATCATTCTATAGTAGAGCAGTTGAATGGTTCAAATGTAGACCTAGATGAAACTGATGCTATGATTATTCTTACTAGTCCAGAGTATGGTGATATAATATTACCCACAGAATCAGAGCAAGTCACACAGTCTAGGAGTGGTGGAAATTCTGTAACATTAAATTATTCTGGTACTATGCAAAGTTGGACTGTCCCAGCACAAGTTTCTGAACTTACTATTGAAGTCTGGGGTGCCCAAGGTGCTTCTGGGCAATCAGGAAGAGTTGGTGGTAAGGGGGCTAGAATGAAAGGTACATTTTCCGTTTTACCTGGGGATCAATTAATTTATGTAGTTGGCGGTATGGGTGCTGGGCAAAATTCTGGCTCTAATGGCGGAGGCGGAGGAGGCACCTTCGTTACCAAGGTTGATGCAAGTTCACCACATACTATTTCAACTGGGCCGTTTTCAGGTGTTAAAGTTACTCCTCTTATTATTGCTGGCGGTGGTGGTGGAACCAGAACTTCGGTAAGCGCCAATGGTAATCCAGGAGTTGTATCTAATCGTGGTACTTCTGGATCTGGATCAGGTACGACAGGAGGAGGTAGCAGTACTGGTACCGCTGGTTACGGAGGATCAGTATCTAGTCGTAGCTGGGGTTCTGGCGGTGCTGGATTTATTGGCAATGGCAGTAAAGATAACCAGTGGGGAGCCGTATCTTATTCATTTCTTAATGGTGCTTATGGTGGGAATGGCGGTAATTGTGGTCATCATGCAACAGGTGGTTTTGGTGGTGGCGGTGATGGTAATGGATGTTATGGCGGAGGCGGAGGCGGTGGATACTCTGGAGGACAAGGTGGACGGGTCGCTGGAGGTGGCGGATCCTATAATATTGGAACCAGCCAAAATAATACATCTGGCGTTAGATCAGGTAATGGCATGATTGTTATTAATTATACTCAGAGTAATAGTAATACTGCCCCAGCTGCATCGGAACAATCAGTAATTGGAAGTGAAGATATAAACCAGACTATAACACTATCTGGAACCGATTCTGAAGGAGATGCTTTAACCTTTCTAATTAATTCTAATCCTGCGCATGGGACATTGAGTCTGGCAGGAAGTATAATTACCTATGTACCAAATTCAAATTACAACGGGACTGATAGTTTTACCTTTAAAGTATCTGACGGGCAATTATCATCAGAACCTGCTACAGTGAATATTACTATATTGCCTGTAAATGATGCCCCAACTGCCTCTCCAATTTCAGTATCAGGAAACGAGGATTCTGACCAAATAATTACTCTTGCTGGAAGTGATGTTGATGGCGATGTACTTACCTATGTTTTAATCGGTTCGGGTCCAGCGCATGGTACTGCCAGCCTGGAAAATAATACTGTATCTGGTTTGGTTGAAGCTAGCAATTGTGGCGGTTCTGGATGGGGCGGAAATTTTGTAGGCATAAATAAAGCTTTTTATAATGCGAATCAATCTCTCTTTGTTATCGGCTCACAAATTACATTCGGTTCTTATACATACTTCATAGACGCCGTAGCCATCCACGGAAATTGTAACAGTAACGTTGCTCTAGTCTATATTGTTACTGATTGTGGTCAAACATCCAATGGTATATGCGATGGAAACGAATGGACATATCAGCAAAATTATAATTTTCCTTTTGTAACTAATGGAACTACATGGTCGATGGGTAGTGGATCTGGTACGGAAGTGACATACACACCTAATGCAAATTATAATGGTTCTGATAGTTTCACATTCACGGTGTCTGATGGTGCATTGACGTCATCTCCTGCAGCAGTAAATATATCAATATTGCCAGTAAATGATCCTCCATCCATTATTTCAACACATATAGATGAGATCAACCATGGTAATGCCTATAATTATGAAATTTTGACTCATGATATAGACGGAGATATAGTTAATGTAACTGGTAACATTCCTAGTTGGCTTACATTAACTAATAATATTCTTTCTGGTACACCTGGAGTTAACGATTTAGGTGTGAGCGAGGTGACCTTAACAGCTAGTGATGGTAATGGAGGAACATCCACTGAAACATTTTCCTTGGCTGCTAATTCTGGTATAACTACTATTGATGGTGAGACTGGTTTTCGCATGCTTTCTAGCCCTATTTCTGGAGTTGGTGTTTATTCCGACCTTTTAGAAGAGCTTTGGACTCAGGGGATTCCTGGATCTGATGATTCGATCAATGGAGGACCTAATGTATGGACCTGGAATGATACTGGCTGGCAGGTAATACCAGATTTAGATACTACTTACTATCATGCTGGAACTGGAATTTTAGTTTATGCATTTTCAGATGCCAATTTTGATGGTGTTGATGGTGATTTTCCATTGGACTTAAAGATAGATTCTGTGCAAAAGAGTCATGATATAGATGTGCCGGCATCTACTGGAGGATGGAAACTTGTAGGAAATCCATATGGTGTTGCTATGGATATTCCTTCTATGACAGAAAGGAATAAAAATGATCATAATGTGCGTCCTTCAATCCATGTATATGATCATCATGAAAAAAAATATAAAGCACATAATGGCTCTATAGGAGAAGGAATTCTTTCAGAAGGAAGGTTGGCTCCTTTCAGGGCATTTTGGGTCTATTCCCCACCTCAAAATAGATTTAGGTTTAAAAGAAAGGATCGTAGGAAAAGATTCGGCTGGTGGAGTAACCGTACTGCAGTAGACTCAGCAGGAAGTGCCGTCATCAATTTTAACAGCCTTGAGCTGTCTAGTTCTGCGTATATGAGTTTTAATCTTTATGGAGATCTTGAGCGCGATGCTGCAGATGCTGTACGTTTGATTCCTCCTTCTAGAGATAACCATTTGACGAGTATGTTCTATATAGATGATGAGGCATTAGCTATCAATAATCTACCCTATGATTTTAATGTAGATATTGCTGTAGATTTAGATGTAATGATGCTTTTAGGTTCAGAACAAGGATTTGAGACATCTTTTGAAGAAATTACTGCGACTTGGGATTTGACTAAATTGCCTACAGGCATCTCCATGATGCTTATGGATAACATTACACATGATGTAATTAATATGAATGAATTGGATTCATATACCCTTACTCTGGACTCCAAAGGTGGATTCACAAGTAACTTAAATACCGTATCTTCCTATCCACGTGTAGGTGAATCTAGGTTTACAGTTTTTATGACTTCATCTGCGTTGTCCAGTCAAGATTATCAAAAACCTGAATTACATGCTGAGAAATTCGTATTACAGCCAGCGTATCCCAATCCCTTTAATCCCAGCACAACGATACGCTACAGTATACCTGAGACTGGTTTAGTATTGGTGAAGATTTTTGATTTATCTGGTAGGGAAATCAGTAATTTGGTGGACCGTGTGATGCCAGCCGGTTATCATAGCTTGTCCTGGAATCCAGAGTATACAGTGGCTGCTGGTATTTATATTATTCAAGTTATCAGTCGGAAAGAAGTTTTACATCAAAAAATTACTTACTTAAAATAGGAAAGAATTATGAAAAACAAATTATACAGCATCCTATTTGCAGCTTTGGGATTACTCTCAATGGTTATGGCTCAGGATCCCCCGAGCCTTCCTGATGCTCCTGACCAGGGACCGATTACAGGTATTGCCTGGGTTGCTATTGCTGGTGCAATTCTTTTTGCCTTTAAGGTCAAAAAGGATAATAAATAATTATTACCTTTTAGAAGTCTATCACATTTCATCAACCTTTGTAGAATTGATTACTTAATAGGCTGGTTTGTATACTTATTTAGTTATATAAATTTTCCCCGAATTTGTAGATATAATTTGTTAATCAATATTCTCGATTTAACATATTTGATCGTTCTATAAGGAATTCTTTTATTTCAGTTCTATCTCCTTCTAAAATACAGCGTTTTGATTTTTGTTTTAATTGATATAAATACATAGGGTCATAATATTTATTTAGGAGATCATAGATCCAACTTTTATGATATTCTGATTGGGTAGTGTAAAAGGCATCTTCGATTCCTCGATAAATTGAGATGTAGTTTTCTCTTCCTAAGCGTTTTTTGATTTTGAATAAAGATTCTTTTAAATTGGTTTTTAGAGATTCTGGATGAATCCCCTTTTCTAAAGGTTTTTTTATATATTCGTGAAAAATATTTTCGATCCTTTGCTCCATTGAAACCGATAAAATAATCAATTCAGATGTTTGCATTTTTTGATACCAAGTTTCTGGTAGGGTGATTTTTCCAATACCTCGACTTTCATCCTCTAGAACGAGTATTTTATGATTATGCTGGAGGTAAGTAATTGCAAGTGAGTTTTCAAAATTAATAGAAGTTGGTTGTGAACTTTGATGTCCACCGAAAGCAGAGCCCCGGTGATTGGATAAGTATTCTAGATCAATGCTAAATGGAATACTTGATATGATTTTGGTTTTTCCTGCACCTGTTTGACCACCTAATATGAACCATCTCCTTTGATCATTTTTTACTGATTCAAGTGTTTCTAAACAGGTACTTCTAAGTGCTTTATATCCGCCAGCAATCACAGGTATGTTGATACCAATTTCTTTGAGCCATTTACTGGTAATGCTGGAACGCATGCCTCCACGCAAGCAATACAATTGGGCTCCAGAATTAATTTTTATAAACTGCTTCCAGGAATGGACACGCATTTTTTTTATATTTCCAGAGACCAATTTATACCCAAGTGTTTCCGCAGCTTTTCTGCCCTCATTTTTATAAGTTAAACCCACCAGATCTCTTTCCTTATTATTCAGTATAGGTAGGTTACAGCTGGAGGGGAATGCACCTTTTTTAAATTCTCCAGGTGATCTTACATCGATAAGTGGAACACCTTTTTCTAGTATAAAAGACAGATTTTTTTCGATTTTATAATTTTTATCTGATTCAATTTTTACCACTATTTTTTCAATTTATTGATTATATGTTCAATCATTTTATCTTCTCCTTTTTCAGGATTGTAACTTGATTTTAAGTTGTGTCCAAATAAACGGGCAGTAATTTGCCAAAACCCTGCTGAAAGAAAACCTCTAAAGTCTTTAATAATTCTATGGGAAGTATTCCCAGTTTCCCGATCGATCAGACGAATCAGAATTCTACCTTGTGATTTAGTTAGTCTTTGAACTTTTTCCCCATATGTTTTAATTAATTGTTTTTCGATTTTCTGGAATATTTTTTTCTTTGCATTCTTTCTTCTCAAATACCAGAGTCCATTTATACTATCTAGCATAGTAGAATATTCCTTTAATAAAATCCCAACTAACTGAGCGTAAGGGTAAACACGAATAACATCTCGCTCCAATTTGTAAAATCGTTTTCTATCTTTTTTTGATTTTAGTCCCAAGACATGAATATTATCTGCGGGTATATTGATCATTGATAAAAATATGGTTTCTGGGAGACGATTTTTATTACGCGTGATTATTTTATATCCTATATGAGATATAGTTATCTCATCATCGATGAATCCATCAATCCTGCAAACACCATTTGTATCTGTTGTGGTTCCATGGTTAGTTGAATAAACATTTACTCCAACTAAAGGTTCATTTGATATTTTGTTTCGAATTGTTAAAGTCTGAGATAGGAGCTCAATAGGAATAAAAAATAACAATATAGTATTTCCTAAAGTTAAATATTTCACTTTATCAAAATTTTTCGATTTAAATGAGAAAAGTATAGTAGAAATAATATAGTTTTTTTCATATAATAACTTTTTTATAAAACAAAAATTTCACAGCACTCAAATTTTTCCATTATTAACTGTTTTTTATTAATATTACTATCATGAAATATAGTTTAATTCTGGTTTCTCTAATCCTAAATGTATCCATATCTCAGAATTATGATGAAGCAGGTATTTTTATTATTCCAGATGTTGAGCAATGGAACTTGGAAAGTATGATTAAAAAGAATGGAGTATTATTTGGGCCTCAATCAATGGAACCATTTTCAGGTATGGTTTTTGAAATGGATGGTTTTGGAAATGTAACTGCGGAAAGATATTATCTTAATGGTGTATTTAACGGGGTTGAAAACAGGATTGAGTATTATGATAGAAGTAGCTGGTCTAAGAAAAGAAAATCAACTTTTTTTTACAATGGTGAACGACATGGCCCATATTTGGAATGGGATAGATATGGAGATAAGGTTATTGAAGGCTTTTACAAAGACGGGAAAAAAGATGGTCGTTGGACTAGCTGGATAGACGGGATAAAGATTGAAGAAAAATATTTCAAGAATGATTTAAAAGATGGTATACTTAAACGTTGGTATGAAAATGGTAGAATCAAGTATAAAGTAATCTATAAAAATGATGCAAATATCGGAGTAGAATGCTGGAATCTTTCAGGTTATGAATGTACCTGTTTTACCTACCCTGATGAAATTGGATGTCTATGAAAATTGTTCTGTTTAATAAAAAAACATCAATGATTTATTGAAATTGAACTATTTTCGATAATTATTTTATTCAAAAATTTTAGGAGTCAGTTATGAAGTATTTTATGTTAATTATTAGTATCATCTTAATAGGTTGTTCCAAGGAACCCGTAGAAATGGAAGTTGTTTTATTTGAACGTGCTGGTCAATGGATTACTAATGATGATTTCAGCAGCTTTTTTTTCTTTAACCGTAAAGTGTATAATGGGCCAGCTTTTTTATCTCACCGTAATGGAGAAAAGAAAGAAGAAGGAGCTCTCAAAAATGGGTATAAATCAGGACCGTGGACTGCATGGGATAAAGAAGGGAATAAGAGATATACAGGTCCTTATGAGAGCGGTATTGAGGAGGGCTCATGGATTGGATGGCATAAAAATGGTAAAAAAAAGTATGAAGGGGACTTTAAAGAAGGACTTCAAATTGGGAAATGGACTTATTATAATGAAGATGGAAAAAAATCCCTAGAGGAAATTTACTTTGAGTGTAATGAAAAGTGTGAAGAAGAACATTTTCCAAAAAAATGTCCAAATAAAGGCAGGGTCAAAGATTCTAAAAAATTCTAATATTATTTAACAATGATCTCGAATCGCAGATTAAGCAAAGAAGAGATTAATGCATTACCACTAAGGTATTATAATCGATTTATTAAGGTACTGGAATCTGAAAAAGGTGTTTTTGAAGCGTGTACTAATTTAAAAAGTGAGTCTGTACTAGGATTTGATACAGAAACACGGCCAGCGTTTAAAACAGGACAATATTTTTTACCATCTCTTCTTCAACTTGCTGGTAATAATAAAGTCTATTTATTTAGATTAAATAAGATTGGATTACCATTGTCATTGAAATCTTTATTAGAGGACCATTCGATTATAAAAACAGGAGTTGCTGTTAATCAGGACGTAAAAGAAATGCTGAAAATATCAGACTTTTATCCTCGTAATTTTATTGACCTGGGTGATCTTTCCCGTAGTAAAGGACTTAAACATCATGGACTCCGTGGTCTAGCAGCTCTATTGTTAAACTTCAGAATTTCAAAGGGTAGTAGGACATCTAACTGGGATGTTGAAATACTGACTGATAATCAGATCAAATATGCTGCAACCGATGCTTGGGTTAGTAGGAAAATCTATTTTAGCCTTTCAAACTGAAATCTAACACTATTCAAAATCCAAAGACTAGATGGAAGTATAATCATTGTAAATGGGGTCATACATTATTTCAGAAATGTAATTGTCTAAGTTGCTTGGAAGACTGGTTTCAGATAAACCATCTTCAGCGGCTTTTTTGGCAACGGCTACAGCTATAGCTCTGGATACATCACGAATTTGATTTAACGGGGGATATAATCGTCCACTGATTAGATCTTTAGATGATGTAAGCTCGGATAGTTCTTTTGCAGCTGTTAAAAATAGAGAGTCTGTTATTACTTTAGCCTTGGAGACTAAAGCACCCAGTCCTACTCCAGGGAAAATATATACATTGTTGCCTTGACTTGGAATTAATGTTCGATCGTTAATCTGTATTGGATCAAAAGGGCTTCCGCTCGCAAATATCGCGCGACCATTGGTCCATTTATAAGCACTTTCCGCTGTACATTCTGATTTGGAAGTGGGATTTGAAAGAGCAAAAATAATGGGTTGATCATTAAAATCAGATAGAGATTTAATTATTTTCTGGGTAAATGAATTTCCTTGACCTGAAACTCCAATTAAAATAGTCGGTTTAAGTGTTTCAATTATTTTCGTTAGATCTTTCAAATGTTTATAGTCATGAGCAAATTCAACTTTATCTGGTGAAAGGTCTTTTCTACTTTGCACAACTAAACCGCCTCTATCTACAAACCAACATTGGCGGCGTGCTATATTTTCTGGAATTCCTTTTTCAATTAATGCTTTTACAAGAAGATTACCAATCCCGATCCCTGCTGTCCCAGCCCCATAAAAGACAATAACCTGATCTTCTAGTGATTGTGATGTAACTTTCATACTACTCATGATACCCGCAACTGCTACAGCAGCAGTTCCTTGAATATCATCATTAAATGTTCTGTACAAATTCTGATATTTTTTTAATAGGCGGGCTGCATTAGCATTTGCAAAATCTTCAAATTGAATAACAGCTTTTGGGAATATTTCTGAAACTGATTTCATAAATTTATCCAAAAAAGAATCATATTCAATACCATCAGTACGTTTCTGTTGCAATCCTAGATAAAGAGGATTCTTTAGAAGTGCTGCATTATTTGTACCTACGTCTAATGTTATAGGCAAACATCTCGATGGATCAATACCTGCACATGATGTATATAAGCACAATTTTCCAACTGGTATACCCATACCATTAACACCTAAATCTCCCAGTCCAAGAATTCTTTCCCCATCCGTAACTACAATAACATCAATATTAGAATTAGGCCAGTTTCTAAGAATATTTTTTATATTATCCTTATCTTCAATTGAAATATAAAGACCCCTTGGTCGACGAAAAATATGGTCATATTCTTGGCAAGCTTTCCCGACTGTGGGTGTATAAATTATAGGCATCATAAACTCAATTTCATTGATTACCGTATGATAAAATAAAGTCTCATTTCTATCTTGGAGTGCTATCATATAAATGTATTTCTCCAGATCATTCTTTTTTTCAAAGAAGTTTTGCATTATTTTTTCTTTTTGAGTATCTAAAGATAAAATTTTGGGAGGGAGCAGTCCGCGAAGTCCAAGCTTATCTCTTTCTGCCTCTGTAAAACTTGTTCCTTTATTTAACAGTGGTTCATGTAGAATCTGGGATCCATTTTTCAATGAATTTAGAAGTCGTTTATAATTGGCCATCATTCCTTCCTTTTATGAACTTATAAATTTACGTGTTCAGATTGAATGGATTAAATATCGATACGATTTAAATATATTTTTTGTTTATAAGATGAAACCTAAAATCATTCCTATATAGGAACTTTTTATTTACAATTATTGAATTAGATTAATTCTATGCAATTTTTGAGTACCTTTACAATGACAAAATACTTTATAAATTTTTATCGATGAACTGATTTGTGGGATTTAATCTAAACCTGGGAGATATATATGCGATACTTACAGCTATATGCTGGTCATCTGCAGTAATTCTATTTGACTTATCAAGTCGTAGACTAAGCAGTCTTCAGGTAAATATCTTAAAAAATATTATAGGAGTTTTTGGTTTTTTAATCACGTTGCAATTTATAGAAAGCAGTTTCCAAAAATGTTCAATTGATGATTTTGTTTTATTAATTATTAGTGGATTATTGGGTGTCGCTATTGGAGATCTGATGTTTTTAGCTTCATTGCGTAGGCTGGGATCAGGATTAACGGCAATTGTTGGAACCAGTTATTCTCCTGCTGTCTTTTTATTTTCTCTCCTGATGTTCCAGGAAGCTATTTCAATTCAATCTTATTTTGGAGGGATATTAGTTATTTTAGGTATTATAGTAGGTACATTTAAAACATCTCACTTTGGTAAAAAGGATATATTGAAGGGTGTATTTTTTGGAATTGGAGCCCAAGCATTGACAGCTTATTCCGTTCTTATTGTCAGACCAATGATGGATTCCTATTCTATTATCTTTATTGCATTAGTAAGGTTTAGCACAGGATTTATTTTATCATCATTTTTTCTTTGGATTTCTGAAGGTTACAATTCTTTCATTAATACAATAAAGCTTGGAATAAGAAATCCATATTTGGTATCAGGTGCTTTTTTAGGTACGTATTTATCAGTGATCTTTTGGCTTTTGGGTTTTAAATATACCCTTGCGGGACGTGCCGCTATTTATAATCAATTATCAACTATTCTTATTATTTTGATGGCAGCAATTTTCTTAAAAGAACCAATGACGAAAAGAAAATGGATTGCAGTTTCATTAGCTATCTTTGGTGCCTTGATTGTTAGTTCAATATAAATAGATTATTCTTATTAATTTCCGCGCCTTATAAATTAAAGAAATTAAAATATTGTGTATAAAATTTTTTTTATAAAAATTATATTGATCTTTGTTTCGTGTGCAGGTTTTTCCAAGGTCCCTGTAAAACAAAATCATAAGACAAAGATCAAAAACAGCCAGAAAATTCTTTATCTGAAACAGGCTCTTTATAATAAAGCTATTACCCAATCAGAATACGATTCACTATACGCAAGACTAATAAACCCTGCAATGGATATTGATTTTTTTAAAGTCTTGGAAGAATAATGAACTCGGAATTTTCATCCTATACTGTAAGCATTATATCAGTCTGTCTTTGTAGTTTAGTTGGTGTTGCTTGTTCACAGGGAGGTGTTCAAAGTGGTGGATACCCAATATTATTTATTTGCTTAATTATTACATTCTTGTTGCAGTGGTTAATTTTCATTCCATCTTTTCTATGGGAAACAGAACGTTTTTATGATTTGACAGGCAGTTTTACTTTTTTATTAATTACTAACACTGCGTTACATTTTAAAAGCAATATTCATGGTACGGGAGCTGATACAAGATCAATAATATTGTGTGCATTAGTATCTATATGGGCCTTGCGCCTTGGAGGATTTTTATTAATGCGTGTTTATCGTGTAGGAGAGGATAGAAGATTCAGAGATTGGAAAAAATCATTTCCATTATTTTTCAGGACCTGGACACTACAGGGGATGTGGGTTTTTATTACTCCTTTAACAGCTTTAACAGCAATTACATCACCAAAAATTACTAGTATAGACTGGACACTTTATCTTGGTTCTTTAGTTTGGTTATGCGGGTTTGTAACTGAAGTTGTTGCAGATATTCAAAAAAGTCGATTTAAATCCGATGAAAAGAATAAAAACAAGTTTATAAAATCAGGTCTTTGGTCAATATCAAGACATCCAAACTATTTGGGCGAAATTATTCTATGGATTGGGATTTCAATTATTTCTTTCCCAGTATTAGCAGGGTGGCAGTATTTAAGCCTTATTTCCCCGGTATTTGTATATCTTTTGTTAACAAAAGTAAGCGGGATTCCAATTCTGGAATCCAATGCAGAAAAAAAATGGGGTAAGGGAAAAGATTACCAAGCCTATATAAAAAACACTCCCCGATTATTCCCCAAGCGGGTAAATATTTAGGTTATTTAGAACTTTTTTCAATTCTAAGAGTTAAATAACTAAATTCCATAATAAAATGGAGATGCAAATGAGAATATTTTTTCACAGTATCATAACAACAATTTTATTATCTTCTTGTTCGCCACCACCAACACCGTCTCCACCAATAGAACCGAGTAATTCTTTAACACTTGGTACAGTTCAGAGTAAGATCCTTAAAGGAATGAGTCAAGCTGAAGTTTTGAATGTACTTGGTTCACCAAATATCGTTACAAAAAACTCACAGGATCAGGAAGTCTGGACCTATGATAAGGTGGGTAGTAGCAGTTCTTCTGCTGCTACTGTCAACTATGGTCAACGAACTCTAGGCCAAGGTTTTCTTGCATTTTTATTTGGCGGAACAACTTCATCGGCTGGATCAAATACTACAAATGAGACTAAATCATTAACAGTAATTATTACGTTTGATACAAATAAAAATGTTTCTGATTTTACTTATCAGAGCCTAAAATACTAATTAATGATTTATTTCGTCCACCCCAGGACACTGCAGGGGAGATTTCTTTATATTTCTCTGATTATCCATCTATCATCAAACATGGTATTGAATGCAACGCCTCTTAATCCACAGTCTAAGCCGCCGACTGCTGTTAATCGTCAATTACAGACACGAAAATTTCCACGGGAGAATAAACTTGTTTTGAAGGCTGCAATTGGTTCTTTGCAAGATTTGGATTACACAATTGATGTTCTTAATTCTGATATTGGCCTAATTACTGCTAGCCGTACAACAGAAGAGAAAAAAGCTGAAGTATCACCAGATACAAATCTATCGGATGAAAGCGTCCATTCAAACCAGGATGAGAATAAAGATTGGGTAGCATTTTGCGGAAGTGCTCTTATAATCGGCCTATTCATAGGTGTATTTGCTTTTGCCTTGAGTAGAATATTTGGAAGTTCAGATGAAGAAGAAGAAGATGACAGAAAATCCTACGATGGGAATAAAAGTTCATCATTATCTTTTGGAAATGGAGGTGGGACTACAAATAATTATTATACTGTAGATGATTCACCTAGAGGTCCAGTTATCTATCGTTATAAGGTAACTATAAATATTGAAGAATTAGATTCTAACAGCACTCAAATCCGTGTTAGTGCAAGTGGAGAATCAGAGCAGGATGGAGCTATATTAAAAACGGGTGGTATCCATGAATTGGATTTTTTCCGAAAGTTTTTTGCTTCTATGGAGAAATCGATATTCTTGGATGATAATATTGTTCCTTAAATTATTATACTTGTAAATAAAAACTGTTCTTTAATGAAGGCTTTTTATTTCTCTTGCGAAAAGAGCATCTTTATTCCAATTTTAATCCTTTTATACTAAGTGCTATGTTTAACTTTACCTGGACATCAAATTTACGTAATGATTTTTGGATGATTCATGCACCAAGAATAGTTGCGGCATCATTCATTATTTTAAATCTTATTGCTATGCAGCTTTATCCTGGAGGTACAATCCATAATCCTGAATCAGAAAAATATCAAATAACTCAAAATTTTTTTAGTGATCTTGGAAGATCCGTGGCTCACAATGGTATTCAAAATTTTCATTCTTCATTAATATTTAACCTAACTTTGCTGATTATTGGAATAACATTTTCTATATTTTACATTGTACTACCTAACTTATTTAAATCTTCTAAGATAAATCATTCAATTGCAAAAATTGGTACCCTGTTCGGGCTTTTAGGAGGTATTTCTTTTATTGGCGTTGCCTTAACTCCATCAGATCTTTATCTGGATATGCATATTATTTTTGCAAACGGTATTTTTAGAATGGCGTTGGCTACAAGTCTTTGTTTTGGAATCGTTATTTATAGAACAAATGTTTTACCATCAAAATATGCATTTGGCTATGTATTTTTTGCTTTATTTCTTGCTATATATATTGCCATAAGTGAATTTGGTCCAAGTTCCCGTGAATCAGAATTAGCTATGATTTTCCAAGTCATCTCACAAAAATTGATTGTGGTAGTATTTATATTTTCTGTGGTATATCAAACATTTGGTTTCTCCAACAATCCTGAGTTAATAAAAAAATAACAGATTTGGTTAATTAATAAAGATGGTGAATTAATCACGTCATGGAATATTATGGACAGACATTGATTATGGTCATTCCTATATTTATCATACTAATATCTATTGAATATATCTATAGCTGGTATAAAAAGGATAATTTAATGAATGCAAATGATTTGGTTTCCAGTCTTAGTTCAGGGATGACCAATATTACCAAGGATGTACTAGGTCTTAGCATCGGGATCCTCAGCTATGGTTGGATGGTGCAACATCTCGCTATTTTCACCATTGAACCAACTTGGTTTGTTTATATTATTACATTTGTTGTTATTGATTTCCAAGGTTATTGGTCACATCGTTGGAATCACCATATAAATGTGTTCTGGAACCGTCATATTATTCATCATAGCAGTGAATATTTTAACTTGGCCTGTGCCTTACGTCAATCGATATCGTCAATATTTAATCTATTTACTTTTTTATTACTTCCCGCAGCTATTTTGGGTATTCCCCATAGTTTAATTGCTATCCTTTCGCCAGTACATTTATTTGCACAATTTTGGTATCATACAATCTATATAGGGAAAATGGGTTATCTGGAAAAAATCATTGTGACTCCATCTCACCACAGAGTGCATCATGCTATTAATCCAGAATATAAAGATAAAAATCTTTCTCAAATTTTTATTATATGGGATAAGCTTTTTGGAACTTTTCAGACTGAACTACCTAAAGTTCCACCAGTTTATGGAATTACCAGACCTGCAGAGACTTGGAATCCAATTAAAATAAATTATCAGCATCTAATATTGATGATCAAAGATGCTTGGTATACAAGAAATTGGTTTGATAAAATACGAATCTGGTTTATGCCTACTGGGTGGCGACCAGATGATGTCATAGATGACTATCCTGTAAATACAATTAATAATCCATATAATTTTCAGAGATATGATACAGATTCATCAATTAGTCTGAAAATGTTTATGGTCACTCAAATATTTTTTTTAGGTTGTTTTATTTTTTATCTTCTTTCCAATCTTAGTGATATTAGTTCACCAGGGATATTCCTATATGGAATTTTTATTGGTCTTTCGATTTACACTTTAACTGATTTAATGGATCATAATGCATCTGCTTTATTATTTGAAACCTTAAAAACTATTTTGGGGCTCGGAATACTTTTAAGTCCTCGAGGTTGGTTCAATGCAAAAGAATTTATTCCTTGGATAGAAACAGTAATTGGAATTTATTTTATTCTAGTTTTTTCTATCACAGCTTGGCTTGTATATATTCATTGGAAACAAGATTATCGACTTAAGTTCTCAGCTGATCATTAAAACGAACATATTTTAAAAATTAATTAAGAAATTTTTTAAGTATGTGTTTATTTTTTTAAAATTTTAGACGTAGCCTTGCTGCTAGCATTAACATTAATTATATTGTACGATATTTAGGGATCGATTTGATTCAAAAACATACCAACAAACCAGCTAATTAAAGGAATTATCAATGGACATAACCATAATCGCATGGATCTTTCTAATACTTGCAATTGGTTATAGTCTATTTGATTGGGGGAAAAAACAGTCCGGGCTGGGTGCGGGACAGCAGACTTCGGACGAAGAAGAATAACAGAGGAGTCTGAAATGAAACAATATTTAACGGGATTTATTACGGCTGTATGTTTAACGGCCAGCACTTTTTTATTTATTGGTGCACAAAGAACCACACTTGGTGATATTGTGGTTAATTCCATTGTTGTACGTGATAATGGTCGTGGAGGCTATATAGCAACCTATAACGAGCAGGGTAAGGAGACTGCCTATCTTGGGACTGGAAAAAATGGAGTTGGTTTTTTACGAACATCGGATGCATATGGCAATCAAGCTACTTATCTTGGATCAGGTGAAACAGGAAATGGTTTTTTATCGACTTTCAAAGCTGGTAGTTTCGAATCTGCCTTTTTTGGAACTGGTGAGGACGGTGTTGGAAAACTACGCACTTTTAATTCTAATGGACGACAAACTGTATACCTGGGGACTAGTTCAGGAGGCAGTGGTTTTCTGGAAACAGCGAATGTAGTTGGGATCCGTACAGGCTACTTTGGAACGGATTCAGACCGGGATGGAATTGCGGGTTTATTTGATCGTTATGGTGATCATTCTTGGAACGCAAGCAGTAGAAATTAACTCATAAAATATAATTACTTTTGCTGCTAATGATTTATTGCTCATAGCAACAAATTCGTATTTAATCGACTAAATTTCTAAAATATTTTTCGAAATGAAAAAGGTTCTATTTTTATATTTTACTATTATCTTTTATTTCTGCGGATGTATATTTTCTATTCCTCATGATTATGTGCCTATTCATATAGGGCATAAGAAAATTCCCCTATACAAGTTTCAAGATAAAGAAAAGGACATCAGCTATATTTATCATAAATATAAATTTTATTCTAAGGTTTATGAACGGTTCATGTTAATGATTGCTCATAACAGAAAAGAAAAACGTTTAAGTATAAATTTTAATTATCGTGGTGATGACTGGATTTTTTACGATAGAATTGTACTTATGAATGATAAAAAGGACCGTATGATATGGTCCTTTCATAACCTAGATCAAAATGTGGATATACTGAAGAGAGGCGTTACTGTAGAAGATATTATTTTGCATCTTTCAAGTGAACAGGTAATTAGGCTTGAGAGATTGTTAGAGAATGGTAGAGTTGTAAAATTCTGGTTTATGGGTAAAGAGGATGCTTTTTTCTGCTTATCGAATGAAGATCGCTTGGCCAACCTTGATGTAATTAAATACTACAAACAACTTAACTTGGTAAATATATAAGTTGGAGTATTCTAATAAGAAAATTCCAGAATATTGGATCAATACATTTAAAGTTTTGCCCCATGACAGGAAAGAGCTCATTTCATTCTTAAAAAGAAAAAATCTAGATCTATCTAAGTCTCATTATATAATGGGACGCTGGGAGAATATTTATATTTCTTTACCGTATGTTCCTCAAGTAAAAAAAATTCTCCAAAACGCAGGTAAATTGGCGAATCAAATATTGAATAAGAAAGTGGTAATTCCACATAGAGGTCTTGGCTATCATTCTGATGAATTCTGGTTCAATATTGCAAAACCTGGGCAATCTACGGCTTGGCACGATCATAAAAAAGGCGCAGTTTTATCAGGTGTATATTATATCGATATCCCACCACTAGGAGGAAATATTAAATTTCGTTCAAAGAAAAAAAAACATGAAAAAGAATGGACCGTAAAATCAATAACAGGCCAGATGATTTTATTTCCTTCGGAATTAAATCATGCTGTTGAAGAAAATAAAGGCACTCGTGAAAGAATATCGATGTCATTCAATTTTTTTTCACTTCCGTTAAGTCTTACTACGAATCGAGATGATTATTCCGCAAAAAAGTATTACGGTTGAGCATTACTTATGATAAAAATAGAATACTATAACTGAAAAACCTTGTTATAAACCAATGCAAAGTCTATTAACTGGTTTACTGCAGGAAGTAATTAGTGGTATAGCCATCGGTTGTATTTATTCTTTGATAGCTTTGGGGTTCACCCTTATATACAAAGCTTCAGAAGTTATCAACTTTGCCCAGGGTGAATTAATGATGGTAGGAGCTTACATTAATTTTTTTCTTATTACATTCTTTATGGATGAATCTGGGAACCCAACGGGGTGGAATTTTTTCATAGCTTTCGCAGGTAGTATTTTATTTGCTATAATATTTGGCTGGGTTTTGGATCGAATTATAAATAAACCACTAAAAGATGAACCAGTTTTTTCTGTGATTATGGCAACCATCAGTTTATCCATTATACTGCGTGCTATCGTATCAATGATTGCAGGGCCAATGAGTATCATTCCTTTATCACCATTTGGGAATCATATTATTTCTGTTGGAGGTGTGGTAATCTCCATTTTAGACACATCAATAATTGTATGTGCAATTTTTCTTGTAATTATGTTTTATTATTTTTTTCATAAGACTAGGTGGGGTATAGCGATCCAAGCGACATCAGAAGACACTGTTGCTGCACAGTTAATGGGAATACCAATAAAGCGTGTTTATACATTAGTATGGATCTTTTCCGCAATTGTAGCAACCCTAAGTGGAATTTTATTGGCTCCAAGGATGTCTTTATTGGATACTTCGATGGGTTTTTTGGGGTTGAAAGCTTTTCCTGCTGCTGTCCTCGGCGGTTTTGGATCTATCCTGGGAGCTATTGTAGGAGGTTTAATTTTAGGCGTGGTTGAAACTATCAGCATTGGAACTCTATCGTTTTATTTTCCATTTATAAAAGAAATAAATGATATAATTGTTTGGATTGTCTTGATTGCAGTATTAATGATAAAGCCAGATGGTTTATTTGGAGTCGAAAAAGTAAATAAAGTTTAATGAAAGAGAGATATCAAGATGAAAACCTAGTTTGGATTCCTTTAGTTATTATTAGCGTTTTTACATTCCCATTTCTACTTAAAGGAATAACTTATAGTTATAAATATTATTTATTTATTTTAAATCTTGCAGGAATATATATTATTCTAAATGTAGGCTTAGATCTATTGAGCGGGTATACTGGACTAATCTCTTTAGGCCATGCTGGACTATTGGCTTTAGGTGCATATACGTCAGCTATATTAGTTGATAATATTGGTATCCCTTTTATTGCATCTCTTTTTATTTCTCCATTCATTGTTGCCATCTTTAGTTTTTTTATAGGTTTTCCTGCTCTAAAAATAACAGGAATGTATCTAGGGCTTACAACAATGGGTTTCGGATTTATTGTTAAGCGTCTTATAATTTCTTTTCGTGAATGGACACATGGTGCAGGTGGATTGGAAGTGTCTTATCCTATTTTCTTTGGATTTGTATTTAAATCGGATTGGGATAATTATTTTCTTATTTCAACGTTTACTATTCTTTCTGTCATTGCTGCCAGGAGGATAGGTAATTCTAAAATTGGAAGAGCTTTTATGGCTATTAGAGACTCTGAGCAGGCAGCCCAGGCTGCTGGCGTAAACCTTACTAAGTATAAAATGTTGGCTTTTTTTATATCTGGGTTATTTGCAGGTTTGGCTGGATTGTTATTTGCTCATACCAGCCAGTTTATTTCTACCGACCATTTTGATATTATTTTATCTGTTTATTTTATTATAATGATTTTAGTAGGAGGAATTAGTTCTATATATGGTGCAGTGTTAGGCACACTATTTATTATCATATTGGATTACTTTTTAGTCCCCGAACTCAAAGAATTTATACAAGGTTTTATTAATGTTAAGAGTGGTGATATTCAATTACTCCTATTCGGACTAATAATGTATTTATTTATTATATTCCAACCTACAGGATTATATGGAATGTGGGTAAAAATAAAGATTTATTGGAAAATTTTTCCATTTAACCCTAGAAAAGTAATATTTAAAAAAGTAAAAAGGAGAATAAAATGAATAAATCTTTAGGTCTTATAATTTTTATACTGCTCCTATCGATAAGTTGTGCAGACCGTGCATCAGCACCAGGTATATCTGAGGATAAAATTTTGATTGGAAATATTCAAGATTTAAGCGGTCCTATGAAAGAATTAGGTGCTTTATTACCAAGTGGATCTAATCTCTATTTCCGTTATATTAATGATCAAGGAGGAATTCATGGTAGGAAGATTGAGATGAAAGTTGAGGACCATGGATATAATCCGCAAAAGGCCATGGCTTCTGCAAAAAAACTTATTGAAAAAGATCAAGTTTTTTGTTTATATAATGTTATTGGGACATCTCCATGCGAGGCTCTGCGTCCTATACTAACTGAATCAGGTATCCCATTAATTGCTCCTGCAACTCAATCTGGTACAATGTCAGATATGTCAAAAGAAGCTGCAAAACTTATCTTCCATACTGATACAGGTTATGATAAGCAGGTTACAATACTTGTTGAATATATTCAGTCAAAAGATTTAGAAGCTAAAATTGGTTTAATTTATCAAGATGATGATTATGGTGAAAATGTATTGAAAGGTACAGCATTGGCAGAAAAGACTAATACAATTTCTATTCAAAAAGAGGCTTATCAAAGAGGAGCTACAGATTTCACAGGTCAAGTTGCAAATTTAATGAAGGGAGGTGTAACCCATCTGATTATTGCTGGAATAGTTAAAGAGCCAATCATTGTTATGAAAACTGCTTCAGCTATGGGATATTCGCCAAAATTTTATGGAACTAGTCCAACAATGGATAGCCGAGTTTCTTTGGGAGCTGGACCAGCGGGTGAAGGATTTATTGCAGCAAACTTTGCATTTCTATGGAATTCTGATTCTCCTAGTGCAGTTCTTTATAGGGATTTATGTAAAAAATATGAAATTCCAGAAAAATATGTAGGGATGTACCACTTTTATGGATTCGGTACCGCACAAATATTAGTAGAAGGTTTAAAACGAGCTGGCCCTTATCCTACTCGAGATGGTCTTGTAGATGCATTTGAAACATTTAATAGATGGGAAAGTGGCGTATATCCACCAATTTCTTATAGCCAGTCTGATCACGCTGGGTCAGAGTCGGTTGTGTTGGTGCAGACAAATAATGGTAAACAAACAATTATTTCTGATTGGATCGAGTAATCATTTATAAATAAAGAGCATTTCTATAAACAGAGGAATTTTCTTTTATGGCAGATCTGTGTATTAATAATGTTCAAATGCAATTTTCAGGTGTATTGGCGCTAAATGGTGTAACACTTACAGTAAAAGAAGGTGAAATATTTTCTCTGGTTGGATCGAATGGGTCTGGTAAATCAACATTATTCAACTGTATTAATGGATTTAATAGGCCCCAGATTGGATCGATTGAATTTGGATATCATGATTTATTAGAAAAATATCCACATAAAATAATTGAATGTGGGATTTCTCGTACCTTTCAGAATGTTCAAAATATTCCATTTATGACTGTTTTAGATAATATTTTGCTTGGTGCTCATCATCGCATTAGTGCTAAATCGACAGTAAAAAGATGGTTGTTCGAAAAACAGCGAGAAAAAGAAGAAGCGATGGGGTTGGAAATACTAGACTTTTTAGGGATTGTGAATTATGAGAAAAAATACATGGCTGGTCAACCTTACGGAATACAGAAATTAACAGAAATTGCAAGAGCACTTGTTGCTAAACCTAAGCTAATTCTGATGGATGAACCTGCTGCTGGTATGAATGATCAAGAAACATATGAAATTGCTAAAATTATTTCTGAAATCCGTGACGAATTAGGTATTACTGTTTTAGTTATAGAGCATGATATGAATTTGGTCATGAGTATTTCCGATAGAGTATGTGTCTTGGATTCAGGAAAAGTAATCGCATTAGGTACTGCAGATTATGTTAAAAAACATCCAGATGTTATTGATTTATTTCTAGGAGTTTCTATTAATGCTTAAGTTGGTTGGGATTGAGACTTATTATGGAAAAATAAAAGTTCTGCATGGGGTTTCTTTAGAAGTTAAGGAAGGGCAATTAGTTGCAATATTGGGTGCTAACGGAGCTGGGAAGACAACTATATTAAAAACGATAAGTGGAATAGTCGAACCAGAACAGGGAAGTATAAATTTTTGTGGAAATCGAATAGATGGAATGGACCCTGAAACTATTGTTGAAATGGGTATAGGGCATGTTCCAGAATGGCGTAGGATTTTTCCAGAACTAACAGTTGAAGAAAATCTTCTAATGGGAGGGTTTCTAATCAAAGAAAAAGATTTTCTTTATGAAAGAATGGTTAAAGCGTTTAAATATTTTCCAAAACTAGAAAAAAGAAAAACCCAGTTGGCAGGAACAATGAGTGGAGGAGAGCAGCAAATGTTGGCAATCCTTCGTGCATTAATGAATAGTCCCAGATTACTTTTACTTGATGAGCCTTCACTAGGACTCGCTCCAAAATTAGTTGATAATATATTTTCTAAAATTAGAGAATTACATCAATCTGGTGTTACAATTCTTTTGGTTGAGCAGAATGTAAAAAGATCCCTTTCTATTGCAGATTATGGTTATGTTTTAACAACAGGAAAAATTTTATTGAGTGGAACATGTAAGGAATTATTAGATGAGGAAAAAGTACGTGAGAATTATCTAGGTGAAGGTAAATATATAAAACGTTCAAAACTTTGGGTTAGCGGATAAGCAATGGATCTCCATATAAATAATACAATTTCAAAATTATTCTGGTATAACGTAGAAAATTATGCTGATGACATTTCTAACTGGAAGAAAGAAAAAGGTATATGGAAATCTATTACTTGGGGAGAATATGGAAATTATGTAAAAGATATTGCGAATGCTTTATTGGACATAGGTATTGAAAGAGGTGATAAAGTTTCTATTATTAGTTTAACTCGATTTGAATGGGTAGTAGTGGACTTAGCTATTATTTCGATTGGGGCCGTAACTGCACCTGTATATCCTTCGAATACTAAAGAACAGATTTATTACATTGTTGATCATAGTCAATCAAAATTTATTTTTGCAGAGGATCAGGAGCAGTTAGATAAAATATTAACAATTTGGAAAGATTTAGAAAATATTCAGCAAATCGTTGTTTTCGATAAATTCGAAGTTGATGATGATACAAAAATAATAAAAATTGATAATTTTAGAGAGAGAGGAAGAATATATAGATCTGGTAATCAAAACCATTTAAATCAAAAAGTATTAGAAAGTACTCCAGAAGATATAATTAGTTTAATCTATACATCTGGTACTACTGGGAATCCGAAAGCTGGAATTATTAATAGTAATAATGTTCTTGCGGTTGCTAAGCATCTTCCAAAAATGTATGGTATCAAAAAAGATGATATGTCTATTGCTTACCTTCCATTATCTCATATAGCGGAAAGAGATCTAGGTCATTTTTTAAAATTATACTCCAGGAATGTGACTGTCTTTGCAGAAGGTTTAGATGAAATGCCTGCTAATTTAAAGCAGACTGGACCAACAATTTTATTTGGAACCCCAAGGGTTTTCGAAAAATTTTATGCTAAAATTATATCTGCAATTAACGATGCAACCTGGTTTCAAAAAAAGATTTATAATTGGAGTATTAGCGTAGGAAAAGATTATTTTATATCAAATGATGGAAAGAATAAACCATCATTGTTTTTAAAATTTAAACGTAAAATTGCTCATTTTCTAATTTTTCAGAAAATTCATGATATGTTTGGCGGAAACATACGTTTTATGATTTCTGGAGCAGCTCCTATATCACCCAACATTGTATTCTATTTTAATTGGGTTGGCTTGGAAATCTATGAAGTATATGGTATGACAGAAACAACTGGTGCAATTTCTGCGAATAGAATAGGGCGTGCAAAAATAGGGTCTGTAGGTGAGGTATTTCCTGATACCGATTTAAAGATTTCTGGAGATGGTGAAATATTTGTAAATGGTCCACAAAATATTTTAGGTTATTATCGTGATAGAAGTGCATCAGAAGAATTAATTATTAAAGAAGCGGATGGAACAAAATGGCTTCGTACTGGTGATGTTGGGTATATCGATGATGACGGATATTTATTTATTACAGATAGAAAAAAAGATATTATTATTACAGCTGGAGGAAAAAATATTGCTCCGCAGAATATTGAAAATTTGATGAAGACAAGCCCATTTATTTCTCAAACTATAGTTTTTGGAGATCGAAAACCATATTTAACTATGTTACTGACTTTAGATGATGATGAAATAATTAAGTTTGCAAGAGATCAAAAAATTTTGTACCAAGATTTGGAGGATTTATCAAAAAAACAAGAAGTCATTGATTTGTTACACCATGAAATTTCCATGTTAAATCGTGAGTTAGCCAGTTACGAGACTATTAAAAAATTTCGTATTTTAGAAAAAGAACTAGACCAAGATAAGGATGAGATCACACCTACATTTAAAGCAAAGCGAAATGTGATCTTCTCTAATTACCAGTATTTAATTGATGAAATGTACGCTCGAAATTAAAACCAGTTAAAATATGGAATTAACATGAATAAAGAGCAGCAATTTAGCATAATGATGTTTCTACAATATGCCTTATGGGGTGCTTGGCTACCTGTAACAGCTCGATTTTTATCAGCATCTATTTTAGAAGGTGGTTTAGGATTCACTGGCTCTCAAATTGGAATGATTCTTGGTTTAGCTGGCTCTGTTGGTGCTATAGCATCCCCGTTCATTGTTGGACAAATTGCAGATCGATATTTTAATTCAGACCAAATTTTGGCTTTTTTGGTAATTGCTGGTGGATTGGTTAAATGGATGACAGCATACCAGAATGAATACATATCATGGCTCATTTTATCTATTATTTACAGTTTATTATATATGCCGACATTGGCTTTATCTAATTCGATCACTTTTGCCCATATTCAGGACTCGGATAATAATTTTCCGAAGATTCGTGTTTGGGGAACTTTAGGATGGATCGCCGCAAGTTGGGCATTCCCAATGGTTTGGCTTCAAACCAATTTAGAATTTCAATTGATGCCACCATTTATTGTTGGAGCAGAAGTTCCAGAAGTTACTTCCAGATTGGTGGATGCACTAAAATTTTCTGGAATAATTTCAATTCTCTATGGTGCATTTTGTTTTACCTTGCCATCTACGCCACCGAAGCAGGATGCAGTTGAGAAATTAGCTTATAAAAAAGCGTTTGAATTATTTAAGATAACTTCGTTTGCTGTGTTGGTCATTGCTAGTTTAGCTATTAGTATAATTCATCAAATATATTTTTTACAAACAGGGCCATTTCTATCCCATATCGGCATTCCCGATAGCCAAATCGGTCCAGCAATGACTATAGGGCAGTTCGCAGAAATTTTTACTATGTTTTACCTAGGATATTTTTTAAAGCGGATTGGGTTTCATAAAGTAATATCAATAGGTGTTGCGGCTTACTTTTTACGCTATGCCATCTTTGGGACAGAAGTATTCCCCGTTTGGGTCATAATTGTGAGCCAGGCCTTACACGGATTTTGCTATGCATTCTTTTTCGCTGCCGCATTTATTTATGTGGATAAATTAGCAGATAAGGATGTTCGCCATTCTGCTCAAACTGTCTTTGGTATTATTATTTTTGGTGGCGGACCAGTTATTGGAGGATGGCTTTCAGGATATCTCCAAAATATGTATACGTCAGATAATATATTTGATTATTCAAAATTTTGGTACACCTTATCAGCTATTGGCTTCATTACTCTTATATTTTTTTATTTAACATTTAAAAATAAATTATCGGAAAGGAATTAAACCATGTCAGAAAAAAGAATCGGTATCGGATTTATTGGCGGAGGGTTTATCACTCGTTTTCATATTCAATCTTTAATTGGTGTCCGAGATTGTGATGTTTTAGGTATTATGTCAATGACTATGGATTCAGCAAAAACATCTGCTTCTTTAGCCCGAACTTTAAATGTCGGAGAAGCAAAGCCTTATTTATCAATTACAGAAATGATAGCTAATCCAAATATCAATGCTTTGTGGATTTGCTCACCAAATTTCACACGTATAGAGGTAATGGAAGAGATTGTAGATGCTATTGAGTCTGGAAAAGGTGAACTCATTGGCATTACTTGTGAAAAACCATTGGGAAGAAATGTTAAAGAAGCTAAAAAAGTGTTGCAACTAACCAAAAAGGTTGGTCTTTTAGATGGCTATCTGGAAAATCAAATATTTGCACCATCTGTTACCCGTGGGAAAGAAATTATTTGGGAGCGTGGAGCAAAAACTACAGGACGTCCCTATTTAGCGCGGGCAGCGGAAGAACATAGTGGTCCCCACATGCCTTGGTTTTGGGAAGGGCAACTTCAAGGGGGTGGAGTGCTAAATGACATGATGTGTCATTCCGTAGAAGAAGCACGATTTATGCTTACAAAACCAGGGTCACCTAGAGAATCTTTGATACCAAAGAGTGTAAATGCTTATGCATCCTGTTTAAAATGGCAAAATCCAGCCTATGCAAAAATCCTTTCAGAAAATAGTGGTGGGAAAACAGATTATTTAAATCGTCCTGCAGAAGATTTTGCTCGGTCACTAATAGAATACGAAGATGAAGATGGAAATAATCTTATAGTAGAAACTACTACATCGTGGTGCTTTGTAGGTGCAGGACTTCGATTAAGTATGGAATTATTCGGTCCAGAATATTCCATGTTTGTAAATACGCTAGATTCAGATTTAAAGGTATTTTTTAGCCGGAAAGTAGCCAGTTCCAAAGGTGAAGATTTGGTTGAAAAACAAAATGCTGAATCAGGAGAGATGCCTGTAGTGAGTAGTGAAACAGATACCTATGGATATACTGCAGAAAATCGTCATATGGTACAAAGTTTTCTAGCAGGAGTACGACCAGAAGAAAATTTCAGTGATGGTGTGAATGTAACTGAATTGTTAATGACAGCTTATATGTCAGCGGAACAGGATAAAACAATAAAATTTCCCCCAGAAAATCTGGATACATTTATCCCAGCAGTTGCTAAGGGTGAGTGGAATCCGAAAAAGAAATCATAAACCAGCTGGCTTCATAGTGAAAAAATATATTCTTATTATCTTTGGATTGATTCTATTTATTTTGCTCAATGATAGAATATTATCATCTCAGAAGGATAATTATATTGGTGATCGTATTAAAGATTTAAAATTGGGCTCACAGGCATGGACCTTCAGAAAATTTTCTTTTTATGAAATGTTAAATATGATGCATGATTTAAAATTACATTATTTGGAAGCATATCCTGGACAGGTTTTAGATAAAAATGAACCTGATGTAAAGTTTGATCACTATTTATCCGATGTACATATAACTGAAATCAAGCAAGTATTGAAAGATAATGATATTATACTTTTGAATTACGGTGTGGTTGGTTTTGATAATAATGAAAAAAGCGCTCAAACTGTATTTGAGTTTGCCAAGAAAATGGGTGTCCAAACTATTATAACTGAACCTAACTATAATGATTATTCTATTATTGAAAAAATGGTTGAGAAGTATAATATCCAAGTGGCTGTGCATAACCATCCTTACCCATCAAAATATGCCTATCCAAAAACTGTTTTAAATCATATTAATGGTTTGGATGAGCGTATCGGAGCTTGTGTTGATATTGGACATTGGTTAAGAACTGGTGTTGATCCTATTGCAGGTCTCAAATTATTGGAAGGAAGAATATTGGATGTCCATCTGGAGGACTTAGATGAAATAGGTTCAAAAAATGCAAATACAGTTTCCTTTGGGGAAGGAATGGCGAATGTGCATGATATTTTGGCTGAACTCACCCGTAAAAATTATTATGGGATGTTAGCAATTGAACTGGAGCAGGAACAAATTATCTTTAATCCGATACCCACCATTGAAAAAAGTAAAAAATACATTGATGATATTTCTTATTATAAGGACTGGGAAGAAATCCTGGTCCAAGAAAACAATGGTTGGTTCACCAAAAATGGATGGAATCATTATGG
>PBAR01000026.1 GCA_002718285.1 Fidelibacterota bacterium
GTATCAGGATTTAATTGCAATAAGTATGAACCTTTAGCACGTTTCAAAGCCTGATTCATCGGCGCGGTATAACCTTTGTTAATTCTATTTTTGATTAGTGTGAATTGTGGATAATAATGTTCAAGCATTCTTATAGTATTATCTTTGGAGTGATTATCAACTATAATGACTTCATAATTCAAATTTCCCATTGCACTAGGAATTGAATCAATACATTTCTTTAATAATCTCCAAGCATTTAGAGTAACAATACAAATGGAAACATTCATGTATGATATATGCAATTAATATTTCAAACCCATCCAAATAACTTCCATATTCGTAATTTCCAAACCATCCATATGGCTTCAACCATGATCGATCTAGACATTTTTGAATCTCCAATAGTACGGTCAACAAAAATAATTGGATGTTCAGTAATGTTAAATCCACGAATCCAAGCCCTGAAATTCATTTCAATCTGAAATGAGTAACCTTGTGACTGTACTTTATTTAATTCGATTTTTTCCAATACATGACTACGCCAAGCTTTAAATCCTCCAGTACTATCCTTAATAGGTATTCCAGTAATGATCCTTGAGTATAAATTTGCACCATAGCTTAAGATAAGTCTACGAATAGGCCAGTTCACTACACTTACGCCATGCACATATCTACTTCCAATTACTAAATCATAAGTCTGCAATTGCTTAACCAATTTAGGGATATCATTTGGATCATGAGAAAGATCAGCATCCATTTGTACTATTGATTTATAACCTTGTCTTAACGCCCATTTAAATCCATGTATATAGGCAGTTCCCAGACCTGATTTTCCAGATCTGTTTTCAAGATAAAGATTAGAATACTTATTTTGCAACTTTTCAACCACCTTAGCCGTTCCATCAGGAGAATTATCATCAACTACAAGCAAATCATATTCTGGATTAGGAACTAATATTTTTTCTATTAAAGATTCTATATTCTTTTTTTCATTATAAGTTGGTGAAATAATAACCGTTTTCATTGTGAAACTCTTTTCAAAATAGTTTCGAGACATTCATCAACAGTTAGAGGGGAAATTCCTAATTTTTTTCTTAGATATGAAGTTTTCAATCCTGAATTTAAAGGTCTTTGAGCTGGTTGATTCAATTCTTCAGTCTTTATCGGTTTAATCAGGTTTAAATTTAGACTAAACTTTTTAGCTATCTTTACTGCAAAATCATAGCGATTTAAATAATCAGCTCCTCCACAATGAGCAATACCCGAAATATTCTGTTCAATTGAGAGTACTATTATTTGAGCCAAAGATTCTGACCACGTAGGATTATTAATCTGATCATTTACCACCCGGATTTCCAGATTATTTTGAAGTGATTGAATAACCCAGTTCAAAAAGCTGGCTTGCGTATTTAGATTATAATCGTATACCACATTGCTACGTAGAACGAGGCTTTCTGGATTGTTTTCCAATATTAGTTTTTCACTTTCAAGCTTAGTAGTACCATATGTATTGATTGGTTTTGCTATATCATTTTCAGAATATGGACNATTTTTTCCATCGAATACATAATCTGTGGATAGATAAATAATTCGTCCCGAAAATAAACTGCAAATATTTTTTACACTTTGAGTATTAATTTGAATCGCATATTCAGGTTCAGTTTCACAACGATCTACGCTAGTCATAGCAGCCAGGTTTATTATTACATCTGGTTGCACAACATCTATAATTTCCTTCATTGCTATTGTATTTCTGATATCTAAAATAATCCCCTTTTTACTAGATGGTATATTTCTTCCAGTCAAAGTTAAATCATAATCTTGATTCATAAATCTTCCNAGTGAAGTTCCNACTTGACCAAACGCACCTGTGATCAACACACTAATCATTTATTTGATATTTCAATTTCAAAAGTATTTGCGATCAAATCTAATTGCCTTAAATATATAGATTTATCATTTCCTGGATTATAAATGAGCATATTAATATGAAATGTCTGATGGGATTTTTCATCATAAAACAAGTAGGATCGAAAAGGTCCTCCCTTTGCATCACTTTCCTTAATTGTTTGCCATACTCCATCGACTCTCCAAGCAATATGATCTTTAAATTTTGTATTTTTTAGTCTAAAATTATAGTTATTAAACTCTATAGACATGTAATGATTTTTAGGCCAGTCCCATAAATATTTCCCAGCAACTAATTCGTTATTTACATATTTACCCTTCTTTGAATGAATACTAATCCACTGAAATGGAATTTCTCTACCAATCCACACAAAGTTAGAATCAGGTCTACTTCGGATAATTTCCCACCCCCAAGGTATTTGTATATTCCAGTCATATTCTTTCTTAATTTTTTTTTCCAGATCAGTATTCGTATCATCCCCAAAAAGAAATTTTTTCTGTCTTCTAATAAACTGGTCATGAAACTGCTTTTTTATCCATTCTTTTTTTTCTTTTGCGGTAGCTATTAATTTATTTACTGAATCAGAATTAATTACCATAAATAATTGGTTAGAAGCATATAAATCTTTGGTAAAAAGTATCTGTTCATTTGTATTGGAAGAATTAAACTGATTTTCAGGGAGCAGTTTTTTTATTAGTTTAAGTCCTAAATTTTCAGAATTACGATTAATAGCACCAACAACAATATAAGCTTGTTTCTTTAAATCGTTATAAGTATCCGGTTTAGAAAATTTAAGATAATAATATGGCTCTGGCTGTGGAGTATGGATAGTGTCATCAAATATGAAAGTTAAAGCACCTTCAAGTACTTTTTTATCTAGTTCAGAACAAATAACACGTATTTCATTATCTGCACCTAATGCTTGTCTCTTTTGCTCACATGCATTAAATAATATAACCAAAAGGACTAGGTAATAAGGAAAGTTTTTTAAATTATATATCATTAAAAATATTTTTATTATTTTTTAATTAAATTATAATCTGGATATCCACTTTATGTGTAGTTTTGCATTTTGAAATCCAAGTGATCCAGGTATAGCATATTCTATTTTAAAAATATTTTGTTTATTTACTTGAGTAAAACCTAAACCATATCCAAATTTTCCATTCTGGAATAAATCGTAATCACTTGTTGCATAATCAATAAAAATATTACTTCTCCATCTAAAACTTTGGGAATAAGAAAACTCAAAAGTCAAAATATTATATTTAGATGCAAAAAATTGTTGCTCGCGGAATCCTCTAAGTGTTGATGCACCTCCATAATAAAATAACCTTACTTTTGGTATCTGACCTTTATTAAATGAAATGGATTCCCCCATAGATGAAAACATTAATAAATATTGGTCTAAAATAGGAATATAGAAAAATATATTATAACTACTTTCAAAATAACTTGTACTTTTTTGCTTTCCACCATCTAATTGAAGTTCATATTTATAACCTCTATTAGGAAGAATACGATGATCAGTATCATCGTATTCTAAAGTTATATTAAATGATTGGAAAGATTCAGATGAATATCCATCAATTCTTCCTTTTTCTGTTGGCATTGTCCTTCCAGAATTCAAACCTAGGCTTAATCGATTTTGAAATTGAGGAAGGAATAGCATTAATCTGGATTGATTTTTCATAATGGTATACAATCCTTGAATCAATTCATGATGATACTTCCATTTGACTCCAAAATCAATTCCAAAAGGGTGAGGTTCAATTAATTCAAATTTTAATATTTGTGATAAAGAATCAACACTTTTCCAATAAAAATCATAAGAACCCGCTGTTCGGAGAATATTTTCAAGATGTAAATTAAATTCTCCAGTTAAATCCCATATNTTACCCGATTTACCCATTCCCATNAATCCAGAAAANTGATTTTCAAAAACTGGATCAATTTGAAATACTCCACCTAAACGATCCTTAGATATTCTACCAATTCGGTATTGGATAGGATTTTGTAAAAAATAATAACCCCTATGTAAATTTTTTATTTTTTTATCAAAATCAGTACCTATGGAAGTCTTTAATAGTGATTTTGTAATTTGGTGCATTACAATCTGATTTATAGGGGTATCACTCCTCATTATTAGTGTATCTAGATATTTTTTTTTGTATGATTTTTTATACTCAGTTTTATTTTCTGAAGTTCTTATTTGGTGGAGATCATATTTAATAGTTAAATCAATTTCATCATGAATTAATGAATCTAAACTTTTAGTTACGATAGTACTACTATATGATTGAATTATAATTGGATCTGATTGAGAATAAAGGATAGTAAAAATCCCTATATATACAAAATTAAAAGTGCGCACGAATTTCACCTTGTAATGTTATTAATTTCTTATAAAGACTGTTATGAATAGTATTAATGGAAATATTTAATGATAATGTTCTATTAAGGTAATATTGTAGACGAGTATCAGTCCTAATCCCCTTACCTAATGTATATCCATTTAAAGCTTCAGGAGGTAAATATGTATTTCTAGGGTCTGTAGATATATTCGTCCATTCTAGCTTTGTCTGTATTCGACCTACTTTGTTAATAAATATTTTACCATTAAATGCAAATCCTATTGTATTTGAAGAATAAGAATCTTGTTCAAGTTTTCCTTTATTATCTCCTCGAATAATTGCAAAATCTATAATTGATGCGGCATTCCTATTTAACAGTATATGTAATTCATGCCACCAACCTTCAACAGATCGGATTCTTATCAAAGACCTATTAGACTGAATATCTTTTGATGTGTAAATACTACGAAACTGTAACGAAAATAACTTATTTAAATATCTATTAACATGGCAACCCAATTCCCAATGATTTATCAAATCATTCCCACGTGGATCAATGCCACTTAATGAACGTTGTAAATCAAACCAAGTTAAAATTCTATTTGATCCATAGAAATCTAGTTCCATCCTTGATAATAATTTTGAATTAACTGTAGAAGAATTCAGTAAACTTGATTTGACTAGTCTTTTTAAATTAAAATCATTTCCTCTAAAATCTATTTTATTATTAAATCTTACTAAAATATTTGGCAATCCATTAATCTTACCAAAATCATAAGTTAGATACTGAACAGTTTCAATTAAAGTCGTAGGATTTCTCTCTCCTGTTTGAACAGTATATGCAACATAGGAACCATTTTGATCTGAGATATACGTGTTTAATTCTGGTTCATATCTATATTGGCCCAATCCAGGTCCGATTGAATCATATACAACTACTCTCTGCTGAGTAAAAGATTCCTCAGTTTTTAGTCTGAAATCCCATTTGAATGGTGATGAGATTTGATGGTATTTAGAATGTATTCTAGCTAGATAATAATCAATATTAGTTGAATTATTCATAAAGGATTTAATTCTTCTTTTATATGTTATATCATTNCTCCATCCATGNCTNTTCTTTGTTTTATAATTNAAAAANCTGACTACATCCTCAGATTCTCTTTCCCAATAATCATNTATGNTATCCTTTTTTATATCATTATTTCGTATATGGGCNCCAATTTCCAGNTTTCNATTTTCGCTATCATAAGTAATTCCNGAACCATATAATTTATATAANGTTTTCATTGGNTCATGTTCAAANTCATAAAANAAAAAAGGGCTATAATTTGNTGAATGATAGTTAAACCGACCATAAATNTGTCTNAATTTTCCCAAAGGCTTGTCAATTTCNAGCAAATTTAATTGAGAGTTTTTAAAACTACTGTTATGTATTTTCTGNTGTANATAGNTGGCAATNAAATTNTTTTTTNCTGTTTTGAAATTTGATCTNTCNATTAAGGNTGTTCCTANTCCTTCAATCGATACTTCTGTTTTAAGNTTGNTTTCTCGGACGCCCNTTCTATTTATTTCATTTTCGTTCCANTATGTTTGTTGTCGAATATTATTTTCATCTCCCANAGNNTGATATNCATCATCNCGCAACCAATNAGANAATTCAAATTNTAAANTCATAGGACCAAATAATAATGAATCTGTTTTTATAGTAAATTGATGTGAAATCCCTTTTTNACNTTTNTTATCTAAAACNGATAATNTATTTTTATCAATNCCAGATCCAGAAATAAATCCTTCAATNGACAAATNTTTTCCNAANTGATAATTTGCATTAAAAAATCCAAATCTATGATTTTGAGGCGCAATAATATTCCTATAAGGGCTATATAGATCGATTGAATTATTTCTCTCATTAAACGGAATGTATTTATAGTAAACTCTTCCAAATAAAGATATTTGTCTTATATAACTACCATTCTTATCATAAAAAAAATCTGTTTGACATCGTCTCCCTTCATCTATATAGTGATCGGGATCATATATATACACTGAATCAATCAGCACATAATCACCTAAATCATTAAAATCGTGAGCCTTGATCTGTATTTTTCCATTTGGTGTCGATGCTAAAGAATCTTTTATTTGATTACTCCATGATGATTTATCAAATTGATCTAATTCTTGAAAAAATCCTATGGATACTTTCCCATTTTGATTTAAACTTTTTTCAATTATTCCTCCAGAGAATCCTTTTGAAAATTTTAAATCTGAATATTGAAATTCAATATAGATATCGGAATCATAATAGATTATAATATTTGCAGTGAAATAAATCTCCGCAAGCGAGTAATCAATTATATAATCATGATTATATCCTCGAATTAATTCCATACCGTTAACCCAGACTTTTTCTGTACCAGATAATATAATTATATCCTTATTACCATCTTTACCTTGAAGTCTATAAGGACCTTGATCACCATCACGACCTTTCATATTTACAGCATGATAAGATCCCTTAGATCCAGCGTAAACAGAAGATCCTTTCCAATCATTGAAATGGAAATTATTTTTTAGACCTACTAACTTTCGATTAATTCTATAATCATTAGCATATTTATAATCATAAATAACATCCCCAGCATTTGTACTATAATTTTTACTTTTAATGCTAATATATATCTGGTCAAATGCATCTAAATCCTGTGTTATACCTTCTGACTGAAGTGGGAGATTTCTATCACTTAGAACACCACTAATCTGCATGTTATCACCTAATTCTCCATTCAATTGCATATGGAGTCCTCCGCTGAAGTCAGAACCACCTAATGGNGATAAATTAAGTTGACGATATATACTACCAGAAGAATGAATGGTTGATAATCCATTATCAGAAACATTCATATTAAAGACTGGTTCGGAATTTTTATCAAATAAATTTTCATCCAAATCTAAATATGGAAGTGATTTCCATTTAGGTCCAGCATGCAAGGGAAGTCCTTTTTCAAGATATTCATAATTAATTATGAATTCTTGATTCTTAGAATGATGTACTGAAGGCATAACCAATTTCCCCTTTATCCAATCTATTGTATCTGCACTAATCAATTCACCTTTATAAGTTATTTGAATAGATTCTGGAATTACAAATTTATTACTAAGAAATAAAATTGATGATGATTTTAATTGTAATGTATCAGAATGAGATTGAACTCCTATACCCAACACCCAATCAATAAATATAAAGGAAAATAATATAGATTTAATATGTTTTGACATTTAGCACTAAAATATGATCGTTGGAAAGGACTGCTATGGAACGATTCATACTGGCTATATCTAAAACAGGAATACTGGCTCCTGGTATAGATATGATTTCATGATCAAAAATAGATTTCCCTTCACCTTTAATATTAAATACAAACCATTTATTTCGACTTGCGACAATAAAATTTGCACTTTTTATTTTTGATGGATATGAATTGCGAAACCTTCCGAGCTTATTAAATAAATGCACATTCCCGTCACAATCTAAGATTGCCAACTCTCCTTCTTGGTTAATTTCAATATCCATCAAACATACTTTAAAGTCTATTACACGGTTTAGATCAATAAATGGCTGCTGTTCTAACTTTTGATCATATAAAAATATGCTATTATATTGATTGGAATAAAGATAAACTTTTCCCCATGGGCCTATAGCGGCATGCTCTGGGAATATTCTAGGTTCAAAACCATCACTAGTAATTGGATTGAGCTGATAGTCTAATAATGTAATTTGATTTTCTAATCTATCTACAATCCAAATTCCAGATGCAGAATTCCCAACCCAAATCAAATCACCATATCTCTGAGATCTAAGACCAAAACTACTTGAAAAGATTATATCACCAAATGGACCCAATCCGATTAATTCTTGCCTTGATTTATCCAAAAGGATGAACTGGTTAGCGATAGACCAATTAATTAGATCGGGTTTTAGATCTAGAATCATAATTTTTTCTGGGAAAGGTCTATATTCTACAATATCCAGACTTACCTGAGAAATTAGACTAGCAGGAAATGCAAAAAGAAAAAAGAATTCTCTAATTATCTTTTGACGCAACGCTACTAATAGGCTTTATATAAAAATAAGCTCCAATAATGATCATCATAACACAAATAATCTGTGCACCTGANAATATNGATAANACATATTTGGGNTTTGTTCGCAGAAATTCAATAAGAAANCTTTCTATNCCATANAGGATCATATAAAGAAAAAATAGGCTTCCTTTAACAGTAACTGATTTTCTNCTNTGCCACAAAAATAAAAAAATTCCAAATGCCAATATACTNTCATAAANNTGGGTTGGATGNACTGTTANNATNCCTGCAGAAAAATCACTTATATCAATCCAAGGATAATTGAGTTGAAATGATTGTGTGGTTGTNGGNGGNAGACCATTTTCAAAAGAAATCGCCCAAGGAAGTTTACTTGGNAGACCATANTCATCNCCAACTAAAAANCATCCNACNCTNCCNATACTAGAACCTAANATNAGTAATGGNGCNACCAAATCTGAAAATANAAGCCAAGGAAGATTATGTTTNCTNAGCANTATNGTNACAGCTATAAGTCCACCTAATAAGCCGCCTAAAAANACGAGGCCAGATCCACTAAATATCATTCCAGATGGATCAGCAANNACTCTATCNAAATTTTCAAGNAAATAATAGATTTTNGNNCCAATAATACCACCTAANGCAGCCCAGAANACGATATCAGATGCTAAATTNGAATCATATCCTAAACGATTTAANTCATGATTNANNAAATAATAACAGCTATAAAAAGCAACTACCAGCATNAAACCAAATGAGTATATAANAAAATGAAACTCATACCCAAATAAGCTAATAATTCCAAAATCATAAATAATAGGNAACATCAAATATCCTTTTCAAAAGAAGTTGTNNNATTTTTANTTATATNAATAAATCCNGTANANAANTTTTNATTATTATTNCTATTNGTTTTNTNAAACATACTATCATTGNATNTCAANATATTAATTACAGNTAAATCTATNTTTGGTTCCAATATAATTAACATTNTTTAATATAATCANTNNACCTATNNTTTTATAGNAANANANTTGANTAGCTTATAANTNAATATTGTATNTTNAAAATTCTTAAAACAACNANCATCTACAAAAATATNTATAAAATTCTTTTANTATAANTAATTGAAATAATTATNTNNACTGTTNNTANAAAATATTGAATTATATTCACTTTATAATTTACATAGTAGTTTAGTTCTGTGTAGTNGTTTGGGTTAAAACTATAAGATCATAAATAGAATGNGCCCAAGCTGTGATNCCAAAGCCACGAATAAANTAAAGNTATCCTAGANCCATTCCAGCAAAAAATCGAATTAAAAAAATATNNAAAGANAAATAATCAGAATANTCTCCAATAAAATGAAANGCAGANAATATTCCCGACGNAATAATCATAGCTACCCACATNTTNTAATTATAAGNCCATTGAAANACAAANCCAAGAATNGAAGCCAAACCTGATATNAATAAAACTCTAAAAAATAACTCNTCATAGATCCCAGCNCCCACAGATAATGTTACTTGTTGAATNAAAACCTGACTTGAAGGATTCATAAGCANTATATATATATTAGACATCANTAAATAAAGAATTATTGCCCAAANNAAACTTTCAAACATCATTATNAATANAAAATTNCCATAAANCNTAATTCCCNTCCAATATTTTCGTTGCATAAAGAATACCGCNAAAAATACAATAAGAAAAACTGCTCCAATACCATGTAACCCAATAATCCCNAAGTTTTCCAATATCTGTCTCATCAACGCATCAGCACCATTTCGTAGAACAAGCATATCATCCNCTTTTGTTAAGAATACTCCTATTTCATAAATAAAAAANAAAGGAATAGTAAAAANAAAACTGTATAGNGGGGATTNGGTAAACNTCCAGTATGTTAAAATCATNAAGTTAATCGCTGTCTACCTGNAANACAGCAAGTAATGCNTCTTGAGGNACTTCAACTTTACCAATCATTTTCATCCTTTTTTTNCCTTTTTTCTGTTTCTCCCATAATTTTCTNTTTCNANTTATATCACCACCATAGCATTTAGCAGTAACATTNTTTTTCAAGGCACGTACTGTAGTTCTGGCAATNATACGATTATTTAGCGCTGCTTGNATAGCAACTTCAAACATTTGTCTAGGNATAAGTTCTTTTAGTTTACCACAAATAGANACTCCNCTATNATATGCATNATCAGCATGGCAAATAATNGAAAGNGCATCCACNGGNTNTCCATGAATTAAAATATCTAATTTTGTNAGNTTGGATTCAGCGAACTCCTTAAACTCATAATCAAAGGAAGCATAACCGCTTGAAATAGATTTCAGTTTATCATAAAAATCAAAAATAATTTCACCAAGAGGTAAATCATAATGAATCTGCGCTTTTTCTGGTGAAAGGTAATTAGTATTCTTATATGTACCTCTCTTATTCTGACAAAGGGTCATTATGCTGCCAATAAAATCTTTTGGAGTCAAAATTTCTGCTGAAACAATAGGTTCAAATATTTTATTAATATCAACAGCATCAGGCATATTAGCTGGAGTATCAACTAATTGAGTAATATTTTTATTTGTTTGAACCTTATAGACCACATTAGGAGTAGTAGTAACCAAATCTAAATCAAACTCACGTTCCAAGCGTTCTTGTATAATCTCCATATGAAGTAAACCTAAAAATCCGCATCGAAAACCAAATCCTAAAGCTTCACTCGTTTCTGGCAAAAATTCTAAAGACGCATCATTTAACTTAAGCTTTTCTAAGGCTTGCCGAAGATTATCATAATCATCAGAATCAACAGGATATAGTCCCGAAAAAACCATAGGCTTCATCTTTCTATATCCTGGTAACTGATTTTCTGCCTTGTTTTCTTTTACCGTCAAGGTATCACCTGGCTGAACATGGTTCATATCCCTGATACTAGCTACGATATAACCTACATCTCCAGAAGTAAGCTCGTCTGATTTAACTTTCTTTAAAATAAAATGCCCCAGTTCATTAATTTCATATTCCTTATCATGGGAAAAAAATTTGGCAATCATACCAGGTTTAAAAACACCATCAAACACTCGAATATAAGGAACAGCTCCACGGTAATTATCATAAACTGAATCAAAAATCAGTGCTCTTGGAGGTGCATTATCATTTTCTTTTGGACTTGGTATAGATTCAATAATTGTAGAAAAGATTTTTTTTATTCCAATTCCATTTTTAGCACTAGCTTCAATAATCTCATCATCATTGCAACCAATTAGTTCAACTATTTGAGCTTTAACATCATGGATCATAGCAGATTTCAAATCTACTTTATTTATTATAGGGATGATCGTTAGATCATTTTCTAATGCCAAATAAGTATTTGATACCGTTTGCGCTTCTATTCCTTGTGCAGCATCCACTAATAACAATGCTCCTTCACATGCTGCTAATGATCGAGAAACTTCATAGCTGAAATCAACATGTCCTGGTGTGTCAATCAGATTTAGTATATAATTCTTTCCATCAGTATGCTTATACTCCATCTTAATTGGATGACTTTTAATAGTAATGCCCCTCTCGCGCTCTAAATCCATACTATCTAGAACTTGATCTTTCATTGCTTTTTTTGAAAGAGTATCCGTCTCTTCTAATAGACGGTCTGCAAGCGTAGATTTACCATGATCTATATGGGCAATAATACAAAAATTTCTTATTAACGATGATTTCATTCTTAAAAATTAAGGATAGGATTTTTCAGGAAAGTAGAAGAAAATAGGAATTTAATCTCTAGAATAATGTTTTTTTTTGACTGGTCGTAATACTTTCCATATACATCATAAACCACTACAGCATTCTACAAAATTTCCTACAATAAATTTCACAATTCCAAAATAGGTTATATCATCTACTTTACATCCCAAGATTGAACCATATTCTATAGAATGATAAAATTAAGAAATTCTGATATTCCATATGAGCATATTTGCCATAGAAACACACAACTAGATTCTTCTTTTAGGAGGTTTTTCAATAATATTCATTTAACTAAAAAATTAATACTAGTTATAATTTTTACGTGAATTGAAATACACCAAACTTTCTAACTGATATTTTACGGTAATATTAATAAAGAAATTCGAATTAATATTAATTATATTTTCTCTGAGCTTTTAATAGCCGCAAATTGGCCTTATCTCTTTCACCATCTTGGATCAATGATACAATACGCAGGGATTCCATAACAGGGATTTTAATATTATCGGAATTGGAATAAAATGCNTCCATATGCANTGCAATTATCTTTANGTTNTAACCAACTTCATTTGATCTGTATTCATCTGCAATATCATAAAATCGCTTGATATAATAAGGTTCTATCCANTTTTTATTATATAGATATTGCTTTTTAACNTCCAANTGATGATGNTTTTTCAAAGTAGAAATACTNGCATAAGCACCATTNATAAAGGCTACTTTTTCATTATCAGTCTGANTNTTCCAGAAATCTGCAGGAGAATGTTCTTGTGCTTGTATTNTAANTAAAAANCNAANGGNNAAAAAATATATTATCATANNTTTCATAACTTTTGTTTTCCTAAGTAATGATTAACAATTGGNATACGCCTCCCAAAACCAAAAGCTTTNGNACTTACTCTTAATCCTGGNGCNGACTGGCGACGTTTATANTCATAGATCCGAATACGTTTATAAAGATCATTGACTAAAACTGGATCAGCACCATTTTTAATTAACTCTGCNGGNGATTTTCTATCTTCNATAATAGCATNTACTAATGGACTAACTATAGAATAATCAAANGGATCCACCTGNTTAGGNGCCAATTCAGCACTTGGANNTTTCTTAATACAATTNANAGGTATTNTNTTAGGNNTTTCTNTATTNATCCATNTNGAGAGTTTATAAACATCAGACTTACTNAGATCTGATATNACTGCTAAACCTCCACTCATATCNCCATAAAGGGTACAGTATCCAAGCGCAAGTTCTGTTTTATTTNCAGTAGAAAGGACCATCCATCCAAATTTNTTTGANAGAGCCATTANAAGATTNCCACGGATACGTGCTTGAATATTTTCTTCTGTAATATCAATATCCATTCCAAGAAANTGAGGTTCTAATATTTTNTCTATTCCAGCTACTGGATNATNAATAGGTANAATACGNTAATCAATATCTAGATTATTTGCTAANTCNTCAGCATCAGATAAACTATGANNNCTNGAAAATTTAGAAGGCATTGAAATCCCNTGAACNTNNTCTGCTCCCAACGCATCTACTGCAATACAAGCTACTAGAGTACTATCAATACCACCNGANAANCCTATTANAGCTTCACCATGTNNAGTTTTNTCNAAATAATCTGAGACACCTAGACANAATGCTTTATANACATTTTCTTCATTAGGTAAAATATTNAAAGGTTTAGGTTTATCAAAATTTAAATCAATCANAAGCNTATCTTCACCAAANNCNCGTCCTTGAGCCAAACAATTACCTTTAGAGTTAAATGCTAAAGATTGNCCATCAAAAATTAGTTCATCTTGAGCTCCTACAANGTTACAATATAAAAAAGGAAGNCCAGTTTTTANNNCTTTNTCAATAATCAAATTTGTGCGCTCTTTAAGGCGATCTTNATGATAGGGAGATGCTGAAATATTAATNAGAATCTCAGCACCTTTTTCTTTTTGAATTTGACTAACCTTTGTAGAATAATTACTATCCCAAAGATCTTCACAAATTTGGATACCTATTCGTAACACACCTGTTTCCAACGGTATATCCCATGTACAAGGATTATTACCCGCAGTAAAATAACGATACTCATCAAATACATCATAAGTAGGTAACAAAATTTTATCAGCTGTATTTTGGAGTTTCCCATTATAGCATAACACAGCAGAATTAAATATTTTTCCATTTTCCTTTCTTACGTAACCCATTATCAANGGTATAGTTGACTGCNCNGCNATTGATTCAACAAGAAANAAATTTTCTTCTATAAAACCATCATCCAATAATAAATCCTGCGGAGGATANCCAGTTGAAATTAANTCTGGNAATACTACTATATTAGCATTTAATNNNTTACANNTATTATANTACTTTAATATAATATTTTTATTATTCTCNAATGANCCTACAGTAGGATTTACCTGACATAGANNAATTTTCATTTAATTNTNTCAATTATTTGCAATATTNNTGTANNCTTTCTAANTATACTCTAAGANNTGAAATCNTATTCTTATAGTTNAATTTCTCAAAATNTTTTATGGTTATATACTTTTGAACCATANCCNTTAAAGTTATCTTTTGGANNTTNTTAATTTATTTTTTCTATTGTAATACATTCCTCAAGGNTATTATNACTTCATCTGGNGATTNTGTTTGTANTANATTATNAATTTCCAAAGTNTTATAGCCAATTACAGGNTTTTTTAAATGCATAGCATAAGCTATCTCGCTCATTGTTCCATATTGCCCAGAAATTGCTATCGCTGCATCNCAATTGTAAGCAAGNAGTACATTNCGACCTATATCCATTCCTGTNGCAATAGGAATNGATAAATATGGATTNCCTTCNTTAANTGTATTCTCTTTNAATATACCAATTATTGTTCCTCCTNCNTTATTTACNCCTTTCGAGACTGCTTCCATTACACCNGCNCCTCCACCGCAAAAAACTAAATAATTTTNNTTTGCAAGTTCNNTACCAATTNTAACAGCANCNTCATAAATNGANTTATTAATAATTCTACCACCAAAAACTGATATCCTTGCCTTNAANATCATTTANGGTTCCAAACGGGACATAGTCCTAGGAAAAGGAATAGTCTCTCTAATGTGTTTNGTACCACAAATCCATGCCACAGTTCGTTCCAATCCCAATCCAAAACCAGAGTGAGGCACAGAGCCATACTTNCGTAAATCNANATACCACTTGAAAGGTTCCATAGGTAAATCATGGTGTCNTATGCGATTAATNAGAATATCTAGNTTATCTTCACGTTGTCCTCCTCCTATTATTTCACCNTATCCTTCAGGAGCAATCATATCAACACCTAATGCTAATTCTTGGTTATGTTCATCGCGTTTCATATAAAATGCCTTAATTTTAGCTGGCCAACGGTGGATCATGAGTGGTTGGTCAAATTTTTCTGAGAGAAAAGTCTCATCAGATGCACCAAAATCATTACCATATTTAAAATCTGATCCTTTTTCTTTTAATAATTTTACAGCGTCTTCATAAGTGATTCTAGGGAAAGGGATAGAAATTTTTTCTAAACTAGATACATCCCGACCCAATATATCCAAATCTATTTTACTATTTTCTAACACACGTTTCACAATAAAAGAAACCAATTTTTCAGCCCAAAACATATTTTCTTCCAAATCACAAAATGATATTTCTGGNTCAACCATCCAAAACTCTGTNAGNTGACGCCTTGTCTTTGATTTTTCAGCACGAAATGCTGGACCAAAGCAGTAAGTCCTCCCAAATGCAGCTGCACCTGCTTCCTGGTAAAGTTGACCACTTTGAGTTAAATATGCAGAACGCTCAAAATATTTCAATTCAAATAAAGTAGTAGTTCCTTCTACCGCATTCCCAGTAAATATAGGAGAATCAATCAATGTAAAATCATTACTATCAAAAAAGTCCCGAATGGCCTTAACTATTTGGTGACGTACACGCATAATTGCATGTTGCCTTTTAGAACGCAACCATAAATGTCGATTAGTCATTAAAAAATCTGTACCATGACCTTTAGGTGTAATTGGATATTCTTTTTTTACCTGACTAATAATTTGAATATCTAAAATTCCAAGCTCATACCCACCAACAGATCTTGGTTCTTTTCTAACCTTACCTTTGACAATAACTGCATCTTCTTGATTTAAATCATGCTCCATTAAAAACGTTTTATCAGAAGCTTCCCCTTTAACTACAACTCCTTGNAGTAAACCTGTACCATCTCTTAAAATCAAAAACCAAATTTTACCTATACTTCTAATATTATATACCCATCCCTTTAATAAAACTTCTTGATCATTATATTTATTTAAGTTTTTAATTATTACAGTATCCATATGGTTAATTCCTTTTTACCAGGTAGTCATAATATCATTTAAAATATCTTCGGCAATTTTCCGGACAGCTACATTTGTTGCAAAAACTCTCGGTTCACCAAATTCATCATCATCATCTCCATCAATCTTTCCATCGTTATCGTTATCAATTCCATCTGAAGCTATATCCCCGCTAAGTCCATAAGCACCAAACCCAGAATAAATTCCGTTAATTAAATTTTTATCATATCTGACATCATACCATTCTAACTTCACATCAATTTTAAACCGATACTCAGATACTGATTCTGCTCTAGTATAAGTATAAGGTCCTTCATTAACCTTTTTAACTGTTCCTCTTAAAATTGAATGTGCACTTAATTCATTAGTAATTCCGAGTACACCCTCTTCATTAAATCGTTCAAGTAATCCATCAGTAAGCGCTTCAGCAATTCCAAATTCTGCAGTTTCATTGTTCATAAGTGGAATGGCTACAGTTTTTATATGGGGTGGAATAGATCCAGCCATAGAATAAAAACTGCAACCTGTAAATAATAAATAATTTAAAATAAAAATAATTTTAAGTTTATTCACTTTAACTATTACGCTTTATTTTTGGTTCAATTCCAAATTCTTCTATTTTTCGATACAATGTACGCTCGCTCATGCCAAGAGATTTAGCAGTCTTGCGTCTATTATGGTTAAAAAATTGCAAGGATCGACGGATAGCTTCTTCTTCGATTTCACTCATATTGATATGACCAATAGCATCATCCCTTATCAAGTGCTGACCTTCCTCTGTGATTTCCATAGATTGTTCGGGGATATTCAATCCAGATTTACCATCATCAATTAATGGAATAGATGAATTAACGGTATCAGGAAAAGAACCGCCTAACATCATTTTCTGGATTATTTCCGTATCCTGCTTTAAAAGAAATAATTGCCTTAATATAAGGTCAATCTCTGCTTTATCTGTAGATTGATTTACAATTACAGGAAGTGCATCGTTAGTCTTTCCGTGAAGGTTACCACTTAATTCCCTTTCAACCATACCAGCAGTGATTCGTTCCCCCTTTTCCAATACCAAGATTTTTTCTATAAAGTTTTTNANCTCTCTTATATTTCCTGGCCAGCCATATTTTTTTAAAGTACGTATTGCATCGGGCACGAATCCTCGATAGCGCAAATCATTAGAACGAGTAAATTCCAATGCGAAGCGTTCTACTAAAGGTCCAATATCTTCTACTCTATCCCTAAGGGAAGGAAGTAATATAGATACTGTTTTTAATCTAAAAAAAAGATCCTGCCTGAAAGTTCCATTTTGAACTAATTCTTCGAGATTTTTGTTGGTCGCAGCTATTATACGTACATCTGAATTGCGGCTTCTGGCTTCTCCCACTCTCATATATTCCCCACTTTCCAAGATTCTTAATAATTTAACCTGTGTTTCCAGTGGAGTTTCTCCTATTTCATCCAAAAATATGGTACCCTTATCGGCTTCTTCAAAATACCCTTTCCTGCTTTCAGAAGCTCCTGTAAAAGAACCTTTTTTATGTCCAAAAAGTTCGCTTTCTATAATACCTTCCGGTATCGCACCACAGTTTACAATTATAAAAGGATTATTTCCCCTTTTACTAGCTTTTTTTATAGCCTTTGCAACTAATTCTTTTCCTGTTCCTGATTCACCAGTGATTAAAACTGAAATATCAACTGGCGCAACTTGGGCAATCATTTCTAGCACTTGGCGAATACCATCTGATGTACCAATTATTCCAGATTGCTTTTGTAATCTATTTATGTCAATTGTCATCTATGATCTTCCTCATTCATTAATTTTTATATATCTTCCAAGAAGATTGGATCAATGTTTCTAAATCCGAGTAACGAGGCTTCCATTTTAAGATATCATTGACTTTTTTTGATATTGCTAGCACAGTAGGTGGATCACCTTTCCTTCGATCTGTGAATTTATAGTTAATCTTTGACTTTGTAATTTGCTCTGCTTTATTTATTACATCCATTACAGAATGTCCTTTTCCAGTTGCCAAATTCAGTGTCAAATTATCGCTGTTTTCTATAAGATACTCCATAGCAAGTACGTGTGCTATAGCTAAGTCATTTACATGAACATAATCCCTTACGCCAGTTCCATCCTTAGTGTCATAATCATTGCCATACACTTCCATCTGGGGTTGAATTCCAGCGGCTGTTTCCATTACAATGGGAATTAAATTCTGAGGGCTGCGCTCCTTCCCCTTTATACGACCATTTATATCATATCCTGCTGCATTAAAATATCGTAACGCTACGTAGCTTAAACCTTTTAATCGACTGAACCAGGCCAGATTTTTCTCTATCTGAAGTTTTGTTTCACCATAATAATTAATAGGCATAGTCGGATGGCCTTCATCCATAGGAATATAACAGGGTATACCATATACTGATGCTGTTGAAGAAAATACAAAATTTTTTATACGATATTTATTACACGCACAAATCAAATTTATTGTACCATTCAAATTATTGATAGCATATTTTGCGGGATTAACCATGGACTCTCCCGCAGCTTTCCAAGCCGCCAAATGAACAACTCCATCAAATTTATTCTGAAATACTTTATTGAGATCAAATTCAGACAAAGTTGACCCGAACACAAACTTAGCACGATTATCTATATTTTCTTTAACTCCCAAGGATAAATCATCAAAAATTGTCACATTATGTCCCTGGTCAATAAATTCATATACTACGTGGGAACCAATATAGCCTGCGCCCCCAGTTACAAGGATTCTCAAATAGCTGTCTCCTCTATTTCTTTTTCAAATTCTTTTATTTCATCTCTGATGCGAGCTGCCTGTTCAAACTCCATACTTTCTGCATGACTAAGCATAGCCTTTCGTAATTCTATCAAGATCATTTCACGATCCATCTCAGACATACATTCTTTTATTAATGTAGAGTCTTTATCAATTTTTTCTTCAAAACCAGAGTCTGCTACAGTTGTAGAAACCAAAATATCATCTAACGACTTGTAAATAGTTTTAGGAATTATACTATTTTCTTTATTGAAATTGTGCTGAATTTTACGTCTCCTTTTAGTCTCCTGTACTAGATAATCCATAGATTTAGTGACCGAATCTGAATAAAGTATAACTAATCCATCCACATTCCTTGCAGCTCTACCTGCAACCTGCATTAATGAACTTTTTGAACGTAGAAACCCTTCCTTATCAGCATCTAATACAGCAACAAGGCTTACTTCAGGAAGATCCAAACCTTCTCTAAGTAAATTAATACCAACAAGCACGTCAAAATTACCAGTACGTAACTCCCTTAATATTTTAACCCTTTCCAAAGTATCTATATCTGAATGTAA
>PBAR01000027.1:0-62987 GCA_002718285.1 Fidelibacterota bacterium
AAATTTGTCAATGGTCCTATAGATGCCAGTTGGGGCGGAGCCTGGGAATCGGTTCCTGCTGCCTGTGCTGTTGGTGAATTCGCTGACCGGTCCGTTAGTGTCGGATATGAAGATATGGTACTCCCGCCAGTACTGTTTGGTACATGTGAAGTTCACCCTTTTATGATCAATAATTTTGATGCGGAAAGTGATGCCACAGATGAAGGTACAAATGCCTGGTGGACTGAGTTTGATGAATCAGATAATGCTTCGAACTTCAGTACACTAACCCAGATTCCAACAGATCAGGTCCCGCACCCCGCTGACATTGTAGATTGGGGCTCGCCTGTCATGTCATACCAGTACAGTGTCGTCCATGACCAGGGCTGGGGAGGATATACTGGTGCATATCATAAATTTGATCAGGCTGTTGACCTTTCAAATTTTAGTCATATTAGCTTCAAATTTTATAATTACGTACAAGCATCAGTATTAGAAAATATGTCACTAAGGCTAAATCTCTGGGATGTCAGCAATGTGACCACCTGGAGCAGTAAAGATGATGTGGAGTACTGGTACTCTTTTTTCAATGCCCCGGGTCCGTTGGATTTTCCAGTATCCAGCGATACTGGTTGGGTTGAATTTAAGGTCCCGCTCATCGGAGCAGGTTCAGCTGTGACTGATCATTCCAATGGTTTTGTTCGAACAGGATGGAATGGTATAGCAGGGAATGACACTTTTGATAAAGATAAAATTGGAGGTATTACAATTGAAGTTGTTCTCCAGGGATCTGCAGTAGCAGATGACCAGATCTATGGTCAATTTCTAATTGATGATTTGAGAGCCATCTACTCAACAGATGTTGCAGGCTGTATGGATCCAAATGCATGTAACTATAATCCGGATGCTACAGTTGAAGATGGAAGCTGCTATGAATGTTCGCAGGTAACATTCTCTGTGGATATGCAACTGGAAGATACCCACGTAGAAGGCGTTTGGGTTGCAGGTGGTGGTTTTGGACAGGTAGGATTTCCATTATCTGATGATGATAATGATGATGTCTGGGTTGCTGATACTGCTTTGGAAATTGGAGCTACCTACCTTTATAAATTTAGAAACCATCCCCCTGATGGAACCTGGAACAATTTTGAGGAAGCAGGTGGTTTAGCAAATTGTGGCACAGGTGAATATACGGACCGTTATTTTACGGTCCCAGCTGCAGATACAGCTCTCGGTACAGTATGCTATGCATCATGCCTAACATGTGAAGAACTTAATTTTGTTGATGTCATGTTTGCTGTAAATATGCGAGATGAAGATACTGATCCGGCCGGTGTGTGGCTTGCAGGCGGAAATTTTGGAGGAAACCCAGGACACCTGATGCTGGATACTGATGAAGATGATATATGGACAATAACATTGCCTGCGACACCTAATTCGGATATAACCTATAAATTTGTCAATGGTCCTATAGATGCAAGCTGGCAGGGCGGCTGGGAAGAAGTTCCTTTGGAGTGTTCCGTAGGAGACTTTGCAGACCGCCAATTTTCTGTTGGTGGTGAAGATGCAATGGCCGATACGGTATGTTTCAGTAGCTGTGAGAATTGCATAGAGGACCATCCTGTAGATGTAACCTTTAATCTTGACATGAACGGTGTAGCAGGATTTGACGGTTCAGAAGCCCCGTATGTGTTTGGATCGTTTAATAACTGGGACAATATAAGCACTCAGACAATGCTCGCTGATTCAGATGGTGATAATATCTATACGGGGACAGTCCCGGACTTGATGTACGAAGATTCGATTACGTTGTTGTTTGGTTTTGGTTCCAACTTTGAAACGGTTCCGGATACCTGTGGAATTCTTGATGCTTCTCTAGGGATGAATGTAAGGTTACTGCCAATCTATTTAGCCGGGTCTGATTCAGTATTGATTCTGGATGCGATTCATTATGGATCGTGTCCTGCTGATACATTGCTGACGAATGATGAAAATGTTGCAATGCCAATACCAACTGAATTTTCATACAAAACGTATCCAAACCCTTTTAACCCCTATATCAATATCTACTATGAACTTCCGCATAGAGAAAATGTTACTGTTACAATCACGAATCTCTTAGGTCAAGAAGTCAAAACCTTGGTCAATAGTATGCAAAACCCAGGAAGGTATTTTTATCGTTGGGATGGAAAAGATAGTTTTGGAAAGACCTTACAATCCGGAATTTATTTCGCTGTGATTAATCGAGAATCCGGAATTGATATTTCTAAAATAACATTTCTTAAATAATCTAAAGAAAGGGCAGGTGAATAACCTGCCCTTTTTTATTTGGATCAATTTATTATTTGATTTGTAAACTATTTATTGTTTCAAGGTAAGTTCCTAATATATTGAAATACTTTTATAATATTATAATGCTATTTAGCATTCTGTTTCTAAATCAGATTCTTTATTCTCAGACAGCTGGTAAGATATCTGGAAGAGTAGTAGATGTAAAAAGCAAATTAGCTCTCCCTGGAGCTAATATTATTTTGTTGCCGGTTCAGTCAGGAATCAGTGCAGATGAAGAAGGATTCTTTAATTTAATTAATGTAAGCCCTGGAAATTATACAGTTAAAGTAATGATGATTGGTTATGAAACTGTAGTTATAGAAAATGTTATTGTATCTGTTAATCGAACAACTTCACTGGATATTATTATGAACCAGACTTCCATTGAAGGGAAAGAAGTTGTGATTTATGCATCGAAATTCAGCAGAAAAAAAGATCAGACAAGTACAGTGAAAAATATATCATCTGAAGAAATAGATATATTGCCCGTTGAAGATCTTGGAGCGGTGGTTAATATGCAGGCAGGCGTGGTTGCAGGTCACTTTCGTGGAGGGAGGAGCGATGAAGTTAGTTATTTGATTGATGGTGTCGCTGTGAATGATGTTTTTGGGGGAGTGGTTTCAGTTTCCAATCTTGAAGTAGATGCGGTAAAAGATTTAGAAGTTATTACTGGAACCTTTAATGCTGAATATGGAAACGCTATGAGCGGAGTTGTAAATGCGGTAACAAAGGATGGAAATAATCGATTTGAAGCCAGCATTAATTCAGGCTTATCCTCCTATTTAACAGAAAATAAGAGAAATGGTGAGAAAGTTTATATTGGTCTGGATCCGTTTGGCATAAATACGAATACAGATTTAAAGTTTAATATCAGTGGTCCTGTCATTAAGGATAAAATTTTCTTTTTTACTAATTATCGAAGCCAGGAAGTAAATGGGCATCTTAATGGTATTCGAAGATTTAATGTATGGGATCTGAGCGATTTTTATGATCAGGATTCTTCCAAATGGTATAGTGAAAATACCGGCGATAGTGTGTATGTACCTATGAATACCGGTGAATACGAGTCACTGATGGGGAAAATATCTTTTAATTTTGGAAATATTAAGTTCTCAATCATGCAAAATCATAATAATTCTGTATCTATGGGATATAGCCATGTAAGTAAATATAATCCTGATGGCAGATCTTTTGGTGAGTCCAATACAGGATTAACGATGTTCCAGTTTAATCATTTCCTGAATGATAAAATGTTTTATGATATAAAATATTCTACAACAGTAAATAAATATGGTTCATATGTTTTTAAAGATTATGATTCCTTTACTATTGCTTCAGAAGCGGGTATATACCAAGGATTATTCTATTTTACAGGGGACACCATTTATAATTATGTCCATGATAAATACCAGACCGCATACGGTACTGGATTTTTCACAGGAGGCCAGGATAAAGGACACACGCATCGAAGGACGATAACAAGAAATTTTCGCACGGACTTCGTATGGCAGTTAAATAATGCTCACAGCATAAAAACTGGTTTTTCTTTGTCAAACTATGAACTCATGAATAAATACCACACCATCCGTAATGCCTATGCAGGTACTGCGTTAGAGTCTGACCATTATAAGCCAATTATTCTTCCCGATAGTACTACTTATGCAGATGTATATACGGTGTATCCAAAAGAAAACGCTTTCTATATACAGGATAAATTCGAGTGGGACGAATTTGTCGTAAACATAGGTCTTCGCTACGATTATTTTGATGCAAATACCACATTCCCCAGTCAGCGCAGGAACCCGGTTAATGCTTCAACATATTATCTGAAGAGTTTTTCCGGTGATGATTCTTTGGATCAGTCTGGCAACTTAATTATCGATGTAACAAGGATGTCCACGCTGGTAAAATCAAAAATTGCATCGCAGATTAGTCCTAGATTTGGGTTTGCCTGCCAGCTTGGAGGTATTGCAGTACTCCATTTTAGCTATGGTCATTTTCTACAAATGCCGCCAATGTATTCTATTTATTCAAACCATTCTTCTATCATTGGCCCCAGTGATTATTCTACAACTGTTGGAAATGCAAATCTTGGATCAGATAGTCTTGGGCTGAATGCTCAAAAAACAGTTAGCTACGAAATAGGTCTTTGGCAGGAAGTTGGAAAAAATTTGGGTTTGGAAGTAAGTTTATATTACAGAGATATTTATGAACTTCTTAGCCTTTCTACCGTAAGTACCTATAATCAGATTGAATACGGAATATATACTAATAAAGATTATGGTAATGTTAGAGGTTTGGAGCTTAAACTGGACTACAGTAGGAATAATCTTTTTCTTCAGAGTAACTATACCTATCAGTTTACAAGGGGGAATGCAGATAATCCTGCGCAAACATTTAATAGACAGGGTGCCAGTATCGATAAGGTGATTCGATTTATACCAATGAGTTGGGATCAGCGCCATACCTTCAATATCTCTTTTGGATATAATACTTCAATATTTGGTGTAACAGCGACAGGATACTATAATTCCAGTACGCCTTATACATTTTCTCCACAAGGAGAGAGTAACCTGGCATTGTTAAACCTGTATCCCAATAATGATTATAAGCCATCCAACTACCATGCTGACATGTCTGGATACATTTATCTTCCCACAATGTTTGGCGTAACCCCTAAACTGGAATTTATAATGTATAATGTTACTGACCGATATAACGAGTATAGAGTGAGCTCAGAAACTGGTCGTTCTTATACTGCAGTAGTAACTGAGACTGAATTATTGAGCCATCGAAGTAATTTTAATACATATGAAGATCGATACAAAGACCCTTCCATGTTTTCTGCACCGCGTCAAATAAAGCTGGGTCTGACTATAGCATTTTGAATATACTAAAGTACATTTCTTTTTTTGTTTTGTTAAAGACAATCTGTTTGTCACAAGGTTCAGAATATGCTGGTCCTGATGATCCTGCAGGGGATATAGAAGCTGAAAGAGAAGGGTATATGAATGGTAATAGAATCTATCTATACTACAGAAATACCACCGAACTTTCGGACTGGCCCAAACCTAACGTATCTAAATGGCCTAATAATCCTGATGGTACAAAAATGCTTGACGGGGTCGGATTACTTGTTGGGGCCAGAGTGTATATCAAAGATGATCTCGATGAAACGACAATCGATACAATTCCAATTACCAATTTGGATAATATAGAAGATGAAAATTATCATACTCTTTTTTACCTTCAAACCAGTTATAGGGAAGAGATGGATACAGATCCGACAGGCCAAGTTGAGTGGGGATTCTATCCTGTATTCGGATACTTTAACGAAAATAGTGAATATCCTGCTTTAAGTAGATTGCCTGAATCTTGGCCTACAGCAGGTTGGCCTTCCGCCGATGGTTTGATATGGCCAAACGAATGGAATGGGAGATTTGGAAGAGGTATTAAATATGCTGATTTAGAAACATATTTTGTAGTTAATGATGCTCATGATCTGGAATATCTAGGCGATGACGATAATGTAAAATATTACCCCAGATATAGTAGTAAAAAAATTAATGCAACTACATCAATTCAGGCTGGAAGCCCATGGGGCGGGCTTGGCATACGTGTGGAGACTAGGGGATTCCAGTGGAACAACCCTCAGGCTAGGGATGCAATATTCTGGGAGTATAATATAGCTAATATTTCCAACTATGATTTACCTGAAGTTTGTTTTGGCTATTGGGTAGACAATGCAATTGGCGGTGACGGTGCTGATGATGAAGTGGGTTATTTCAATGATTTGTTGGATATGTCTTATTCATGGGATGAGAATGGAATCGGTATAGCAGGTTTACTCCCAGGAATTATGGGTTTTGCTTATCTGGAAAGTCCAGGGCTCGCATATGATGGTAAAGATAATGATGATGATGGTATTATCGATGAAAAAAGAGATAATGTTGCCAGTATGCTAGTAGGCCCTTATGATGGCATTGACAACCTTGACAAGTTTCTTACATTTTACAGGATAACTGAAGCAGAACTTAAAGAGCACTGGGACGCGGATGAAGATCAGGATTGGGAAGATGGTGATGATGCCAACGGAGACGGTGTATACCAGTCGAATGAAAATCCAGGAAATGATGTTGGATTGGATGGTGTTGGTCCACTTGAAATAAACTATACTGGGCCAGATGAGGGAGAAGGGAATCACAGGCCTGATTATTTAGAATCAGTAGGTTGTGAACCCAATTTTGCTGCTACAGATGTAACTGAATCTGATATGATTGGTTTAACATCATTTCAGCTATTTCCTATATTTGATCAGCATCCCGCTCCACCAGGAAGTCCTTGGTTTCGAAATGATGATGTGATGTGGGATCTCGTATCTGCAGACACATTGGCAGAATATTATGGTACAATTGCTAATCTGGTAGAGTTATTTGCATCAGGTCCCTTCCCATTATATAGGGGTAAGACTGAGCGTATTTCAATGGCAGAAATCCATTCTTATGATCCACTGGAAGGTCTAAGCTCATCCAGCCATTCTGCCCCGGCGTTATTTCAGTTAAAATCTATCGTTCAAACGATCTATGAAAAGGACTATAGATTTGCTCAGCCACCGAAGACTCCTACATTATCGGCAACCCCAGGTGATGGTTATGTAATGCTAACCTGGGATGATGACGCAGATAAACTTACTAGAGATCCTTTTCTTGGAAATGTTAATGATTTTGAAGGTTATAAGCTATTTCGGTCTACAGATAAATATTTTTCTGATTCAGAATTAATAACCGATGGGTACGGGACACCAATGTTTCTCAAACCTATATTTCAATGTGATTTGATAGATGAGTATATTGGATTTACTGATTATGGTCTAGTTAACGGTACTGCATACAATCTTGGAAATAATACTGGTATACAGCACTATTTTAAAGACGAAAATGTTCAAAATGGAAGAACCTATTATTATGCTATTGTCGCTTATGATTATGGTGCAAAAGATATTGGACCTGGGATATCGCCATCAGAAAATAATACGGTTATTGATATTGATGAATACGATAATATTAGAGGAATAGGGAAAAATATCGCAATTGTAACTCCGAAAGCTGATGCCGCGGGATATCTTGATCCTGAAATTATTGTGGATTCTCTTAATAATATGCTTATCGGAACTGGCAGTATTCATCTTGAAATCGCTGCTAGAAATCAGATAAAATTTGGAAATAAATACAGCATAACATTTGATTTTGATACAGCATATAATGCGTTTAACCGACCTAAATACTATACTAACCCTGGATTTAGAGTATACAATGAAACTAGCGGAAAAGAAATCTATCGAGAAAGTCCTATCTTCGAGCTAACCAACCATGCGAACTATAGAGGTTCAAACCTTATCTATGAAGAGAATGATGATATCTGGATGATGAATACCGGGGTAATGACAGATGTGTTTGAAGGACTTCAACTTAATATATCACAGATCCACACAACCCCAGTTATAGATTCAGTAAATACGAGATGGATGGATGAAGAACAATCTGGAGAGATGAATATTACAATTACATCAAGAGAATCAAAATTATTTCCATGGGACTGTGAGATTGTATTTACTGATGATATAAGTTATATATCCAAAGTAGAAACTCCATTAGGGATATATGATGAATTTGATAATAGACTTTGGTTTCCTAATAGGATTATCCTTGATCAGACATTCAAATTTTATGTAATCAATAAATCAATCCTCGATGAGCAAGGGAACTATACATTGATGGATATGGTTGTTCAGGATTATATAGGTCCAAGCTGGACATTTGACCAGGAATATAAATTAGAAAATGATCGTATTCTGGTTGGACAGATTGATACATCAAACCAATGGCTGGGGACATCATTTATTATTGATTTTTTAAATATTGATAGTGCATTTTATCCTGAGTCTGGATCAAGGTATGCAATAAAATGGGAAAGAAATTTTTGGAAGACTGATACCTTTGAATTTTCTATAGATTCATCTAGACAGGTTACTCTCAGCAATTTAAAAACGGATATTCAGAAAATAAGAGTTGTCCCTAACCCGTATGTGGGTACAAATGCGATGGAAGAAGCGGTAATAAATCCATATTTAAATCAACCTAGAAAACTTATGTTTACGAATATACCATCTCGTTGTCAGATTACTATATTTACTTCAAGCGGTGTAAAGGTAAAAACGATTCTGGTAGATGGTAATAACAGATTAGACAACGGAATGGTTCACTGGGATTTATTAAATGAAGAAGGATTAGAAGTGGCTGCTGGTATGTATCTTTACCATGTTAGACCAGAGTTTACTAACGAGATTCTTAATAGTGCTGAAATGATTGGGAAGTTTGCAATAATCAAATGAAATCATATATTATTATTTTCAATCTTTTTCTTAGTTTTTGCTATTCGCAATACAGGTATGGTACAACATCCGCTAACTTTTTAGAAATTGGAACAAGCAGCAATGCAGTTGGTATGGGAGAAGCATATGTCAGTATGGCTCAGGATGCCATATCTGCGTATTGGAATCCTGCAGGCTTAGCCAGTATAGACGGATTTGAATTAGGAGTATCATCTCAGCAGTGGGTAGCTGATATTCGACATTTTTCAGCTGCAGCTGCATTAAATATGGGAAACTATGGTACCATCAGTATATGGTTTACGGATTTTGATTATGGATCCATCGAAGTAACCAATGTTCTGAATCAAAATGGTACCGGGGAATTTTATAGTGCTAATGAATTGGCTGCAGCAATTGCATATGGAAGAAGTTTGGTGGATTGGTTTTCTTTTGGTGCATCAGTTAAATCAATTAATTCAACTATTTGGCATACATCTGCAAAAGCTACTGCTTTGGATTTAGGCGTATTAGTAAAAACAAATTTTTTCAAGTTCTCTGAAAACAGAAATGATGGGATGCGGATTGGAATGAGTATTTCAAATTATGGGTCTAGGATGAGATATGATGGTATTGATTTGATAAATCCAATCGATATTCTTGAAAACGAAAATGGAAATTATGAAAATGTCATTGGTCAATATAGAACCCAGGCATGGGAACTCCCACTTATTTTCAGGATGGGGTTTTCCATCAAGCCTATTGCAAAATACAATCAATCACTGATTTTTTCTTCAGATGTTTTGCATCCAAACAATAATAGTGAATCCGTTAATATTGGAACTCAATATAGCTATCAAATTCCAGGTGGAAGCATTTTTTTTATTAGAGCTGGTATAAAAGGAATAGGATTGGAACAGGCCAATGAAGAGACTTCCCTTTTAGGATATAAGGTTCCATTCAACACTGTAACTTATGGAGTGGGTTTTAGTAATAAATTTATGAAAAACCAATATGTTGGGATTGATTATTCCTATCAGTCTATTGGACTTCTGGGGGATGTTTCCCTGATCACATTGCGCTTTAAGTTCTTTTAATTCATTAAACAATAAAGATTGATGATTAGGTATGTTTTAATATTCATCAGTTTTTTCTTGTTCCTGCATTTTTCTTGCAGAAATAACATTGATAAAAACACCATTAATAATGAACCAGTCCTGGCAATAATTAAGGATAGAATTATTACGGTAAATGATTTTATCAAAAGATGTGAATATTCACCTAGGCCATCTTATTGTAAAGGACAATATTATATTCATAAAAAAATAGCTTTAAACTCACTAATTGCCGAAAAAATACTTTCAATCGAGTTTGAAGATTTAAAATTGAAATTGAATGAACAGCAATATTCTCTGATCCAGGGACGTCAGGAGCAGGCTATGCGACAGTTAATGCTTAAAAATTTTGGATTTGATCTGATTAAAATAGATACTGTGGCAATTAAAGATATGGTAGCACTTAGAAACAGGGAATACACTATTAGTTTTGCGAAATTTAATATTGAACAGAAGAATGCAATGCCTGATTTTAATAGTCTTTTTGATGCGGGATCCAACATTAATACTAATGAAATGAAAATTGGTTTTACCGATGAAATGATTGATGCTGTAAGATGGATATTATATAAAACAGGACCCGAAAAAGATGTGATTTACGGTCCATATGAAATTTCTGATTCTACATTTCTTGCATTGAAAGTTTTGCATTGGGAGGTATCTGTTGATGTTACAGAGAAAGAAAAAACTGATACATGGAATTTGGTAGAAAAAGAGTACATTGAGGAAAAAGCATTGAAAAAATTTTCCAAATATGTATCCGAAATTATGAAAGGGAAAAAAATTGAATTCAATGATCAAATATTTAGTTTTTTTTCCGATAAAATTGCAGATATATACCTCATAGAAAAGTCAAAAAAAGAAAAAATTGTACAAGGTGTACTCTGGGACAAAGAAGTGGATACACAGATAAAAAATTTCAGTCGGATTGATGCAATCAAAGATAAAATAATTTTAAATCATGAAGGGCAGGAATGGACAGTTAAACAATTGATTTCTTTAATTAAGAAGCATCCTCTTGTTTTCAGAAAAAAGAAAATCAATCCTGACCATTTTGATAATGAATTAAAATTATCAATCGCAGATTTATTGAGAGATAAGCATATTACTGAAAGAGCTTATCAGTTAGGCTTTGATAGCAATAAGGATATAATGCAAGTGAAACAAAAATGGAAGGATTATCTGCAGGCTGCAGTTGTTAAACACCGCTATTTACAATCAAATAAAACTTCTAAATCCTTGGAAAATAGCAAAACCCCTGATAGAAGAATTATTTCAATAATTGATTCTTTGCAAGCGGCATATAGCGACCAAATAAATATTGATACAGAAAGATTTGAAAAAATAAAGCTATCATCGATCGATTTATTTGCAAGATACTCAAATCAGCCTTTTGTAGATCTGGAACCGGCATTTCCTGTTTTAACTGACGACCATCTTTTGGATTATGGAAACAGATTATTAGATGATGAATAAAAAAATTATAATTATTTTGGTATTGTTCTTTTACTGTTGTGATAAAACTGATGAGATAGATAATCTCAATAGAATATACGGATGTACAGATAGTAGTGCTGTTAATTTTGATTTGCAGGCAAATATAAATGATGGAAGTTGCGAATATCTTGGGTGCATGGATCCCCAATCAGTAAACTATGACCCAGTTGCAACAATTGATGATGGGAACTGTTTAAATGAAACTCAAATACATCAAGGGTATAGATTATTTTGGAATGATGAGTTTAACGGTGATAGTCTTAATCTGGATTATTGGAATGTTGAGTTAATGCATCAAGGCGCAGTAAATGATGAAAAACAAACATATGTTAATAGACCTGAAAATCTTTCTATAGATAATGGAAACCTTCGAATAAGAGCAAAAAAGGATAATCCATTTAATCCAAATCAGCCTGGTTATACTTCAGCCAGGATAAATACTAAAGAGAAAATTCAATTGGAACATGGATATGTTGAGATTAGGGCAAAATTACCATCTGGAACAGGTACATGGCCTGCAATCTGGATGCTGGGTGGGAACATTGACTCAATTGGGTGGCCACAATGTGGAGAAATCGATATCATGGAGCATGTTGGCCACAATCCTGATTATGTTTTTTTCAGTATCCATAATGGCGCAGTCAGTGGGAATGTTTCTGGTACAGATCAGCAAGGTATTTATTATGCAAATAATATAGAAGGGGAGTACCATGTTTATGCGCTGGATTGGGATTCTACCTATATCAGGGGATATTTTGATGGCCAGTTATACTTTGAGTACTTAAAATCATCGTCTATGAATTTTCAGAGATGGCCATATGACAATTCCTATTTTCTGATACTTAATCTTGCAATTGGAGGTGAATGGGGAGGTCAGAACGGGATTGATAATACTATATTCCCTACAACATTTTTTATTGATTATGTTCGAATGTTTAAGAAAATTGATGATTAATTATGCATAAACATATTCTCACATTAATGTATATACTATTTGAAATAGTATATACTCAAAAGCCATATAGAGGAGCCGAGTATAGGACTATAAATACATTTCAATATGGAAGATTTGAAGGTAGAATGAAAACTGCTGGATCATCTGGTGTAGTATCTTCTTTTTTCACAATAAGAGATTTTTGGGCAGAAGGATTAAGCGATACAGAAAATTGGAGTGAAATTGATTTTGAGGGTCTGGGTAATCAAAATAACAGTATCCAGACAAATATCATCACTGCCTACGAAACACACCACGAACAACTTATCAGTACTCCATTTAATCCACATGCAGGCTTTAATAATTATGCTTTTGAATGGACTCCTGATTATATCTCTTTTTTTATCAATGACAGTATGATTCAATATGATAGTAATTCTTATATAGGGACAATGAATTATCCTCAAAAAATTATGATGAATATTTGGCAGCCAATCTGGGAAAACTGGGTTGGGGAATTCGATGAAAGTTCTTTACCGGTATATGCATTTTATGATTGGGTAAAATATTATTCATATACACCTGGATCAGGTAATTATGGCAGTGAAAATAATTTTTCTTTTGAGTGGGCCGATGATTTCAACTCATTTGATGAATCTCGTTGGCAGAAGGCAACACACACCTGGTCTGCAAATAATGCTCAATTCATTCAGGAGAATGCAGTATTTTTGTACGGACATCTGATTTTATGCTTAACGGATGATTCAACTTCAGGATATAATCCAAATTCTTTAGGAAACGGGGAAAATAAAATTAGTCTGTTTCCTCAAAGAAAAATCATATTGTATCCAAATCCATTTAATTCGGTATTTTCTATTCAATTGAATGAAGAACAGAAACAAAAAATAACAAAAATTGTTATTTTTGATATAAATGGAAAAGTAGTAATGGAAAAAAATAAATTTAATTTTGATAGTGAAAGACTTATGGTTGAATTACCAAGAAGACAAGTGTCAAGTGGCTTATATTTTATTTCAATATCATATTCTTCAAGAAAAGATATTTATAAGATTACCTATTTAGAATAGTTATTTCAAGTAAGTTAGTTTTATTGTTGATTTAGAATTAGGAGTCATGATATTTACTAGATATATACCTGATGGTAAACGTTTCATATCATTAGACTTCATTTCCCAAAAAATATTATTTATTCCTTTTTTTGAAAAAATAGACCGTGAAAAAACCAAATTTCCTTTTACACTGTAAATATTTATATCCGTATTCAAAAAAAATTTACTTTCCCATGTGATCTGTACTAATCCGTTAACAGGGTTTGGATACAACTTTGGATTCAATGACATTGGTATAACTGAAGCATCTAAATCTTCAAAAATAATGTTTCTCATATTGAAACCACCAACCTCTGCTTTAATTTTCATTTTTGTTTCTTCTAGTAATGATATATTCCCTATTTGAACTATTCTCCATCCGTTATCCCATCCGTTTGTATTTGGCAATTGAATATTTTCAAACGAATAGGTTGAATCAAAACCAACTGTTAATCTAGTTCCATTCGTGAATGATGCTACTTCTATTGAAACCTTAAAATTTCCTGGCTCTTCAGGTCGGACTGTATAAAGCATCCATTCATTATCTTCAATCCAACCAACATAGAAACTTTTATTTGTTCCAATCATACTTGTACCTATATCAACTCCATCATTCCTAAAAGCCCATCCATTATTCCATGATCTAGTTTCTGGACTGAACTTATTTGGATCTTCGACCTGGATATCATAATAAGAAATATTATTATTCCCTGTATCATAATGAACGGCAGGCAAAACCCCCGGAGGTGAAAATGATGTATATGGTTTTGGAGTTTTATCAAAAGAAGTATCACTCAATGCACGAATTAACCCAATATTAATTGAGCATGAATCAAATGCGATTGCATTTGCCATTGACATTAATCCCAAAAATGCATCTAAGGTATCTGGCCTCAAATTTTTCCCATACCAATAATCTAGAATCTGATCATAACCGTCAGTTTTTTTATAGCTGAACAAACTTGAAATTCGTTCTAGACTTTTAAAATTCCACCAACTCCAGCCAATATCATTTTCTTCAAAAAGATTTTTTTTATAATAAGCCCAGTGATTTGAGTTTTCACCAACTTCACCAACCCACATTGGCACATTAAATTCAATTTGATGATTTGTCGTGTATTGGTGAATCCAGCTGGTATCAAAACTGCTTCCAATATAATGATGGAAACTATATACCATCTCATCGTCAAATGGCGGCAATAAACCCGAATGATCATTCCCGTACCAGTTTCCTTCGATTATAACTATATGATTTTGATCTACCGTACGGATAGAATCGATAACGTTTTCATATAAATTTCTTAATACACTAGCTCCATATCCCCAAGGAAGTACCGGTTCGTTTAATAAATCATAAGCGGCAATAATAGGTTCATCAGCATAATAATCAGCTATATATTTCCATATAGACGCTAACCATTCCTGATTATTTGGATCCGTAAATAAATAGGCATTCTGTCCATCAGAATCTGAAAAATCACTTGTGTTTTGTCCTCCAGGCGCAGCATGCATATCCAGGATTATATATATATTATTCTTTTTGCATAAGCTTATTATTGGTTCAAGAATATTAAATCCTTCATTAGTAAAGGTGTTTTTATTTTTAGAGAAATGTTTATAATGCAATGGTATTCTTATGGCATTAAATCCATTATCTGCCATTAATTCAATATCTTTTTGACTAATATAATTTTCTCTGTATGTATTAAAAAATAGCTTTTTTCTTTCAAGACCAACTAGTTCTTCAATTTCATTTTCCAATACCGTTGTTGATCCAAATCCAGGATAATTCCACATATAACCTTCAAGAACAAGCCAACCTCCAAGTCCAAAACCTTTAAGTATTACTTTTTCATTGTTTTCATTTACAATTAATCGACCTTCAGTTTTTAAAAAACCAGATAATTCTACAGTCACAAACAAACTATATATAATAATTATTATCTTTTTCATATTGAAATAATGATATCAGATAGAATTATACTTGATGGTTGCCTGGATTATATTTTTATCTTTTTTTTCAAAATACTTAAGAACTTTGATAAAATATGTTCCATTATTTTATCTTGTATACTAAGTATCCTGAAGGTGCTATGAAATCCGAACGCGAATTTTCGTCTTTGAATAGTATATCACTAGAATCTGATATTTTCAGTAAACTTCCTTCGGATGTTAAGTTGATTATAGTACCAAATTGTTTTTCTTTATACTGGCGGTAAAATCCTATTATTCCTTCAGGTAAAGAATCCATAAAGGAAAGTGAATGGTTATTATTCCAGAAAACTGGGTTACTTTTTTTAAGCGTAATTAGTTTCTGGTAGAATTTACTGTCTGGGATATCACCCCAAGAAATTATATCTTTTTCAAAGAATTCTAATTGTTTATCGAGTCGAGCTTCTTGTCCAGAGTATATCATAGGTATACCTGGGAGAGTAAATATCATTGTCATAATAGGATATACATTATTCCCAAAATGACTAATCATAATTCTGCCCCAGCTATTTTCATCATGGTTATCAAGGAAATTCATTCTTAAGCTGGTAGCAGGATAAGATTTTGGAGGTGTTTGATAGTATTGTATTATTTCAGATGATTCTTTTTCTCCAGCAGCTATATCTTTCAAAAGATGGTACAAACCCCAATTATAATCGGCGTCAAAAGCATTCTCCAGAAGCTCGGGTTCATCTGACTCTGCAAGCATGAAGACTGGTTTTATTTCATTTAATATTGGTGTAATAGATTCCCAAAAATCCGTTGGCACCATGCTTGCTACATCGCATCGAAAACCATCAATGTCTATTTCTATTACCCAGTATTTCATCGCATTAATCATATACTCCCTGAGATCTCTATTATTATAATCTAAATCCATCACATCATACCAATTTGTTCCTGGTGGATGTTGAAAAGAACCACTATCGTTTTTAGTATACCAATCTGGGTTTTTAATAGCCATTGGATTATCCCATGCAGTGTGGTTTGCTACCCAGTCTATAATTACATACATACCCATTTCATGTATTTCATGTACTAAGGATTGAAATTCGTCCAGTGTACCAAACTCCGGATTTATTTCATAATAATCTTGAACAGAATAATAACTGCCAAGAGATCCCTTACGGTTTAATTCACCGATTGGATGGATGGGCATAAACCACAATATTCCGACTCCCATTGACTTGAGTCTCGGTAGGTGATTGCGAAAAGCATCTATGGTCCCTTCGGGGGTGAATTGTCGTAGATTAACTTCATATATTGTTAGACTATCTGACCACTTAGATATTCTGTTTTCCTCATTATTCATACTGCATCCTAAAATAAAAATTATGGGTGTGATAAAATAAGTTATTCTCATTTTTTAATAAAAACTGCACCGCTGGTAGCTTGAATATTAACATAGCCTTCAGTAATGCGTAATCCATTTAGATTGACAGCATTACTGTTTACCACCTGTAGCCATTTTCCTGGAGGTAGTTTCACATTCAATATATCTGAAGGATTACTATTTAAAAAGATAGTTATATTGTTTCTGATCATATATCCCAGGCCAAATTCATTTTCCACATCAAGAAATACAATATCACGTGTAGAACTCCTCCTGAGCTCAGGGTATGTATTACGAAGGGAGATTAAACCAATATAATAGTTAATGAGATCCTGATTTTGGTTAGTCTCTTCCCAATTTATCCAATTGGTCTCATTATCCTTGTTATAAGGATTTGGATCCATCTTACCCACATCAGGATCAGGTTTTTGAGTGGGTGCAATAATTTTGGAGTGTGCCCACTCTTGACCTTGGTGTATTAGGGGTATCCCCTGGCTGGTTAGTAATATTATTGCAGCCAAAGTATTTATTTTAAATATTTGAGGAGTTAGTGTTATATGATTTAATTTATCTTTAATTAGTTCATTAGTTGAATTTTTCTCTGTTGAAATTCTCAGGAAGTCACTAAAAGAATAATTATCATGCACCTCTAAAAAGTTGATAGATTTTGATGGTGTATCGTATATCCCTCCGTTATTTAGTAATGTTCCAGTAATAATTGTTTTCAAATCATCTTTGCTTTCATTTGGCCGATAAGTTCCAAAAAGAAATCCTTTTTTTGAAAAATCATAAAGGTCTCCACGTAAGACATCCCGGAATTTGTCATTAAAAGACCCCCAACCTAATGCTGAAAATTCCTGGCCCCGATTATCCCATGCTTCCCCATAAATAATAACATTAGGATTGACACTTTTTAATTTGTCTATAATATATTTCGCCGTTTTATTAGAGAGGAGATGAGCCTGGTCAAATCGAAACCCATCTACATGATATTCGATCATCCAATAAATTAAACTTTCTATAATGTAATTAATTACATGTTCATTATCTGTATTAAGTAGATTACCACAGCACTGACTTAAAAAATTTCCATTTTTATCTAACTTAAAATAGAGTTCTCTGTCAATGTATTTAAGAGGATGCCAATCGTAATTGGAAACATGATTTACTACAACATCCATAATGACTGCAATATCATTCTTGTGCAGAGTACGGATTACTTCTTTTAGTTCTCTAATTGCCCGTCCATCTTTCCCGTTCCATTCTCCTGCAACTTTAGTCCCGTCAGAAGCATAATAGCTTTCCGGAGCCAAAAAAAAAGTGGGCATATAACCCCAGTGATTTCGTTCGTATGGATTCCAAGTGTTCACCATTCCATCAACTTCTTGTCGATATGGTATTTCTACATTTGCAAAATCCCAAAGAGGAAGGAACTGTATAGCATTTATGCCAAGGTTTTTCAGGTAGTTGATACTTCCATATTGGTTTTGTTCAATAAAGCCTTTGTATGAGCCACTTGAAAATGCTCCAGAAGACGGGTGTGCGGTCATGTCCCTCAAATGCGCCTCATATATGATTAAATCTTCTGGCTCAATGTTTATCCATGTATCACCTTTCCAATTAAAATCAGTATTAATTACAAGACTTTTTGCTACATGTCTCCATGTATTTTGGGTCACTGCTGCTTTTGAATAAGGATCAGATATAACTATGCTCGAGTCATTTAAGGGACCTTTAAGTCTATAGCCATATATTGTTCCGGGTCCTGCATGTTCAAGGAAATATGACCAAACTCCATTATTTAATCTTTTCATTGGGAATTCTTCACCAGATTGATCATCTGGTTTTGAAAAAATTACAAGATATATCTTCTCAGATGAAGGGGCCAGAATCCTGAAATCAATACCTCCAGGGCGAAGGAAAGCACCATAAGATAGACCTAGATTGGGTGCTGGTTTTATACAGGAATTTGTACCCGAAATAATGAATAGAAAAATTATAAGAACTTTATTGAATATCATTTTTACAGGTAATTACTTCAAATGGTGCTAATAGTTAGTATCAATAATTTGTTGAGTAAGTGATCATTACAGTTTTACATAAAGGAATTTGAATAAAAGATTTTAATATCTTAGCTATTATCAATGAAACAATTGTCAAGCTGAACCTGTTTTAAAGGTTCGTAGTATCCTAGACAGCGTCCTTTGACTGTAATCGTATCTAATTTTATTTTACTTTCAGCAATATTTATAGCCATCATACAGTAAATTGAATTATTTAGTACCAGAGTTGAGTCGCTATTCGTTGTTACAATACCACTAACAGAAACAACCTGGTTTAAGAAAATATCCCCTTCATTTACTTGAAACCTCCAGAGCAATTCAGGTGCGGATAAAGATTGAAATGATTCAGTATTAGGTACATCAATATGACCCTCTTGGTAAACAATGTATCCATAAATGCCCATCAGAATAACCATAGATATAAGTCTTCTACCAACTTTTTTATGTTTAAAAAATAATTTCATTTATTTAGTAAATAAAATATATAGCTGAAATTATCATATATGTTTTCCAGTTAGCTATTTAGAGAATATACAAAATTCTGATTCAATAGAATTTAATAAGTACAACATGGTCTAAACGGACCTCCATTAGAAGATCATCATAACCTACAAAACGACCCTTTACTGTAATAAACGAATTTTCTACGATACCGTCCTCTATGATCACATCTGGCTTACAAACAATTGTATTATTAAGAATGTAAAGGGAATCATATAACGCGGTTACATTTCCAGATATTTCTATTACCTGATTGATATAATTGTTTTCCTGTTTATTTTGGATTTGTCGAATAAGTTCATGTGCCGATAATTTTATGTTAGGCTTTATATTTTTCCAGTCTACATGGTTTTTTGAATATATGAAGAAGTAAAAATAAAAAATTAGAATAATAAGGATGAAAAAAATTGCGGTGATTTTTTTTTTGGATTCAGATAGTTCCATTATCCTGAAATTTAAGTAATCTTTACTGTGAATCTATTTCCTTAATTAATGATTTGACTAAAATGAAAAAAAGAATAAAACTTATTTTCTTGTATTGCCTTAGTATGCTAGCATGCGAAAAAAATATTGAAAATGATTTAAAAATGATTGAGGATTGTAGCCAGCGAGAAGCCTATTATGAATCAAATATTAAACCAATATTTGATTCAAGATGTACCAGTTGCCATAGCGGAACCAGTCCAAGTGGAGGTCTCGCTATCGATACATATGAAACCGCATACAGTGCAATAAAATCAGGACACGTTTTAGATCGAATACAACGTGAAACAAATGATCCGGATATTATGCCACCAAGCGGGCAGAAACTTTCGGCTGAAAATATCTTGCTTATACAGACCTTTTTTGAAATGAACTGCCAGTGAAAAAAATATTTGTAGTCTTAATTTGTTTACCGATTTCGGCAAAAGATCTATATATCACTCGTTCTGGTTCAGTTTCTTTTTACTCTCATACTATTATTGAAGATATTATTGCCGTTAATAAACAAACTTCCTGCATTTTGGATTTGGAGACTGGAAGTTTGGCTTTTCAGGTTCCTATTCGAGGTTTTGTATTTCCTAATGCCTTAATGCAGGAACATTTCAATGAAAGTTATATGGAATCGCATAAGTTTCCTAGATCTACATTTAAAGGTAATATTGAAAATTGGCTGGAACTGGATCTTGGGCCAGACCCAAAAGATGTATTAGTTAATGGTATTCTGACGATACACGGGGTATCACGGGAGATATCAGAATCAGGTACGATAGCAATTGTCAGTAATGGAGTAAACGGGCTAGCGACCTTTGAAGTAGCACCTTCTGATTTTGGTATTGAAATTCCTAAAATTGTTAGAAATAATATAGCCAGAAGTATCCAGATTACAGTGAATGTGAAATTAAAACAGAAATGAACCGTATTTTTCTTTTCTTTTATTTGATAACTGCCAACATATTTCCTCAGGATGAATTACTTGATTTCCTAGGTGAAGAGCCATTAGTACCTTTTCCTGTTCAAGCAACGTTCAAATCAACCCGAATTGTGAATGCACAATCTTTGGAATTACCAAGAGCTAAAACATTGGAGTTTATGATTCAACATAGATTTGGTAAGATGAAAAATGGTTTTTATGATCTCTTTGGTATGGATGAAGCTACAGTCCATTACGATTTAAAATATGCTTTCAATAAACGCCTGGCTTTCGGTTTGGGTAGAAGTTCTTGGAAGAAAACCTATGATCTGATGATCAAGTGGAAAATGATGAGACAAATGGAAGGTAAGGGGAAAGCATTTCCTCTCACAGCTGTATTTTTCTCTAATATTGGTATAAATGCATTAAAGAAGGATAATGTTTATAAAGAAAAATTTTCAAACCGGATCCATTATATCCAACAGTTGATACTGGGTAGAAAGTTTAATGAAATATTTTCAATTCAGTTTTCTCCAACCTGGATTCATAAGAATTTGGTAACTACAAATAAAGATCAACATGATCTTTTTTCAACAGTATTGGGAGGAAGAATTAAGTTTGCTAAACACTACACCCTAACTGGAGATATATCATTTCCATTTGGTAACAGATCTGAAGATTATAAGAATGGATGGGGTATAGGTCTAAATATTGAAACTGGTGGACATGTTTTTCAATTAATACTTACTAATGCCCGAGGCGGTTATGAAGGGGCGTATATTGAGGATGCGAAGGGGTCTTTAGATACCGGTGATATTTTCTTGGGATTTAATATAACCCGTGTTTTCATTTTATAAGATATTTTCAAGTAATATTTATATGAAAAATCCCAAATTGGATTTTAAGGTTTGTTTTTTAATCATACTTTTTATACAGGTAATCGGTTGTTCCAGCATAACATTTTTAAATCACAAAAATGTTCCTTCTCCAGGCGGGATCTATCCAGTAGGCACAAGGATATTTGAATGGATTGATTCCAGCAGGACAGATATTTTTGTAAATAAGGACGATGAATTTTTTAGGAAAATAATTGTTCAGATATGGTATCCTGGGGCAAATGTGAAAAATGTAAATAAAAAATTCTCATATTTCAAAAATGATGAAAAAACTGCTGCTAAACTAGCCAGTCATTTTTCTGTTCCAATATTTTTTGTGAAAAGTGCTGTTAATCTAAAAACACATGCTTTGATCAATATTGAGCCTAAAATTGAAACGACTTCATATCCATTAATTCTATTTTCTCATGGACGCGGAGGGTATAGACATCAGAATTCAATCCAGTGCGAAGAACTGGCAAGCCATGGGTATATTGTTGTCGCAGTCAATCATACTTATGATTCTTTTTTAACTATATTTGAAGACGGCACTTCAGCACCATATCTGTCACAAAAATCTGAAAATGAATATGATGATTTAAAATCTACACTAACTACCTCCGAAAAACTGGATATGCGTGTTAGTGATATTGAATTTGTTTTAGAACAACTGGATAGTTTGGTAGGTAATGGATCTTTTTTTGATATTATTGATATGACAAAAGTAGGAATGTTTGGGCATTCTTTTGGAGGTGCTACAACAATAGCACTTTCAAATAAAAATAGTCGTATTATTGCAGCTATAGGTTTAGATACTTGGTTTATTCCATTAGCCGACTCAATACTTCATCAGGGAATGGGAATTCCTTTTCTGCATTTAGGTCAGCATAAATGGAGAGGAATGCCAGATAATTACAGGAAAATGAAAACCTTAATGGAGAATTCAACTGCAAAATTCCGGCATTATGCTGCTTATAGGATGAAACATTATGATTTTACAGATGGACCTCAATATGCTTCTTCAGCAAAAGTTCTAATTCCATTTTTTAGCTGGGAAGACAGATCTGAAATGAGAGCAATGCTAAATAATATGATTTTAGTATATTTTGATTCTTATTTGAAAAATATAGATAAAAGATCAATTGATGATACAGCAGGAAGGTTTTCGAAGATTCTGGTAAACTAATCGGTCTTTCTTTTCGATTTACGATACTTTTGCCAGTGCCTTGTTTGTTTTTCAGATTTTAGAGTGCTATTTCCTAAGATCATTATTTCAATTTTTTTTAATGTTTCAATAAATTTCATTTATATTCTCTCTTTTATAATTCTTCTGGTACATAGTTATAGTTAGATCGTGATGGCCTATCATAATTTTTCTGTTGCGTGCGATCTGGAAGAATTACTTCTGGATGCTCTACGTTTTCAAATTTAATCTGTTTCAATAGGTGACTGATACAATTAATCCGTGCCTTTTTTTTATTATCTGATTCTACTATATTCCATTGGGAGAATACTGTATCAGTATGCTCAAACATATTGTCTTTCGCTTTGGAATAATCATCCCATCGATTTACGGATTCCAAGTCCATAGGACTTAGTTTCCATCCTTTGGTGGGGTCTTCTGCCCGGCTTTTAAAACGTTTTATTTGTTCTTCTGCACTTACAGAGAACCAATATTTGATCAGTTGAATACCAGAACTGATTAGCATCCGCTCAAACTCTGGACAAGTTTGTAAAAAATTAATGTATTCTTTTTCCGTACAAAACCCCATAACACGTTCTACGCCTGCTCGATTATACCAACTTCGATCAAAGATAACAATTTCACCACCAGCAGGAAGATGTGGGACATAACGTTGGAAATACCATTGAGTTTTCTCCCGCTCTGTTGGTGCGGAAAGAGCTACCACTTTACAGTATCTGGGGTTCAAATTTTCAATGATTCTCTTTATTGTACCTCCTTTTCCGGCAGCATCTCTACCTTCAAAAATGATCGCGATTTTTTTTCCTTGATCAATAACCCAATCTTGCAGTTTCACCAGCTCGATTTGAAGTGCAGTAAGTTTCTTTTCATATTTTTTATTGAATTCTTTTTTATCATTCATGGTTATTTTCTCTCAAATATCACTTTCCAATGTTTATACTCTTCTAATTGTAGTTAAAGTATGTTTATGTATGCAAGATATATGGATATGTTTATATATAACTAATATTTCTCATTAATATAACAATGAATAGTACGATAGTCTAATTATAAAAAAAAAGAACACTCTTTACTACATTTATAAATTAATTCATTCTTAGTAATTATTAGAGTAAGGCTGCACCAAATACACCCGCAGAGTCTCCTAATTGATTAGGTAAAATCGGAGTATCAGAATATTCACTAAATACATTATTTTGAACCATATTGCTTCCTTCATCATATAGGAATGATATATTTGAAACACCGCCACCAATTACAATTGCATCTGGGTCTATAATATTAATTACCGTTGCTAGAGCACGTCCGAAATTGTTAAGGAATTCTGTTTTCCAAACTTGATATAGCCCATCATGTGAGTTATCAAATTCTGATATTATTTTTCTTAAACTCAGTTTATGACCACCTAATTCTCGCCAGTGATTTTCCAAAGCTATACCACTAATGTATTTTTCAACACAACCTTTACGACCACAATAACACTTTCGTCCATCGGGATGAAGGGTAATGTGTCCCCATTCTCCTGCAATAAATAGTCTTCCTTTGTGGATTTTCCTGTTAAAAACAATTCCTCCACCTACCCCAGTTCCCATGATTACTCCAAATACTGAATTATATTTTTTACCAGCTCCCATTTTAGATTCAGCTAAAGCAAAACAATTGGCATCATTTTCTATTTGTATTGAACATTGTAGTGCAGATTCTAGATCTTGCTTTAGAGGTTTTCCGTTTAAGCAAACAGTATTACTATTTTTCAGAACTTTTTTAACTGGTTCAATAGCACCTGGTGTACAAATACCGACACTTGTGACATCTACTGATTTAGATTGAATATTTTTCACTAGATTAATTATGCGATTAAGTATTGCTTTGTAACCGTCTTTCTGATTGGTAGGAATCCGGATTCGTTCTATCACATTTTTATGCTTATCCAATAAAATTCCTTCTATTTTTGTTCCGCCAAGATCAATGCCTATTTTATTCATTGGTAATTTTTAATGATTATCATTTTTCAATCATTGAAATAGAATTATTATTTTTGGTGAATTGTTAAGGTGTCCTGGTGCATGGTCTTTCCTTCAACAATATATATAGTTTGTTTTGCAGGTATATCCGTAAAATTTTGTTTTATGCCACTTGGCCAAACAATAGTTATTTGGTCAATTATATCTACCTTTTTTAGACCAAAATAAAGTTCTTTTGCGTTGCTTGAAAAGTATCCTTGCCCTGATATAAGTGTTTGTTTTTGAACATTATTACCCGTTTTTACAGTTACTGTGGTTCCAAAACCATCACGATTTGATTTAGTCCCTTCCAATCTAATTTTTACCCAGCTATTTTGTTTAATACTTTCATTATGAAGTAAAACTCCTTTTCCTTGATTTGCATCGTATATAATATTCCCATTACCATCCTCCACTTGTTGGCCGTTTACAGTTATATATATATCTACTCTGCCATCATTATCATAATCTGCAAATAATGCACCCCGATGAATACGTTTTCCTGGGGTAATTATACCTGATGCTTCAGAAATGTCAGTAAAATTTCCTTTTCCATCATTTTCAAATAACAGATTTTCTTGACGGTTATCACCGCTTACTGAATTTAAATGTCCATTTGCAAAAAAAAGGTCAAGATCTCCATCATTATCAAGATCAAATAAGCCTGGTCCCCAACTTATTTTCGGCCAGGAAAGTTTATGCACTATAGGAGAATCAAAATCATGAACAAAAACAGCATTACGCAGGCTACCGTCGTTACTGCTCTTATTATCAATAAGATACGCAAGTACATTTACTTCTGCTGCGTAATTAGTATAAACGATGTCGGTCAATCCATCCATATTCATATCACCTATGGCAATCCCCATACTTCCATCAGTAGTACTTAATCCACTTGGACCCGAAAATGGCTTAAAAGATCCATCGCCTCGATTCAAATAAAATCCATTAGCATCAGTATCATTTGCTACAAAAAGGTCAGGGTAACCATCTTCATTGAAATCAAAAAATACTGCCTGCATAGATTTTCTAGACGCATCACTTAGTACATTGACCTCTGATGTAATATCAGTGAATGTACCATCTCCATTATTTCTGTATAGTGAATTAGGAAGCCCTCCAAAATCCATCGGGAACCTCAGGTTAGTGTAATGAGGTCTTCGGGAAAAATCAACATACCCTAAGACGTAAAGATCTAAATCCCCATCAAGATCATAATCGCCCCATGTAGAGCCTCCATACCACCAATCTTTAATTCTGTTTGAAAATGCTTTATTGCTTACATCAGTAAAGGTTTTATTTCCATTATTTTTGAATAGCTTAAAATTTCCATAATTGGTTATGAACAAGTCTGTGTATCCATCATTATTGTAGTCTGCCGCAGATACAGCCATACCCTCGCCATCATCATCGGCACCCGAATTATAAATTCTAAGAAAACTACCATTTCCCTGGTTTTCATAGAAAGCATTGGTTATACTCCCGCTTCCTTGGCAATTAGATAGATAAAGATCCCAATCTCCATCATTATCATAATCCAGCCATGCGCCTCCGGAACCATTCATTTTTATTAAATGCATATTTGCAAACTCATCCATTGTTAAAAGTCTACCATTTGATTTCCAGAATTCTTCTTTTTCTTTAAAAATTAGATTTAAACTTTCATTTGTTGCTGCTCCTACCACGGATGGGCCAATTTCACACCATCGAGGTCTTGGAGCAAAATGGATGAAATCAATTCCTGATTTTTGAGTTTTATCTTTTAGCAAAATTGATGTCAATGGTCTGGATTCAACCAAACTGAAAGAAAGAAGTAAAGTTGTAAAATAATTGATACATCTACATTGAAAATAAAATATTTGACCTTTAGACATATAGTAATCTATGTATTTGAAATAAAATAGTTTTAGAAAAAACCCAGATATAAATATACTATTTGATTCAATAAATATTAACCTTCGATGCGATTTTAAAGATCAATTGCAATTATGTATCTGATGAAGATCTTTTTTTTGATAGTAATTTCAAAGATGGAAATGAGGGGTTTAATTTATGCAATTCTAATTCTAGAAAACCCTCTATTTGTATTCTATTTTACACTGGTAACATATAGAAATCAGAAAAAAATGGTGATAATATCAGAAGGGTTCGAAAAGATGATTATTATATTAAAATACCTTTTTATAGAGAAGATCTAATTGAAAAATAGTATCCCAGTTTTATTGCTGGTCTTATTTTTAATGCATGGATGTGAAAATAATAAAGAAATAGATCAGGATAAATACCGACAAATTATTACTTATCGCAGTCTAGGTTTAGCATATCTGGAAGAAGAAAGATATTCCGAAGCTGCTAATCAATTCACCAAATTAATTGATGTCGTCCCCAAAGAGCCTATGGGTTATGCCAATCTTGGATTAACCTATTTGCTTATGAGCGGTAAACTTAGTCAATCAGAAGAATTCCTTCAGAAAGCTGTAAAATTAGCACCGGGTGATCCAGATATTCGCCTTCTCCTTGCGAAGATATACGAATTAACAGGTAGAGATAAGGAGTCAGTAATTCTGCTAGAAAATACTATCAAAGAACATTCTGGTCATAATCGAACACTCTATCAGTTGGCAATATATTATCAAAAGATGAATGATCCACAAGCATACAAAAAAGCTTTGGACTGCTTTTCTAGTATCGTGCATTCTTCACCAGGGAATATTTTAGCCCGTCTCAAAATGATTGAACTTTTATTACGCAAGGAAATGCTTCATGATGCAATAAAGCAAGTTGAGACAGTTAGACAGATTCTTCCTGGTTTCCCAGATAGTTTTCTAAATCTGCTTCAAAAAAGCCTTGAACTAATGCATAATGGAGAAAATAAAAAAGCATATACCAATATTATTATGCTACATAATATGATGAAACCTGAGCCTATATATCAGGATGCAATTAAGGATCTAAGAGGAACAATTGGTCCAGTTGCGGGAACACCTATTTATCGTTTTCTTAATACGAAACCGGATATCAATAATGAAAAAGTGAATATTCCTGGTTTCCTCACTTTTCAAGATGTTACAATTACAACTGGATTAAATATTAGTTCGGGATATAAAAAAATTGATATTAAAGAAGATGCTGTCCCTTTAATTATGGCGATTGGTGATTATGATTTAGATGGAGATCAAGATTTATTTTTATCTAAATGGAGTGTTGAAGAAAACAGAAGTCATCAATATTTATTAAATAATAATCAAGGATCATTTTCAAATAAATCAGGTATAGAACATAAATCTAGAGATCTTTCTGCACTATTTGTTGATTATGATAATGATGGATATCTTGATTTATTTATCTCGAATCTTGATGGAATTAGGTTATACCGAAATTCAGGGAACGGAACATTTTCCTTAGTCTCCAATACTGGTATTAGTAGTAATGATAAAAGTTTGGCTGCTGCATTTGTCGATCTTGATCTGGAAGGTGATTTGGACTTATTTCTAGTTACTGAATCTAGAACTCATATGTATCGCAACAATTCAAATGGAACCTTTACTGATATGGCGAAAAAAGCTGGTATTATTGAATCTTTTGATTCTGGAAAAAATGTTGTCTATAGAGATTTTGATGATGATGGTGATGTTGATCTATTTTTGCTAAGCCAAGATGGAAACAATATATATTATGACAATTTGCGTCAAGGATTTTTCAAAGAAAAAACTGAAAGTACAGGTTTGATTACTGGTAATCTACCTGGTGCTGTTGCTGCAGGTGATTACAATAATGATGGGTTCGTTGATTTATTTATAACTGATCTGAATGGAAAAAATCATGCTTTATACTATAACCTCGGTGATGGAACTTTTGCATTAGATTCTCTATGGAGAAATACTATTAAAGGGTCTAAATATATTAATGGGAAAGATGCTGTATTTTTTGATGTTGATAATGATGGGTATTTAGACTTACTTATTGCTGGAAAAACTAATGAAGAATTAGGGAACCAGACAGGCTTATGGTTATTATACAATAATCGCTCTGGATCATTTTTGGATGGTTCATTTTTACTTCCTGACAGTCTAGGCGCAATCGATCAGGTAGAGGTAGCTGATTATGATGGAGATGGTGACCTGGATATTTTCCTTGCAGTGTCAGATGGCCAATTAAAATTATTGCGGAATGATGGTGGCAATATAAATAATTATCTTAATATTCGTTTGGTTGGATTGCGCACGGGGAGTGCTAAAAATAATTATTTTGGGATTGGTGCCAAGGTTGAAATAAAATCCGGTGACCTGTATCAAGTACGCTATATGGACCAGCCCAATGCACATTTTGGGTTGGGGAGCAGAGACTCCGCTGATGTTGTTCGTGTAATGTGGAGCAATGGTGTACCGCAAAACCGGTTTAAACTGGAACGAAATCAGACCATTGTAGAGACACAATTTTTGAAAGGGTCCTGCCCTTATTTATTTGCCTGGAATGGTTTAGAATATGATTTTGTTACAGATGTTCTATGGCCCAGTGCGCTAGGTATGCCACTTGGAATTATGGCTGGAGAAACAATGTATGCTTTTCCCAATTCAACAAATGAATATATTAGATTACCAGGAGAGAGCTTGAAAATAAAAGATGGGAAATATTTACTACAATTCACAACAGAATTATGGGAAACACCGTATCTGGACAAAATTAAATTACTTGTAGTAGATCACCCAGAGACTGTTGATGTATTTATTGATGAGACATTTTATCCACCTCCTTTTCCGTCATTTCGTATATATAATTTTTCGGATAAACAAGTACCGATAGTTGCGGAAGATGAGAAAGGAAATGATGTGTTGGATGCAATTATTGCTCAAGATAGAAAATACATTTCTAATCTGGTTCCAGAAAAGTATCAGGGAATAACGGAACTACATGATCTTATATTATCCTTTAATGATTTAAGTGATACGGATTCACTCTTTTTATTTCTGCAGGGGTGGCTGTTCCCGACAGATGCCAGTATAAACGTGAATATTTCCCAATCCGAAAAATTTCGATTAATATTCCCGTTTATCCAGGTTCCGGATTCGGATGGGAACTGGGTAACGGTGCTGGATAATATAGGTTTCCCGAAGGGAAAGAATAAAACAATGGTTATTGATTTCACGGATAAATTTTTATCTGAAGATTATCGTTTGAGAATTCGTACTAATATGCAGATTTATTGGGATCATATATTTATTACTGAGAGCGGATCTGGAAATTTAATGCAGCTTAATTCTTTGGATCCAATTTATGCTGACCTGCATTATAGGGGTTTTTCTAAAATAAATCGAAAGAATTTTAGCAGCCCTCACATCCCAGAATATTATTCTGTAACTACTGGACAGAAGTGGCGTGATCTAATTGGTGCTTATACTAAATATGGTGATGTGTTACCACTTTTGCTTGATTCAGATAATAAATATGTTATCATGAATGCGGGAGATGAAATAACGCTTCAATTTGATGCATCTGGGTTACCAATAGTGCAATCTGGTTGGAGCAGGGATTTTATGTTTTATAATGATGGTTGGCTTAAGGATGGCGATTTAAATACGGCACGTGGTCAAACAGTTGCTCCACTTCCATTTCATGGAATGGAATCTTATCCGTTCGGAGCTGAAAAACAAGGATATCCAGAGGATGAAGAATATGTGACTTATAGGAATAAATACAATACCAGGAAGGTCACTACAGAGTCTTTTAAAAACCATCTAATGAATCAAATAAAAAAATGAATCATAAATATATATTAGCATTAGATCAAGGTACTACAAGTTCCAGGGCTATCTTGTTTGATCGAACTGGCAAGATAAATGCAATTGCGCAAAAAGAATTTCAGCAGATTTTTCCAAAAGCCGGATGGGTAGAGCATGACCCATTGGAAATCTGGTCATCTCAATTACAGGTGACAAATGAAATTCTTAATAATATTGATAAAAACAATATTGCTGCGATTGGTATTACAAACCAAAGAGAAACTACGATAGTGTGGGATAAAACAAATGGAAAACCAGTATATAATGCAATTGTATGGCAAGACCGTCGAACTGCTGATATAACAGATCAATTAAAAAAAGAAGGACTGGAGCCATTTTTTCAATCAAGGTGTGGGTTGCTCTTAGACCCCTATTTTTCAGGAACAAAAATCAAATGGATATTAGAAAATGTAAATGGCACTCGTAAAATGGCAGAAGAGGGTAACCTGGCATTCGGTACTGTTGATTCCTGGTTAATGTGGAATCTTACTGGCGGAAAGTATCACATAACAGATGTTACCAATGCATCGAGAACTTTATTATATAATATACATGAACTGAAATGGGATCAAGAGTTGTTGGATATTTTAGATATTCCGGCATTAATCTTACCTAAGGTTCAACAGAGCAGTTCGGTTTATGGCCTAACTCTTAGAAAACTTTTTAGCTGTGAGATTCCAATAAGTGGAATTGCAGGGGATCAGCAGGCTGCCCTTTTTGGTCAAAATTGTATTGATCCTGGTATGGTGAAGAATACCTATGGAACTGGATGTTTCATGCTTATGAATACTGGAAAGGATCTGGTACAGTCAAATCATAATCTGATTACGACTATTGCTTGGCAGTTAGATGGTGATGTGGAATATGCATTGGAGGGGAGTGTATTTATAGGTGGCGCAATTGTACAATGGTTGCGAGATGGTTTGGGTATAATTAAATCATCATCAGAGATTGAAAAAATAGCATCAAAGGTCGATAACACAGAGGGAGTATATCTTGTTCCTGCCTTTTCCGGGTTAGGTGCACCGCATTGGGATCCTCATGCCAGGGGAACAATTATAGGTTTAACTCGTGGTACAAATCGTGGACATATAGCTCGAGCGGCACTGGAATCGATTGCGTATCAGAGTTTTGATTTGCTAAGAGCTATGGAAGCCGACTCCAATATTACATTATCCCAGTTACGTGTAGATGGAGGTGCTTCATTAAATAATCTTCTTATGCAATTTCAGGCCGATTTACTAAGAGTACCAGTAATTAGGCCGAAAATAACAGAAACTACTGCTCTGGGTGCAGCTTTTCTGGCAGGTTTGGCAGTCGGTTTTTGGAATAATCGCGATGAAATATCTGGTCAATGGAAATCAGAAAGAAAATTTGAACCTGCAATGGATAAATATAAAGCGAAAAAACTCCATTCGGACTGGCTGAATGCAGTAGAAAAATCTAAAGGTGTAAATTAACTTCTATTAAAATCAATAATTTGTATTTAAAGATAGATTTCTATCAACATTATTCCTTGTGGCATGATCATTATGCCCTCTTAAAACCAGTTGAACATTTGAATGATCATTTCCATCGATGATCCTATCATTTCCAGAATAAAGTTGTATCAAAATTGTTTTTCGGGGCATTTCGGATAGATTTGGCATTGATCCATGAACTGAACAGCAATGAAAAAAAACTACATCACCTAATTCAGCGATAATTGGATCAGCATCATTTATATTATATTTACCATGAATTTGAGGAATTGATGTGTGCCCGTCAGAATTTTCTAACTTTCCCAGTTTATGTGATTCAGGTATTACACGTAGACAGCCCATTTCTTCAGTAGAATTAGATAAGTGTACTACTGCAGCTATCATAGAGTTCTTTTTTGTTGGAAAATATGACCAATCCTGATGGAGAGGAAAAGCAGATCCGTTTTTGGGAGGCTTTAAAAATAATTTTGTATGATGAAGAATAATATCAGGTCCAATGAGTGATTCCACCAAGTCTAACAATTGTTTATTCTGTATCATATCCAGCATAATAGCAGAATAATTTTGAACATTATGGGTGTGTATAACCACTGAGTCATCTGAATCAATATTTTGTGTTAATTCACTGTCCCAGCGAGCATTAATATTTTCACCGCTTTTTTCCAGTTGTTTCACTATTTTGTCAAATTCCAAAACAAGTTCCGAAATCAAATCTTTCTGGAAAATATGCTTTGCCAGTACATAGCCATTATTTTTGAAATTAGAATTGAAACTCAAGGATTGATTATTTTTACCAATATATTATAGTAATCTACTATCACTTTTATAAAGAAAAAAAATCTGCTTTGGTTGATGGATAAATAATCCAATATTTAATAAAAAAATTTAAATATATTTATGATTATTATAGTAATTGAATTGTTACTGGATTGTATTTTTTTTTATAGATTCTAGCAAGAACATATGAAGGTAATCCGCATGAAAAAAATCTTTACAATTTTGATATCATTCTCAATTTGTTTAGTCTCAGGTGAATCCCAGAAGCAAATGGAAAAACTAATGAAATTACTTCAGGATCAATACCAGATTTACACCATCGAAGATTTACATAAATTAAAACCGAAGCTGTCAGTCGCAAATCGCACAAGTATCAACCGAGATATGTCCGATATTGTTGGTGAGTGGTCTATGGATCATACCAATATTGGTATGTATGTTACTGTTGGGACAGACCAATCAATTATTAATTCGGTAGCACTTATGGGTTTGGATTCAGCAGAAGGGGGTATTATAGCTGATCATATTGATTATGATACTGAATTGAACTACCTGATAGATGTATCTTTATTTGAAGAAGATCCTGATTATGATCTTTCCAGCGATAATGTTAACGATTATGGTTATTTTGATCAATATAATAACATTGATAATAACCGGGATTATTCTGCATTGACATTCGCACAGGACTATGTTGATTCTTATTCCAGTCAATATAATCAATCACCCTTTAATCTTACAAGCGAGTTTACCTTAACAGTAAATGATAGTGTGGTATCAGGAGGTTTGGGCGGTGATAATCCAAATAATTGTGAAATAAATTGGCCTGAAGATCCATATAAAATGGCTGTCTATTCTTTTGTCTCCGAATATGTGCTAGAGGAGGGGGGAAGTGTAGGATGTTTTGTTGATAGTGATACACTTGACCAAACATATGAAAATGTTGCTTTGGATATGGAAAGAGAATGGTCGGATGATGATGACAATGACGATGGTGATGATAATTATTCTTATGGTCCACGGATCGGTGCATATTTAACTGACTTAGATCCTGGTTCTGGTGGTCATGTTTATTTTGATGATGATTCGACGAAAGCCGTAATCACTTATCTTGATGTGCCGCTTTTTGATAATTCAAGTGCTGTAAACACATTTCAAATTCAGCTTATTTATGCTACAGACGAGATCGTGATAAGTTATAAGGATCTTGCATTGACTGGCGGACTTACATACCAGGCACCTGGCGGATTGGCCATAGGTATTTCAAACGGGGATGGAAGTTATGAACAAGTCGACCTAAGTGAATCAGGAGGGCAATCATATTCAAATCCTATTGAAGGGTACTCAGTCTCTAACAATCTGGATATGGACTATAAAAAGATTACATTTACTCCTAATAATGATTATTCAGAATATTCTGTTGCAGCAGAAACAATAACTGAATTGGCTGGTGAATATTCCAATGAAATTACCGTAGAAGACGATGGGTATGTAAATATGTCTCTATCAGCTGAATTTAAATTTTATGATAGAAATTATGACACGATTTTTATAAATAATGATGGAAACATAGGTTTCGAAGATGGAGATGCGACTTGCGTTTGCTGGATTTGTGATAATGGTGATGGTGACTGTGCCGCCCAATATTTAGCTGGAGGTGATGGTAGCGGTGATGGCGAAGATGATGGTCCCGATTTTATGATTATGAATTTTGATTTTTTAAATTTTTTTGCATTTATGTTTGGTATTCCACCTGAAGGTGTAGATAATCCTCTGTTGGTCTTTATTGATTTAGAAGAAGAATTAATTACTGCACAAGGGCTTACGCCCTTTGGCCAGGATCCAGATTTTTACTTTGCAAATCCAGCAAGTTTGGAAAGTTATTTTAGCATTGATACAATTGAATCTACTATTACATTTAGCGGACTAGATCTAGTTGATACAACTGGAACAGTTGTCCTTAAACTGGATGGTACAATTGGTCCTGGTATGATTGATCTTGAGGCTGGTGAAGAAACTGAAATCCCCTGGCCTTCAATAATGAATGAGAATAACTCCGAAAATTTGTATATAACATTTTTCGAAGATTCTACCGGCATCGAAGTAGAAATCGAAGATAATGGATATTATGAGAACCAATCAGATACTTCTGGATTTTATTGGTATGCAACTGGAGATTCACTTTTTAAAATTAATGATAGTGATTATGGTTATGATGATGCTTGGGAAAGTTATTCGTATGAACTAAGTGATGGCAACATGGTCCTTTTTGATGAAGAATATCCTTGCGAAGATTATAACTCTATAGATGAATGTTTGGTAGAAATGAATGAAGAATTGCCTATGCTGGAAGGTTTGACGGATGTAAATGAATTTTATGCTGCTATTGAATTGGTGATGATGCCAGTGATTACAACAGAAGCCAGACCGGAGAAAAATCTTCATCCTGAAAAATTTGAGCTATATCCTGTCTACCCGAATCCATTCAATCCGGTTGCAACGATTCAATTTGATGTGGGAGATGCAGCTACTGAAATAACTGCATTAAAAATTTATGATATTACAGGTAGAAATGTTGCAATACTTTTAAATAAAAAAATGTATCCGGGGAAATATAAACTGCAATGGAATGCATCTGAATTTCCAAGCGGAGTATACATCAGTGAACTGATATCAGGATCAACCCGTTTAACTCAAAAAATGATATTATTGAAATAATTGTAAGGAGCTGAGTAGGGTAGAAAATTATTATTTCGTAATAAAAAGGGAAGTACTGTTTGTGATGTGAAACAGGATTTTTTCAATTATCCTCTTAATGCTGATGTAAAAATACCAGGAAGTGCTGTCAGTTTCCCTTTCTCGGCAAAATAGGTTAACCTTTTTGCTGTTATACCTGCCGTCTTGTTGGAGATGAACCATGGAGGCTTGGGAGCTAGGTGAAATTCTCCATGTAGTAAAGATCTAGGAAAATCTCTGAACGGACCGGTTGCAACTGTTTTTTCAGATTTTCCAAATAAAAATGCATTGTGCACAACACCGATTCCTGATTGGATATTGTCAAGTGTGTGTCCTGGATACGCACCCCATGCAGCACCTGCAGCCAAAAATGCCAGGGCACACCAGGTATTAACTCCGATGCTCCCATATTTAAGATCTGTAATCGCCAAATCTAAATCTGATTTGTATTTTCGTGCAGTTTTTGGATCTATTATAATATTTGCACCTAATGTACCATACAGTTTTTCATTGGAAAATTTGACCGCTTCATGGATAAATGTTGAAGGATTATTTCCAGCAATAGAAACAGTGGCAAGAACAGGGCTAAAATATTCTATCTTGAAACAGGGTTCATCAGCATTTTTATCGGTATCATAGATTATAGTCCGGTCTACTTTGCTATCTAGACATTTTGCATTAGTATGCTCTCTTGCAGTATTATGGCGATCTTTTGAACCAGGATAATATGCAGGTCGTTTTTCTGCATTTGTAATTTGATTCTCCAATTCCCGCAATAACTTTCCAGTCCCGAACCAATCTTTCGGTAATATCAGTATCTGAGTTGCGATACAATTATGACCACTATTTTGAAGTTTTTGAGTAGCAATATGTTCAGCCTGAAATTTAAAATCACTTTCTGACCATAGACCCGGAACCACAATAGTCGGTGATACACCTCCTAATTCAGATGAAATTGGTTTTTTATTTATAGGTTTGTTTTCCAATTTTCGTTTTTCCACTTCCTTCCCGCGACCAAAAACAATGGTGTCGTGTGTTTTAGAACTGCCGGTAATATGAATGCAATCTACCAGTTCATGATTGGTCAAATATTCACCTGCATCACTATCTCCATAAGAAAACTGAATAAATCCATTTTCAATGAAAGGGTTAAATATTTTTTCGAAAATTGGTCCAAGATAATCGTTAACGGGATTCATTTTTATCAATGCTACTTTTCCTTCACCATACAGTTTATATAATATATCCAGAGGAACAATAGATGATACATTTCCGGCGCCCAATATTAACAGGACATCTCCCATCGGATTATCCTTTTTATAAAAACCGGCGATTGTATTTTCAATATTTTCAGGTGTAACGTCTTTTTGCATCCAAACATCAATGGAATAATGATTCAGAATAAGTTTTTCAATCCAATTATTTGGATATACTGTAGCAACTATTTGTCCATCCATCCTTGTATTTATTTTTAGATTATGGATTGGACTTTTACCTTTATCCAACAACGTTAGCGTATTTTTCATATAATGAAGCCAGTTAAGAAATGCATAGGGTCCACCCAACCATTCTTCACTGGAAAGTGGTGAATTTTCCTTAATTCCTTTTGCTTCTAAAGATACAGATACCCATTCCTCAGCCTGAGAAGACGTTAATAATATCGTTTGGTCAATAAAATCAATTTTGGTTGAAATTTGAAGTTTAGCCCAACGATCTTTGTTTTCCTGAAGTAATTCCAGACTTTTATCTAGATTATTTGTATCCAAAATATATCTTGTAATTTGTAATGGTTTTTTCTAATCTGTTAATTATTAATTGCTCTATCCTTTACATAAAAAAGTAGAATAAAAAAATCGATCATTTGAGAATGTGTAACTTATTTTATATTTAATTTGAGTGAGCGAACTTTGCCGTAGCTTGGCCATTTAGCAGATTCTTCTTTTGTAAGTTCTAGGCGAAGTGTCCCCATTAATAAATCACCAAGCGGTAGTAAAAAATTAGTGTTAACATCATTATCTATATGGTGGATATAGTGATGATTATCGAGAAACCAGAACCATTGGAAATATTCCAGACGGCTCATTCCAGGGTGATGGACTGCGTCATGGACCCTGATGAAAAGATAAATAAGCAGAATAGCTGTTAGTGTCATGAAAACCGTAAACCAGATGTTGACTGTTGTTAGCCACGCAAATAAAATAATAGGCGATGTGAGAAAGCTGTAAAAAGCTCCGTGAGAAGCAGTTGTCAAAAAACGTGGCAGGGATGATTGACATAGTTTAGTCTTATCGGAAGAAAAAATTGAAGGACGTTTGATTTGACCATGATTTACATATTGATCGGGAGTAACATGTACCCAATGATGAGCCTTGTGATGCAGTGCAGTCGCTATTCGGAAGATAGGCAGGTGATTACTTTTATGCATAGCAAAACGGTGTACAGTCCATTCAACAATTGTGGCAATTAAAAAGGCAGAAAATATCCCTGCTAGTGATGATAAAATTATTGAATTGAATGAAGACATATTCGCAAATGAACTGGCAAACATAAATATTGGAATATTTATAATTGCTACACCTGNAATTACAATAAAAATTCTTAAAGAACTTGGCTTTTTATTATTTCGCATTTTGTATTGTAAATACCCTTTATTTTTGGGATAATATTAATATCAAAATTTTCTGAATATCTATAAATAATAATCCAATGATTATAAGGTTCGATATCACTTTAGTAATACCATTTTTTTTGTTTGCTTAAAATGTCCAATCTCTAATGTATAAATATAAAGACCTGCTGAAACTGATATTTCCTTATTATTCATAGAATTCCAAAGAACAGATTTATGTCCTGCAGTTTGAAAATTTTGAACAAGATTGTTTATTATCNTTCCCATCGTATCGTATATAGTGATTTTNACTANTGCGTCTTGAGACAATTCATAAGCAATAGTCGTAACAGGATTAAATGGATTTGGATAATTTTGATGTATTTTAAAAGATCTTTTTTCTGGATCAATATTTGAAATTTTCAAGCTATTGGATAGATGATTTAATGCAGAATTAATAGAATTTAATATTTGATTTTGTGCAAATCCTTCATTGCTATAAACTATCTTCATCTCATGATTAATGATTACATTGTGTGGTTTTACCATAGATCCAAATAAACTCCAGGCAAACAAATCGCTGTCATCTAAAATTGGATAAGTAAGACCAAAATTTTCCGTCCACTCTGCACAGCTATATGGCTGATTCCAATCTGCACCGATTCCGATAATTACCAGGTTAGAATCTTGATATTCTTGAAATATTGATTCTGTAACCGGAGCCTCCGATTGACAATTCGGTCACCAGGATGAAAATAGTACTAGCCAGATTACAAAGTGTTCTCCTGATTCATTAATATCGCCATTGAAATCATAAATATTTAAACTATCATTTCCAGTAAAATTATTTGAGCAATAAGGCAATGATATATATCCAGGGATATAATCCCCTACTCCTAATTGTTGCCCGAATTGCAGTTCGAATAGAATAATTTGGATTAAAATTGATAGTTTTACTATTCTCATTTATTAGTGTTGTAAGTTTTCAGAATAAGAAATTTAAGTATTTATACTTAAAAAATATTTTATGTTATAATTGTTTTTACGATAAAAAATATCAGTGCAATAATTAATGTTAATATTGCCAATATAAGCATTAATGATTTAAACAAATCAGAACCGAATCTTGATTCGACCGATGATAAAATAAATGATTCTAATACATCTTCTGTATTCTCTTTTCGAAGAATATTTTTTATTCGCTCATTGTCATCAATACTGTAACCAAGAACTTCAAAAAAATATAATTCATTTTCATTAAAGACCTTTTCATTTATTGATGATAAAGTTGTTAATCCCGCTTTCTTTAATTGTTGAGCCAAATTTGGATAAATTTCCTTAAAAAGATTATCTAATGATTTTTCAGACATATTGTTTTCTTATACTAACATCTAGTCATATAAAAATAAAATTAATTATTCATTAATGTAGATAAAAAAATATTTTATAGCTGTTTATTTATTATTGTTCTGGAAGATCAATAAAAACTAATGTTCAATTTGATCTTGTAAGAAACCTGATAGAAAAGGACAATCTCCATACAGAACTTGTCTGTTCAATATCTCCTTCATTACTTGCAATAGCACCAGAAATATAGAATGGTTTTTGTAGGTTAACTGATATTCCGCCTAAAACTGAATTGAATAAATATCCAATACTTGGAATTACGGTTAGTGACTTACTATTAGGGGCAGGAAGATTATTCCAATATCCTTGGGATGCATGTACAAAAGATAAACCATAGTCAATAGANCTCTCTCTTTGGTCAAAGTTCATGAANGTNCANGAAAAGGATACTGTAGTTAGAGATGATGGCAAGTATCCNAAAGCACTTTCTTTAAATGGNTTTTCAAAAAAAATANANCCGCCAATAAATACAGGGTTTGTATTTCGTCTATAATAAATCTGGCTCTCAATGANTCCATTATATGTTCCATTACTTAGGCTAAAATGCCTGTGTCCCTTTTGTTCATTTNCTTCAAGAAAAAAAGGGTCTGATGTAAGTACACTTTTTGATGGAATGGTAATACCGTACCCGCTAAAAATTCTAAATCCTTTTCCACTCTCTGTATTTTTCATAAGATATCTGAAAATTAATTTTGAATCTCCTAATACGCTACCTTGAGCATTGATATAATTTGTGAGTGATGTTTCATCACGGTGATGAATTGATTCTTGTGTTCCATGCCAATTCATTTTTCGTATTCCTAGTGTGGAATTAATATAAATATTAAATTTATCGGNTAAACCGTAAATAATACCTGGTCTGATAAAGTAAGNATTCAGNATACCGCTATGTTCAAATGGNTCATTAGANAGNTCTTCNTGCCACCAATTTATATAAGTTAAANTTCCTCTGATTAAATAATAAACTCGGCCTTTTTTTGCGCCGAAACCTTTGCTTGGCTCACCGACCGGTAAGGAGGGGTTACTTCAAAGAGCTCATTGACCAAAAAGTGTTGAAAAAACCAAAAAAATTGTAGCAATTATGTGATTTGCATTTTTATTCATAGTTTTATTTCAATATGATCAAAACTGATTTTCCTAGCNTCACCAACAGTATTTATTTTTTAAATAATAGTAATAAAAAATATAAATAATAATCTATCTATGTCTACCCAATAAAAAACCAGGTAATATTATTGAGCCATCTTATTTTTTCTACTTTCATAATATAGATTTTGTGTAAGGCACATGTGATTTATCTATTAACTTACATTTTTATAAAAAAATTTATTTAATCAAATCGGTTTTATTTCTACCGCTTTGGGCCCTCTATCCCCATCTACAACCTTAAACTCAACTTTATCTCCATCACTGACATAGGTTTCATTAGAGACTCCGGATACATGAAAAAAATAATCTTTTCCATCATCCCCTGTTATAAACCCATATTTTTTTTCTTTATTATAAAATTTAATTTTTCCGTTCTGCATTAATTAATCCTCATTTATTTTTGTCTAAATATACCCATCCTCTCACAAACAAAAAACCCTGGGTAGCTATTAATACTATTGATTATAGAACAAAATTTTTACGGGTAAAAGTAATAATCAATTAAGGGCAATACTAAACCTAAATAGAACCCTGAAAAGGTATTAATTATCAAATAATCTTTTTTATTACTTTGAATATCTTCTTTAGTTAAGCTAGTCATTAGATAGCCACCAAATTTTTTTCTATTTAGTTTTTTTCATTCACATAATGTAATACCATATCCAGCGCATCCCCGTACGTAACCATCACCAAAATAATTAATTTTAAAATCACTATCATTATAAGATTTATTCTCTTCTAAAAAATGTTTTTTCCATAATGCTATTCCAGGAAATAGATAGAGTTCTTATCCTGGTTTCCCAATAGAAGGAATGGCAAGACAGATATTTGTTTGATACTCCTTTAATTATAATTCTTTCTGTTTTTTTATCATATTATAAAAATAAAACTTAGAGTAGTGGCATTATGTCAAAAAATAATTTTTATAAAATAAAAAATCTATGTAGTTTAAATAATGATATTGAGTCTCATTATAATTAAATTTATATAAAGGATATTTAATGGAAGTAATAGGAATGTTTTGGGGTAGCAATACTGGTAATCAGGAAGAGGCTTCAGGATTCTTAAAAGATTATATGATTTCTGAAGGTTTCAAAATTGATGAGTATAATATAGTTGATACTAAACCAGATAAAATGTTAGACTATAAAATCTTAATTATCGGTTGTCCTACATGGCATATTGGCGAGTTACAGGATGACTGGGATACCATCTATGAAGAATATAAAAGCCTTGATTTCTCTGGAATTAAGGCTGCATTCTTTGGATGCGGAGACCAGGTTGGATATCCTGATAATTTTTTAGATGCAATAGGTCTTCTTGCTAAACCATTTATGAATAATGGTGGTCTATTGATTGGGCGTTGGCCTGCAGAAGGTTATGAATTTGATAATTCATTAGCATTAGATGGTGATGAATTTCTAGGCTTAGGACTCGATAATGATAATGAAGAAGAATTAACTGAAGAAAGATTAATTATATGGGCCGAATTGATACGAGACGAATTTAATCCTTAGAATTAAATATATATATAATTTAACCACTATGAGGCAGGTATTGTTTAATATAATAGCTCCTATATGATAACAACCTTCAAAGGTAATACAATAATACTTGCCTCTAGCACTATTACTATTTATTAATTCCATTTCATCAAATTATGATAGGAAAACTAAATCTCTGCATAAATTCGTCTTGCTATTCTAGTGTTATGAGTTTTACTCTATGAATTAGTGTTATTCATTTTAAATGGCGAAATAATAATTTTTTAAATAAAATTCCGAAGGACAATACTATGGGTAATTCTGAAATAGGTAAATACATCGATGTAAATGGCATTAAAACGAATTACCATGATTATGGAACAGGAAATGCAGTCCTTCTACTTCATGGTTCTGGCCCTGGAGTGAGTGCTTGGGCAAATTGGCGATTTAATATATTGGATATAGGTAAAGAGAATCGGGTAATTGCTCCCGATATTGTTGGTTTTGGTTTTACCCAACATCTTAAAAATATTCAGTATTCCATAGATTTTTGGATAAAACATATTATTTCTTTTCTTGATATTTTAGAGATTGAGAGGGTTTCTATTATAGGTAACTCTTTTGGTGGAGCTTTAGCACTTGCAATCGCAATTAGATATCCAAAAAAAGTTGATAAGCTAATTTTAATGGGAAGTGTTGGTCTTAAATTTAAAATAACGGAAGGTCTTGATAAGGTATGGGGATATACACCTTCTATTGATAACATGAGAGAATTATTAGACTTATTTGCATATGACCGTACATTAGTGACTGACGAATTAGCCAAGCTGCGTTACAATGCAAGTATTAGAGAAGGGATCCAAGAATCTTTTTCTTCTATGTTTCCTTCTCCGAGACAGCGTTGGATTGATTTAATGTCACAACCTCAAAAAAAAATATCATTACTAGAGAACCAAACCTTAATAATACATGGGAGAGAGGACAAGATAATACCAAAGGAAAATTCAATTAAACTTTCCAATCTTATCCATAATGCCGAACTACATATATTTGGACGATGTGGTCATTGGACTCAAATTGAGCATAAGGACGCATTCAATAGACTTGTTACTAATTTTCTTATTTAGCTTGTTCCTTGTTATCACTTCTATTTAGTTCAGCCAGTAGAAGTTTTTACTATTTTATACCGGAAGAAGTGGAATAAATTAACTTTGGTGGATGAAGCTATATAAAAAAGAAAAATTCCCACTAACTTTGAAATAATATATGTTTATATTGTAGGGATATGCGAGATTTAATCGAATATATAGGATGCAATATAACAATTATCACAAATTGGTTGCCAATTTATCAGATATTGTTACTGTTTTATTTTACCATTCCTGTAATATTTATATCTTATTATCATTATAAAAACCCCGAAATACAACCAATAGTTTTGGCTATTATTTTATTTGGGATATGGCTAATTCAAATGGTATTGTGGAATCAAGGTTACAATATTTATTATCAAACTTAAATCAAAAACCCCTGATTAAGCAGGACTTGCATAATAAAATTACTAATTCATCTACTTGAAATTATATCGCCACTCCATTCATTTATTCCGCCTTTAAGATTAACTGCATCAAAACCATTTTTGTTTAAAATTTTTGAAGATTAATTACAGTCCCAATAGGGCAACCCAACAAATACTAGTATAGCGATATCTCTAATGATAATCAAATCTTCCCATCCTTAAATAAACAAAAACTCCATTAATACGGAGTCTTAATGCTGTTATAAATATAAATATTCAATCCTTAATAATTATTAGAGCTGGGAGAAAAATTCTTTTTTATTCTTTTTTGATATTTTTCGAGAACTTGATTTATGGATTCATCTAAATCTATTTCAAGTGAGTTTGCTATAGTAATTAGTGAAAAAAGAATATCCCCAAATTCCAATCTCATTTTGTCGTTTAATACAATCGGTTTATTACCATAGTTACTTGCCTTGAGAATTTCTTTGGATAATTCACCAATTTCAGACATAGTGTCTAATACTCTGTGCTCTATTGATAAACTCAATTTATTTTCTTCACAAAATATTTTCACTTTTTCTTGAATTTGTTTCATTTACAAATCTACCTATCGTCTTGTTATAATTAAAATGATATATGATTTTAAGCAAGCAAGTGTACTTTCTTAAAGTTATATATAAATCCCTTATCGACTGGGTTTTTTATTTGTGGGTGGATGGGTAGATTTGTTCGTGTATAAATATATTATAATATTTTTTATATCTATTTTTACTTGTTACCATAATAGAAAACTCGAAGCTGTTGATGCAATAACAACATTCCATACTCCATTAAACAAATCCGAAGCTATAAAACATAAGGAAGACCTTTATAAAAAATATAAATCAGCAGTCTTAGTTAATAAATTCAAAGAAATGGAAGATTATCAAATCAAAATAGATGATAGAGAAATGAAATTTGATTTAAAATTCTTTGGGGAAAAACCTAAAAATGGATGGAACCTTTATTTCTCTTTGCACGGAGGAGGAGAAGTGACTGATTCAGTAAATGAAAGACAATGGAATAGACATAAAACGTTATACAAATTAAAAAATGGTATTTTATTAATACCCCGATCTCCAACTAATACATGGGATATGTGGCATCAAGATCATATAGATATTTTTTTTAACAAACTCATTCAAAATATGNTTATCTTTCATGATGTTGACCCAAATAGAATTTATCTGATGGGTTATTCTGCAGGGGGTGATGGAGTATATCAGTTAGCTCCGCGCATGGCTGATAGATTCGCAGCTGCTGCGATGATGGCAGGTCATCCAAATGAAACATCACCTTTGGGATTAAGAAATATCGGATTTACTATCCACATGGGGGAAAATGATTCTTCATATAATCGTAACAAAGTTGCGATAGAATGGAAAAATCAATTACGTACCTTGAGAAAGAATGATTTAAATGGTTATTCTCATTTGGTTAAGATACATGAAGGGAAAGGTCACTGGATGGGTGGATTAGATTCATCTGCTATTTCTTGGATTACCAAGTTTACTCGTGATCCATTCCCAAAAAAAGTTGTTTGGAAACAAGATGATGTTACCCACAAAAGATTTTATTGGTTAAAGGTTGATAAACCTTTGAAAAATTCTTTAATAATTGCAAGCATCAATAATCAAACTATTACTATTGAAGAAACAACGATATCCGACATCATAATCAGATTAAATGATTATCTTATTGATATGGACAAAAGAATAATAGTTCAATATTCAGGCGAAGAAGTTTTCAACGGTATTGTCCATAGAAATAGTATCACTATATCAAAATCTATCAAGGAATATGGAGATCCAAAATCTGTATATTTTGGTGAAATACCCATTTCATTAAAATTAATAAATTAACAAAAATACTTTTCCAATATAAAATACGTAGATTCATGCAGTTTTTTACTTCTCGGATGAATGGTGTATTACGATAGAATTTGGATAGAGATGAATGTTTGCCATGTTAAAATTTGGTATTTAATTGAAATGATTTATTCATCGATAATTAGAATTTTCATCTTGTTCGCTATTTTGTCCAGTATTTATCCTCAATCCCGCTCAATTATGTCTTATAACATACGGTATGATAACAGCTGGGATGTGGAGAATAGTTGGGGAATAAGAAAAAATGATGTTAGGAGGATATTGTTTAAATATAACCCTTCTATTATAGGAATACAGGAAGGATTAATTAATCAGGTCCAGTACTTAGACAGTTGTCTTATAAAATATGATTATATCGGTGTTGGAAGAAATGATGGAAAAGAGCAGGGAGAATTTTGTGCGATATATTTTGATACAACTCAATATGATGTAATTCAACATTCTACATTCTGGCTTTCTGAAACCCCTAATACTATATCTGTTGGTTGGGATGCAGCGCTTGAAAGGATTTGCACATTTGGTTTGTTCAAGGATAAAAATACAGAGCGGGAATTCTGGGTTTTTAATACCCATTTTGACCACATAGGTGATATAGCAAGAGAACAATCGTCAGTATTGATCCTTAAAAAAATAATTAAGATAAATCCCCGATCTTTACCTATGATACTTATGGGGGATTTTAATTCAATTCCTAATAGCCCATCTATAAAAAAAATAAAAACAGAACTGAGTGACGCATTACAAATTTCTTTAGAAGATTTAAATGGACCGATCGGGACATATAATGGATTTAATACAGATTCTCCCACTGTAAAGAGGATCGATTATATTTTTACTAAAGATATTAAAGTTCTTTCTTACATACACATTAATGAAAGATTAAATAATAATAGACATATTTCAGATCATTTACCTGTAATGATTAAAATTCAATGATTATTTTCTCGAAAGAGCAAAATTATAAATCATTTTTTAAGATGTAAAACTGTGATTAAAATAAAACTAACCATCCTAATGTTTGTTTGTACATCTATCTTAGCTTATAAACCACGGTCACAGGACTCCTATCCTGAAAAGGCAGATAACAGAATTCCTATTCAGTTACAAAAAAAATCGTGTGGTAATGAAATATTACCGTTTGGACAATCTACACCAGAAGAATTTTTCCCCATCATCCGGAACCAAAATAATCGAAATATAGAAATTCTAATTAACTACCATTTAATTTATGTTTCAGGAGACAGTATTTATATGAATGTNACTGTTGATAACCAACATTATCCGCACTGTATGTGGGATATCAGGGACTATGATAATAATACATTCTTATTTTACCCTGGTTTTGAATTTGAAATCCCAGGGCATTCTTATTCTCGAGGTGGTATTCTACCTCCAGGGGATTATGGTCTTTTTTTATATGATGAATTTGGAACTGGAGGTATATCAGCAACTGTAACTACAAGTGATGGAACTGTGCTAGCTTCTGTAGATCAAGGTACTTGGGAATATTACACCTTTCTTAATTTTACCGCTCCCGAGGGAAATTTCAACGATGGCCTTTTAACCATGGAGGTAATAGAACAACAGACAGCAGTCCTTAACAGTGTTTACAATCAGTTTGGTTATTCATTTACCACTGCCAGTGTTGATAGTGCCATGAATGCTGGGTGGTACTATGCCACCGATAGTCACAAATTTGAAACTGATCAGTGGGAAAATGACGATCAATACCTAAATATGGCTCAGGTAATGACCATAGATGTAACTACGTCTATCAATTACTATTGGACTGGGGCAAGACTAACTTCTGGTCTTGGTGTATTTCCATGGTCTTTCCCCGAAGATGATAACAGGCATGGACTGTTTTGTGGTAACTACACTATTCCTGGAGGAGAATCTGGCTGGACAGAAGGTTATACTGGTGTACATGAGGTAGGTCATTATCTAGGATTATACCACATATTTGAAAATGGCTGCACAATGCCTGGTGATTATGTTGATGACACTCCCGATCAAGAAGAAGCAAATTTTGGCTGTCCCTCATCAAACTACTCTTGTGAAAGTAATGATAATATAGGGAATTATATGGATTATGTGGATGATAACTGTATGACACATTTTACTCAAGGGCAAAAAGAGCGTATTGACTGGGCAATTGTAACTTACCGACCCGCACTAATAAGTGATCCTGCACCAAATATTATTATCAATGAAATTATGAAAAATCCTGGTGCTGTATCTGATAGTGATGGTGAATGGTTTGAACTATACAATGCCAGTGATGATACAGTGGATATTTCTGGCTGGACTTTTANGGATGTCGATTCNGATTCATTNACTTTAGATGCCAATTGCTGTATCAATATCCCTCCAAATGAATATTTTGTTCTGATATGCAATGGTGACAGTGCAACTAATGGTGGCATTGTAAACTATGATTTATTGTATGACAGAGATGTATTTAATCTTGGAAATTCTGAAGATGAAATTATTATTTTAGACAACTACGGGCGTGAAGTTGATAGAGTACAATACGATAATGGTACAAACTTTCCAGACCCGAATGGGATTTCAATGGAATTAATCTATCATAACCTTGATAATAATGTTGGTAGCAACTGGGAAGAATCAACAAACATGCTGCCAAGTGGTGACTACGGTACTCCGGGACAAGGAAATTCAACTCTCCTTCCTGCATTAGCAACGGATATTGATACTGACTGCCACGGAGGGGTAAACAACGGTTGGATGGATTTAGGAATAATTGAGATTAATGATACAAGCGAATGTATGCTCATAGTTTCAAATGCAGGATATAGTGATTTAATTTTATCCAATATCCACATTGGTGAAATAAATGATAATCCAAATACTGCCTTTAGTGTTACTATAGACAGTCTGCAACTGGAACTACCAGCAGAGGCATTACTTGTAATTCCACCTGAAGGCTCTGATTCTATAATAGTTCATTTCGCTCCGGAAGAAGCGGGATTCTATAGCGGGAATCTAAGTTTTGATACCAATGATGAAAATATGCCAACTCATAATGAACCAGTATATGCTACTGGATTATCGCCTGTAAGAGAAATCTATATTGAAACAGACTTCGATTCTGATACTATTTATTTCTATAATGCTCAGATTGATGATAACAGTAATTTTGAAAGTATAAATATTTTTAATTTGGGTAATACGCCATTAGAGATAGATGATATAATTGCTACGGAACCATTCCATGTTGGTATTATTACTGACGGTTCTTTAGAACCAGTAGAAACTCTTGAAGTCCCAGTGCAGTTTTACCCTGACTCTATCGGAGATTATTCTGGAACAGTCACCATTTACAGCAATGATTCTGATGAAGGAGAAGTAGTTATCCATTTATATGGTGAGAGTGAAGTCCTTTCCATAGATGAAATACCTATTCCAGAAACTTTTACACTGTACCAAAATCATCCCAATCCGTTTAACCCTGTCACAACTCTACGCTATGATTTGCCTGAAGATGCACTTGTCAACATTACCATCTACGATATGATGGGACGGGTTGTTAAAACCCTGGTAAACAGTCAACAGAAGGCTGGTTTTAAATCAGTACTCTGGAATGCTACCAATGATAAAGGTCAACCAGTATCAGCGGGGCTTTATTTAAATACCATACAGGCAGGTGACTTCAGACAGACTAAGAAGATGGTACTCTTAAAATAATTTTATCCTTTCTAAAACAAAAAACCACGAATGCAGGGCGTAACGGACAAAGATAAATTTGTTTTTAAAATATTATTTTTTTGTTTTATCTAAAATTTTCTACTCTCAAAGTATATTATATTAATTGGTCCATATAATATCTATTAGAATAACAATATCAAAAATATCTAAAACACCATCATTTGTTATATCTGCGTGAGATATTTCTAAATCTAAAGGATTATTCCCATTTATTACCCATGAAATCAATAATACTAAATCTAAAAAATTTATTAAACCATCCTGTGTGATATCACCTGCGATATTAGATGGGCATTCTATGTTTGTAGAGAAATCAGATGCAGTAAAGGGTTGAATTATTAAGGAATCGCAATTTGATAAATCAAGAAAGATATATTTTTCTAACCAAAATATTGTCTTTAGCCCCATTTCTTGATCATAGTATGGACTTACAACAGTGTAATGATCTCCTCCTGAAATTTCATATAACAATTTATCTGTTGTTTCAGGAGTACTATTATAAAAAACATTAGTATGATAATCGTTTGGAGCTACATTATCAAATTCTCCACTGATAAATAAAATAGGAGTACTATTATTTATTGTCGGATCAGGATTTTCAAGCCAAGGAGATAAGGCAATAACCGCTTTGATTGATGAATCTTGTTGCGCCGCTAATTGAGCACCGCCACCACCCATGGAATATCCTCCAACTGTAAAGTTTTCAATGTTTAAATTTCCAAATAATGGTGAGTCTAATCTTTCATCCTCAAGTTTCATTGTCACGATTCCATCAAGCAAAGCAGCAGCTCTATAAGTCGGCGGATCCCAAAATGAGTTTACATTTACAAGCAATGTAACAAAACCGTATGATGCCAAATAATATCCCCAGTTTTCAATATCGGATATAGAATTTGTAAAACCTGGTACTAAGACTACCACGGGAAGAGGGACTGGTGCATCCAAAGGGTAGTAAGCAATAGCCTCAGAATAATGGGGTCCGTCTCTTAAACCATCCTGTTGTGTAATAGTTTCCATTGAAAACGGCCCATTTGAAAACAATAATGAATAAGAAAAGGAAATATGAATAAATATTTTTTTTAAATTAATTATATTCAATTTTTCGTCTCTCATATATAAAAATTAAATCGCTTACTTTGCTAAAGTAACCAAATCTATCCAAGCTTTTAAAAAATAGCATTACTATGTGTGAGGGCATGCTACCAATCCTTCCACAAGTAAAAAAGCCTACGGATGTGTTGCTTGATGTTTAAATATCAATTCTATTTTAAGAGTACCATCTTCTTAGTCTGCCTGAATTCACCTGCCTGTATCGTATAAAGGTATAACCCTGCTGATACTGGTTGACTTTGATTATTGGTAGCATTCCAGCTAATAGATTTATATCCTGCGGTTTGATAGCTATTTATGAGCGTTTTAACTACCCTTCCCATCATATCATATATAGTAATATTGACCAATCCATCTTTTTGCAAGTCATAGCGAAAAGATGTAATCGGATTGAATGGATTGGGGTAGTTTTCATGCAGTGATGGTAAATCAGGAAGTTGAGAAGTTATATCCACTTCCAATTGTTCACCAGTATAAAATAGTCCAAATAAGATCATCATCTCATCTGTACTTAAAAGCCCAAAGTTAATTTCTTCATCCGTATCATTATAGTAAGTTGCTTCTAACTCTAGGCCATGATCTAGATTTAATACCATAGGAGGATCATATCGCATTAAAGGTGGGTGTTCCCAATCATAGGAAACATAGATCAATTCACGATAGTTATCTTCATTTTGATTAACCTTATATACATTAAACTCTGTATTATGTTTATGAGCGTGAGATAAAAGCTGAAAAATATTAATAGGTTCTCGCGACAGATCCTCAATCCAAAATGTAGTATCCAAAGTAGTTTGTTGATTTGGAGGAAGTTCAATGTCTTGCTTAATTAAGCCCAATATATCTGCAACATGTTCTACTTCACTTGGATCAGCAAAATAAAAATTATTGTAAACTTCTCCAGTTATTGTATCATTTGTATAGTTTGCATAATGTGAATTCAAATCAAATCCAAACGTAGGGTCAATCTTTAGTGCAACACCGTCTGGAAAAGAATAATCATATAACCTTGTTTGAGTTCCTGAAATGAACTTATGAAACTGCATTTGAAATAAAACTCCTGGATTTGTAGAACCATCAAAATTTCTAATATCTCTATAAACCCCTTCTGAAGGTAGATTATTTTGAGCAACATCATCAAAAGTGTAAACAATGAAATGATGGCTACCAGGACTCATCGTAGTTGTGATTCTATTTACATATAAATAATCTGGCGTATCTATTTCTACATAATAAAATAATTCCCTTTCAAAATTTGGTGGAACACTAAAAGGTGGAAGGTGAATCTGCATACCATTTTCAGGAATTTCAAGAGGTTCAAAATCAGGCAAAGTAAAGATTGTTGTATCAGATAGCAAAGACTCATCAGCTACGTCTCCGCTTTCAGGCGCTCCTGCAATAATCCATTGTCTGATAAATTCCAATTCCCCGTTTGTTAAAAAATCTAAGCCCATAGGCATTATAGAACCATATTCTGGATGATCTTCGTAAAAGTGTTCGTAATTAGGTGTATTTATTTTTTCCCATAGAAAACTCGAATACAAACTTGCAATACCATTTGTACCTACAAGCTCAAGTCCATCTTCAGCTGCATGAGTATTTTGAGGAGACACATTTATAAGCTCTTCATAAGCAACATCTTCAGTCAATATTAAGCCAGATTGCTCAGCAAAGGATGACCCATTTACATGGCACATAGTGCAATTAGGATTCCATATTGATTCTTGAATTATTTCCCAAGTATCATGACCAAAAACAATCCCAATCAATAAAACGATGTATAGATAATATTTCAATATAATTTTCCTTATAATTAATCAATAGTTATTCTTTTGGAATCTCTTTTTGTTTAAATGAAAATAATATCGATAATCCAATTGCTACAAATCAAATTACTAGCAATGCGTCTGTTAATGCTATTACTGAATCTACAAAAAATTACCTACAATGTGTCTGGGATTGATGATTAAATATCATTCCTATTTTAATAGTACCATCTTTTTGGTCTGCCTGAACTCGCCTGCCTGTATTGTATAAAGGTATAACCCTGCTGATACTGGTTGATCTTGGTTATTGGTAGCATTCCAGCGTACCAATTTAAATCCAGATTTCTGTTCACGGTTTACCATGTTCTTAACCACACATCCCATCATATCGTAGATGGTGATGTTCACCAGTGCATCTTCCGATAAGTCATAACGTATAGTTGTAATTGGATTGAATGGATTTGGATAATTCTGATGTATTTTAAAATCAAAAGTAGATGAAAAATGATTTTTATTGATATTGAGATTAATCCCTTGACTAGAATTTGACAGGAAACGGTAAAGATATAAATGCCCAAACCCCACATACCATATATCTTTTCTGTTACTAATGTATTCTAAATGATCCCAAGTAAAATCTTGATCCCATTCAAGAATATTAGGATGAGTCATTAAATGATAGATACCATTTGATGAATATACTGTATCAAAAGTAGTATTTAATTCTATGACATCAGTCGATCCCCAGTATAATGATGATCCAACTTCAATCGAAGCACCTACTGGAGAGAATTTGTTTAATGTGTTATCCCAGCTAGAAAATTGATTATCGTTCCAATAGAACATACGAGATATTAAATATTTCCCAAAACTAACTAGGGTATCAATATCTTGATCATACTCTCCATAGGGTGCAACCCAAGCATATATATATTCTCGAATTCCATATCTACTTAGATTAGGAAGATCGAGGTTCTCAACTAAATCTTGTTTACTTCCAAGTACTTCACTCTCAAGATATTCATATGGAACATAAGGATGAGTTCGTGAATGAGAAATAACTTCAATGAAGCCAAGATCAAGTTGCTCTTGAATATTATCCCAAACATTTTGGTTAGAAATATCTGTAATGACTGCACAAGAAAGCCACAAGTTGTAGTTGCGAAAATTTTGGCAAGTCTCTATAAAATTTTGATTATTCCAACCTGCCCAGTCATCTGCAGTTACTGTTACCACTGCTACTCTATCATCGTAATATTTGCTTATTTCAGAAAAGGACGAACTAATATCATTATTTTCTGAATCAGTGATTTTAATAAAAATAGTGTCTGATATATCTGAAAAGGCAATAGATACAAAGGCTGTATTCTCATCATAATCAAAACGTACAGCCTCAATTCCATTGAAAAAGTCATCAGTTGTTTTTTCTATAATTTGCAACCAATCTTGATTTGATTTAAATCTACGATGTGTCTGCAGATTATTACTATTAGAAGGAATAGCAAATTCATAGGTTACAGGATATGCTAATCCATAATCAATATGAGTTTGTGAATCAATTGCAATAATTGTTTCATTTCTGATGTTATTATTAACTGATATAATTGAATAATGATTACTATTACCGTATGATAATCCTATGATACAAAAGATTTCAATAATTATTTTTAATCTTTTCATTTTTTAATCTACCCATCCTCTCACCAAAAATAAATTCACAAATGTGGGGCTTCTAAATGATGGGATATCATTTATAGTGACTTTCAAGAATTGTATAGTCATAGGATGTGATTTCATATGGATTTCCATATGGGTCTTGAAAATAAATTGAGAATGAAACACTGTGGTCAACTACTTCAATATTATCATTTGCTGCATCATTTATTTTTTTATGCCAATTGATAAATTCTTTTCCACTTGTATTAAATGCAACAACAGACCTATTCTCCCTTGGTTCACCTTTAAAGAGAGCAATATGAATACTTTTTTCATCATTTCCAATAGTTAAAGGACCAGTCTTTCCCCAAAATAATAAATTTTTTACTGGTTTCAATCCAAGAACAGTTCTGTACCATTTAAGGGATTCTTTCCTATAAGTCAAAAAAATATGGATGTGGTCGATATTTTTCAATTTAGGTTTCATTATGATATATGACCTGTTAGTTCTAAATAAAATCTACCCATCTTCCAACAAACCATGGTTTAACCACGCAACAAGTTATGGCGTCTCACTGTAAAGGTAGATTCGAAATGTATTGTCTCAAAGGATCGTCTATCTTTCTATCAACTCTTTTGACTGCATAATAGTTGTTTCCCCATTTTTTATTACGAATTTTATCGACGTCTTCTTTAGTGATCAACAAATCAGCATCCCAGTTTACATAACAGTAAACTGAACCTTTTCGATGAATTAGATCCTGGCTCAATGTAGGAAAGTATGATTCTTCTTTGGCGTAAAATTCATACCCCAGCTCATCCCAACCAGGAAATGAAACAAATATAATTTTGCAGATAGAGATTGCTTTTTTTATCCCTTTAACCGTCCAATATACTAATCTGGTACTCCAGCGCTTCAAGCCGTGGGAGTAGAGTCCAGGAACTTCATCCATGCCAACATCTAAAATTCGATCTACTACTATATCAATAATTCTGCGTTTATAAAAACTGCCTTCCAATTGATTTTTATAAATTGAGAATAGACTGTTTCTTTTCATTATTTCATGTAGTTTCTTGTCATTAAGACATGCTTTTGTATGATACCCAACGGTATCTATTGTTAATTCATCTGTTGCAGAACATCCACACATTTTTGAAATGAACGCACCCAAACCACTCCTTACAAACATATCATTACTAGCATGAAAACAAATAAATTTATAGTTCAAGCAGAGCTTTCTAGCATATAGAATATTTAGTATATGCATTTTTAACTGTGTTCCATCGGCATACCCTGACCAAATACGTTTATCGTTTATGTATACATCTTTCAGTGACACCACGTATTTAATCAATTGCCGATAATCTATCTTATTCATCCAGGCAGAAACATGGAGGATAATTATGCTCTCGGGGTTGTAGAATTTGAAATTTTGTATTTGGTTCAGAACAACATCAGGTTTCTCATGAACTGGAATACTGAAAAGCAGCATTTATTGATCTCCAGGTAAGCAGGTTACTTTTTGAGATAGTTACGCAAAAGTTCAGGGGTACCGACGCAGTTAAAACGTTCTATGGGAATATCATACACGCCCACGAGAAGATTCTTTGCGATCAGAATATTAAAAGTGTGTGACATAAAATATTCCTTTTTTTGCTGTTCACCGTAGATTATCATATCGATGGCAGCATCTACAAAGTCAGATCCACGGGAAAAGAAATAGGCACCTGCTATGGCATGAGGGGAAATCACCTGTTTTTCTCTTGTTTCACAAACAAGACCTCGTTCATCCAAACGAGCGTAAGAAAAATCAGACCGATCTGAGGGTACGGTCAATAAGGAAGCATCCAGTTGACGAACCAATGCATCCTCAACAAATGCTTGAATATCCCGTGCATCAAAAATATTATCTGAATCTGCAAACAAAACCGGTTGTTGAAAATTGATTTTACGATGTGCAGCCAGTGCTGTACAGGCTGCTCCTTGGGTCACTCGATCCACAACAATATATGAAACGGAAAAATGATCTTGAATAGATTTCAATTCTTGGGTTTGATTGACCTCAAATTCCTTTTGGATAATCAACAAATATTTTGCTTTTGGGACTGCCAGTCCTTGAAGAACATGCTCAATCATCATCTGTCCAGAAAATTCAATAAAAGGCTTAGGTATATTGTATTCAGATCTTTGAAACCGAGATCCTTTACCAGCCATAGGAATCACAATGGTGATGTCATTCATCCTATCTTTTCTTTGCTTTTTCCAATAAAATCTCTTCAGATAATAAAGACCAGTCTTCAAAATGAATCACACGATCATCAATTGTAATATCTGCGTTAGGTTTCCCAAAAAAGATTTCATCATATACAATTCCGTGATGATCAAGCCAATCGAGGGTAATTTTTCCCACATTTTTCAATACTTTGCCGACATTGTGTCCCTGGGTTTCCATATTTCTTGCTGTGTTGATAATGATTGTGTGTCCACTTTCCNTAAGGGTCTCGATCATTTTTTTTGCGCCAGGCTTCGCGGCTACATCTGCGTAGGTTTGTCCNTTTTGACGAAGTTCACAAATTGTCCCATCCAGATCAATACAAATTCTCATTATTCTTCTTCCTGAAGGCATTGATTCAGCTTTTGTATTGCTATTACAAAAAATGATAACTGCCTATCTCTATTTTCTTTATGTAATGGTATCATTGACAAAAATAAAAGAGACTCAATAAATCGTATCTCACCAGCGTTATAACCAAATGTTAAAGCAATTTCATCAAATTGTTGTTCTCTAACTATCTGATCCATAGCTAAAACAGACCACTGAAAACCTATCTCACCATCATAGTCCAGATCATAAAATCCTTCGATTATGTAGTCATAATTACCACAAAAACTATGACGCAATTTAGCAATATCATAACGGGGGTCACCATACACGGTTCTGTCATTCCCACCGAATTTTCCACGGGGATCAATCAGCTTTATAATTCCAGAAAAAGTGTCATACAAAATATTATTGAAACATAAATCACCATGTACCACAGAAATTTTTGCGGTNGCAATAATTTTATCAATCTTTTGATCGATTCTACTTTTAAGAATTGGCAAACCCATGTATTCTTTTCCATTGATCATAATGTATGAAGCATCAATTAGGGGTTCCCAAAAAGCATTCTGTTTAAGAAGAAGTTGCAAGCGGAAATTTGTTTTTTCTTTGTAAATACTTTCCAGGAAAACTCCATTTTCGCTATTTCCAGAGAATTGACAGAACAATTCAACGAGATCAAAAATTTTTTGCAATGCTGAAACCCAGAAAGAATGGCTTAGACTAAGGTAGACAAATTTTTCTGCTAAAGTGCCATACCCATAATATTCTAACGTTAAGCTAGGTTTTTTCTCATTATCAGAAAAATCCATTACCCGAGGAGTAATAGCTTGAAGCTGGGCAGGTAGTTTTTGGTACCAAAAGTACTCACTTCTCAATTTGTTAATATTCTGGCTGAATTTGGTTATCTGAGGCAACACGGGATGCAAGATGAAATTATTAAANTGACGTGACTCGATCAAAAAAGATCGTGCCTTACTCTGCCCCTCTATGTGCCCAAAGTCTATCCATTTTTTGTTTTCAATTTCGATAGCGTGCAAAGGATGAGAAAATTGATAACCTTTAAGAGCATCACTGATCTCTTGTTTGCCATCTCTGATTGCATTTTGTAGAATGGACTTAAGTCGATTTGGTCTTGAAAAAGTATATCGACCAACGAGAGCTTTGTATCCAGGGCTTTTGAACCCTGGCTTCTTGTTATAATATTCTAAAATTTCCCCTTCTTCTGTATGTGAAGCAACACACCACTGATCGGAAATTCCATTGAATGATGATAGATACACAAAGTCACCCTTGACAATCTCTGTCTCAGCTAGGTAAGTATCACCAAGATTTAAGCAGAGTGAGTCTCCTAAATCAGAATCTGGAATGGCATTGACTCCCGTCATAAAAGAATCCAGAATGGAACTACCTTGAGATACTGGGCAAATTACAATTCGCTTTTCAAGTCTATAGTATTTTTGTGAAAATTCGATCAACTCATGGTCATTTTTATTAACAANGAGATAGACGCAATGATTTGCATTATCCAAAAATTCTTTAATAACCCAAACGATAGTTGGCCGACCATTTATAACCGAAACGAATTGAGATGAAGTCATTCCACTAGCCATATTTTTTGGATCAATGCGGCCCGCAGCTAAAACAATAATATTCATAGAATCGGTATCAATAATCCCAATCTGCAAAAATTCTTTTTGAACATATTCCAAAGATTGGAAGATGGTTTTTGTATGTCTGTAAACCAATAATAAAACATATTATTATTAAAATGTATACTACTTTAGGATGAGGAATCTGTTCTATTAAAATGATGGTACAGAATAAAATACATCATACAGCAACTCAAAATATTTCTTCCTTCAATTTTATATTTAATGCAAAATTNAACCAAATATACCGTTTCTCCCTCAAAAAATAAATCCAATAAATTGTGGAGCTTGATGTTCAAATATTAGTGGTATTTTAAGAGTACTATTTTCATAGTTTTCCAGAATCCTTCCNCTTGTATCAGATAGAAATGAAGACCANCACTAAAAGGTGAACCAGCATCATTGGCAGCAATCTAGAAATTTTTTCACGTTTATTCTATCATTTTTTATTGCATGGATTTCAGAATAAGCTTTACTTAGGATACTAACTTTTTCATGTGCATCGTTAATTTTTGAATTAATTATTTCCATAGCCTATATATTCCTAGTGAGGAAAGGACTCCAATTGTAAATAAAAACAATCCTGGTAATAATTTAGAATAGATAAGGTTCCCCATTCCAAGTAGTACTGAATAAACTAATATTGTCCCAAGAACCATTAATAAAATACTATTTGGAAAAGAGCTTTGGGTACTATTCTTTTGATCAGAAAACAATGCCCATCCTGGACCTCCAGGATTTATTTTTTTTACAAAATTTTCTAATGTTTTCCTCCTCTCTGTAGGCGCAATAAATGTAGCAGAGACCCAAACAAATGTTGTAACAAACGCACCAACTACGATTTTTTCCCATCCAANTAAACTCTTATTAATAAAATTTAAATAANTAGCAATAATTAGTGAACTNNCCATGGCGATTATCTCAGTGAAAGCACTGATACGCCACCAAAACCATCTTAATATATAGATCATTCCAGTTCCAGATCCAAGCAATAATAATAATGAAAACGCCTGCTCTGCGTTTGTAAGCATGAGCCCTGTTATGGCACCAAGAACAATAGAAAGAATTGTAAAAAATCTTCCCACCAAAACTAAATTTTTCTCGCTAGCGGCCGGGTTAACAAATCTTTGATAAAAATCATTTACCAAATAACTAGAACCAAGATTTACCTGGGTTGACATTGTACTCATAAATGCTGCTATAAGCGATGCTGCAACTAAACCTAAAAGTCCAGAAGGTAAAAGGGTTAACATTGCAGGATAAGCAATATCGTGTCCAATCTTGTTTTCAGATATTCCAGGAAACTTATATCTAATGTCATCTAGCTCTGGAAAAATAATTAAGGATGAGAGTGCAATTAATATCCAAGGCCATGGTCTTAGAGCATAGTGGGCAATATTAAAAAGAAGAGATGCTCCAACAGCATTGGTCTCATCCTTTGCAGATAACATTCTTTGTGCAATATATCCGCCACCACCTGGTTCTGCACCAGGATAATAGCTTGCCCACCATTGTACAGCCAATGGAATAAATAGTATAGGAACCCATATATCGGGATTTGATAAATCTGGGATTAGGGCTATTTTATCTTTCACATTTTGATGTTCTAAAAGGCTTTGTAAGCCACCAACCTGTTCAAGATTAAGAATATAAATACATCCCCAAACTGAGCCTATCATTGCTAAGATAAACTGAAAAAAATCGGTAATAATTATAGCTCTAAGACCTCCAAGCACACTATATAAGAGAGTGATTGAACAGGCAATAGATAGTGTAATCCAACCAGGCNAACCCAGTATTATTTCACCAAATTTAATTGCAGCAAGGCTTACTGATCCCATCACCAAAACATTAAAAATAAGGCCCAAATATATTGCCCTAAACCCACGAAGAAATGCGGCAGGCTTTCCACCATACCTTAACTCATAAAACTCGACATCAGTTAAAACTCCAGATCGGTGCCAAAGCTTGGCATAAACAAATACTGTCAACATACCTGTCAAAAGAAAAGACCACCAGACCCAGTTACCACTTACTCCTTTTTGACGAACCAAATCTGTAACAAGGTTAGGGGTATCTGTTGAAAAAGTGGTAGCAACCATAGACACACCGAGCAACCACCAAGACATATTNCCACTAGCTAAAAAAAAGGATCGNACATCTTTNCCNNCTTTTTTTGNACCTAATATTCCTATAGCGAGTGAAAAAACAAAATAAAANCCAATAACTATCCAATCAAGCTGTGAAAGGTTCATTTATTAATGCTCTTGAATTAAACCAAATGTCTGCTCAGAATATCCAGCGATATCTCTGAACACTATGAATGCAAGTTTGCTTATATGTCTAGGCATTATGCAATAAATCTACCCATCCTTCCAAAAACAAAAAACCCTACGAATGTGAGGTTTGAACTTTAAATATCAGTCCTATTTTAAGAGTACCGTCTTCTTTGTGTGTCTAAGCTCCCCTGCTTCAATACTATATAGATACACTCCTGCTGATACAGGATCATTTCTATCATTAGTGGCATTTAACCAATAGATTTACCCTTCTGTTTGTGAGCCATTTACAAGTGTTTTAACTTTCCTTCCCAATATATCATAGATAGTGATATTCACAAATTCATCTTTTGGTAAATCATAGGCTAATGAATTTGTTGGATTTAATGGGTTTGGATAGTTTTCATTAGTTGTGAAGTTTAATTGTATTTTCAATTTCATCTATTTCTTGTTGGTCGAGGTTATATTTTTTGTATAAAAGTTTATCAGATGTATTATAACTACTTAATTGAGGAATAAATTGAAACTTTGATTTAGAAAGGTTGATGGAGGTTACACCTTGTAATAATAAGAATCTGAAAAACTTAGTTTTCATATATGAAAAAAAGAATTCTGCTTCCTTTTTGTTTTCAAAAGGGCCAACAATCAAATAGGAATCTGTACATACATGTTTTTTGGGAAGTATTTTTACAGTAGATAACACTCTAAATTTTCCACTTTTATCAGGTTCACCGGCATGTTCACTTATAACTTTACTAAACATTATTTTATAATTATCAACATATTCTATTCCTTGCCTAACTTGATGCGTACCAACATAACTCACCCCAGAACTTGAATGTAGACAAAGTTCACCATTATCACTGTTTGATCCTCCTCGAAATGAAGAAGAAAAACCAAATGGATTCCTTGGCCTAATCAATGCTTCAATTGATGTAATGTTTTTATTGGAATAAATCTTATTTATAATTGATATTGCTTTGTTATTTCTAACAAAGACATTGTACTCATTTAAACTTCTTTTTAGTTTATTTTGAATCCCATCCTTTGTGTTAACAACTAAACAATCACCATTATAGTGTTTATTCCACAAGAAATAGGAAACACCCCCTCCTAAACTAACTTCAGGGAAACACTCCTTCGCATTTATAAAATCATTTATATAGCTAATTCTATTATCATTTAACATTTCTTGTCTGAAACTATCTAACCCTTTTCCACCAGCAAACCATCGCGATGGTATTATCATTGTTATAAAATTAGGGTTTAACTTTTTAGCAGATTGAACAAATTTATGGTAAAGGGGTATTGCACTAGCTCCAGCACCTCCATCATTTAACTGATATGGTGGATTTCCAATAATTACATCAAATTTCATATTAAATATTTCCTCTGGTTTATCTGTATGGATAAAGTGGTATGCATAAGTTTTAAGCATATCATCTCTTTCATATTCTTTTTGGTTTGTACCGCAATAGTTACATTTTTGCTTTTGGTAAAAATACATCATCACCCAAATCAGAAAATAATGGTTTTTCTCTAATACTTTGATTCTGCAATAATTCATTAAATGTAAAACATTTCCTTTTTACCAGACTTTGGGTAAAAGACCATTCTGAAAATAGTATTGGTTCTTCAACATCATCAGCTGTCTTTAGCGAAAGGGCATCACCATGAATAATATTTTTACTCAATATAAACTTTACGCAGTTGAACAATTGTTCATTTTGCTGTCCATTAGAAACAGCATTATACCAATCCAAATAAATTTCAAATAGTCTTTCTCTACATCTTTCAGTATTATCCTTTAATAATTCAATCCCATAAATACTTGTAATTGCAACGAGAGAATACTTGTCTAACTCTTTTTGGCTTTTTCTGTATCGGCCTTCAACAATTTTGAGCTTTCTATTTAAAATTTCACTTAAAAAGTTTCCATCTCCGCAGGCTGGTTCTAAAAATCGTGAATCAATGCGCTCTGTTTCCTGTTTAACAAGGTCAAGCATATCATTTATTTCTCGCTCAGAAGTAAAGACTTCTCCATGGTCAGTTACCCTTTTCTTAGATGTAATCAAGCTAGCTGTCATCTCTTTCTTTCAAATATGATTTATTTGCTATACTAAATATTTTAAAAATACTTACAGGGTAAATATAGAAATAATTGTTTTATCTAAAAATTAACCATATGCAAAAAACCCCACGAATATGGGGATTTTTAGTTAATATAAATTTTTTATTCACCAATCGTAATTAGTAGTTTTCTTTCTTGTTCATTCGCATAATTCGAGTCCCAATCTATTAATTTTTTTACCATTATTTTTCTATACAAAAAGGGAGTGATTAAGAGAAGATATAACATCCCTAAGTAACCATAAGGCAAAGTTGGAGCGCTTTCATCNCATGGATTNANTTCCCAAAATTTTAAATTNGANGNTCTATGNTGATCAGAGTGTCTTGTTACATTNCATAAATATANACTGCTTANANAATGGTTAGAATTCCAAGAGTGNCTCATTCGAANNGGNTTCCCTTTNTCTCTAACCAANCCATANTGNTCAATATAATTTATTGCCTCTAAAAGTGATTTTGATAACANGGCAAGNANTAAAAAGAAAAANANTCCA
>PBAR01000028.1 GCA_002718285.1 Fidelibacterota bacterium
CCATGAATAAGTGCAAAAACTGCTATAGCAATTAGTGTCCCCATTGAAGATGCTTTTATAATATTGATCAAATCTGAAATGCTTGTGTATCTCCACATACCTCGATAAAGGCCAAATGCAGCAAATGATGTGAGCTTTGTAAATAAAAGTATAGGTATATAATGTCTAAAAAGGCCGAATACTTCAGGAGGAATTCTGAAATCAAAGCGCAGCAAGAACGCTCCAATCAATGAAATTGGAATTAATAAGATATCTACAGAAATAAATCTGATAGTAAATCTTCCGCCAGAATTAGTTTTTGTTTCACCTCGGTTCATATAAAAATAATTATTTATTTATTTAGCTATAGTTTAATATATGCTTAGGGATATTCAATGTGATATTTATCACTATAGAATTATAAGATTTATCCCCTTAAATATAGTCTTAAACTATTAGGCAATTTGTTGAAAAGTATTGATCTAAATTTTTGAAATGAATAGTTGTATTCTTCTCTTAAAGTCATTATTGGCCTTGATAAAACCTTATTATTCAAGTCATAATTGTTGTTTTTCTTTACAATTGATCTACGCCATTTACCTTTAATTATTCCATTTTTATATGAAATAAAATCATTATATACAGCATAAAATCCATCATATTTATATGCTCTTTTTGACCCACTTATTTCAAAATCCCAAGCTGACTCTCCCTCTTTTAACAAATCTTTCAAAACAGATTTTTTCCAAATACATGGCATTGTTGAAGTTTTATAAGGCGTAATCTTAGGAATTTCTCCTATTAGGTCATCAAAATAATTGGGTTTATTAGAAATACACAATCTCAAATAATTCGGATTATTTTGATTGACCCAATTGGATATTTGATTAAAATAATTATTAGATATTTTATTCTTTAAAAATAAATCCTCGAGTAAGATCAATATATAATCATTTTTTATATCCTTAAGCCCCCGTAATAGATTATCTGACCATGATATATCTTCGCCAACTTTTATAGTATTTACTTGATGAGAATCATAAGATTTCTTGTTTGAAAGAAGATTTAATTTTAATGGGCAATTTGTCCATTGCTTATGAAATGATTTAAAAAAGACATCCCATACATCTGAGTAAGCATCGCAGGAAATTACTAAAATATCTAAGTTATGATTTTTAGGCAATGATTAATTATTTATAAATTTTTTCCCAATGCTCAATCATCTCATCCATGAGCATTTCAAATGTATATTCAGGTTCCCAGTTAAATGTTTTTCTCAGTTTAGTAGCGTCACCCCTCAAATACGGCAACTCTTCTGCTCTCATGAAACGTTCATCCTGAACAACATATGATTTATAGTCTAAATCTAACTTTTTGAAAACATAATCACACATTTCACGGACTGAATGAGTGATTCCTGTGGCACAAACAAAATCATCAGGCTCGGAATGATTAATAATCATATGCATTGCTCGCACATAATCCTTTGAATGCCCCCAATCCCTAGATGAATCTAGATTACCAAGGGCAAGTTGTTTTTGTATCCCTTTTTTTATTCGTACGGCAGCTTTAACAACTTTGTTAGTGACAAAATTTGAACCTCTTCTAGGTGATTCATGGTTAAATAAGATCCCATTGACTGCAAATAAATCATAGGCATATCTATAATGTTTAACGATGTTATATCCAAATACCTTACTACAGCCATAAGGACTAGTTGGGCTCATCTTTGTTGTTTCTCTTTGATAACCATCTTGATCAACCGATCTACCAAACATCTCTGAAGAAGATGCTTGGTAAAATCTTGCCCCTGGACAATTATTTCTATATGCTTCCAAAATATTTAGTACCCCTAGAGCATTTGTTTGAACAGTAAACTGAGGAATTTCCATGCTAATTCTAACATGGCTTTGTGCTGCAATATTATAAATTTCATCAGGCTTTATATTTCGTATCATCCTTTCTAATGAGCTAACATCCAATAAGTCTCCATATTCAGTTTCAACTCCATTCCCAACTAAATGATCAATTCTACTCTCCTGATGTTCAGCAATTGAGTTGCGTCGGATAATCCCATATACTTTATAATCTTTAACCAGCAAATATTCAGCAAGATAACTTCCATCTTGTCCATTTATTCCAGTTATAAATGCTTTTTTCTTATTCATTTAAATATATCCATTTTACGAAGATCCGGCCAATCTTCCATTTTCCATTTTCGCGGCTCAGTTTCAATTGCCTCTGGTAATTTTTCGAGCCCTAGTTGAGCAGTTTCTGGCGTCATATAATAGTGATATCCAACCGTTCTAATATTTTGATCTCTCCATGGTATATTTGGCTCTCTGCCATCATATGACATACGTTTTAGTTCATCCCTAACTTTTTTTTTGTCAGTTAGAATCATACCTCCTCTACCAAGACTTAAATGTTTTTGATACTGAAAGCTCAAACACATTAAAGTTCCAGAAATATAACTATCCCTCTTCCACAAAACAGCTGCATCAATAATGTTTGTCCCACCTAAATAATAATAATCAACCCAATTTTCATCTTTCCATTCTAAATCTATACCAATTTTATTTGCTAGGAAAGCAATTGAAAGATATGTGCGTTCTGGAATAACAATCTTTTTTACTTCATTATATCTCAAACATAGTTCAATTGAATGAGTGCAAGAATCAACTGCAACAGCATAAGGTGAACCATAGAAATCGGCAATTGCATTTTCAAAATCTTTAATAACTTTGAAACTCATTAATAACTTTTTTTATTTTTCATCTAGAAGAACTTTATCATTTTTTGGCCCTTTGTAAGGACCAGTTTTATATTCATAGACTAATGTATCTTCTTTCAAAATTGTATAAGAGTGGCCTCCTGCCAATGTTATACTGCAATCTCCAACTTTCAGCACAGGCTCTTTCAATAACCTACCATCTATATCAAAAAAACTACATTTTACCATTCCTTTAATTATAACCCAAGATTCTTGTGCTATAACTTTTTTCTCTCCGTCTTTCCAAATATGTTGATGAGGAAGAAAGGTTTTACCTTTTTGCATTTTCAGAGCTGACAATTGAATAAATTCATGTGGATCAATAATGTCTTGCCTATGTCCATCTTGAATATTATAAAATTCATTTGCTCGATGGACAATATGTAAAATCTTATTTGGCTTTATTTTAGAATATATTATTTCCACAGCTCACATTACCCTATTTATTATCATTTATTTCCTTATTTAAAATATCAATTATTCTATCCATATCATTATTTGTCAAACTTGATCCAGAAGGCAAACATAGACCATGTTCAAATAAATTTTTTGACAATGGATTTAAAGAACTATGACAAAATGGAGTACCAGAAAATATTGGTTGTAGATGCATTGGTTTCCAAATAGGTCTTGTTTCTATATTTTCTTTTTTAAAGGAATGAATAATCTTTTCGATTTGATCATGTGATTTATCTTTTAACAATATAACAGATAACCATCTCGATGATCTTCCATTATCAATTTCTGGCATAAAGTTAAGATTTTTAATTTTTTTGAGATTATTATAGTAATATTCAAAAATATTACGCCTTTTATCAACATAACTATTTAAACTTTTTAACTGTGCCCGTCCTATTCCAGCTAAAATATTGCTCATCCTATAGTTATACCCAATTTGTAGATGTTCATAGTGGATTGTTTGTTCTCTTGACTGCGTAGCAAGCTTTTTAGCTTTCTTAATATAGTCCTTGTTATTTGATAAAAGCATTCCCCCTCCAGAAGTCGTAATAATCTTATTACCATTAAATGAAAGAATAGACATATCGCCAAATGATCCACATTTTCTATTGCTATACTCAGCACCAAGACTTTCAGCAGCATCTTCAATTATTGGCGTGTTAAAATTATCACAAATTTTAGAAATAGAATTATAATCTGCACTTTGACCGTATAGGTCAGTAACAATAATAGCTTTGGGATTATATTTGTCAAATGCCATCTCCAAAGATTTTGGACACATATTCCAAGATGATTTTTCAGAATCAATAAAAACAGGTTTTGCGTCTAAATATTTTATCGCGTTTACAGTTGCAACAAATGTTAAATCTGAACAAAAAACATAATCACCACTTTTTACTCCAAGTATTATTAATGCCAAGTGTAATGCGGCAGTTCCCGATGACAATGCTGCTGCATAATCTATACCAATGTAGTCTGATATTTCTTTTTCAAATTTATCTACATGTGGCCCCAAAGGAGCTATCCAGTTTGAATCAATTGCATCTTCAATAAATTTAATTTCTTCACCACTTAAATGAGGAGGAGATAAATAGATAGTTTGTTTTTGATTATTCAAATGCTTAACTATCCCTAATGAACTTTAGGATCGGTATTTATTTTTGGTTCAAATTCCATTTGATTTAAAATATCTTTCTCAAGATCAATCCCCGTTGCTATTTCAATTAATATAACTTGACCATTTTTTATTTCAAAAACACATCGTTCTGTTATAATTATAATTTGATGTCCATGCTCTTTTTGAAGTTTTGGAGAAAAGGTAATTTCATCAACAGCTTTAACAGCTTTAATTATTTCCCCTTCATTATTGATTGATAATCCATCATTATCTATTGATATTTCAAGCCCTTTTGCTGTAAATGCGCCCACGAATAATAATTTCTTTACTCTATGACAGATATCTATGTATCCTCCGCAACCAAAATAATCATCTCCTAGTACACTTACATTTATATTTCCTAAAGAATCAAACTGGGCAAAACTTAAAATTGCCATGTCTATATGACCTCCATTAAAACCCACAAATTGATTATCTTGACTTAGGAATGCACTAGGGTCAAAAGCAACTCCAAAATCAGGTCTTCTCTCAGGAATACCTCCAATTACCCCTGACTCCATAAAAGTTAATACATCATTAAATTTTTCGGGAGATTGTCGAGCGTAAACACCAACTATTTCTGGAACTCCTTGCCCTAAAATAACATTTGATTTGGGAGATAATTCTTTTAAAGCACGTAAACCTATTTGTTGTTTATATAATGGATCATGATTACTTATTATCTCATAATTATAATCGCCATTAGATAACAAGCCTTTATGTATAGCATATTTATTTGTATGACGATGATCATTTTCTATATCATTTGTTAAAATAAAACTGTCAACTAAATGAGATGGTAGATCAATATTATTTGGAGATAGTTTGTCTTTTGAAACCTCTGATACTTGAACAAAAACTTTCCCCCCAGATGATCGCGCAGCTTGTGCCATAGATAAATATTCAGTTTTTACTGGTTCATTAATCATTGAGATATTACCAAATTGATCAGCTATAGAACCCCTAATAAGAGTCGCTTCAACAAGTTGCGATTTATAAAACAAATATTTTACGCCATTTATTGAAATTATATCAATAACATCTTCAGTAGTTTTACTATTAAGCTTCCCACCATTAAGTCTCGGATCAACATAGGTATTCTTTCCAACTGTTGAAATTAGACCTGGACTTCCACGACCGATCTCTCTAAACAACAATGATAGTTGACCCTGAGGAAGTGAATAACCAGCAATCTTATTTTCTTGAACTAATTTTCTAATTTCAGGAATAGATCCATAATAACTACCATAGGAACAAGAAAGTAAATCAGGATGAGCCAAATGATCTAACCCAGGATCTGTGGCAGAACTTGTAAACATGATAGTTAACCCATTTGGTTCACCTGTTTTATCAAATTCTTTTCTTATAAGACGAAGCAATAATTGTGGTGTGCCAGACCAACGAAATCCAGTTACAGCAAGACTCTTAACTGGGCGAATTTGATTGCGGAATTCTTTATTAGTTATTTGCTTATTCATTATTTTCGAAAGTTGAATATTTATTTTATTGATTTTGCAGGTACACCAACAACTACATCCCCTGGATCAACATCTTTTACAACTGCTGCTCCTACACCAATAACTGAACCTTCACCCAGTTTAACTCCAGGTTTTATACAGGCACCTACTCCAATAGAGACATAATCTTCTACTACAACAGAACCTCCAAATGAAACATTTCCACCAACTAAAACATGATTCCCAATAGAATTATGGTGACCAATCAATGCATCTCCACCTAAAAAAACATTATTTCCAATAATGCTTTTCGTATGAATTGCTGTTCCCATCTCAATTATAACATTATCGCCATATGTTACTTTAGTATCAATAAGAGCCTGTGGATGAACAATTGATATCATCTCAAAGCCTTTGCCCTTTAATAACGAATACTTCTCTGAGCGAACTTTATTATTTCCAATTGATGATATTGCATGTTTGATTCCATTCTCTTTCGCAAAGTTTAGCAGATCTTCAATCTCAAATACTGGTGATTGATCAATTAATTGACCTATTTTTTCTGAATCATCATCACCATATGCAACTATATTTAAATCTTTATGATAACTAATTACATTTGAAATCAATGATCCAAATTCACCGGCACCATATACAATTACGTTTTTCATATAATTAATTTATCAATAAATATTTGATTTTATAGGATTCTAATTTTGAAAGAAATTAAATTTCCCAAGAAGGATTAATGCTTAAGGATAATTCAAATTGATCAATTTGATTGGTTTGATAGCTACCCAAATACGAATTGTTAAAAAAATGTTTATGTGCATTTCGATTGAATTCATCCCATGATTCATTTTCTTTTAATGGTAGTATTGGGAAAAATAATGCATTAATATTTTGTGCAGCTTTTAAATCTCCAGGCGCGTCACCTATTATTAAAATATTATCAGATTTATATTTATTTTCAGCAACAGCTCTAAGCATTTCAGTTTTAGTACCTAATTCTTGGCCGCCAATATATAATACATTATTATCAATATTATTTTCTGACCAGTCTCGATTGAGTGCCTCGAGCGGAGTATTAGATATTACAGCAAGATCAGCATGATCTTTCAGCAAAACAATAGCCTCGATCGCGCCTCTAAGAGGTGGTAGATTAGTTATAGTCTTTTTAACCATCTGGTTAACATCTAAGCTCCACTGAAGAACTTTTTCTAATACATGCTTTTCTTTTTGAGATATTTTTGACATATTATTAATTAACGAATCATTACTTAGAACTTCAGACTTATCAATCCATTTTTCTAAAATTGATAAATTAGGAATTTCTAAATCAAAAATTTTTATAGAATTCATCGATCGCAAATAATTAAATGTGATCAAAAGTGCTTTAAAACGATTTGTCCCTCTGTTCATAGAATATAGGTTCACATAATTCCAGACAAGATGAATTTCATGAGTTATTGGAGCTAAATTGAATATTCGAATTAGTGATCCTACAAAACAATCCTTGTGCTTTAATTCCATTGAATTAAAAACTGTTCCATCTGAATCGATAGCTACAAAAAAATCTTTTTTTGGAATATGTTTTTTTAAATCTTCTAAAGTCAAATTAAATTACCTAGTCTTTAAAATAATTATTTATCTTTATTATTTTTAGATCCCATAAACTCAGGCATTATTTCTTGACTTCTCCCATCAACATTTTTGCGATATGTAACTAAAAATATTGTCTTAAATATTATCATTAAATCCAATAAGAATGTTCGCTTTCTTATATAATCAATATCATAATTGAATCTCTCATCCCATGATAAACGATTCCTGCCATTAATCTGTGCTAACCCTGTTATTCCTGGTTTGATTTTCATCCTTTTTTTTTGAAATGAGTCAAATCTAGAAAGATATTTTACTGGGAGAGGCCTAGGACCAACCAAACTCATATCGCCTTTAATCACATTAATGAGCACAGGTAATTCATCAATGCTTGTTTTCCTTAATAGTCGCCCCCATTTTGTTAATCTAGTGATATCATGTTCTGCGCTAATAGATTCACCATTTGACATAGTTCTAAATTTAATCATTGTAAATTTAATTTCATCTTTTCCTAAACGATCATGAAAAAAAAATAATGGCAACCCTTGAAAAAACAGACTTAATAAACATACAATAATTAATATAGGAAACAAAATAATTAATCCTAAGATACTAACAATTATATCAAATATGGTTTTTAACACAGTATTTTTCCTTACAATTACTTTTTTTGAGCTATACCAATTAGCAGACTACCCATACCTAATGTATTTGAAATAGTATAAAGAGATTTTTGAAAAAAACTATATTCTCTGACTTGACCCCAAGTATGATCTGTATTCCCACAAACAAAAATCATTTCTGAAGATAAGTTCAATCGTTTATATAAATAATTAATTGTTTTTTCAGTATATGCTCTTAAGTGCATAGGTGGCTGAATAAAGCCATAATCATGTGAAAGAGATGGTGATATTTTTCGCAGTTTGGCAGTGAGGCTGTTTTGATTCGGCAACTCTAGGTGAATAATGCCACCTGGTTCCAGCAACTCAGTAATTCTTTTCATAAATTTCAGTGGATCTTCAACATGTTCAATAACTTGATGAGCCATTACAACATCATATTTGTTTATAATTGAATCAATTGATTCATTAGATATCGGGACACGATTTTTTTTACCAAAGTCTTTCCAATACGAATTTATATCTGTCCCAGTCCATTCAACATTTAAATCTCTCCATGGTTTATAAAAAACTCCAGGTCCGCAGCCAACTTCTAAAACTTTTTTACAAGGTCGATTTAAGAAATCTTCATAAATTATTTTTCTTCTTGATGCAAAAGAGATAGCTAAGTCACTAGTCCTATAAAACAAATCGGACATCATCTTTATCCCCTGTAAATTAACTGGTGAAGAATCTCCTCCTATTTCTTTTTCATTCATTTCTCCACAATAATCCAATTCACAATTATTACAATGAATAATATTATAACCCCTCCATTTTAAAGAGGTTAGTTGATCTCTATTACTACATACTGGACAAACTGAATTATAATTCATATATCAATTTTTATAAATTAATAACATTATCAATTACTTTCTCAAATTTGGAATAATTGGTATCTATATCAAATTTATATGCTAAATCATGAGATGCTTTAGACATTTGTTTTAATAAGTTTTTATTATTAATAATCTTATTTATTTGAAGTGCTGATTCCTTTGCATCATTAGAGGGTATAACAAATCCACAACCCGTATTATCTATTATGTCAGCCTGCCAACCTCCATAATTAATCATTATTGGCTTGCCCGCAGCTAATCCATCAAAAAATTTATTAGCTGAATTATTTTCCATCTCAGGTAAATTTATAAAAAAAGAGGCTGTTATCGTAGCTTGCGACAATAAAGAGGGCATTTGATCTTTTGGAACAGAATCTATACAATATAATGTTTTTTGGAAAACTCCATATTCTTTAGATTTTTGAATAATATTATCTTTATCATATCCATCACCAGCTAGTAAAAAAATCAAATTAGGATTAATTTTTTTCATCGCTTTTGAGATTTCAACTAAATAAACCATTCCATTTATTCTACCAAAAGCACCAGCATATAAAATTAAATTTTTATTGGTAGGGAAAGATATATATTTTTTTTTATTATAACTTCTGAATCCAGAAATATCAGATAGATTAGTAACGACTGTAATTTTATCTAATGAAATTTTCTTACTTAATTCTTTTTCCATCCCTGAAGACAAACAAACAATATGATCTGAATTATAATATGTTTTTTTTTCAAGCCATTTTGCAATCTTAATAATAATTTTTGATTTTATTGCACCTAACGCAATAGGTAATTGAGGCCACATATCTCTAACCTCGAAAACCATTCTTATTCCTTTTAAACGCTTAAGTATTATTGCTGGAAGCGCAATCGTTAATGGAGTACTACTTGCTACAATTAAATCATAATTTACTTTTTTGCCTATAGAAAAAATATACCAAAGGAATTCTATAAAAATAAAAGCGCGTTTTAAATAGCTCATCTTGTTGCTGTAGAGAATTGGTGCCCAATAAACATGTATTCCATCTATTAATGAATATGATAGATTAGATTTATTTTGCCAATTTGTAGTGACCATATAAACAGTATCCCCTCTAGCTACCAAACGTTTAGCAAACTCATATGATCGCGTTGATCCAGGCATAGAGGGGGTATTAAAATATTGATGTATATATAGGATTTTCATCGGCTATAAGTTGATTGATAATATCGGTGGGATTTTTTTGCTAAATTAAATAAGGTACGTTTATCAATCATTTTTGTACTCTTATGTTCATTATGAATGACTTCTAATTCAGGAAAATAAGTAATAGGAATATTTAATTTTTTTGCTATCTCAGCAATAGTTAATTCTTCGCCATACATTTCAAAATTATCGTCAAAATATCCTCCATTCAAAAAAAATGAACTTGAAAATATTATTGCACTACCATGTGCAGCATATATTTGCCTTTTTCTACTAATATTTTTTTTATTCAATCTGAATCTAAATGCACGCAAAAAATTTTTTATAAATAACATTAAACGGGAGAATGAAAATGAAATAAAATAAAGATTCCAATAAAGCCTATCCAATCTCGATAATGGTGAAATTAAAAATGGGTTTAAATTCTCTCCTTTTGAATTAATAATATTTGGTGCAATAATTGGGTATTCTTTCACATCAATTTTCGATAATATTTTAATAAAATTACGATCTGAAAAAGTAATATCATTATTACAAACAAGTACCCAATCAGGATATGATCCTTTTATATTTTTTATGGTATTAATTACTTTTTTTGCAGCTGGCCAATAATATAAGTTTTTTATATATGAGAAAATTTTTATGTCAATTTCTGAATTATCAATAATTTTTTCCAATTCAATATTGCTAATTTTAGTTGCCTCATTATCAGCTATACCAACTTTAACTGATTCAAAATTTTCAACTAAGGATAAAGAATCAATTAAGGATTTAGTCGGTGCAGTATCGTGAAAATTAACGGTAATTAACCACAACTGCATATTTGGCTATAAATAAAATTATTAATAAAATAAACCAAGCAAATAAAATACTATTGTAATGAAAAATACTAATTAAAGGTGAATAAATTGTAAAGGCATAAAACATCGAAATAGGTATTGTGTTTACAAAAGACATAGCGGAATTATTTTGAAAAATTGATTGAATAATATAACCAATTGGAAAAGCAATAAAAATTGCTCCAGGAATAGAAAAATCTATTATTATACCTCGAAATGCAGTGAAAATATTAGTTGATATATCCTTAGCAATATAGATTGAATCATAAAAACCTAATGGTCTATCTAAAATTCCAATTAGATTAAATGGACCAGCAAAGGTAATTAATCCATTATTTAGTTTATAATTCATATCACTTATAATCCACTTAGAAAATGCTGGAAGATAACCAAAAAAGTAGGCACGAATTCGATCAAATAATAATTCAAATATTATTGTATCCGTTCCTTGCCTAAGCCATTGAATTAAAATAAAAAACAAAGTAAATATTGTTAGGGAAGCTATACTTGATATAATAACTCTAGAATATGATTTTTTTCTATTTATTTTATTTTTTGGGTTAACCATATAGGTGCTCAGCCATGAAGAGAAAAAAAGAACTAAACCTAAAAGCATGCTAGTTCTAGCACCTTCTATAATTCCTAATAAAATTGATAATAATAATGGTAGAAATGAAATGATCTTAATTCTTTTTGATTGATCATTATAGCCAAATATTATTCCACCAAGTAAATTCGCAGGATAGATAAAATAGAGACTGTATTTAATTATGAAAGGATAATTCAATAAACCGCTATAACGATCCACTGATATCATGTTTGGAATAATTATCCATTCGCTAAGATAATTACCTAAACTATATATATCAGTAGCATGTTTGATCAGTAGGAATATTCCTAATAAACTAATGCTAGAAAAAAATAGCATCGCATGAATAAGAAATTGATAGTTAAAATGAATTTTTGTGTTAAAAAAATATTTTTGATTAATCGGATTATTTGAATAAGCAACTATTGATCCAGATGCTAATGACATAGAAAAAATAGCAATAAACCATATTGCTAAGTGATCTATTTTATAATCAGAAGCAAATAGAATTGGTACAATTGAAAAAAAAGACCAGCAAATACAAAAAAACGCGCCAGGAGAAGTCCAAGTTTTTGTAATAAATTTTGTTAATATTGAAATTATAATAAGTAAAATAATTGGTAAGATAATCATGGTTTTATAATGATTTAATTTTATTCATTGAATAAATTGAATAAATACCAGTTATACTACAGTATATAAAAGCAGATAATAAAGAAGAGTAGGCAGTTGCACGCCCCCCTATTATTGGTAAGAAATAATAATTTCCAATTATATTTATTATTAGAGAAGGAATAATTGCCATCGTCATTAGACTTGTTTTTTCCATTAATTCTAACATTTTATGAGTTAAAAAAGATAGTTGCCATAATAATCCGCTCGCTAGCAATGGCACTATAAGTCTTCTTGATTCTGAATCAAATCCTGGAATCATAATTCCCATTAATAAAAAAGTAAAGTCATTAAACTTCCAGACAATATATAAAATAATAACACCTATAATAAAAACTAATGAAATGCTTTGATTAATTAACCGAGTAGCATCATGATAATTTGATTTATTCCATAAACTCATAATCCTAGGATGAAGTGCCATTATAAAAGGAAATAAAGTTAAAGAGAAGAAGCGCGTTAATAGCTCTTGAGTACTAGCATATAATCCTAAGTATTGATCTGGAAGATAAATATTAATAAAAAAACGATCTAAAAATGGCAATGCAAGTCCCACTGCAAACCACAAAGATAGTGGCGTACCGTAATAAGCCCATTTTTTTAAAAGATCATTATTTTGTTTAGCAATTAGATTTTTTATATTTCTGAATCGATAATTTTTAAATGACGTTTTAATCAAAAACATCATACTTAATAGGAATGAAAAACTAACTCCCAATAATAAAAATTCCTTATTGGAAGAAATAATTTTCATTAAGAATAATGGAATTGCTAGCGACAAGGAAGCTTGTATACTAGTTAGAATAAAAACCTTTTTTGGTAAAATTTTTGACTGGAATAAAGTTTTAACATAATTAAAACAACCCATCATAATTATCAACATTATTGAAAAGCAGTAAATTTTGATTGAAAGAGGTTGAAAATAAATAAAAATAGATAAAATTAATAAACAAGATACTATAGATATAAATATAGCTTTTGTCCTATTGTTATTATAGCTATTTAAAATATGATCTTTCGAATAATAACGCAATGTGGACTGATTTAGCCAGCCAAAGCCAACTGCTACAAATAAAGTACATTGAGACAAAATGAAACTATACTGACCATATTCTTCTGTACCTAAGATTCTTAAGAATATTAATACTGAAGAAAGGCCAACTATACCAGGGATTATTTTTGAAAGAATATAGAGAAAAGTTTCTTTAAATAATAAACGGTCTAATATCAGTCTGCAGTACCTTGTATATAATTTTCACGGAAATAAATTGTAAATATGCTTGCAAAAATACCAAAAAATATTGAAAAAACAATACTCAAACCTCTTCTTGGACGGGTTAGTTTAGCTGGTATACTTGGGGCATCAATAATTTGTACCATATCATCTCTTTCAATTTCGTCAATTTTTGCCTTTTCGTGCTGAGTTTTCAATGTTACATATAAACTATTTTGAAGATCTAATTCCCGACCCATCTCTTGTACGCGCATTGTAAGAGAAGGTGATGATGATATATTACGATTATATTCGCGGAACTCCCTTAGTTCCTGTTCCATTTTTTTCATGCCGGAAGAAACCTCTTTGAGCCTATCTTCAATAAAAAGTTTTTTTTGCGTTACTCTATTTGTTTTTAATTGACGTTGAATCTTACCTGATTTTTCAATTAACCTATTTGATAACTCAGCAGAAAATAATGGCTCAAAGGCAGAAACTTCTAACGTAACTACAGGGGAAAGGCGATCTTTAATAATATTAATCATTTTTCTTAATTCTATTATTGCTCTATTGTTTTGGTTCTGCTCTTGATACTTTGATAGAGAATGCTCACTAATAATTATTTGCTTCAACGATTTTGTTCCGTACTTTTTTGTTTCATATTCTTCATCCAATACTTTCGATAATAAATTATTACTAATTACGATTTCAGGGTAAATCTCATCCCATGGAACAGAACCACCAATTGTAAGTGGAATATTTATTCCAAGTTGCGCTGCGACACCTGAAAAGCCACTCGAACTAGATCCATCTTCTGAAATAGGCAAAACTTTAGATACTGAAGTATAAATGGGGTCAGCAATAAAAAACACATATATCACTGTTATTCCCATCGATACCAATGGTAATAACAAGAGTGTTTTTATATTATTTTTTATTATTTTTTTGTTTTGTTGCCAAATAAAATGTTTTGATTTATGAGGTTCATAGTTTTCGTCATTTTTTTGACTAATTGATCCACTCTGAGTAATTATAGGATTATCAAAATTTTTTGCATTTAAAACTTCTGTAGTGTATTTCATTAAATGTTTTGGTGGAATCTCTCCAGCTTTAATCCAACCAGATAGAGTTTGTGGAGTTACATTAAAATATTTTGCAACTTGATAATTGCGCCGAAACCCAAAATGGCGCATTACTTCAATTACAACCTGTTCAGCTGTTAATTCTTTATCTTTCATAACTGATTTTTATTATTTAGATATTCCATCAGGATTTGTTCCTACTAATAAAATATCAAAAAGACTTGCGCCGAATGATTTTGTAGAGCCAACAAAAACAAGATTATTATTAGAAGATTCAAATAAAGACCAACCCCAATCATCTTCATCCATTGATCCATAAGAATTACTCCAAATTATATTTCCTGAATTATCCAATTTTGTCATGAAAGCATCATTTTTACTTTTATTATTTGGTTGTCTAGAAGACCCTACGACTACAACACCTCCCAAATTCGTTGTAGTTGCACTAAATTGATTTCTTTGATGACTATTAGAATTAAGTCTACGCTGCCAATCAATATTTCCCGATCCATCAATTTTGATTATTGTAGGTTGAAAAACTTCAGGTGAATTGACAGAATTGACACCTGAACATAAATAATAAAATCCTTCTGCCGATTTTGAAATAGTAAATATTGATTGTGAAATTTGGCTTTCATCAAGCAATTCTTTTTCCCAAAGCAAATCTCCTTTTTCATCAATTCGTAAAATTAGACCATTTAATGAACCTTTGCTATATCGATCTCTTGCGCCAACTAATATAAATCCCTGATCATCTAATTGAATTATATCATAGGCCCATTCATGATTAGGGAAAGCTTTATTTCCATATGCTTTCTCCCAAATTTTTTCACCATTTTGGTCGATTTTTACTAAATATATATCCGTATTACCAGAAGATATACCAGGACTATTTGATGATCCTGCAATAATATATCCTCCCCCAATTACCTCTATAGCTGAATAGGCAACTTCCCACATACTTCCGCCGTATACCTTCTCCCATTCTTTGTTACCATGGAAGTCTGTTTTTATAACAAACATCTGCTGACTATTGCTATATGACCATGTATATCCAACAAATAAAAATCCCCCATCTGATGTGGAAACGACATCTAAACCAGCTTCATTGTCTCCTCCGCCAAAATATTGTTCCCATTCCATAACCCCACGAGTATTGGTTTTAATAGCCCATAAATCAGATTTTCCTCCTATTTCAGGAGCTCTTTGACCAACAACAATGATTCCATCATCAAATTGCGAATATGAAGCATTCCAGCCATAATCATACCCAACAGTTCCAAAAGTTCTAGAAAATCCTGGCGGAATATTGCCCTGCCACTGATAATCTTTTCCTATATCATCACAAGCAAAAAACAATAAAATTGATATAAAAGTTATGTGTCTTTTCAATTACTTAGTCGTTGTGTTTGCAAGTATAGCAATAGAGACTAGAGAAGTAATAAGGCTACTAACTTGTTGAATTCGATCTGGAAAATAATTTTGTTCAGAAATTGGCTTTTCACTCACCCTAATTATACTTCCCGGCAATATAGATTCATTGCTTTTTTGATTTATTCGAGTCGCTTCACCATAAGGAGTAATATAAACAATATGTTTTTTATCACCATAAGCCGTCAATCCTCCGGCAAATGATAAATAATTTTTTGCTGAAGCGTTTGCTCTCCATTCAAAATTACCAGGGTTATGAACTTCACCTTCTACCTTGACTGTGCCTAATGAAGGATTAGCAATAATAGTATCCCCAGGTGTTAAAGTCATTTCACCATTGCTAGAACCAAAAATGAGCGTATCTCGTTTAACAACTACATTGTTAATATTAGTTGTTTTTTGAAGTCCTCCTGCTCGAGATATAATTGAATTTATGGTTTCTTGATCTTGAATCAATGGGTAAGTACCTGGTGAATTTACTTCACCATCAACTATGACCATCCTTGAAAGTGTGAAATCTTCAAAAAGGTGAATAGAGATATGATCGTTAGGAAAAAATAAAATTTCATTGCTATTTGCTAGGTCAAATGGAATTGGTTGATATTGATTTTTTATTCTATCACGCCTAATTAATTCTGCATCTCTTACATTATTAAAATCAACACTCAAAATATTAAGTATTTGTTGAAAAGTTAGATTTTTAATCCATGGCATTTCAATATTAGACCTATTTGTAACAGAAATTGAAATTGATTTAATTGGGTCATAGTTAATGGGGATAATTAAACTGTCCCCATTAATAAGCTCAGTTTTACTAAAATCTGATTTAGAAACAAATAAATTAGATGATTGAGACCTTGCTATAATTACTTGATTATTACCATTAGTTTTTTCACCACCTGCATATTTAATCAAGGTGGAAATATTATCAGTTTCTATTATTTCAAAATAAGATGGATTTAATATGTTTCCAGTTAAAGCAACAAAATTCCCACGAGGCGGAACAACAATAATATCACTATCAAAAATTGGTATTTGATCTATAAGGCCAATCCCAGTGATTAATGGATATAAATCAAGAGTATCTACAATAACACCATTTCGCTGTAAAAAAACATTTCTTAAGGTTCCTATTTCGCTAATCCCGCCTGCTAAAATTAAAATATTTGGTATGCTTGTTGATGGATTAACAACATAATTTCCAGGATATAAAACATGCCCAGATACTGAAATATTAATATTTTTTGTCTTACCCACAGAAAACTCTAAAAACGATAATTGAGGATCTGATTTTAATGTAGCATATATACTGGTAAATCTGTTTAATACATATTCTTTAGCTTGAGATTGATTTTTACCACCTAGATAAAGCAAGCCCACATTATCAATAAATATTGTTCCATCACGATCAAGAATTTTTCTTTCATGTTGCTCAGCTTGACCCCATATAGAAATAACCACTTCATCACCAAACCCAAGAATATAATTTGAGCTTACATTCGCATTATCAATAAATTGAATAGAATCTCTAAGCGAAAAATAATTGTAACCAAAATGAGATAGAGGAGGAATACTATCAGAGTCCACAAGTAGTCGATTTAATTCTTTTAAATCTTTTTGAATAACACTCATTTTTTCGCGATAATATTTAGTTAGATCACCTGGTCTAACTAATAATCTAACTGGCCCATCTTCGGGATCTTTTTCAGCCTCAAGTCCTTTTTTGACAATTTCATTTGATTGCTGTTCAACTTTAAGCTTCCCATAAGTATCCATAAATTGCTTTAATTCTTCCGCAGTTTGGCCACTAGTTAAACTTATAGAGATAAAAAATAATAATATTCGTATTTTATTAAACATAATTATTAATAATATTCGTGTTTAATTTAATATTATTCGAATAAATCGTAAATACTAAAAATTAATAATTCTCGATATTGTTAATATTAGGGTATTTGTTGCTCTAGAATTAGCTAAGTTACCTTTTGAGGCATCAATTGGGTTTCCCATATCATCTTCATAAAAATAGTCGGGAAATCCAAGAAATGCTTCTTGCTGTTTTTCATAATAAAGCCCGATCCAGGTTCCATTGTATTTATATCGTGCGTCAAGCCTTAATTCCATTTTAACTTCTGCTGGTCTGTGTGTTACGATGCCATGCCTTTCATAATTGAGCGCAGGTATTATCATTAATCTATCTGATAAGTAACCCATATATATATACCAATCATCTGAGTCTGATCCTGAATGAGCCCCCCATCTCCTACCATAATAGGAACTAAATTGATAGGTATTTCTTTGGTACCATGTGCCCGGACCTCCCGTCCTATGCCTTGAAGTATAGGTAATCATCAAATTTGTCCATTCAGCACCCCAAATCCAATTTTTATTTGCACCGATACCATAATCTCTAACACCGATCACAGTAGCCATGCTATGATCAGGCTGCGATAAAAAATCTGCGAAATACATTCTATTGTCATTAAATCCAAATTCAGCGTATAATTTTAGATCTCTTTCCGGTAATGTCACATTTATATAACCAGATAGAGTTTGATCCCAAGCATCGTGCCCACCAACCGTATATTCAGAGTCTAATAAATCACTAGTAAATAACCCTTCAAAAACAATTTTTCGAGCATCTGCCTCTTTCCATTCATAACCAGAAAGAAGCTTTCTTCCACCTGTCAAATAATTTCTACTAAATCCAACAGAAAGAATTGCTGATCCATACCATGAAATCTGACCATTAAGTGATGTGAAATATTTTGCGTTTTCACCAAATGATTCATTAATCTTTGAAAAACTATATAATCCATAAAGGCCAATATTCCCAAATCTAATTTCATGTATTGTACCTATAATTTGAGAAGGAAATGGCTTAGTATTATTTGTCATCTGCAAACCTGAATGAACACCCCCACCCCACCATTTATTTCCATTGTTCCATCCAAAACCAAAACCTTTATAATGGATAAAAGCAAGAAAATTTCTAAAACCACTTGATTCAGGTCTGATACTTTCTGGGAGTTCTTTATCATTAAGAACAGAAAATGAACCTTCACGATCAATACTATTTACAGATAAAAAATTATTGTTGATAATATATGGCTCTGCCAGAAACGTAAAATATTTACTATTCATTGCTAATGCTATTGAATTAAAACTACCCATTCCTTTTGAAAAGTATCTAACATCCATATTCTCTTGATTAGGGACATTATCATTAAAATAAAATTCATTTTTTATTTGAACCATAAATAAAGTTGAATCTGTTTTATGAAATAATGGTCTAAACATGTTTGAATTCATAGGTTTTTCACCATCAAATTGCGATTTCTCATACAATAAAAGATGATAAGGATCAGACGGTACATGTATTTGAGAATAAGATGATGAAACAAATGAAATATTTATAAAAAGCATTATAAAAATGTTTTGCCTAAATTTATTCATATTATTTATTCATAACTTTTATTAGATGAAAAGTAAATTTTTTACAATAATATTAATATCCTCAATAGTTTGGGCATCTGCCGGATATGATAATGGAACATCAACGGGAAGAGGAAAGTTTAAAATAGATATCACTTGGAACCCTTTTAAAAAATTTGATTTTGGTCAAAGTTATATTGTAATGAGCTATGGTTTCACAGAAAACTTTGATTTTCATGGATATATATCTAAGCATCCAGAGGGATTTTATACATATTATTATGGATTATTCTATCAATTTTTTGATTCAGATAAATTGGACTTAGCAACCGCAATTGGCGCTAGAAAGAATCTTCAAGATAAAAAAATAAATCATCTTTTTTTACCACAATTATTATTTACGCGTAAAGTTACTCAAAATTTAAGTTTTGGCGGAAGCATTGTTGGTGTGAGTGATTATTCAACAAAAATAAATACGGCTCTTGATATAGGGGCTACCTATAAGTTAAAATACAAATCAAATGCTATTGAAAGTATTTCCCTTAGTTTTGGGGGCTTTCATCCAGCTACTTGGAAACCATCCTCATTTTTTTTGCCGACATATAGTATTGACATAAAATTTAATTAGATATTATCCTTCTAAAAATAAATGAGATTCCAAACCAAATAGAGAAAATTGTAATACAGAACCAAAAAGAAATAGAGTATCCAATTAATGAAAGTGTAATTCCTCCTAAAACAATAAATACAACTAATAAATCAAGAGAGGAAAAATCTCGGATTAAGCAGCCATGTCTTTTTTGTAAAATAAAAATAATGTAAGATACCGCAATTAATGATGAAAATAATCTTATACCTAGCGAGAGCTCTGTTATCCATAGACTTTCACTTATAGTCAATAAAATTGCAACCTGAAAAATGTAAGTAATAATAAGGTTTTTTCTACTAATTATAGAAATTAAGATCATTGCTAGTAATGCCCCAAAATGAAAGATATTCATTTTTTGTATAAAACTTATATCTAAAACAATAGAAAAAAATAAACATAATAATAAAACTAATATAAATAATGTCCTATAGATCAGAGGTTGTTTTTCGATTGACTCCTTCTGCCAGGAATAAAATGGTTTTATTATTCTTTCAAGCAAAGGAACATAAGCCTGAACAGGAGGAGTTAAAATAAATAATAAGAGCAAAGACAAATGCCCTAACATTATATTGGTTGATAAAATATTTGTAAAACTATATACAGAAAAAATTACTGAAAATAACCCGATGAAATAAATTGTACCGATTGAAGTAAGATAGCTACTTATTTGCTGCAATAACAAGTGATGTAAATGGATTGTATCGGGAGTCATGGGACTTTTTTTATCAGCCAATCGTGTAAAAAATACCCTGGAAGTATCTGCAATAAGATATGATACTAAAATAACAAAAGGAGACATAATTAATTTGCCACCATTATTAGATAAATCGAAGTATAATAACGGGAGCACAGCAGCATGATATCCTAAAAAAAGACTCCCACTATCACCCATAAAAATTTTTGCATTTCTTTGATTAAGGATCAAAAAACCTAACAGAATTAAGGATAAAAGAATATTTATATTAGAAAAATATGAATTTTCTATGAAACCTAATCCTGCACATAGAATAAACATAAATCCTGCCGCAAGACCATCTAATCCATCTAAAAGATTTACGGCGTTATATAGTCCAATAAACCATATCAGAAATAGTAATAATAAGATATTTTTAGATAATGAAATATTTAAAGTATAAAAACTTATTTAATTAATAGTTCCCCAGAATACTGTACAAATAAATAGTGCAATTAGTAATTGAATTGCTAGTTTTATTTTCCATGAAATAGTAAAAATATCATCAATAGCACCTAATATAATTGTAATTATCCCTCCAATTATATACCAATTATTTACTAAATCAAATTCCCAACAAAAAAATAAAAAAATCGGACCGAAAATAATTCCACCAAGCTGAGGAGTATAATTCTTATGTTTTTTCCTATAATCAGGAGATGCTAAAGCATAGTTTTTACCAATTGAGGTCACTGCAAAATGGATAACAACTGAAATCATAAAAATTGCTATATAAGGAATATCAATCAATAAATTCTCAAATTAATTTTCAGGATTAAATAAAACATGATTTGGTAAACTTCTAAAACAAAATTTATATATATTAGACTTTGGGAAAATAATCATTATAATTGTTAAAATAATTAATAATATATCTACAATAATCGATTTTTTTTTACTATACCAATATTCGAGCTCTGATTTAAATGGAACAATTTGATTTTTATAAAAATCTTTTGGATCTTCTATTTTTGAAAAATATTTTTCTTCATCTCTAAAAATGATTGAACCTATTCCTGTTACTCCTGGTTTTAAGTTTTTTATTTTAATTAATAAGTTATCTGGGATCATATCATATTGATTTTTAACTAGGGGCCGAGGCCCAACTAAACTCATATCTCCAATTAGAACATTTAAAAATTGAGGAAATTCATTTAACTTAGTCTTTCGTAGAATTTTTCCAAATGGAAGCACTCTTGGATCATTTTTTACTGTAATATCTCCCATCCCCATATTTGGGCTATTTTTTACCATTGTAGCAAATTTAATTAAACCAAATTCTTTACCATTTTTCCCAATTCGAATTTGTTTGTAAAAAACTTCTCCTTCTCCAGATAGATTTAATATAATGATAATTATTAGTCCAAATGGAAGAAAGCTTATAATTATCAACAAAGAAAGTAAAATATCAATTATTCTTTTCAACACAATCTAATCTCTATATGAAAGATCTTCTGGGGGCTTAAAACCTCCACTATAAATGGGCAACCCTGATTTAAAATAATCTTTATACCATAAAACAGTTTTATTTAAGCCATCCTGCCAAGATATTTTTGGACTATAACCTAATTCACTTTTAGATTTAGATATATCTGGACATCTCTTACTTACTGACCCTGGATACGTTGATGCATTTATATATTCTCCATTATAATCCATAATTTCACCAACAAATTTTGTTAATTCGCTAATTGTTATTTCTAAAGGGGAGCCAATATGATATATTTGCTGATTTGAATTCTCATTTTCCATTGCTAGCACAGTACCTTCTGAAGCATCAGATATATAACAAAACGCCCGAGTTTGCTCAGCGCCATAAATTTTAAATGGATTTTCTTTATTATAGAATCTCTCAACTAAGTGGGGTATGACATGCTTAAAACCCATTCTAGGGCCAAAAATATTTTGATATCTCACAATGGTTGCTGGAAAATTATATTTTTTACCATAATTCAAAAACGCTGATTCACCTAGAATTTTGGTTACGGCATATGTAAATCTAGGATGAGCAATTTCAGATATTGTTAAAGGAACATTTTCAGAGGTCGGAACATGATAATTAAAATAATCTGTAGTCGCTGCATAACATTCACTTGATGAAGAGAACAAAACTTTCCCAATATTATTTTCACAAATCCACTTTAATGTATTTTGAATTAATGCAGTATTAATACGTATGACTTCATGAGGTTCATCTATACAACGATTAACACCAACAACTGAGGCTAACATATAAACATAATCATATTTTTTTTCAAGTTTATTATAATTTTCAATACTTGTAAAATCACCCTCAATTATATTTATTGGATAATCAGAAGTGATTTTATTAAAATAATCATCCTTTTGACCCAAAGAAAAAATATCAGCAATTGTAATTTCGTATTTTCTTTTTTTTGATAAGAATTTAGTTATTCCCAAACCAATAAATCCCGCTCCACCAAGAATTAAGACTTTTTTCATAGATTTTTCACTTTTTTATTTTCATTAATTTATAACTACTATTTTTGATTAAATATCTCCCCTTCCCAAAACTTTAACTTTATGTTTTGTCATTAAAACTCTAATATTTTCTGGTGATAGCAGACCTATTATATCATAAATGAACAATGGTTTTAATTTTAGAATTGCTTTAATTGTTTTATCATCTTTATAGATTGAATGACCAGCAGTAATCAAAATTAAATTTGGGGAAGAATGAAGTTGCTTCTCTAAATCTTGTTCAATAGTTAACGATTTCTCATCCCAATATTTTACATAAGGATCATGACACAAAATATTCTGACATTCATTATTTATATAATTATATAATTTTTCAACAGGCGTACTCCTTGTATCGCCTATATCTCCTCTATAAGATATACCTAGAAACAATATTTTCGATTTAGATAAATTTGAAAAATGTTTTATTAGGAATTCAAATGCAAATCTTGGCATCTGATCATTAATATTAATCGCCATCTCGCTTTGGCCTAAAGATTCATCACTATTAAAAAGATTTTGGCGAGCCCAACTAGCAAGCAAAGCATCCTTTGTTAAACAATATCCACCTACTCCAATACCAGGATACATTAAATTTGCATGAGTGGGACGAAGGCGAATTGCATTAATTATATCATATAGATTTACACCGGCTTCTTCCGAAAAACGAGACCATTCAACCATAAATGCAATATTCATTGCACGGTATGAGTTTTCTAAAACCTTTGCAATTTCTGTTGAGTTTGTATTGTCAAGCCTGGTTAATGGGTATTCATCCGTTCTAATAATTGTATGTAAAAATGATTCTACAGCATTTGCACTTCTTTCATCAACTCCTGAATATACACGATAAAAATTTTGAATGGAATCAATGTAGTCTGGGCCAGGCATAACTCTCTCATAAGAATGGCCAATTTTAATATTGTCTGTAGCCAAATTTCTTTCTTTTAATGAATCATAAATTATTGGCATAACAATATCACTACAAGTTCCTGGAGGAACAGTAGTTTCAATTAGTATTAATGCATCTGGTTTACATTTATTTCCAATACTTTTTATTGCATTTTTAAATGAAGAAAGATCTACATTAAATGATTTTAATGACCCAGAATCAGAATTTTCTTTTTCAACATCTAAATTTATATCTACAATAATCACATCTGCGAAGAGGTATGCATCAGTACTAGTAGTTGCAATAAAATTTCCTTTTGAAATCGTTTTTTTATAAAACATTTCAATTTTTGGATCTTCACAATAAAGAGGAAAATTACCATTATTTAAATTTTCAACTAAATTTTCACCATGAATTGTTGGGGCCTCAACACCAATTACATTATAATCTTCATTAATTGAATTTGCACAAACAAGGGACATTACAGAACCCACAAATCCTAAACCTTGAATAGCTACAGTTTTGTTATTATTATCTGAAAAATTCTTTAATTCATTCATTAAATACCCTTATTAAAACTTTTATCAATTTCTTGAATAATTTTAGGAATAATTTTTTCAGTAGAAAAATTATTTTTTATATGCTGGCGACCAGCTTCCCCCATACGGATCATCTTCTCCTTATTATCTATTAAATCTTTAATTTGATCAATGTATGTTTTTTTATCATATAATGGAAATAAATAACCGGTCTTTCCATTAATAACTACATCTCTACATCCTGGCACATCTGTTGCTACTACAGGACGCCCACAAAGACCTGCTTCTAATAATGTTTTAGGTAATCCTTCTCTTAAGCTTGGCAAAACTATTATGCTAGATTGTTTATAAACGCTTAGAATATCATTTTTTGCATTCAACCATTCAACTTCATTATCTTGATTTAAACTCAATAGATAATCTTTTGAAATAAATGATGGATTGCCAATATCAATGGGGCCAACTAAAGCAAATTTAACATTTGGATAGGTTTTTTTAATTATTTTTGATGTATTAATAAAAAATTCAATTCCTTTTTCTTTAATTATTCGACCAATCAAAGAAATTCTTATTTTTTTTGGAAGTGGCAATTTAGGGAAGTCTGATATATTTACTCCCGATCCAGCAACCTGGATAATTTGAGCCTTCCTGTAACTTTTTTTTGGCATGAGTACCATTCTATCATCATTATTTTGAAAAATTATTTTTTGATACCCTAGCCTAAAAACAATTTTATATATACATACAATAATCATTTTAAAAGATTTGGCAATTAAACCAGACTTAACAAAAACAGATCCTAAACCAGTAATAAGATTAATTGTATTCCCAACTTTAGCAAAATAGGAAGCTATAGTTCCATAAATAACTGGCTTGATTGTTGCATGAATAACCATATCTGGCTTTAATTTTAGATATAGTTTTAGAAGGCGATATATCGAAATTAGTTCAAAGAAAATAAATTTCCCTTTTCTTGAAACAGACCAATTAACAGTATTTATTTTTTTGGATATAAGTAATTTTTCTGCTTTACTATTTTTTTGCACTGCACAAATAACATTATAATTACTTGACTTAAGACCAATTAACAGTGGGATTCTATGCTTAGCAGTAAATAAGTGATCATTTATAACTACTAAAATCATTTTTTTTCTCATGGCTATTTCTTCTGAATATTATACCATGATTGAAACATTAGTATATTCCATAAATGATGCTGCCAATTATTGGTCTCTTGTTTATGCTCTTTCCACTTTTTAGCAATCGGCGAAACATTAAAAAACCCCTCGTTTTTTATTTTTGTTTCATCAAGCAAGTCTTCAGCCCAATCTCTTAACGGACCCCGAAGCCAATAGTCAATTGGTACTCCAAATCCCATTTTTGGCCTATCAATTAAATTTTTTGGAATATATTCATTTAAAATTTTTCTCAAAACCCATTTTCCTTTCCCACCTTTTATTTTCATAGATAGGGGCAATCTCCATGAATATTCAATTATTCTATGATCTAAATATGGTATTCTAGTTTCTAATGATACACTCATTGCTGCCCGGTCCAATTTAACTAAAATATCATCGGGCAAATATTGCGTTGAATCATTAAACATCATCATAAACCTAAAATCATTATCCAAAAACAAAGCATTATTTTGGATATTATTTATGTCTAAATCCGACTTTATCAATTTAGAAGGTTTTTGCCATTGAGAAATTAACCTATTATATATTTCGCTATAATCCTTAGCAGTCAGAACCTCAGCTAATTTATGTATTTTTTCACCTTTTCTAACTGCCTCAAGAGTACTTGGAGTCATAAAATTAAATGAGGCCATAATTCTATCCCAAGTCATTGGTGATATTTTCTTTATTAAGGCCGCAAAGTTATTTTTCAAATAGTATGGAATTTTTTTTGTTCTTTCATGGAAATTATTATTCCATAAATAACGATTATAGCCACCAAAAACTTCATCTCCGCCATCTCCTGATAGTGATACAGTTACATATTTCCTTGTCATTTCTGAAATAAGAAAAGTTGGAATTTGAGATGAATCGGAAAATGGCTCATCATATAAATGAGGCAGTTTGGGAATTATGTTCATAGCATCATTTGGTTCAACATATAATTCAGTATGATCAGTTTTCAAATGATTTGCGATAGCCTTTGCATACTCTGCTTCATTAAATCCTTTTTCATGGAATCCGATTGTAAAAGTTTTTATTGATTTATTGGATAGCTCCTGCATAATAGCTGCAATAAGAGAAGAGTCAATTCCTCCAGACAAAAAAGCACCTATAGGAACATCTGCTATCATCTGATCTTTAATTGAAACTTTAAGCAGTTTTTTTAAATTTTTAATTGCAAGATTATTTTCTTTTATTGGATTCATTATTCCTTTTGAAGCAACATTTTCCAAAGACCAATAATTTATCGGATTTATCTTTTCATTGGGACGAAAATCTTTTTGTTTAATATTTAATTTAATAAAAGTACCTGCAGGTACTTTTGAAATCCGTTTGAAAATTGAAAAAGGGGAAGGAACATAATTATATTTCAAGTATAACGCGATTGCATCTCTATCTATTTTATTTTCGAATGATATGTGCTTTTGCAATGATTTCAATTCAGAACCAAATAAAAAAACTCCTTTTTGCCAACCATAGTAAAGAGGTTTTTCACCCATTCTATCTCTTGCCATATAAAGATGTTTTTTCTCTCTATCAAATAAGACTATTGCAAACATACCAACACACTTTTCTAGCGTTTTTTTAAAGCCATGATTCTCTATATAAGCTAAAATAGTTTCAGTATCTGAATGTCCATTCCAATCGGGAGCGCAATTCTCTTTTTCTAATTCAGATCTAAGTGATAAATGATTATATATTTCGCCATTAAAAAGAATTACAAATCTTTTTGAAGATGAAAACATTGGTTGTTTCCCATTATCGGATAAGTCAATAATTGAAAGGCGTCGATGGGCAAAAGCAATTCCGCAATCCTGGTCAAGCCAAAACCCCGAGGAATCTGGTCCTCTATGTTTAATAGTTTCCGACATAAGTTTTAATTGATGTTTTGCACCCTCTAAACCATTAAGCCACTCTCCTCCTACATATCCCGTTATTCCACACATGATTAAGTTTGCTTTTGTTTTTCTTTGCGTGTACCAATCGCACACCAATACGGTTCATTATTAGAGAAGATAATATTTTCTAAATCTGCACTCTCCAATAAATTCTGAATTTCTTTTTTTGAAAATCTTTTTTCGAGTCTGGTACCAAAACGATCTAAGGCATCAGTTCTCATTGTATAAAATGAACAATTCCTATAAATGCTAAGTGGAAAATTTCTAACATTAAAACCTATTTTCTCCAATAATAAAGATGCCTTTGCCAAAGGATAATAAATTGTTAAGGCTATAATTTGTGAACAGATATATCTTAATGAATATGGAAGCCTAGAAATCATCATTCTTATAAAATCAGTAAATCTCCATATTAAAGAATACCATATTGGCTTATTATCAAATGAATAATATAAATAGACTAAAAAAGGGGCACCGGGTTTAAGCTTACTCACACATGCTTTAACTGCAGACTGTGTATCAGGAATATGATGAAGGACTCCTAATGAATAACCAAAATCCATTGATTTATCATCTAAAGGAATATTTTGAACATCATTTTTATAAAATTTACAATTATGATTATTAATTAAATTTTTTCTTGCTATTTCGATAGCTGAGCTTGGGTCAATACAATGTAATTGGGAAACTTTTGGTGCAACCAGTTTTGCCCATCTCCCGCTACCACAACCTAAATCAAATCCAATTGATTGATTTGAAATTTTATTCCATGGAAAAATATCAAAATAATTATTGAATAGTTCTTCTTGTTCTTCAATTGATAATTTTGATTGATCAAAGCGCTCCCACTCATCTCCAAACCCTTCTACTGTAAATTCATCTATATTATTTTTATTAATCTTTGGAGTTGATTTAGACCAAGGCAACAGAAATAGTTTTTTTATACCATAAATGATACCTGAATAGTATGCTAATACTTTTGTCGCATCTATAATAATTGAAAGATAAAAAGCATGAAAAAAAGACCCCACATTCTTTTTCCACCAAAAAATATTATTACTTTTTATAATTGGAGAAACTATACCTCTTAGAAAAAAATATATAATTATTAAAGAAAAGAAATAATCTTGATAATTATAGAATAGAGTTACTCCAAAAATAGGAACCATCATATAGAATAATGTAGAAAATAAATTTACAAATTCTTTTGCTGTAGTAAAATTATAAATAAACCATTTTTTGATTACTCCAAAAAATGTTTCTGGAAAACCACTATAAGAAACAATAGCAGATTTACAAATTTTTTTATTATTTTGATAACTATCATATTTTTTCATCCAAAGAACATCTTCATAAGATCTCATTGTGTTATTGAATAATCCAATTTTATTAAATACTGATTTATTAAATATCGAACCTGGCAAAACTGGTTTAGATATATTCAAACCATAAGAAATAGCGCACACCGCTTTTGTAAATGATGTATTAGCTGAAAAAAAACAATAACCATATGCACCCTGTGTATTATTACTTTTAATAAATTTATATAAATTTTCTAACCAATAATTTTCTGGAAAAACTCCACAATCTAGAAAAGCTATCCATTCGCTTTTAGCTGATTCCAATCCTTTATTACGGCCTGTTCCGGGAAAGGCACCATTTTCTTCAAGAATAACTATTTTGAATAAATCCGTAGTATAATTTTTTAATATTTGTTTTCCCTTATCAGTTGAGCCTGCATCAACAAAAATGACCTCCTCAGGTAAATACGTCTGACACTCAATCGATGAAAGCATTCTTTCAACAGTATTCTCTTCATTCAGAACTGGTATAACTATACTTACTGGAACAGTTTGATTTTTATTTTTCAAGGGTAGATTAAAACAAAAAATTAACTAACATTATCTCTTTGTAGTGATTTGGTATTTGATTTTTTATACTTTTTGGGAAATCTGGCCAACGAATAATCTCTAAACCATGTTTTAGAGCAAAACTTTTTAATGGCGTTATTGAATTTTGATTGTTTATAAATGGGAAGCCCATCGGGCAAATTTGATTAATTAAATCGTCAAACAAAGGAGTAATATTATATTTTTTTGCAATCAAATCACATTGTCTATATAACTTTCTTCTTCTTTTAATTTCATTATCAATCGCTAAAAAATCTAATTTTATTATATCTTTAGAGGGATTTGGTTCATGTGGTATTGTATTCTCTAGATCTTCATAGATTTCATCATTTTTAAAGTATCGAATCATATTTTTAATTAAATAATTTAAATATATGCCAAAAAAAGGAATCTTATTAATGATCCTTTTAATTTTCATATTTGGATTAAATCCCAAAGAATTATATTTAACAGATTTATTTTTATATTTTTTATATTTTTTATTATTTACTACATAAGCTGCACCATCCTGTAAAGGTAAAGTTTTCCTAAAACTAAACAGACCTATATCACCACGAAAACCCAACCAATTACCATCATATTTACTTAAAAACCCATGTGCATTATCTTCAATAACGATTACATTAGCCTTTTTACAATAGTTTATAATGTCATCATTAACAGGAAATCCAAAATAATTAACTACTAAAACAATATCTATATCTACTAATTGTTTTGAATTAATCTCTGGCTGAAAATTCTCACTTAAGCTATAATAATAAACTTCACATTCTAATTGATTAAAAGGGGCTAGAATATCTCGGCAAATAAATTTAGGCAATAACACTTTTATCTTTTTATTATATTCTAATTGCTTAATAAAAGATAGAAGACCATATCTAGCTAAACTAAAAAAAAATCCATTTTCATTAATTTTATGTAAAAGATTATCCATAACTATTTTCTGGTAAAAAATCTTTACTTATAACTGCTAACCAAGCCCAAAAAATAAATAGTGTCAATATTTGCTCATTATGCATTAATAATAATCCTAGAATTATTAATGATTGTAATCGACCACTTCTGTTAAATAATCTAAAAATTATTACGAATAAGATGATTGTCCCAATTACTCCAAAAGAAGACAAAATCATAGATAAAAAATTTCCATTGCCATGAATTAAGCCATGACCAAAAAAAGTTGTAATTAAATCATAAGTTTCATACTTCTTTTCAACAAAAAAATTGAACCTATCAAGAAAAGATGTGTCTTCCCATAAATTAAATAGGCGCCAAATTGGACTAGATGAACCTAAAAATATTAGGTCTTTTAGAAAAATTCCTAGGTACAAAACAACCATTGGGAAAACTATAAAAAATAATTTTCTTCTGTAAATCATAAATAAAGTTGCTATTGAAATAATTCCCCATAATGAAAATGTCATTATTACAGATAGAAATCCAACTATTATTGGGAAATTAAGTTTTCTATTAATATGCATCCTTGATGCCAATAATATTATCATTGTTATTGAATACGCAGATGGCTCTGTAAAGAACCCAGCAGGTCGATATAATAAACTCCCACCAGCTATCGATCTTTGCATTAAGTAATCACTCTGAGATAATGCCCGGTCAGATAATATATTTACTGAATATATTCCACTATCCATCAATATTGATAAAGGATTTATAAATACATTAAAAAGATAGTAAGAAAAAAACTGAAGGAATATGAATAAACCATGAAATAAAATAATTTTATTTATTAAGGGCTGTAATTTTTTTACATTGAAATCTATCGAATAAATAATAATAAATATGAATAGACATAGACTCAAACCTATGCCAAGCTTAAGATTATCTAATGCACTATGCGGGCCTGTTGATACAGTGCCAGTATAACTATTCACAATACCAAGTAATGAATAACCTAGGAATAATCCCAATATTAATATTATCAGTAAAAGATATTTTCTATTAATAAAAAATATTGGTTGATTTACCGTATGGCGTAATAAAATAATTATAAATCCAATACTTATTAAATCAAAGGGCCTAACTCCAAACATATATATACCCCAAAAAGAAAAACATAAAAAAGAAAGTTTGATAATATTCATGATTTATCTATTTGAATTATTAAAAAACAGTAGTCAGAACAAATAATCAAATCTAGGCATTAAGTAGATTAGGAGTTTTCTTATAAAATTATTTTTTGGTAAGAATTGTATCCAATGCCTTTTATCCTCATTTAATGTATTAATATAATTTTGTATTTCAATCTTATTAAGTTTGATTAAACGATCCTCATTAGAATTATATACAATGATATTATTAAGATTTGATATAATGCCAAATTTGGGGTCAATAAGATTATTGCCATTTACATAACAACGACTATTAATTGGAATTACGGATAAATTTTTCCCATTAATTATATTAAAAATTGCATTATTGGGCGCTGATTCTGTAAATAGTTCAATGTGTGATATAGGACCAATTTTACTATACATATTATGGGAAATTAATATTTGAGTATTTTTTTCTAATGAATTTATTTGATCGTTTAGATGAATCTTATTCATTAATAATTTTTTATGATTTTCAAAGTTTTTCCAATGATCAGAGATTCCTAGAAATCCAAAAACAATTATAGAAAATAATATCGTGCTTAATTTTTTATTAAAAAATATACTAACTATGATCAGAGAAGATAGCAATACTCCATAGGTAGTAACACGATTACCTAGTCCAAAACTCATATTTGGCAATAAACCTGTTAATGAATAAATAAAATATCCAATAAATAATATTGCAGTAAATGAATATAATAATTCACTTTCAATTCCATTTTTAATGGGTTGAAAATTTTTAATAAATAAAACTATGAAGGCAATGCCTATTAATGCAGAAATCAAGGAAAGTGAACTAATAGATAATAACATTTTTAAAATAAATGATGGACCTACCAATGAATCAATAGATGAAAATAATTGTATCATAAATTGTTTAATAATTGCAGAAAAATTAAATATACTACCAGTCCTAGTATCCATTACGTTGAAATTAATAGAAATAATAAAGTAATAAATTATGTATATGAGCTGTGGAAAAATAAAAATAGAAAAGTTTTTATATTGTTTTTGAAATAAGAATAATATTGATAATCCAAAAACATATGGAAGCGAGCCATAACTAAAAAATGTTCCTAGTATTAAAGAGCATACACCTATTAAATATTTATTGAAATTAATATTATAAAAACCATACATAACTAATGCGGGAACAATTAAATAATACATAGTAATAGGCTGATAGTTTACTGCTTCGTTTATTGGATAAATGACAAAACAAAAAGAGAAAAGAATACTTTTTGCGGAGTTCATATAAATTGTTGAAAATAAATAAACAAAGTAAATAGATAAGCAAATAACTAAAATTTTAATTATATCGTATAAAAAATAATTATCATGAAAAAGATGTGCTTGAATTATTTGAAAAAATATATTTGGTGCAGAAAGAAAATAATAGCGATTAGCAAACCAACTATTAATACTTTGATTAAAATTATTATTTATTGCATCAGCCAAAAAAATATAATCATCCGTATGAATACCTGTTCCAATAGAACAATATGAAATAAATAATAATATTATTATTGAAATATGATTTTTTGATAAAATCATCTGATTAAAAAAAATATTATTTGAAATGCTACTAAAGTATTTTTTCAATTATATATAACTGTCTTTTTTTAGACTCAATAAATAATTTTCCAACGTATTCTCCAACAATACCAATACATAATAATTGTATACCGCCGATAAATAAAACAGAGACAAGAATCGAAGTCCATCCTTGTATTGCAGTATCTAAAAATAATTTTATATATAAAGCATAGATTATATAGCAAAAGCCTGTAAATGATATGAGGACACCCAAAATTGTTGCAATTCTTAGTGGCTTAATGCTAAAAGACATTATTCCATCTATAGCAAACTTTGTCATTCTACTAAAACTATATTTCGTATGACCATGTAACCTTTCATCTGCTTTATATTTAATTGATTTAGATTTATAACCAAGCCATCCAATAATTCCTCTTATAAATAACGTGCTTTCATTAAATTTTTTTAACTCTTCAACTACTTTTCTGTCCAATAACCTAAAATCTGACGAACCTTTTTCCAGTTTAGAACCAGATAAAAAGTTTAAAATTTTGTAATATAAATTAGAGGATATTTTTTTAAAAATGGATACTCCCTTTGTATCTTCTCTAGATCCAAAAACAATATCATAACCTTCTAGCCAATAGTTATAAAATTTAGGTATTAACTCAGGAGGCTGTTGTAGATCACCATCCAAAGATATAACTGAATCACCTTTTGCTAAATCAATACCAGCTTTTAGTGCATTTTGGTGACCAAAGTTTCTTGATAACTTAATACCTTTTACTAAATTATTTTTTTTATGAATACTATTTATAATTTCCCATGTTTTATCAAAACTTCCATCATCAATAAAGATTATTTCATATTTTATATTTAGATAATCATCAACCTGTTTTTTTATTCTATTATATAATTCCGTAATATTCCCCTCTTCATTATAAACAGGAATTATTACAGATAATAAGTAATCGCCATTATTTATATTTTTCATAAAATTTTTCCTTAATTATAAAAATTTCAATTGAATAAGGATTGCCAATCCCAAGAACCTTTTATTTTTTGATTAAGTATTTTTTTGTTATCATGTGATAATATAACTGATCTATTTAATTCAAGTGGTTTGTTCATATTCTTATTTACAGTAGGATTGCTTGTAAAACCAAATTTATATCCTAATGATTCAGCTACATTAATTGCTCTATAATCAAAACTCCCATGCGGATATGAAATTAATTCAACCGGCTTACCAATTAAATCTTCAATATAAGTTTTGCTGTAAAACAATTCATTATTTATTTCTTTATCACTCAATTTTGCTAAACGTAAATGAGATGCGCCATGACTTCCTATGGTCACATTTTTTATCTTAGATAACTCCTTCAATTCTATTTCAGTCAAGTAATTCTTTTTATTATTTAATATATAATCTTTTACTACAAATACAGTAAATGGTATCCCTGCATTACATAATATTGGAGCTGCAATATCTAATACATTACTGAAACCATCATCAAATGTTATTGATATATAATAATTATCAAAATTTTTCAAACGTTCAATTTTTGAGAGATCTAAAAATTCATATTCTCTCATTTCATTTAACAGTTTTATATGAGATTCAAATTCATTAGGATTTATAGTAAATAGTTTCATTGGGTCATCGTAATAATTATCAGATATTGAGTGATACATCAATATCCTTAGACCTTTTATAGGCTTCAATAAAATTGTATTTATAGTACTTGAAATCTTTTTAGATATAATGTGTTTGATTTTCAGAATGATCCTCTTTTATACTTTATTGCTTTATTTACAAAATTGCTAATTAATTTATTTTTTGACCATTCATATTCACCAAAATATTTAATGATTTCACCGCCAAATCCTTTTTTAAAATGATCAACGCCTCTTGCATCTAAATTAGAAGGATTTATACCTCCAAAATTGAACTTTTTTATACCTAATTTCTTTAAATATAAAATTGATTCATAAATCATAGCATATGAAATATTTAGCTGTCTTCCATCTGGTGTAGTAACTGCTAAATAATAAAAAGCTGTTTCACCATATATAAGTAATATACAAGATGTGATTAATTCATCATCTTTCATTCCCGAAAAAAGAATCATTTTATTATTTAATTTACTTTTTAATAAACCAATATTTTTCGTAGTTAATGATTCACCGTGAAATTTTTTAGATTTCAACATATTATTATATGCATTGACAAATTTGGATATAGAATCATCATTAGATAAATGAATCCAATTAACATCTTCTTTCATTGACTTTCTAACATAGTAGCGATGTTTTTTGCTCATTTGAGCTAAGATATCAGTTGAGTCTTTATCAATATCTATAATAATTGTATAACCACTATTTATTCTTACTTTTGATTTATTAATATATTTATTATTCAGATAAATTAACTTTTCAGATTGTGGTTGATGAAGATTTATTCGAAAATAATTAATATAATTATTTTCTGACAACTTTTGTGCGAGCTCATATATATACTTTTCTATCTCAATATTTTTTTCAGTATGGGCGAATGCTATTCCTCCTGGAACCCAAATTATCTGTAAACAATTAAAATAAACTTTTTTTAATATCTGTATAGCATACTTTATTTCATTTTTATTTATATAAACTAACTTTTCAGAATTCCATCCACTTAATTCTTTATATTCTGCCCAGTCAGAACTTTGAAACACATTTGTAAAATATAATTTTTGAATTATAATATCCCAATTTTCAGGATATTTATTTTCAGAGAAATGATTCCACATGTTATTATTTTTCATTTATAAATAGTATATTAATAATTATGTTTTTTTTGATTAAAAATCAAATTAAATAAAGAATATATCCATTGTTTTGAAAAAACAATTTTAAATAGTTTAATTATAAATAGTTTAATACCACCTTTATTTTTATGTCTTAATGCTATCCTAACTTCAGAAATAACTCTTTTATAATATGGTCTAGCAGTAATGCTATTTTTTTCTTCAATATAAGTCCCCAAGAATTCAGGAATTATTTGAAGTTTAATTATAGGAGTCAATTTTAACCAGAGATCATAATCTTGTCCATTTGGCAAAGTAGTATCAAATAAACCTACTTTTTTTAAAAGACTTTTTTTGCAGATTACAGCTGATGTTGAAAAAAAGTTTTTTTTATACAATTGTTTTGATAAAGAAAAATTCTTATTGTATTCAATTCCATGTTTTAATGATGAACTATTACTCCTATCTCTTACATATTTCTCCCAGTGTATAAAAAAGTTTTTTTCTGGAAAATCATTTATCTGTTTTTTAACAATTTCCAATTTTTGTTTATGCCAAATATCATCAGAATCTAAAAATGCTATCCAGGGGTATGTTGCATTAAGTATTCCAGCATTCCTAGCTGCACCCGGACCTTTATGGTTATTTATTAAAATTTTTAATTTTGTGTTAGAACTTGTGAACTTCAATTCATTCTTTTTTAGTATGTTAATAGTTTTATCATCTGAGCCATCATCAGAAAAAATTATTTCATCAGCGGCTATACTTTGGTCAACTAGTGAATTTATTGTTCTTTGTATATAATTATCAGAGTTATACGTTGGGCATACTACGGAAATACCATTTTTATGTTCAATATTATGCATGAGAATCAAACCATTTATCAATTATATATAGCATGAATAATGATTCTGCAGATAAATCACGTTGCTTTTGACTGCTCCATATTTTTGAAATATTTTTTTGATTAATAATCTCATGTAATACAGGATGTTTCAAGTTATTTATACGCTCACCAATTACCTTATTACCAGATTTTATCCAATTATTTACAGGTGCATTGAATCCTGCTTTTGGCCGATTAAGTATCTCATTAGGCAAAATTCTTTCTACTGATTTTTTAAAACTCTTTTTGGAACTATAAAAATTTTCGCCAATATTAAATTTGGGTGATACAGAAAATACTTTTTCAACAAGCCTATGATCTAATAGTGGAACTCTCGCTTCAATAGAAGCAGCCATAGAAGTTTTGTCAGTTAAGGATAGAACATTATCAAGTAAATAATTATTAATATCTGAAATCATTCTTCCATAGTGAAAACCATATTTGTTTTCTAACAAATGCAAATCATTAAAGTTTTGCTTAGTTAATTTGAGTGCTTTAGAAAAATCTACTTTTTTGTTAATTATTCTATTAAAAAACCCTAAATGAATTCCAGAAGTTGCTATTCCAAATCCAACTCCTTTATCCCAAGCTAAATTGCTATAATGGATTAAATCAGGACTCAATAATTTGTTAAAATAATTTATTATAGATAATGGTAAAAATGAAAATTTGCCTGAAATTAAATCAATCCTGCTTTTATAATGTCTATAATACCCCCCAAATAGCTCATCACCACCAGCTCCACATAAGCCCACTACTATCCCTTCTTTTCTAGCTAGTTTTGAAATTAAATATGACGGGATAATAGCTGAATCAGCCATAGGCTCATCAATAATCGGCAACAATTCATCTAATTCAATTATGGCTTGGTTAATATTTAACTTATGCGGATGGTGCAAAGTATTGTATTTTTCTGAAACAATTTTAGCATACCTACCTTCGTTTAAATCTTTATTCTCAAAATCCATGCAAAAGGTATGAACAGGCTTTTTTGTCTGTTTGCAGTAAAGAGCTGTAACTGCGCTACTATCAAGTCCTCCACTCAAAAATGTGCCTACAGGTACATCACTTCTACTATGTAGTTTGATAGAGTCTATTAAAATATTTTCAACTTCATTTGCGAAAGCTTCACGATCATTGACTTCATCACATATTACCGGGGATAATTCCCAGTATTTTTCAATTTTAACTTTATTATTTTCAACCATCATCCAATGACCAGGGGGTAATTTGAAAATATTTTTCCATATTGATTTTGGGGTAGGCACATAACCAAGTGTTAATAATAATAGAAGACTATCATAATCAATTTCTTTAGTGCAGGCGGGATGATTTGTTAAAGCATCCAATGTTGATGCAAAAATAATTCCATTAGCATTTATTTGATAACAAAGGGGCTTTATTCCCAATCTATCACGTACCAACCACAATCTTCTTTTTACTTTATCCCAAATACAAAATGCAAACATACCATTAAGGTGTTCTGCCGCATCAGTTCCATATTCTTCATATAAATGAACTAAGACTTCTGTGTCTGTATTTGTTGAAAATCTATGACCTTTTTTTACTAAATGATTACGTAATTCAATATAATTATATATCTCTCCATTTGATATAACATGAATTGTCTTATCTTCATTAGAGATAGGCTGTTTACCATTTGACAAATCAATAATTGACAATCTTCTCATTGCCATTCCAAAGTTATTATCAATCAAATAACCTGAATCATCTGGGCCTCGGAGCTCCATTGCTTGATTCATATTGATTAAATCATCTTTATTTATCAAACGATCTTTAAAATTTAAAACTCCGCAAATTCCACACATAATTATATTAAACCCAAATTAACTCGTAATTGATTTTTAGTGGCAGAGATACTTTTTTAGTTATTTCAAGAGTATAAATTGGTTCACGTCTATCATATTCTATAACCTGCCAACCCAAATTATTTGATTTGTTTTCACTAAAGATCCGGCCATTTTTTTCGTTGCCCAAATCACAATTAAATAAAGCTTTTTTCCCATCCAATTCTAAAATATATATATTAGGTTTTTGTTTTTTTATAATTACTTGTTGACCAAAATGAAAATATGATTTTAAAATGAATTCTCCTGTACCTTTTATAATATCTTCAATAGTGAAACTCTTTTTATTAAAATTTAATTTTCTATTCCATAATATTCCCTTTTTGATTCTATCAAATCCATCAGATTCAAAATTAATATTTAAATTATCTTTGGATCTATTATAATTTAATGAGGAATTATTCTCCCGATATTCTTTAGGAAATCTTTTTGAATCATCTGGATTAACGCCATAATCGTTAAGCGTGATTGTATTATGTGATTTTGCACATGCTCCTAATGTGTTTTTGTAATCCATTCGGCCAGTATCTATAAATAGAGGCATTTTATTGTAGTATAAACAGAAATGACCGGCATCATTATGACTATGCCCAACATGATTAATTGATTCTTTAGGATCATTATGAATAAACAGAATATATTTTTGAAAGTTAAATCTGTACCAACCACTATTTGGAAATGAATAATCTTTATCATCATGAAACTTATCTATATTTGAGTAACCAATTAATTCTGAGGTTTTCTCATATGGTAAAATTCTATTCCAACTATACATAGGTAAGTTCTTTGAATTATAAGTTATATTTGCTAGCCAAAGAGGAGAAAAGTCAGGAGAAATATCGCCAAACAAAGGAAAAAATGATGCTTTACTTTTTGATTGAATTAAGAAAAAGTTGCATTTTGATAGCAATCTATTAATATGAGATTTAAGATATTTTTTAAATGAATCATTTTTTGAAATAGATAATAATTCTATAATCCATCTACTAAACAAAAATTGATAATGTGAACTGCCTTCTCTTAGAAAGCCATCAATACTAACTAATTTTGGTAATTCATTTTTAATAATTAATTCTGCAAAATATTCCCATTCTTTACATCCAAAGAATTCTCCAGCAAAATAAATAGCACGTGCATTATTTATTATATGATTTCCTGTATAATCCCCAAAATATTCTAACCTTGTTATTAATAAACTTACTTGATCAATTATAGCTTGCTGAATTTTTTGAGAGGGAATTATTTTATACTTTTTATATACTAAAATACTATTTGATATACGTTCTCCAACAGTATAACTCTCCCAATGGATTAATTTATTCAATTTATATTTTTTCAAATGTATTTCATCTTGAAATAGATCAATCCAATCTTCTTGAATATTAATTATCCAATCTTCATTAATTTTTTTTGATCCTGATGCTAACACTGTGAGCCAATTCCATCGATGTATACTTTCATAATATTCAGGATCATCAAAAATAATTTTCCAATTGATTCTATTATTACTAAGGGAGATGTTTTTGCTAATAACTGGGATTTTCTTAGGAATAGGTAGATTTATATTTTCATTAGAAGTATTGTTTGCGTCAATTAAATTAGGCTTTACCATTCCAATTTCATCATTTATGAATTTGGTTATTTTTTTAGGATAATATTTCGAATTATATCTTGAGCTAAATACAAAGATACGTTTCTTCAATTTTTTATTAAACCATTTGATTAGCTCAATTAAAGAATTTCTAAATAAATAAAATTTTAATAAATATTTTAACTCAGAGATTATAGTTTTTTTATTTTTTAATAAAATATGATAACAGATTATCCACCGCTTCGTTCTCCATAGCAATCCTTGTTTCTTTTGCATAAGATCCAATATGAGGAGTTGTGACTACATTGGGAAATTTCACTAGTGGTCCAACATATGGCTCTTCATTAAAGACATCAAGCCCAGCTCCACTTATTTCATTATTCTCCAATGCTTTAATTAAGCTTTCTTCATCAATTATCTCGCCGCGCGATGTGTTTATAATTATCGAATTGTTTTTCATGTTTTGAAAAATCCTATAATTAAATAAACCTTTATTTTGTTCAGTCAAATTGGCATTAATTGAAATGATATCAGAATTTTTAATTAAAAAATTAAAATCACAAAAATTAATTTTATCATTTAAAGTTTCTTTATCATTAATTATAGGATCATGTACTAGATAATTGAGATTGAAACCACTTGATAAACTTATTAATTCTTTACCAATATTTCCGTATCCAATTATTCCAAGTGATTTCCCACTTAAAATATTACCCATGGTTTTATTCCATTTACCTGATTTTAACAAAAAATTTTGTAGTGAAATTTTCCTCAACAAATCAATCATTAGTCCCAATATTAATTCTGCAACAGCTAATTTTGGATGAACTTTGGTTGTATATAACTTTATTTTTTGGGTTTTTACATAATCTAAATTAATATTATCAATTCCTACGCCAAGTCTTGAGATAACTTTTAACGTATTTAAGTTAGCTAACACCTTCTTCGAATAATTTTCGGTACCTGCTATAACTCCAACACAATTTGATAAAGAATCAATCATTTCATCATTATTTAATTTTTTACCTGTTTTATTTTGAATGACTTCAAACCCATTTAAGAGCAATCTATTTATGGGATCATCATCAAATTCGCCAAAAGATGTAGTTGCAATAAAAACTCTTTTCATAAATCAATTATTTATCAATGATATTCTTTGAATAGTCATTAAAGTTTTTTCGTTTTGTAGCACCCCTATCTATTGAAGTTATTAAATCTTTTTTTCGTTCATTAATCCTTAGAATACTTTTTATCCAATCTGTAATTGAGTTCTCAATATTGTCCGATACTGACTGGTTATAATCTTTTGCCCAATTTGGAAAAAATTCTTTTACAAAAATAATATTTCTCTTTTTTTCAAATACAAAATAATAACCATATGGTTTATAAATAAGTATGGATCGAAGTTTGAAAAGGCTACGCCTCGTGCTCCAATAAAATTGGTTTTCATTGAAATCATACTTAGATATAATTTTCATAATATTATTCTTCTGTGATTTATCTAATAATTGATTAAACATTATTTTAGTATGTTTATAATAATTGAATTTTTTTATTGTAAAGCTATAATCGAAACTGGGGAACCATCACCACCAGAAAAAATTAGTGGCAAGGCTATTACTTTTTTTATTTTTATAGAAACATCAAGATCTTTTAGTGATAAATCTTCAAATAATCTAATATCTCTTCCAAGCAATTCAACATGTGCTTTTCTGCCAATTTCTCGATTTTGAAAACTACTTATTGAAATGAAATCAATACCAATTGCTTTCAAATTAGGAAAGTAATCTTTTATTATAACACCAATCTCGGATGAAAGTCCTGGCCCATTCTCCCAATAATCTGTATCTCCTCTACAATTTTCAAAATCTGTTCTAATCAATAATAAATCATGATTGTTTTTCTTTTCAACACAATCGAAAAGTTCTTTACCAATAAGATTATTATTATTGTTTATTTGATATTCAATTAAATAAGGACTTTCAAAAATCCAATCATTCGGATCATAAGAATCAATTTTTTTACCTTCATCAATAAAATGGTAAGGCGCATCCACATGTGATCCTACATGGTTAGGAAACGATAGATTATGAGAGTTGCAACTATCTCCAGATTTTTTTGATTGGTTAACATTTATTTTTATTCCCCCACTATTACCATAAGTGGGTGTTTCATTATTTAAAAAATGTGATAACCAAATCCAGGACATAAAAATTATTCTTTAGTTATCTTCTCTTCAATCTCATTTAAAATTTCGACAAGCCCTTGTCCCAAATCACGATAATAATCAAGTGATAACTTCTTCCCTGGGCGAGGAATGTAAGAGTATGGAGAATATTTGTAATGTGCAGGTTTACCTTCACCGTAACTAACTTTTATTTTATTACCTAAAATTTCATTTATCATCTCTAATAATTCTTTTAATCGAATTCTATGATTACCTGCAATAATTAGAGTCTCACCATTATATTTATCCTTGATAGCTTTAAGAGAAATCTCAGCAGCATCTCTTACATCAATATATTCTCTCACTTCATCACCTGTACCAATGCAATCAACAGTTCCTCTATCTAAAGATTGTGATAAATAATGATACACACTATTCGTTTTATCAGCTCCAGGTCCATATAATGTTCCATAGCGCAATATTATATAATTTAGGTTATAACGATTAAAATATTCTTCTAGTAATAACTCACATGCATGCTTCGAAACTCTATAAAAACCTCCTGAACGACTATGAACATAAATTGAACTGCTAAAAATTATTTTGTTAACATTTTGTTTTTTTGAAGCTTCTAATAAATTTAATGTTCCCATAAAATTGATTTTCATTGTATCTACAGGGTTATTTTTCGCTTCATCAAGATCAGCTAGTGCTGCAAAATGGAAAACTGTCTTAATTCCTTTGCATGCATCTTCTAATTGAGATAAACTATTTAAATCTCCCTTAACATATTCAACATTAGGTAAATCAAACTTTAGAGGATTTGTATCAAGAACTCTAACTTCGTATCCATTATCTGAAAGAGTTTTTACAAGATGACTACCTAAAAAACCTGATCCTCCAGTAACCAGAATTTTATTTTCTTTTAATGTAGATTTTTTCATTAAATAAATAATATTAAATACAGAACCTGATATTTTACATCAAACAGTTTTGACATATCTCAATATCAAATTTTGATTTATAGATTCTTTTTCGAAGGTTTAAATTATTTTGGTCATACCATAGATCACCCAAGTGTCTTTCCATAATATTACCAAAAACATAATTATTATGATAATCTTGACAGCACAAAACTAAATCACCAAAAACATTAATAACAGGATAAGCCGCATATTCACAGTTTACAGGAGGAATTTTTTTCTCTTCAGTTTTTAAATCAATATCACCACCTCGATTAGCAAACATTTTTTGGTCTTCTTTCCAATCATTGTAAAAATCATTGACAATAATATGTTTGGTTTTTTCTTCATCTGTCAGTTGTTCTAACATATCTAAACATATTTTTTTCAATTTTTTTGAATGAACTGAAATATAAAAAACATCAACCCCAGCATTAATTAATTCATCATATTTTGCTTTACTTAAAAAGTCACCATTCGTAACAATTTTGATTCTTGCCTCGGGTAAATTTTTCCTCATGTGTTGTGTCCATTGTGTAAGTCTAGGATCACTAAGAGGCTCACCATACATGTGTGGTGATATTTGCCCTTTAAAACCAAGGTCCTTAAGTTGATCTATCAATGTACGAAAAACTTCATCTTTCATAAAAAATGACTCATCATCACCAAATCGTTCCCAATCAACATTTGGACAATATTCACATTTGCGATTACAATAAGCTAGTGTTTCAAATTCAACTTCTTTGAAAATGGTTCTGAACGGATTCATAATTTCCATTCTTGCTAAGGATTTTTTTATTGTATCCTTTGATTTTTGCACTAAACTATTCATAATTAATTCCTGTTTTGATCTATTAAGGTCAATTTAAATATTTTTAACAACTATTCTTCCATATTATAAATATGATAATTAGAAATATCATCTGATACAGGAATTCGATTAATCCATTCAAAATAAGATTCTAATCCCTTATCAAGGGTAACTTTGGGATCCCAGTTTAAATCACTTCTTATCTTGTCAATTCGACCATGGGTACCAAAACTATCACCGGGCGTATTTTTTTCTTCAATAATTGGATAATCCGAGTTTTTACCTGCTTTTTTTATCATTATTTTTAGTAAATCTTTAACTAAAACTTTATCTCCTCCAGATAAATTATATATCTGATTAAAAGCAGAACCATGATTTAATGATTTAGTCAATGCATTAATATTATCATCTACATAAAGAAAGTTCCGATATCGATTTACAGATCCTTTTACAATAATTGGCAAGTTACGCCATATATAACTCGCATAAATACTAACCATTCCTTTTTTTAAATAGTTCAGATTCTCTCCAGGACCATATGTATTAAAAACACGAAAAATAGTAAAATTTGATTTAGATGCACTTAGGAATTGTTTGACAAATAATTCTCCTGAATATTTTGATACACCATAAATAGAGTCTGGTAAAATGGGACTATTTTCATCGAAAATATTTTTATTTTTTGATGTTCCATAAACTGCAACAGTACTAGTATATATAAATCTCTTTATTTCTTTTTCCATACAGTATTTGGCCATTAAACATGTCCCATAACTATTATTCATAATATCATATTGTGGGTTATCATAGGCTGGTTCACCTGCAGATTGTGCAGCAAGATGATAAATAGCAAAAAAATTATGATTATTTAACTCTTGATATAATTTTTTATCAGTAATATCATAATTTAGATGAATAATATCAGTAGGGACATAAGGTATTCCACCAACACCTTTTAGCGTATCAACAATTACAATTTTATAATCATTTTTTAATTTATTTACAAGATGAGACCCTAAAAACCCAGCGCCTCCAGTAATTAATATTTTTTTCATATTTTATAATTTTCCTGAGTTGAACAGATTATGATGGATTTTTTCTGATACATCTTTACTATATAAACATAAATCATTGTTATTTAAATCTAAACTTTTATTTTTTTTCGATAAAATCGATAAAATTAATTCATGAAATTCATTAAATGAACTTGCTCTGAGTTCTTTTAATTCATCTCCATCAGGCAAATACTGTGTGTTCCTGTAACCCGGGTCCATGAAAACACATGGTCTATTATGGCCAATAAACTCATAACCCATACTACTACCATAAGTAACATTTACGCCCGATTTAAATCCTAAAGAATATGAATCTATCTTAGGGTTAATTCGTTCAATATTCGTTCCAGCGATAATTTTTTTTTCAATAGGGTCATCAATATTATTAGCATGATGTGCAATGCCAATTTTTAATTTAGGATGGGCGTCATTTAAACGGACCAACCATTCAAAATGTTCATAGTAATCATCATAATATTTATCATAAATATTTTGAAATTCTCCCACATTATATCCAAGGCAAAGAACATCATAGGTAGGAATTTCTTCTAAAGATTTTTTTTGCTTAAAGTAATGGTATTCCATAAAGAATGATCCTATGGGAGTTACGGTCCCGAAGCGTGCTCCATATTTTTTTGGTCGCTCACCGGTTTTCTTTCCTATTGCAAAAAAGATATCAGCATCATAATAAAATCCATTATGTCCTTGTTGATGAATATTTTTTTGAATTATTGCTGATGCTAGACCTCCCATTTTTTTAAATAAATGATTTTTTATTGCATCTGTATGATAATGTTGATGATTGATTAAATAATTACTCTTATTTTCTTTAAATAACGAATAATTATAATAATAAGAGTTGATTATTTGTATAGAAATTCCAAACAAATTTATGCGTGACATGAGTGATGCAATTAGAATATTTATTCCTAAATGGAAAAGACCTATTAATTCATTAATTGTTAAAAAATAATTTATATAATTTGGTTTGAACTTTGTGGCTGTGCCCTTCAAATTAACTTTTTCTTGAACTGTTGTAATAACCAAAACACTATCTTTTTTAAATAAATTAATTAATTTCTTATATCTATCAAGATCACCTTGCCATTCAATATTATCAATCATTAATTCATAAGAATTTTTATCAACATTGTATTTTTTTCTTTTAAAAAAAATATATGACACAAATAAAAAATATTTGATTAGTGAACCCGGTATACTTTTTATAAAGAATTTTTTACCAAATCCTTTATTTGATAAATAGCTAAAATTGTCAGATAAATATTTCTTGAAATAATGACATATTACTTTATTAGGTAGATCAAGTCGTTTATTTATATCATGGTACCAATTTTGAATTGCATCTAATTCACCTACATTTTCTATAAATGAATAAAGCTTGAAAACAGAATTTTCAACCTTTTCTGAGCGGTCATGATAATAATTAGATAGATTAAAACGTTTATTATTCAAAATATGAAATATTTATTTTATATATTATTTTTTCTTTTTTTATATATTGATTCACAAAAATCAAAATCTTCTTGAAAATCAATGTCCCAAGAAGTAATCGTATTCAATTCATAAAGATATGGTCTATTACCAACACATGAACCCCACTTTATCATATCTTTTCTTTTTAAAATATTTATTACAAAAGATAGTGCAAATGTTCCTTTTAAATCTTGCGATTTTGGCCAAGGATAAGCTTGAAAATTTACTGGCTTTCCATTATAAAAAATGTTTTCTTTTAATTCATAAGCACTTAATAAACAATCATGCTCTTTATTAATTTGTTCATATTTTTTTACTGCATTATCATATACCTCTGCTTCAGCTAAAGGATTGGTTACATTTATCCAAGCAATATTTTCTCCATTAATTTCTGATGCTATATATGAATAAACTTCGCTCATTGGAATATCGCTTGTCGAATATTTGGGGTCTCGCTTATGCGTATTAAATCCATAGGTTTTAGCAAGTTCAAGAACCTCAGTGCTCTCAGATGATACAAAAAAATCTGTAAAGTTTTTTGTTTTACTTAATTGCTTAAGTTTTAACTCATATAAGTTTGTATCAGCAAATGGCCGAAGATTTTTTTGTTTAACTCGATCAGAACTACTTTTAACTGGGATTAAACCCACTATATTATTTTTCATAAACCATATCCTATTTAAATCAATTCAAATTTTTTAAAACTCTTTATATATCCATATCCAATATTCTTTAAAGAAGGATTATTATATCCAAAAAAGCTTATCCCATTTTTTTCAGCAGCATTATAATCATTAATGGAATCTCCAATTAAAACACATTCATCTAAAGGATAATTGCAATCTTGAATTAAATTTGCAACTAACTCTGGTTTGGGCGTAGGTGATCCATTAATTGTAAGAAAGTATCGATCTAATTCTAGTTTTTTACACAACCAGAGCAATTCTTTCTCTTCTGATCCAGAAACTATATGTAGATCATATTTTTTATGGGTATTTTTAATAAATTCAAATGTATCAGATATAATTTTATTTGGATCAATTAAATATTTTTTCATAATTGATGAAAATTTATTAGCGTAACTATGAATTTGATGATCAGATATTTTTTTATTTAAAATTTTTTCAAAGAAATATTTAATTTTTTCAAATCTGGAAATACCACCATTTAAATGATGATATTCTAAAAATTTTTCTACATCATTTTTTTTATGATCAGAAAAAATATCTATAAAACCAGCATCTTTAACCGATAAGGAATCCAATATAACTCCATCAAAATCAAATAAAATTGTTTTAATAATTTGTATTACCTACTAACTGGCAATTTATATTTTTCTTTTACGAGTCTCTTTATTTCCTTAAAAGTTCTTTCAGAGGATCTGCCATCAGTCCAATTATGAAAAAATTCTAAAGATGCGTTTCTTTTTGATTTGTATAAGTCAACATCTTTACAATAATTTTTTATGGAATCAAATAAATCCTCTTCATTAAATACCTTTTCACCTGGAGTTATTTTTTCATCATAATAATCAAAATATAATCCTCTATCTTTTTTTATATACTCATCTAAATCATATGGATAAAAAATTATCGGTTTTAAAGTATGTAAAAAATCCATATAACAACTTGAGTAATCAGTAATCAGAATATCAGTAATACATAATAATTCCTGAGTATCAATCTCATCTGTTAAATAATATACATTTTTATTTATTATTATTTCTTTTAATCGTGAATAATGGTTTTTTTGAATAATTGTGATATTTAGGTCTTGCATTTTTGTTAAAATATTTTCTTTATCATTAAAAATATAATAATCTCTATCATTTTTCCTAACATCCCTTATTGTTGGTAAATATGAAATGATTTTATTATTCCCAATTGCATCCAGTTTATATTTTTTCAAAATTGATTCACGATTAATTTTATAAAAGAAGGCATCATCTCTTGGCTGCCCTGTAGCATAAATATTTTTATTACTAAAAGTTTCTTCCATCGGTTTTATCATAGCATCAGAAGTACAAGCAATAAAATCATAATCTTTAAAATCTACATACCCATTTAAGAATTCAATTATTTTTTGTATCAAGGATCTATTATTACGCCTTGCTATCATTTTGGGGCTAGCGTATCCAATCTTTTTTATTATCATACCATGCCAAACATTTGCTTTAAATGTTTTTTTCTTAGAAAAATTTACTAGGTCATTATGCATATCACTTGCTACAATACATACACCAGATCTAAGAATTGTAAGAAATGCTTTCCATGTATTTGGTTTATATACATCATAACCCTGGGCTCTTATGTATTCAAGATTATACTGCGAACTTGTAATCATAGTAGTATTGATATTTGAATGATTATCATTAATATATTTAAACAAATACCATACATTCCCTGCTAACTTAGTCCCCCCACCATCATCTAGACCGAAGACCCATTTATTATAATCTTTTCTTATTAAAAAGGATAAAATCCAAATAATATTATTGATAATAATTTTTAATAATAGGTTATAAAGTTTTTTCAAATTTGCTATCAAAACTTATTTTTCTAATAAAACACGCATTAAGACCGGATCATCATCTTTATATATTGAAAGTCCATTCTGCTCATTAAAATATTTTAACTTAAATCCAATTGATAATGCTTTTGAAATAAACTTATTTGAATTAATAAATCTTCTATAATGGTCAGTGACAAATTCATTTTTGCCAACTTGATTGCCTTTCCCAAATAAGGGATCATTTATTGTTCGAGCTTCAATTAAAAGCATTCCATTTTTATTCATTGAATCATATATTTTTGATATTAAAGTTTTTTCATCATCATTATTAATTGCATGTAGTGTAAATCTTGAATAAAAAACATCTATCGATCCAAATTGTGAAAAATCTTCTTTAACAAAATCACAGCTTTTTAATATAATATTTGATCTGATTGATTCAAATTTATCTAATTTATAATCCACTTCTAATCCAATATGACTTTGGTCTAAGGCAATGACTTTATGACCTTTTGTTAAAAAGTAAAATGCATCTCTACCATTACCTGACCCTAATTCAAGAATTGTTTTTTTGTCTTTTAGGAATCTTTTGATGCAGAATTGAGCAAAGGAGCTTGCGCTTATTAATTCTACATCTTTACCGTGATTTTTATAATATTTATTCCAATATTTTTTATCCATTATATTGTCTTTCCTTTAATAAAATAATTGTAATTGTTTTTATTTATAAAATTATTTTCTGACAAATGAAAGAATTCCATCAAAATAACCTAAAATGTTTTTACTAGTAGTTAACCCTAGTAAAATTGAAATTAAAAGAAAAATCAATAATAAAAATAATTTTGATATAATTAATAATATTGATATCTGATCATTTGATATACTAATAACAAAAGGGATGACACTAAATATCATTGCAAGACCTATTAATAAAAATAACTTTATAAAATTTATAGGTAATCTGTATACCTTTTGTCCATTATATGCATTTAATATTGCGCCCACAAGAGCTGCTAATGCGGTAGAAATACAAGCACCCATAACTCCATAAATAGGTATCAATAAAATATTTAAAAAAATATTTGTGGCAATAGATCCTATAGACCCAAAAAGAAAATATTTCATTTTTTTAGCAAATGTTATTTGCATATATCCCATCATTCCGATAACTGAGAAGATATAAAAAAACATATAAATTGGAATATAATATGATGCATTATGAAATTCTTTGGTAGAAAGCATTATAATTGCTTCTTGACCGAAAAATGATATTATTAAACCTAAAAAAATTATTAAAAAAGATATAGCTTCAAATTTATCAATTATTTTTTGTTTAGATGTTTTATCTCCCAAAGTTGCATTTTCCAAAAAATATGGGTGCCAAACTTTATCAAGTGATGCCATAATTAGTTTTATTACTTCAGAATATTTTGCTGATAATGAATATAAACCAACACCAGAAAAGCCAGCGTAAAAGGTCAACATTACTTTATCAAAAGATGAATAGATCTGCCCAATTATACTTCGAGGAAGGAGCGGATAAGAGTATAATATTGATGTTTTAACATAACTTGCAGAAAAGTAGAGTTTAAATTGATCTAAAAGAAAAAAATAAGAGATAAATAAAACAATTGATATTCCTAATAACTGGCCAAGTATTATCGCATATATGTTATAATCCAAATAATTAAAGAATATTAACGAAAGTGATAACATAAATAACGGACGACAAATATTAAATACTCCATAAATTATAGATCTTTTTAAAGCTGTCAATAATAATAGATTATAATCAAGAAAATATGTTAAAACCCCAGATAGAAAAGAAAGCATTAATATATTTGTACTTAATTCAGTTTTAAAAACATAATGTATTATTAAATCTGAAAAATAATAAACAATCAAAGATCCTAATGAAAAAATTGATATTAAAAAAACAATGTTGGAAAAATTTAATATTTTAAAATTTTCAGTTTGACTATTTTTAAATTCAAAAAAATATCTATATGTACTATGCATTAAACCTACGGATAAAAGACCTGATGCAGTTAATCCAAAAACCCCAAACATTGAAAAAACTCCATATTCATCTAAACTTAAATATCGTGTATAAATTGGTAATGATATTATTCCTATCGATTTTGCAATTATTACAGAAAGCAGATATATACTAGCATCTGCCTTAAGAGTTTTGTTCATTTTTTTATTTCTTCAAACTTTGATTTATAAATCGAAGTTTTTCTATTTCAAAGCATATGATTTTATCAATGCTTGATAAGGTCTGATCTCATTATTAATGAAAAATTTATTTATAACTTTGTCAAATCTCGAATCACCAATAATTACACTTTCTTTGATATTGTCTAATCTATCGATAATATTTTTTGGAACTCCATCAATGATAAGTTTTTCTAAATCTTTTTTTGTTATCATAAATAGATTATCAGAGCCCTTTAACACAAAATTTTTTGTTGCACGTTGGCTGAGCAACAAAATATCATCTGCCAGAATTCTTTGGCCTAAAACCATAGCTTGGTTTTCAGATTTCCAAAATGGTTCATTTTCATCAATTTTATAATATTCACTATTCTCGGCTTTAAAATCATTATATTTCAAAAATTTACCGGATGGATTTTTTCTATCTTCAAAAACAGCTTTTGAGCTTATATATGTTGGGTTTTTACCCAACATATATAAAATACCAATAGGAATAACAAATCTAAGAATATGCTTTTCCTTAAAATAATATAATATATACAAAAAACTAACTAAAGATGCGAGAAAATAAGCATGTGATTGATGATCAATGAGCCCGCCATTACGGACAAATATCCAGCCAAAAAAAGATATAAACATGTAAATAAATAAATATTTATGTTGTTTATTTTTAAAATATAAAAAATAAAATGGAAAATAATATTTTATTATTATATAGAACATAAGAACCCCCAGAAAAATAATTGAGCTGAATTTATTCTTTATGATTGCAATCAAACTACTTTCATTGTTTAAATCATTAACACTTAAGTCTATATTTGATTCAATTAATAATTTAATGTTATCGGGCAACGACCAACCTTTTATTCCACTGAATGATAGTAAGTCATTTTTATTCAAGGGATTCATTAAACCAAAAGAAGTTGGCTCATTCGGCATATTAATAAATATCATTGAAAGTAATGATAGAAAAACAATAGAAGATGAAAAAATAGTTAAATTTGAAAATCTTATATTTTTATTATTATACCATAAATAAAATGACATACCAACTGCTATATAAAATATAGGTGCCTTTGCTGATATTAGTAAGATTGAAAAAAATAAAATCTCATTAATATTATCTTTCTTTATTGAATGTAAAAAAATTTGGAACAGTAAAAATACATATACAAAAGATGAGACTGTCAGGTTATAGCTAATCTCTTCACCATATATAAAAAATAGAGCATAAATACCCAAACAGAAAATCCACAACTTCATCTTATTCAAATAATAAATGTTTAATAAAATATTAGATATAAAAATAATTGAAACAATATACCTTATCTCTAAACAATACAGTAAGTTAGGTTCAAAATTCAAAAATCCAATACTAGCTATAAACCCTGCACTAAGTAAATGTGTGGATGCTAGTTCATATGGGAAATAATATGGTACTCGAATATTCCCAAAATAATTTGCATTTAGCATTTCTACTGATGGAGAAAAATATAAAATATCATGTGATTCAACTATCCAATTCTGGTAGTGAAAAATTCTGAAAAAATATCCAACGATTATTATTATCGGTATTATTTTTAGATCATATTGAATTCTTAAATTATTTTTTCTATAATCAATAAAAAATTTTATGACACCTATAAAAATTAATAAAAATAATATCTCTCTAGTAAAAATAGGCGATATTCTAGCTATAGATGAGAGTATGCATCCTGCAGTAACTGAACCAGCTAAAAAAGATGATAGAAAGTCTTTATTTATTAATACTCTACCCCATAACCACATTAATAAAATTCCACTAAAAATTTCTATATATGAAAAAATATTCACTTAGAGCATTAAATCATCCATTTATTACTATTATATAATTTGTCACATACAGCATCAAGAACAAATTTTTCACCTTTTATGATATCAGTATAAACTCTTATTTCATTTGATCTATGATGTAGTGCTGGTGAAACTATACAAATCTTAAAATTATTCTTTTTAAGAACATTATAAATATTTTTATTTAGAATAAATTTATCAAAACAATCTAGCCATACCCATTTCACCTTACCCTTCATATTAATTATAGTTTCTATACCCTCAAAATCAGAGAGACGTATAGCAAGATTCTTTTCACCATTATTTGATAATTTATATATCATTGGGAATGAACTATCTAATAAAAAATATTTTTTAATTTTATACTTGTGGATTAATTCTAACACTTTATATTCTATTTGTTCAGATTTTATATTTAAAATAAGGGTACCATGCTTATAAGAGCTGAGAAATTTCTCAAAATTATCTCCATCTTTGAACGGATCATGTTGGAGAACAATATTACCATCATAATCCCTTAAATCAACTTCAACTCCATAATCCTTTGGAACCTTGAATAAATCATCTAAACGATTTATTCTATGAGCTATAAACTCCATCTATAATTGTCTACTTAAATTGAAAATGAATTTTAATGTTCTTTGAATAACTTTAATTCTTGTAACGATACTTGATCCACCTCCACCCTTTGCTTCTCCAAATAGTCTTTCTTTAAAGTAAACAGGTAGCTCAACTATAGATAAATCATTTTTCATAGCAGTATAATAAAAATATAGATCAAGAGAAAAATCATCAGGTGATTTATTAATATAATTCAAAAATGATTTATGAAATATTTTTGGTTGAGCATTTATTTCCTTGAGATTTTTTCTTAATAAAATTGAAGATATTGTGCCCATTCCCCAAGTTAGAACAGTATCAATTAATGGTCTTTTTTTACGATATCCTTTTAAAAATGATTTTTTTACATCGGGTTGTTGGATAAAAATTTTATATCCTTTATAGACATCTTTAATATCTGTTTGTAAATCAGCATGGGTCCAACTAATAACTTCTCCATTAGCATCGTTAACACCAGTCATGATACCATGTCCATATCCAATATTTTTATTAATATCAATTTTACGAATATTGATATTATTCAATAATTTTAATTCCTTCCTTAGCACTTTTGCTGAATTATCAGTAGATCCATTATTAACTAAAATAATTTCTGTCCCAGATTCATAAGATTTGATTAATGCATTTAGTAACCTTGGAATATTTTCCTCTTCGTTATAACAAGGTATTACAATAGAAAGTTTTATCATTTAGTATTTTTAACTAAGACTTTAATTGAGTTAAAAATATTTTTCCTTGTTTTATGATCATAAAGCTTCTTTAAAATATTAGGGACTTCATCTAAATAAATTGAATCTGTAACTAATTCGCTTGGCTTAACTCCACTATTAATTAATTCTAAAGTATATTTCCAATCATCTGGACTATGAGGCTTATATATTGAATTCCAAGTTCCAAATATCGATAATTCTTTTCTAAGAATACTGCTAACAAGATCTTTAGGCAAAAGAAGATCATCTGTAATATTTCCCATCCAAAGAATAGAAGCTCCATGAGATGCTAATTTTATGCTGTTTCCAAACGCAACAGGATTACCTGTAGCTTCTATTACATTTTCAAAATTCAGAGAATTTAATAAGTCATCCCAATCTTTTTTATTTTTTAAATGTTTGACTTGATTCGTATACTTTAATGCTACGTCTAGTTTGAAGCTATTTCTATCAATAATTGTTAAATCTATATTTGGATGTTTAATCCGTAATATTTGAGCTGCCAAAATGCCAAGAAATCCCGCACCAATAATAACTGTTGATCCTGGGATTGGGTAACTATTATTATCAATAATATTAAATCGCTTCAACGCATGAACAACAACTGATAATGGCTCAATTAGAGCAGCATCTTCAAATCTAATACTATCTGGCAACTTTAGCATGTTCCATTCTGGAACATCTAAATACTCTGCATAACCACCATCGCATCTAGAACCAAAATAATTATAATTATGACATTGTGCATATATTTCTCTGTAGCAAGCTTCGCATTTAAAACATGGCAGCAGTGGAAAAATCGCAACTCTATCACCAGGATTATATTTTTTTATTTTACTTCCTACTTGTTCTACTTCACCTGAAATCTCATGACCCATTATTAATGGATAGTTATAAGCTCCATTATCATGACTTCTAGCAATATCAGAAGAGCACAATCCTACATTATGAATCTTTATTCTACAAAATGTTTCATTCAAATCATCAAGCTCAATTTTTTCAAAACTAAGATTTTTGTTTGCTTTTAAGATTACTGCTTTCATAAAATTTTATTTAAATACCAAATTCTTTATAAGAAAAAAATTCATAAATGTTGTAACTAATATACCTATAAACTGAGAAAGCAATTCTGGAACACCTATTATTTCAGTCACAGTTATTTGTGTAGTAACGTGCGCCATTAAACAAATTAGTTGAATAAATAAATACTTTATCAAACCCGTAGATACTGGGATGTTACTATTAAAAGTCCACAGACGATTGAAAATAAATCCAGTTACTGCTCCTGAAAGAAAACCAATGGCTCCAGAAATATAGTATATAAGATTTAAGCCAATTAATAAAGAATAAAAAATAAAATAGTTTATGCCTGTATTAAGAAGTCCAACAATAAGAAATTTACTAATTTCATATTCCAATAGTCTATTTAGAATAGTATTTGACATATTTGTTTTTTTAATTAATAGGATTAATTCCACTTTAAATAATTGTTAAAATAATTTTCCCAATATTCATAAACTTTTAATTCAAATGGATCACCAAATGAAATCCAAGCATCAACATCAAAACATACAAACTTTTTTCCCTTCTCTAACAAAATATTTATACTATTTCCTATATAGTGTTCGCCATTAATCGTCAAATCATTTTCAATTGTATAATTTGCAGAAAAAATAAAATCACTACCTCTCCTAAACCAAAAGGATCCTATTACCATCGGATCCTCACTAGGATTATTGCTAATTACATCTTTTTCAACAACTTCAGATACAAATAAACTGTTTTTGTATGTTTTGCAATAAGCAAACGCTTTTGGATCTTTTGTAAGAAAACTTTTTAAACGATATGTCCAAATTGCCCCATCAATAGATTTATCTTTTATAATTTCCTCCCATTTATCAAATGAATACAAAGTTTTATAATCACATGATGCAATAAATAAAGGATTATCTAAAGATATTTCTTTCTTTGCGATAAGGCATGTTGCTGCTTGACCTGATGTATGCCGATTAACAGGAATAATCTTATTATTAAAAGAATTTAAAGCATCATCAATTGGATATTTTATATAATCTTTTTCTTTAGGCAAAAATACCCATTTACTTGCTGATGGAAATGATTTACAAGAAGTTAATACCATTGGTTCATTGCCTACAGGAATTAATGGCTTGCTTAATCTATAGCCATATTGACGAAATCTTGATCCTTCCCCAGCCATAGGAATAATATTTATCTGCAAATTATTTTTTTTTATTGGACTTTGTATATTTTTATTTTTGTTAAAGTAGTTAGACCAAAATGTATATTGGTTTAAATCGTCAGGTGTGCCCCAACAAATAAAATTTTCCACTTTAAATACTTTTATTTTTAAATCATCTTCAACCATATGATTGTAGTGCAAACTTGTATATGCTTCTTGCAAGGAATCTTTATATGTATCTAAAACAATCTTAGAATATTTTTGAAAAACTTTCCAATTGGCAAAATAATATATTCCAACAGATGCATGCTCTTTATGCCGCTTATTCGTAAAGCTTTTTTTCTCTCTTAATTTAACCAGTTCATAATTATTATTAATTTTTAAATAAGCATAATATGTATCTCCAAAAGAGGCGGGATGGAAACCTTGAAATGATGGTATTGCACCATCATAACCATGCACAGTCCTTTTAAATAATTCATAGTCCCAATTCACTGTGAAATCACAATAACTAACAATTACTTCTTCATCATCAGGAATTTCTTCTACTTGTAATGCCGAATAAGTAGGACCAATATTGTGAGATTTAATAACAGTTATCGTTGTTTTAGCAGAAAGACTAGCAAGATAAGTTTTTATACTAGGGTTATCTAATAATTGATCTTCATTTAATACAAAATGAAAAGTATCTGAATAATCGAACATATTAATTACATGTTCAATCATTGGCTTGCCATCAATTGATATTAGAAATTTTGGAGTTTTTAGGCCAGCCTCTTTAAACCGTAATGAATGTCCCGCAAGAGTAATAATTACATTCAATATTTATTTACTAATTAATTATGTGAGGACGCCAATAATTAACAGATTCAACTAAATAAGGAATAACATTATTATCTGTTGGCTGCCTTTCCCTAAAACTTAATTCAAGGATTAAGTCAATATCTGATATATCATTTTTTTCTAAACTTTTGATTATTTTATCAGCCTGAATTTTTCCTACTTTATTATATTCTTCTATAAATGGCCAGTGGCCACCTTTGTCTTTAGAACTTTGTTTAAGATGAATTTGTGCAGTGTCATCAGAAAATTCATCTATCCAAATATAAGGATTTGTATCATCAGTATTTCCCGAGCTTAAATCACCATGATCTACATCTAAACACAGTTTAAATGGAAGAGATGATCCATTATTTACATCTTTATGCAAATTCCTACATTCTTCAATTGTTTCCCCTTGCTCTCTACTTATTGACATTGGCTCCCATGATAGATAATCTAGCCCCTTATGAAGTGCATATTCTGAAATTAAATGCCAAGAATCAATATTTTGTTGACGTCTTTTTAAACGATCATTAGAATTATTATTGTCTTTAGCAGTAAAAATACCAAAGTGACTACCCATACTATTTGCACCTAATTTAACAGAAATATCAATAAATTTTTTAAACCAATCAATCCAATAATTTCTAATATCACTATCTGGATGAGCAAGATGATTTACCCTAGTGAATGCGCCTGTGAAAGTACTATTAATTATTAAGTTATATTTATTGCATGAATTCACTATTCTTTCAACATTTGATTCAATTATTTTTTTTGGTAGATATGGATTAAGCATATCAGCAGTGAACTGAATATATTTTACCCCAAGCTCTTCTCCACATATTCTAGTCCACTCCTCAGGTTCACTAAATCGATTTAAAGCAAAACCGGTATTTATACCAAGTCTATACGACATTATTCTCATCCCTTATTTTTAAACCTAAATCTATAGAATGATAAATCTTTTCCAGTGCTTGTGGAATAGAAATATCTTTTTTAAACAAACTACTTGATCCCAAAACTAATATATCTGCACCTGCAGCCACCATATCTGGTATAGTTTCAGGATTAACATTTCCATCTACAGAAATTTTAATATTCAATTCTAGATCATTAATCATTTTTCTTAAATCTTTTATTTTTCTTATGGCTTTCGGGACTAAAGGCTGCCCTTTATAACCTGGATTTACTGTCATAATCAAAACTAGATCAATATCTTCAATTATATATTCAAGTGAAGTTAGAGGAGTAGCAGGAGAAAGAGCTACACCAACATTAGCTTCCATTCTCCTTATTGAAATTAAATTTCTATGTAGATTGCGACTGCTTTCTTGATGAATCGTATAATTATCATTTTTACTTATACTAAAGGAATCAAACATCCTGTCAGGCTCTTCAACCATAAGATGATAATCAGATGGTAAATTAGAATTATCACGAAAAACATCAATGATTGAGGACCCCATTGTAAAATCAGGAGCAAAATTTCCATCAATAATATCTATATGTAGATAATCTATATCATTATCTTGAATTTCTTTTAATTGTTGACCAGCGTTCAACCAATCAACACACATTATTGAGGCAGATAGTTCAATATTTTTATACATTTGGATTTACAATTACTTTAAGGCCCTTAGAAGAGCTAGCTAATGCAAAGGCATCCTTTATTTTTTCAAGGGGGAATTTATGAGTAATTAATGGCTCCAAATTAATTTTTTTATCTATAATTAATTTTAGCGCTTTTTCATGCTGTTTAGGAGTAGAACCATGTGAGCCTGTAATATATGCTTCTTTATAATGTATTATATTTGATAAAAGATTTATTTGTTTAGCTGATTGAGGCAATCCCCCAAAAAAGTTCACTACACCTCTTTTAGCAAGAATCTGTATAGCTTGTTCATGTGTTTTTACTATTGGATTTGCAGTAAAAATCAAATCAACACCAACATTTTTAGTTAAAGACATAATTTTTTTAACTGGATCAATATTATTTGGGTTAATAAAAATATCGATCGGATCTATATATTTTTTTGCAAAGTCAAGCCTATCATTAGAGGGCTCAATTAATATCAATCTCTTTTTATTATATATTGGTGCTAATAGACATAGCATTAATCCAATTGGGCCCCCACCGAAAACTACAATGGTACTTTCAGGTTTTATTAAGCTCCTTTCATAACCATTAATACAACAAGCTAAAGGTTCTGCCAACGCAACAATGTCAGGTGATAGATTATTTTTAATTACTTGAATAGGTCCATATTTCACCATTAATGGATCTAATAACATATATTGTGAAAAACCTCCATCAAATTGATAACCTATAGCATAATTTATATCACAACAATTTGATCTACCATTATTACAATGATCACATTTTCCGCAAGGAACATCAGCACCTATAGAAATTAAATCACCAACTTTATAATCATTTACACCATCACCAACTTTAGCAATAATCCCAGAAATTTCATGCCCAATTATTCTAGGTGGATCTATTCTGGGATTACCATCATTAAAAATTCTTAAATCTGAACCGCATATAGCACATGCCTCAATTTTTACCAATATTGAACCTTTTATAACTTCTGGTATTGGATGTTCTTTAACCTCTAACTTTCCTGGGCCATACCAAAAAGCAGACTTTTGTTTATTATTTGTTAATTTCATACAAAAATTAATTTATGTTAGTTGCTAATTTTATAAAGTGATCCATTTGCTATTTCTAAAGAAGACTCTATAGCAATCTCATCTGAAATTGTGTTAGTTGCAAAAATATGAGTAATAGAAAAATCTTTCAAGAATAAATTAATATCCAATTCATTATATCTATCTTTTAGATAAATAATATATCTATCATAGTTTTCATTTGTCATTTTATATTTATGAAAAGCTAGCCAGTAACCAATGCCAGTTTTTTCTATTGATTGATTTGATAAATCTATAATAGCACCTTTGTTTTTTTGAATCGAACCAGGTGATAGAAATTGTAATACTTTATTTATTGGCCAATTGAATATTTTACAATATAATAATAAGCCATCAATTATTTTTTCAGATGAGATGTTATTACTGAATTTATTTATCCATATATTTTTAAAATTTCTATTAAGATCTATTGCAATCAATTGATTTTGAAATGGATTTTCATAAATAATTCCACTATCAAAGGATAATTTGTTATTTATTAATTTATAGTCTTCAATCAACTCATTAAAATATTCACTTTTTTTATTATAGTTTATTTTTCTTTGATGAGAAGACTGACCAGCGAAAATAAAGAGTAAAATAATTATTGTTGGAAGATAAATTTTTTCAAATTTATTAAATATAATATTCATCCATTTATCAATATTCTTTAAAAATCCTGAAGATTCTATTCCATACGAATAAGTATAATTACCAGGTTTAGTTACTAAATAGATAAAAGGAATAAAATAATAAAAATGTAGAAAAAATAATGCTATTCTATTTTGTAAAACATCTATGTCGATACTGTTAGGAAATAATAATGTTGAAATAATCAATAATAACTCAACTAACATAAGAATATATACATGAATAAACTTTGTATATAACTCATATGGATCAGCTTTTTTTACCAAAAAAACAACTATAGTTAATGAAATTGGTAAAATGAAATAAGCAAAAAAATAAAATGGCTGGATAGCATTTATTGGGTTATTAGAAATAAATCCAATATTATTAGCAGCATTATTGAAAAGCAAATTTTTTGAAGCAATAATTACTGGCAAGAGAATTATTAAAGACAATAAAATTTGAATTAAAACAATATTTATAAATTTAGAATTCATTTTTTTTGCAGATTGCTTATAGAACTGTATTGGAAAATAGATAAACCAAAAAGTAAGCCCATATAAAGCATCAACAGAGTGAATTTGACTAAATAAACTCCACAAAATTGTAAAAAGTGTTATTTTTTTAATACTTAACTTTTTATTTTTTGTAGATAAATAAAAAATTAGCAAAAAAATAGGGATCGATAATGAAGGTATTGGATAATGAGCTATTTCTAATGGCTGAATAGCAACTGATTGAATATCATTAAAACCATTAATAAGATTCATTAGAAACGATCTAAATGGCCAACTAGAAAAAGCTAATATACATGTTAAACTTATTGCAATTGACCATAATTCATTTAATTGCCTATGAAAAATTCTATAGAGCAGATAAAATGAACAGACAGGAAAAATTATTGTAGAAAAAAATATTATTCCTTTAAGACCTATCAGGTTAACAAGAAGACCATATAACCATAAAGTTATGTACGGATAAAATAAAAATGATGAATTATCTAAATCAATATGAGGCATTTCTGGAAATAAATTTCCATGTGAAATAGCTTTAATTAAGGGCATCCAACTATTTTGACTTTGGAATTCAGAAGAGGTGATAGATATTAGAGGAAACATTGATCCCAAAAAACTCCAACTACCTAAGAGAATAATAAGTATAGATATGATCACAAATAAAAAAATATTATTTTTAATGTAATCATTTAGATTGTACAATTTTCTGCTAATATAATTAGTAAACATTGAAATTTTTCTGTACTATAAAATTAGATATTTTTGATGAAGAATCTGATGAATTATTATTACAAAATTTATTATAAAGATCATAGTTATTGTTATTTATAGATGAGAACAGATCATCATAACTATTATTGTTAACTAAATCTTCAAAACAGCTAAAAAAGTCTTTGGTAGAATTAAAAACAATAAATCTCTTTTTTATCATTCTTAATACATTGGGGTTTACTTTATCTGTTTGATCGTCATGAAGAAAAATAGCATTTTTGTTTGTTGAACAAATTTCAAGTAATGGTGAGCTCAAAGTATCAAAAATAAATAAATCAATTTTATCAATCAATTTTACAATTTGCATATTTGATCCAAAATAATTAATTCCATTATTGTTAATTATTATTTTTTGGAAATAATCTAAATTTGATTTTTCAATATTATATCCAAGCTTAATATATAATTTGTACTTTTTATTATTAGTGCTTTTTAAATAAATATCAATGAATTTTCGATAAATTTTGTACCTAATACACTCACTTGAAATACCAATTTTTATATGGTTATTAAGATTACTGCCAAATGGTCCGACTACATAACATATATTTTTTATATCTGAACTTCTATTAATAATTGGTCTTTCACGAATAGTTTTATGATAATCTGATCCTGTGGAAATAATATTAAACTTGCCTCCATTGGTAATTTTTTTGTTTTTTTCAATGTTCTCTTTAATTGCATCAGTATATACAAATAATGAATGGTTATTTCGGTCATGTTGCATATCATACATCATTTGCTTTCCTTCTATAATTCCTGCTGTCCCACCATGTAATAAATTGTAAGAAGGTAAACCTAGAATTGAAAATTGATCACAAATTAATTCACTTAATGGAAGCTCATAAGGAGAAATAAAAATATCAAATCTGTACATTTTTTGTATTTTTATAAAATTCTTATGATTGTAATAAAAAATAGGGAAATACTCTTCAAAAAATATTTTAATATATTTAATTATTGAATTATTCAATTTTAAACCCGCATATGAAAATAGATTTTTATTAATTATGTGTTTATTTAATTCTATCAATATTTCATTAGTTGAGAGAGAAGATTGCTTTTGATATTTAGGAATTAAATCAGTCCAAAGAATTGATATGGATTTTTTTTTATTTAATTCAAAAATTGATTTATCTAATGTTTGTTTTTGATCAGTAAAAACTAAAACCTTTTTTTGTTCATCATATGAAGCATTAGGCCTGAAGGATAAATCATAAGGATATTTATTATTTAATTTCAATAATCTTCTAATCAAATATTTTAAATAATATTTTTTTTTCTTTTTTCTTAAAATATCAAACTGGCTAACATGATCAAAAAATAATCTATCTCTTAGAAGTAATTTTTTTGATTTATCTGAAAAAATATGGAATTTTAGATTTAATACATTTTGTTTATCAATATCATTTATTATATCACTTAAGAAATCATTATCCCTTTTAACTACAAAAATTTTAGATGAAGGATATTTAGCTTCCAAAATTTTAAACTTTAGTGCTGAATTATAATGACTATAAATTATACTTCTTATATTACTAGATAAGTTTATAAACATATTGATTTTATTTTTTTTAAAATAGGGGAAGAGACTTTGCAATGTCTTATCTAATGATTGGAAAGATTTTTTTAATTTGATTAATGTATCAAAACTATCTTCAAGGCTAAATGAAGAATTATATAATTCTTCAACGCAATAATATGATATTTTTTTTCTTTCTAAAAAGTCTATTGATTCTGGTGTCCATGCAAGAATTAAAGGGTTATATGAATCTTCAATATTTTTTTTAAATAATGAAAAATCAATTTTTTTTTGAATAATAAATAAATCTCGAATATGATCAGATTTATTATAATTAATATTTAGCCTCTTTCAAATTATACTTATTATATGAATCGTCTAATTCCAAATATGGCATTTTTGTTGCATCTTCTATCCTAAGAATATGGGACCATCTTATTTTTGTTTTACTTTTATTTGGCATTGACCCATGTATAGTAAACATATTGAACATTAATGTTTCACCAATATCTAATGGAATTTGTACCAATGGGAATTTTTCATAATATTTTTTGTCTACATATTGATAATCAGAGTTGCTATCAATAGTTGGGATTATTGGACCAAGCTTAAAACTACCAGGTGCAATTTGAATAGCTCCCATATTTTTTGTTATTTTATTTATAGCAGTAATAAATGATAATGTATTATGAGAGCGAATTCCTTTTATTTCTTGATGGGGAGGAATTAAAAATCTATCATCATTTGGGATATCAGATCTAATCTGTGATGACCTCAATGTTGGAATTTCAATATCTAAATCTCTAGCAAGTTTATAGAATCTATTATAGCATCCAAGCTGAGAAAGAGATGGGAGCTCTTGAATAATTTTATATAATCTTTCACGGTATTTATCATTTTTATTTGAAAGTTTTAATAAAACTTCATCTATACTTTTATTGGGATTTCTTTTAGATTTAAAAACAGTGTTATACTGATGAAAAATCATTGATTCAATTTGGTTAATTATATCATTCAATATATCCTTAGGAACTAAATCAGAAAAAATTACAAACCCATTCTGATTATAGAATTCTACACTTTCACCATAATTGTTAAAAGAAAACTTTTTAATATGCATTGATCTTCACTCCTAAGATTATTATATATTATTAATGAAATGTAGAAATGTTATTAATATGGAAAAACGTGAATATTATTTTTGGACAAACCATAATTTAATAATTCATTTCTTATCTCATTTTTCCAAGATACAGCACAAATAATTAAAGCAGATAATTTATTTATTTTTTTATATATCAATGGGTTTAATATCTGAGTTTTATTTCCCCCTGTACCAAATATTGTGCCATACTTTTTTGGAGATTTATCAAAAATAAGAATTCTTTTCAAATTAATACTGTCAGCACAATGTAAAATAAAATCTGCATATTCATTCGCACCCCATACACCAATTATTCCATCTGTTGAGCTAAATTGACTTTCCACAAACAATCTTTGTGTTTCTTGGACAGATTTTTCTTGAGCTAATGCATTAGAAAATATTTTAATAGATACATTATCTTTTTTTATATCAATAGAATGATTTCCATTTTTTTCAGCTATTAATATCATTCCTACTGGTCTAGAAATTAATTTTTTTTCAATCATATTTATTTTAAAACCAGCAATTTTAAATAGCAGCTTCAGTGTATTCTCACTAAAATGCAATAAATGTTCATGATAAAGAGCATTATTTTTTACTTTTAAATATTTTTCAATAATTGGGACCTCACAAATAATTTTTCCATTATTATTTAACTTACTATGTAGTTGATTTAAATAATCCATCGGATCAGGCAAATGCTCCATCACATGATTTAGAATAAATATATCAACCGATTCATTTTTAATAGTATTTATTTCATTACTTTCTTCTGAATCTCCAATATCAATGCCATATATATTATCTATAAATTTTTTACATTCATTTACAAAACTACCATTATTAGATCCGATTTCAACAACAGTTTTACTCTTATCTGTTATAATATTTTTAATCAATTGAATCCTATTTTGCATATTGTAGTCAGGTAAACCAATATTTAGCGTTTTGCTGCTATAATATTCATTTAATGATTCCTGACAGGGCATTGGATTCAAATAAATAAGGCCACACCTTAAACAGCAAACTTCTTTATTATTAAAATCAAAAATAAAACTAATTGTCTCTATTGTTTTTTCACGAATGTTTAATAGCTCATAATCATTTGTTTTACATATTGGGCAACAAACATTTTTATAAATTATTGATTTATTATTTTTTTTCATTAATTATTATTTTTTCTTTATACAAAATGTCAGCAATTGGTATTATTTCCCACATAGGAACACCAATAATATTTGCAATATCTAATAATGAATTTTCCCCATCACAATATGAGAGCATATTCATCATTACCCTTACCTTTTGATTACTTTGCTTAGTACTTATTGTTGGATAGAGCCCCCTTTTCCCTAGTTGGGGTTCACAAATAGTTTGTATTTTTGGCATGGTATTATTTTCAATTAATTGGATCGATTTTTTTAAAGCATTAAAACCACCTAACAATCCCTTTGGAGATATAAAATTAAGATTATCTTCCGAAGTATGATATTCAGGATATTCGCCATATTTACTTCTCATAATTGTTGCTATAGGTAAATCTACGCCCGGTGCACAATATTGTCTTTCATCACTTCCTCTGTCTAGCCATGAATAACTTTTATAATCAGCATCAATAAATTTTAAAACATGTTTAGCTACTTTATCAGATAAACTATTACCGTTCCGAGATGGTAGATAGGAATAACAACGATTATCACCCACGCAAGTAATATTGAATCCTGCAATTACTAATTTTTTTAGATCATCAATATTTTTAGATATATATGCTATTGAACCTATTGTTTCAGGAATAAAAATAATTCTATAAGTATAATTTAAATTATTTTTTGATGATAGCCATTTAGCTAATGCAGTTGCAACAACAGGGCCAGAAGTTTCATTGTTCCCCATTGAAGGATGACATATATAAGTTGAGAGGAAAACCTCGGAAGTTGATTTTCCAGGAATAATTAATTCTCCATAATTCAAAAAACCAGACTTATGCGTTGAATCAATTACAACTTTATATTTTTGAGATTTTAATAATTTATATTGATTATGTGATATACAGAAACCCCAATCTTTCTTATAGTAAGAAGTAATATATGGAATTGAATCAGGTTGCTCTGGAAGTGTATACAGCTTAGATTTTAATTCATCTAAATTAATAATCTTGTTAACCGGAATTGAATAACCCACTAAATGGAGATTATTATTTAAATAATCAACAACTTTTTCACCATTTTCATTTTCAATATAGGCCTCCTTGACGAACCATTCATCTGGTATAGACCAATCAAAGACTTTTTCTCCGGATGGAATTGAATGAATATTCATCTTAGGTAAGATTTTTTTAATATATTTCAAAGTTTTACGAACACCGGGCCCGGTTATGCTACGATTAAATGGAAAAATATCTTCGGCCCAAGAAAACATTTCTTTCCCATTAATTTGACTTTTATTAATTGACATTACTTTTTTTGGGCAACAAAAACATACCAATGATAATTGAGACCAAACCAATCTATCTTTATTTCCGATTGGTAAAATTTGGTAAAATATTTATTGAAATTTTTTATCAACTCCTCTTTCGATTCAAAACATCTCATTATCTCACCTTCTCTTTTGCCCCAAGGATCCTTTGATATTTTTCGATATCCCTTTATTTCTGTCGGCTTACTTTCAGAAAAAATAAATGATGACTTTTGAGGTATAGAACAAATAATCCATCCTCTTTGTTTAATTACCCGAGCCATTTCGGATACGTGTTTATTAAAATCTAAATCTTGTCCCTGAGTCATATAATAGCATGAATTCCATGTTAACAAATAATCAAAGACATTTTTTTCAAAAGGTAAATTGTCAGCTATACCTTTTTTTATTTTTTTATAACTAATTTTTCTTTTGTCTAATCGATTTCTTAACCCGCTACATATATCATCACTAATTTCTGTTCCGTATGCATCAAGGCCAATTTGTTGAAAAAGTGGAAAGTGTCTTCCATCGCCACAACCAAGATCTAATATTTTCCCCGAAGTTGGTTTTGGCATACCCAAACCAGGGAATGTACCTTTAAATATTCTAATAACTCCTTCAGCGGGGAAAGAAATTTCTTTTGGTTCATCATAAAGATTCCCCCAATCTTTTTTTGCATCATAATTCATAGATCAAATAAATATGTTATTGCACTATTATCAAAGTAGAAATTATCTAATAATAATTTAGTATTCACAATAAGGGGACTTTACCTGAAATATCTGCCTCTGTTAGAAGCCAAGGTCTTTTCGGCAATATCTCTTTGAGTATCAATTCACAATCAACAGCATTAATGCAGCCAATTTGTCCCCTGCCTAGAACGGTTGTTCTAAAGAGCTTTTTTTCCCTAACTAATAAAGTAAAATTTTCAAATCTAGGCTTTGTTTGATCACTATTAATATCCCGAACATAAATAGTACTTTTAATTAATTTTTTTTCTCCGTTTTGAATAATATGGCCTTCAAATGTTTTATCATATCTATAAGGGACATTTAATGTTCTTTCAACATAATGTAAAAAAGTTGAACCAGCATCAAAGTTTAAATTTAAGATAACGCCATTTGCATTTAGAAATCTTGCAAAAAAACTAGTATTATCAAAACTATTTTCAGAAGCATTAACCGTCATTTTTTTTGCTAGCTTTCCAATTGCACACACCGAATAACATGGGTCAAGAGATCTATATGAATTTCGATGCTTTCTTATAAAATCAGAAAAGACACCCATAGAAAGTATAGGTAGACTTGGATCAAATAACTCATTTCTTGGAAAAGAATAAGTGAATGCTGGCACAACTATTGTTCCATTCTGACCTAATTTATCCATGATTTTTTCATAAAAAATACTTGAAATAAAATCGGGATTATTTTCCCCAGCCAAATTGCCAAAAAAGCCAATATTACTATGAAGGAATACAGTGCTTCCTTTTTCGATTGGCAATTTATTTAGAGCATTATCAATATCATTTAATTGATAATGAATTTTCATTATTTTATTAATTCAAAAATAATTTCAGCTAGACCATTAACAGTTCTAAATCTTCTATCTTGAAGATGATTTTGAGTAAAACTTATACTAAAGTTTTCTTCAATATCTTCAACAAATTCTATGATGCCAAGCGAATCAATAGCTCCACAACTAATATAATCATCATTTTCGTTTATATTTAGATTATTATTTCTTTTTTGAAGCCACTTCATCAGCCAATTTTTGTAATCATCCATAAGTTTCTATCATAATTAAATTATTGCAAAAACTCTAGCAGGCGCACCATCGCCTTGTTTTATTTTCATTGGTGAAACAACAATGAATACATCTGGAGAATTATTTAGTAACGATAGATTAACCATATATTCAACTAAGATAATTCCACTACCCAACAAAATTTTATGATTTGGAGAATCTATTGGACAATTATAGCCGTTTTTTGGATCATCGGGCATAGGTGTATCCATTCCTAACATTCTACAGCCCTTATCAACCAACCATTTAGATGCATTTTCTGATAAAAAAGGCATATCATCATAATATGACATTTTTCCAAGATGACTATCCCAATCAAATCTTAATAAAATTCTTTTAGCTTCTCGATCTCCTAATTTTGTTTTTAAATCATCTTTACTTACTTCAGACCTAGGACCAAAATCAGTAAGATCTAATACTGAAGCAGAGCCAACTAATTGATCGAGCGGAATGTTTTCAACAGTTTCACCATTACGAATAAAATGACGTGGTGCATCAATATGAGTGCCCGTATGGGTACCTAAAATTAATTTTCTTGTTTCTCGATTTTCAATACCATGGCGACCTAATTGCGTTATTTCAACCACAGGATGCCAATGAGCAGGAAATGTTTGCATTCCTTCATGAATAGGCATAGTCAAATCAACAATTTTATTTTTTTGCATTAGCTTATTCGCTCCATTTGAATTAATTCACCAATAATTCCATTTTTTGTTTTGAACATCGCTATCAAAAGTTTTTTACTATTCACTTCACTTTTCCAAGGGCCAACCACACTACATAATTTAGTTTGGTTTATTGAATCAATATTTTTTTCAATATTATTTGTAATTAACGCTATGCAGGTACATCCATCGGTATCTAAAGTATACGGAATGTTTTTTTTGATCGGTTCAAAATTTAAATCAAAACTTCTATTTGACATAATACTCTTAAAAACAATATTATTACTTTGCTTAACATTTACTTTCAACAAATTAGCCCAAAAAAATATTTCTCTATCTATATCACTGACCTTTATTGTAATCTGATTTTTATTAAATGATATTGGTGTTTTCTCAAAAGGTAAATCATTTCCATGCTCAGTTAGTTCAATAGGAAAACGTTTTTCTAAAGATTCAAAATAGGCGATTTTGTGTAATTTCGAGTATGTCTTAAGCAAAGGCTTTTTATAAATACTATTAGGAATAGTTTGGCTAAAACTACAATTGTAATTTTTTTCTAACAAATTGCTACCAAAATTTTCAATATCACTTGTGTTTATAGCTATGTGATCAATGCCTAATATCATAACATTTCTAATAGTTTATGCTTTTGAGCTTTTCCAGTTGATGATCTAGGTATATCATCAACAATAATAATATTTGAAGGAACAGATTCTGGATTAATTAATGACTCACAGTGATTGATTATTTTATCAATATTACAGGTATTTGAAAAGTGCAATTTTACAAACGCTATAACTTCTTCACCCCAAAATTCATGAGGTTTACCAACTACAACAGCTTCGTCAATTTCTTCCATCTCTAATAGGCAGTTTTCAATATTTGTAGGACTTATATTAACACCACCCTTGATAATCAGATCTTTTTCTCTACCTGAAATAAAAAAATAATCATGTTCATCAATAAATCCCAAATCCCCAGTTGGGAACCATTTTGATTTAACAATATTATCGCTTTGTCCAAAATATTTTTTAAACATATAATTTGATTGAACAAATATTTTATGTTCAAGTTTATTATTACTAAATGACTTCTCTTTAATTTTTACACCTGATAAAATTTTACCTACTGAATTTATTTTAACTTTTCCCGGGATATTAGTTGATATAATTAACGCCTCTGTCATACCATAACTTTCTAAACATTTTATTCCAAATTTATTATAAAATAATTTAAAAATTTTTTCAGATAATGGAGCAGTACCAACAAACACATTTTTTATATTTTCATTGACCCATTTTATTTTTTCATTATCTCTTGATAGCTTCGTAATTAAAGAAACCATAGTTGGCGAAAGCCAAATTGTATTAGCATTATATTTTATGGCGTCATCCCAAAAATTCATTACTGAGCTAAAATGGAATCTCGTACCAATTGTTATAGATCCCTCGCATGCTAATGGACATAAAATAGTATTTAAAAATCCAGCCATATAACCCATTGGCATTATATGAAACATATTTATTTTATCATTAAACCCAACTTTTTCATTAAATGATAATGCATTTGAAAATAATGATGAAATTTGATGACACACACCCTTCGGCAACCCGGTTGTTCCTGATGTAAAAAAAATAGCAAATATATCATTCTCATTTGTTTTAAATATATATTCATAACTATCACTAAAAATTAACTGCTTTTTTTTTTGAATAATTAGTTTGGGCTTTACTTCATCAACAATATAATTAAAATCTTTTTTGCCAATGGAATTATCGATTGGAACAATTGTATAACCTCCAAATAATGCTGCTAAATAACAATATATAAATTCTGGACAATTATCTAATTGAATAAGTATTCTATCTTTTGCTTTTATTCCATATTTATTTTTTAATCCAAAAACCAAAGAAAGAGATTTAGATACAACTTCCTTATATGTTAAAACTGAATTATTATAATTTATAGCTGGTTTATTTGAGTAAATTAAATCATTAAAATAATAGTTTATTTCATTTATTTTAATATTCTTGCTCCCTTCCATAGTAATGACTATAAAAAGATTTCCAATTACCCTTAAACCCTAATTCTTTTAATTGCTTCGCCTTTATCTTTACTAATTCTTCCGGTGCTTCAGATTTATTGTCTTCGCATACTGCTACAATTAATCTTCTTGGATCTACACCATATTTTGAAGAATATTTTTCAATAATAGGCATATAACTTGAATGAAATAAAGCTAATCCTGATACAGTATCAACAGAATCAGAACCCTTCTTTGTAATCAATGGCTGAATATATTTTTCACCTAAATCCATTACAGAAATTGGATCAAAACCCATATCAAATCCATTTAACATCATAGCAGAAATAAATTTTTCTGTTGATGTGTTACCCGCACTCCTCCCAAATCCTTGTAAAGAAGTATCAACAATATCAATACCTAATTCTGCAGCTTTAAGTGCATTTGCGACACCTAAACCAAGATTATCATGGCCATGAAAACCAACTTTAATATTTGGACATTTATCCTTTACAGCTAAGAAATATTCTTCTAATTGACTTGGCAACATACCTCCGGCGGAATCAACAATATAAATTACATCTGAACCCCAAGATTCTACCGCATGAGCATAGTCTGCAAATTTTTTGGGGGTACAGACATATGATTTCATAAAATTAGAACAAACTGTTAAATCAAATTTTTTTGATTTTTCAATGAATTTTCTTGAAGTATCATAATCCTCAATATTTGTACCGATCCTGATAAAGTTCATTTTATAGTCAATGGCTGCATCTAAATCACTTAACTGTGCAATGCCAGGTATACAAAACATGCCCCACTTTGATTTATTTAATGCATTAGCAGTAGACTCCATGTATGTTTCATCGGTTTCTAAAGCTACTCCTTTTCCTTTTTTAGAAGCCCCCAAACCAAGACCATGTCCTACTTCAATACTTTCAAAGCCAGCATGCTCTAAGGCGCTAGCTAATGTAGAGTTTTGTTTCTTTGAAAATTGAAAATTAATGCAATAACTCCCATCTCTAAGAGTTACTTCTAGAATTTTTGGTATATTCATTTTATCACCTTTTTTTTATTAAGTCCCAACTAACTGGTGTTCCTTTTTTTACATCTCTATTGATTTTACAGCCTAATAGTTTGTCATAATATTTGGGCTTTAAACCTAAACCTGGACGAATAGCCCTTAAATTTCTTTTATTTAAAATATCTCCTTTTCTCATATCTTTAGATATGTAAAGTGATCGTCTAAAAATTTTTGAATTATTTTCAATCTTTGAAGGGCCATATTTTACCTTCCCAAGCGATTGCCATGCGCGTTTAGATTCTGCAACTAATAATTCCATTTCATTAGGCTCCATTGAAAAAGCTGAATCAACCCCACCATCCTCTCTATTTAAAGTAAAGTGCTTTTCAATTACTGTTGCACCATGCCCAATAGCAGCAACAGCAGCACCTATACCTATTGTGTGATCAGATAAACCAATTTCACAACCAAATAACTTGCGCATGTGAGGTATAGTAAGAATATTACTATTTTCAGGAGATGCTGGGTAAGCACTTGTACATTTAAGCAAAACAAAGTTCTTACAACCCGCCTCTCGGATTGTTTCTACAGTTTCATCGATTTCAGCAATAGAAGCCATCCCCGTCGAAACAATCATTGGCTTACCGGTTAATGCCACTTTTTTTACTAAAGGAAGATGGATGTTTTCAAATGATGCAATCTTATAAGCTGGGACATTTAATTCTTCTAAATAGTCAACAGCAGTCTCATCAAATGGAGTGCTAAAGCAAGAGAGTCCCAATTCTTTTGCTCGATCCATAATTGGCTTGTGCCATTCCCAAGGCGTATAAGCTTTTTCATATAATTCATATAAAGACTTTCCATCCCAAAGACTATCTTTGTCTTTAATAAAAAATTCCCCGTCTTTTATATTTAAAGTAATTGTATCAGCTGTATAAGTCTGTAATTTTAAAGCGTTAACTCCAGTTTTAGCAGCAGCCTCAACTATATTAATAGCTCTATCGATTGATTGATTGTGGTTCCCGGACATTTCAGCAATTACATAAGGAGCATATTTTGTCCCGATTTTGGTTTTATCTATTTGCATTATTTTAATTTTTTATAACAATTAACATATGTAAAGATTTTTATTTTTTGTTGATACATCTAATGAAAATCCAGCACCTAATAAAGCTCTGTTTGATGGAATATTCTCAGGTAATGTATATGCAAAGATATCCAAATTCTTCCAGGAATTCCGTATCTTATTAACTGACATTTTTAACATTATGCTCGCTAATTTTTTTCCACGTGCATTAGACGCAAGGGAATAATTTAATAAAATATGATTTTTCTTTTTTTCAAATCTTACCATTCCTAGTTCAATATTTTTTCCTTCAAAAATAAAAATTAATACATTTTGATCATTTATTTTTTTTTTAAACCATCTTTGATGTGAATTAAAATCTATGATTTTATTTTCAAATGAGGCACTTCTAACAATTGGATCATTAGTCCAATTAAATAACAAGCGCTCATCACCAGATTCTGCTTTTCTTAAACTATAATTCCTATTGATATTATTATTCAAAATGAAATATCTAATCTGATAATTTTTTAACTAACTTGGAGATCCTATTATCTTCATAGTCTATTTTCCCCATTAGTTCTTTTGCTTTATCTGGGGCATGAATGAATGCTAATCTTAATATATCCATCCAATAAAAATTATTTTTCGATCTAACTTTTTCGATTTCATCAATTATTTTTAAATAATCATCAATTTTTTTATTTTTGGACATAACTATTTACCTCATCATTTAAAATTTTAAAGTAGATTTCTGCTCTTTTTAAATCATCTTCGGAATCAATATCTTGAACACGCCAATGAGGTATTTTTACCGGAAATGAATGGGAAGAAAACAATGGCATTTTGTTTAACCAAGCTTCTGGCTTACCCCAGTAAAATTGCGCTGCATCATGAAGCGTAGTTGGTAAATCTTGTGACCGACTATTATAATTTTCTGGAAAAAACATTTTCAATCCTCCTTTAGGATTTTCTTTAAATGCTCTAAAAATTGGATAGCTAAATTCTGCGACAGATAATGCATACATCCAATTATAATTCAATATAGCTTTATAGCCAATAGCTAAATCAGTACAATTGAGGAATACTGATGTTGCGTAAGTACAACAAACAGTATTTAATTCCCATTTTTGTTTTTTCATCCACGAGATAGAATGAGACATCACTTCTGATACAGTAGTAAAATCGTTAGATAATTCTTTAGATCTTAAATATGGAACTTCAGCTCCAAATAATTCTGATATCTTTTTAATTTCTTCGTCATCTGTTGAAACTAAAATTTTGTCAAAAAGTTTGCTTTCAACTAATTTTTTTATGGGCCACGCAATTATTGGCTTCCCACAAAAATTTTTGATATTTTTTCGCGGAATCCGTTTGCTCCCCCCCCTCGCAAGGATAATGGCTACATTCATTCAAATAATATATTTTTTATTTTATTACAAACAAATTTTAAATCATCTTCAGAAAGATCTGGGAAAATAGGTAATGAAATTTCTTGTTCATAAAAATTTTCTGAAATTGGAAAATCACCTTTGTTAAATTTAAAATTCTTTTTATAAAAAGGCTGTAGATGAACCGGTATATAATGTACTTGCAAATTTATTCCTTCTGTTCTCAGCTGCCTAAAAAATTCTGATTTGCTTATTGAGAATTTTTCAAAATTAATTTTTAGTGGATATAGATGAAAAGAATGATTAATTGAATTATCTCTTTGAGGGGAATAAATATTTTCAAATTGTAAAAAAAATTCGTCATAAAAATTTGCAATATTTGTTCTTTTTTTAACAAACTTATCTAACTTTTTTAATTGACTTGAACCTAAAGCTGCTTGAAAATCAGTTAACCTATAATTAAATCCTACTTTGTGCATTTCATAATACCATGGACCATCATTTTTTTCTAATCGACTCCTATCCTTTGTCATACCATGCGTTCTATAAAGCTCCACCTCTTCAATAATTTCAATATTATTTGTCAATACTGATCCACCTTCCCCTGTTGTAATATGCTTCACTGGGTGAAAACTTTGTATTACTATATCAGCATATTTTGCAGCATACGTAATATCATTATTATAAGCCGCTCCAAGTGCATGACAATTATCATTTATTAATTGGAAGTTATATTTCTTGGAAAGATAGTTTAATGATTTCCAATCGCAAGGGTGACCTGCAAAATCAATACCAATAACCGCTTTAATTTTTTGACCCTTGCTATTATAAGCTATTAACTTTTCTTCAAGTAAATTTGGATCAATTGTAAATGAACTTGAATCAATATCTACAAAATCTGGAGTACCATCTGAATAAATAATACTGTTAGCAGATGCTAAAAATGTAATAGGTGATGTTACAATAATATCTCCAGATTCCCAGCCTAAAGCCAATCCGGCTAAATGCAAAGCAGCTGTACCATTAGCTACAGCGCAACTATATTTTGAACCAAAATAATTCTTTAAATCATTTTCAAAATTTTCAACATAAGGACCTTGAGTAAGCCAATCTCCTTTTAAAACTGAAACTACAGCTTCAATATCTCTTGAATCGATTGATTGTTTTCCGTAAGAAATCAAATCTCAGTATTAATTAATTTTTTAATTTCATTAACTGTTAAAAAGTGTTTATTAGTCCCGCTGTTATAACAAAAATCCTCTTTGCAAATTTTGCCAACGGAACTATTACTTTCTTTAATGAATTTATTAACATCCCACAATTTAGTTGATGGAAGAATCACGTAATAATTTTCAAATTCAATAGTATTCATAGCATCTGTCTGAGTAATCATCTCTTCATGTAGTTTCTCACCCGGCCTAATTCCAATAATTTCTTTTTTTGCTTCAGGAGCAATTGCTTTAGCTACATCCATAATTCTGTAGCTTGGAATTTTAGGAACAAATAATTCGCCACCCCACATCTTACTTATGGAATTAATTACAAAATCAACACCACTTTGTAAAGTTAGATTAAATCGGGTCATTTTTTCATTTGTAATTGATAAAACTCCAGATTGTTTTTGCTTAAGAAAGAAGGGAATTACGGATCCTCTACTTCCCATTACATTACCATATCGAACAACAGAAAATTTTATATCCTTTGTGCCTTTATAATTATTAGCAGCGATAAATAGTTTATCAGAAGTAAGTTTTGTAGCACCGTATAGATTTGCTGGAGCTGCAGCTTTATCAGTACTTAATGCAATAACCTTTTTAACATTCATTGATAAAGCAGTTTCGATTATATTTTGCCCACCTATAACATTTGTTTTTACAGCTTCGAAAGGGTTGTATTCTGCTGCTGGAACTTGTTTTAACGCAGCGGCATGAACAACAATATCAACGTCTGTCATTGCCATTTTTAATCGATTATAATCACGTATATCTCCAATGAAATAACGCATATTTTTATTGTTTGGCCACCTCTGTTGCATCTCGTATTGTTTAAGCTCATCTCGGCTATAGACAATAAGTTTCTTCGGTTTATAATCATTTAACACTGTTTCTACAAACCTTTTGCCAAAAGATCCTGTGCCACCCGTAATTAAAATTGTTTTATTATTTAACATTATTATACTCTTTATACCATTTTATAAAATTATTGATACCTTCTTTAACGTTTGTTTTAGGTGAAAATCCTAATTTATCCACTGAGTAAGAAATATCTGCAAATGATTCTTTAACGTCACCAGGCTGCATTGGTAAAAAATTGATTATTGCTTTTTCACCAAGATTTTGTTCTATTATACTAATCACATCCATTAATTCTTCACTCTTATTATTCCCTAGATTAAAAATCTCACATTTGTAATTCATATTTATAGCAGCTTTTGTACCAAGAATAATATCATCAATATAAGTAAAATCCCTTTTCATATTTCCATCATTAAAAACTGCGATTGGTGTTTTTTCAAGAATATTTTTTGTAAAAATATACATTGCCATATCTGGACGACCCCATGGCCCGTAAACAGTAAAAAATCGCAATCCAGTAGTATGAAGATCATACAGGTGAGAATAAGAAAAAGCTATCAGTTCGTTTGCCCGTTTTGTTGCGCCATATAATGCTATTGGTTTATCAACTCTATCACTAATACTAAATGGGATTTTCTTATTTGCTCCATATACAGATGAGCTTGAAGCATATATAAATCCATCAACGTCATTATGTCTACATAAGTCTATAATATTTAGATAACCAACAAGATTTGAATCAACATAAGCGTGTGGATTTTCAATACTATATCTAACGCCTGCCTGAGCGGCAAGATTAATAACTTTTTGCGGTTTAAATGAATTAAATAAATCTGATAAAGTTTCTTTATCTTTAAGATCGCAATGTTTAAATATAAAATTAGAAAATTTTTTGAGTTTATTTAATCTATCTTTTTTCAAATTGACATTATAGTAATCATTAAGACTATCAATACCTAAAACTTCATGTTCATCTAGGAGCAATGATTTACTTAAATGATAACCTATAAATCCAGCAGAACCAGTAAGCAATATCTTCATTTTCTGAATGATGCCTTATAATAATTAAAAAATAAATTAATGATAATCAAAGTTTCCAATATCTAATATTTGTATTCAAAAATGATTTTTTTGTTTTTATGCCCTTTACATCAATAAAAACACCATTTTTATTTAAAAAGTTTTTCCATTTTTTTATACCCATTTTTTTATACGAATTATGGGCAGTTGTAACAATCAATGTATCGTAAAGGCTCATTTTATTTTCATTAATTAATTCTATATCATAATATTTTTTTGCATCTTGTTTGTTTGCGTACGGGTCAGTTACATCAATTTTACATCCATAATCCAAAAGATTATTAATTATATCTGGAACCTTTGTGTTCCTCATATCAGAACAGTTTTCTTTAAATGTGATCCCAAATATTCCTATGCGAGCTTGTTTTGGATTAATCCCAGATTTTTTCATCTTATTTATTGTTTTATCAGCAATAAACTTCCCCATCCCTTCATTTATTTTTCTTCCAGATAAAATAATATTAGGATGATATCCAATTGTCTTTGCTTTATAAGTTAGATAATATGGATCTACGCCAATACAATGTCCTCCAACTAAACCTGGTTTAAATGATTGAAAATTCCATTTAGTTTCAGCTGCTTGTAATATTTCCTGAGTATCTAAATTTAATTTATCAAACAAGATAGCTAGTTCATTTATTAAAGCAATGTTTACATCGCGTTGAATATTTTCTATCACTTTTGCTGCTTCAGCTACTGCTATAGATGGTGCTCTATGGGTACCAGCAGGAATAATTGAGTTATAAATATCATCAATTATATTTAAAGTTTTTTTGTTTGTGCCTGAAGTTATTTTCTTGATTCTCGTCAGGGTATGTTGTTTATCACCAGGGTTTATTCGTTCAGGACTGTATCCACATGAAAATTCTTTATTATAAGTTAATTTCGAATATTTTTCAATTATAGGGACACAAAACTCCTCAGTAGCTCCAGGATATACTGTTGATTCATAAATAACTATATCACCTCTATTAATTGCCCCTGCTACTAAAATAGTAGCTGACTTTAATGCTGTCATATCGGGCTGATTATGCTTATTTACCGGAGTTGGAACAGTTATAATATATATATTACAAGGAATCAATTTTTCAGAATCATTTGTAAAATAAAGATTTTTTGATCTTTTTATCTGGTTATTTGATAGTTCCGATGTTATATCAAAACCATCCTTTAATTCGATAATTCGTTTTTCATCTATATCATAACCTATTGTTGAATACTTTTTCCCAAGTTCAACCGCAAGAGGTAAGCCTACATATCCAAGCCCAATTACGCCAATTTTTAGATCTGAAACTTTATTTCTTCTTAATCGTTTTTTCAAATAATTGTTTTAATTAATGATTATTAATAGAAGAGATTACTTTTGTTTCTTACTAAAAAAGTACGTGCAAGAAAACAAAAGTAATGAAATTATATAAAAAATATTAATTAATAATAACTGGGGAGAATACATACCAAAAAATACTGGATCTGAAGACTGGTGGCCAAGGTAGAATGGCAAACCAAAAATTAATAATAAACTTATTGTTCCAGAAATTCTTGTGTCCATAAGAATTTCCTTGCTTTTTTTATTTATGAAACTCCTCATTCGTCTCAATTTTTTTCTTTCATAAATATCAGAGCTATTAAAATATGCCCTGATAAAACCTAAAAATATTCCGATAACTAAACCAAAAACTCCTGCCAATATTACAGTCAATGATAAATTTTTATTGTATGGACCTAAGGGTAATTCTGGCTCATCTAAAATTTGAACGATTTTTGTTTTTTGAACCTCTTCAATTTTTGCAAGCTCTAATTGTTGTTTAAGTGTTAGATATACACCTTTTTGTACTTCAACATTTCTTGTTAATCGATCTTGTGTCAACTGCAAAGCCGGGGAAGAAAGCTGAAGATTTTGCTGCCTGAATAGTTTTAATCTCTGCTCTGATTCTTTTAATTCGGTATCAACTGAATTAATACGCTGATTAATAAAGTTTATTTTTTCACTTACATTTTGGTTTTTGAAATAACGATTAAGCGATTCTAGTTCATTTAGAATTTCTTTATTTAAATTTTTTGATAATTGAGGCTCTGTCGCAATTACTGTTAAATTGCTAAGAGAACCTTTGTTTTCAAAATTTATCTTTTCAAAAAAAGCACCTAGCGACATTAATACTAATTTTTTATCATCTTTTTTAATTTTTTCATTATCATTTATGATTGCCAAGAGAGGTAATTTTTTGTCATATTTTTTTGAATAAAATTCTTTTTTCAAAATTCGTTCAGCAAATACACGACTTTTAATTAATTCTGGAAATAGCGAAGGACTGGAGAGATCTGCCTCAGAAACTTGCGGCATACTAACCCCAAATTGAGAAGCTAAACCCATTAACCCTACAGAGCTAGATTGATTTTCTGGCAACAGTATAGTTGAGGTGGATTTATATAAAGGCGTTTGTATAAACTGCATAAAAGTGAAAGCTGAAAAGACAGTTATAAAGGGAATAAGGAAAATTATCTTTAACTGCTCTGCAAGAGTAAGGAGGAAATCTGATAAAGTAACATTGTTCCCTTCATTAAAGTTATTTTTCTTATTAAATGATCTAAGTTCGGTTTCATTATTAGATGGGATATCTTTATTTATTTTATCAACAATATGATAGGGAACTTGATTTCTGGCCTTCCAATTTGATACTGCTTGAGGAGTCGTTTCTAAGCTTCGAGCAATTTCAGCAAGCGACCTTGCTCCTCTAGCTGACATTATTGATTCAAATTGCGTAAAATCCATTAATTACTAGAAAGTTGTTTACTTAGTATGACTGCCGTTATCATCGAAGAAATAATTGAAGTCCAATTAGTTACAAATTGTGTGATATTGAATGGCTCTTTATCTTCTGCAGCATTAACAATTATTGTAGAACCATCTTCTACCTTAGGAGATATAAACCATTTTTTGGGGCTAACAACACCATTAGCATAAACAATTATAATGCCTGTTTTATTAGCATTTTCTGTTAATCCACCAGCTGCATTCAAATAATATCTCAATGATTTGCCAGGATAAAATTCTATTACCCCCGGATTATAAACTGCACCCGAAATATTAACAGTTTTAGTGGCCTCCCTAACAATTATACTATCTCCAGGCATTAATGTAATGCTCATATTTTTCCAAGCAACGCGAACTTTGTTAGAAATATCTTGAATTGAATTATTTCTTACTTGAAAACTTTCTTTAGATTTTTCTTCAAATTCACTTTTATCAAAATTAAAGTATTTATTATCTCTATAAATAGAAATTCCATTTTTTAGAGCTTTGTTAGTAAAACTTCCAGCTCTATTGATTATTGATTCTAAAGTCTCATTGTCTTTAATCAACGGATAGGAGCCTGGGATATTTATTTCACCAATTATTTGTATACTTTTTTTCTCAAAAAAATTTGAATTTGCATGAATAATAAAACGATCTAAGTTTTGCAATTCAATATTCCAGCGACCATCCAGATCATCTAAGTTGCTTAAATCTATTTCTATAACTTTTTCATATCTAGTTAATGGATCTCTCCTTATAACCTCACCTCTTTTTTGATATACTGATTTCCAAAAAGTTGAGTCTCCATAACCTCCGCCCAGATTTAATAAATCATTTAGTTTCATTCCTTCAAAATAATTATACTTCCCTGGGGATTTTACTTGACCTATAATTTCCACTTCTCTTAAACTGTCAAAAATTTTATTTATTGTAATAATATCACCATCATAAACATTAGCTAAATAGGCATCACTATAATCAATATAACTATTTTCAATGTTAACTTGATTGATCTTGCGTCCTGAAAATGGCAAAATGCGTTTTAAATCAATTCTAGTTGATGCGTCATGGTTTAAACCGCCAGCATAATACAATAAATCCTTTATAGTTTCTCCATTTATTGACTCATAAATACCAGGTCTTACGACAGCGGAGTCAACAGTAATAGTTGATAAACGGACTGGCACGACAATTATATCTTGATCCCTTAATTGAATGTTTTTAGGCAAACTTCCTTTGATGAGATATTCATATAAATCTACAGTTTCAAGTATTATACCATCGCGCTTGATTTCTAAACTTCTAAGACTTCCAGTTGTTTTAACTCCTCCAGCTTGAATTAAACCAGTAATTACCGTAGAGAAAGGATGAACAGGGTAAACTCCTGGATATTTAACCTCTCCAACAAAGTTAACATTTATAGACTTTAAAGTGCCAAGTGAGATATCCATATAACTTGAAGGAGAATTACCCTTCAAAGTAGAATAAACACGACTATATTGTTTATATAAATAATCACTAGCATCTTCAATAGTTTTCCCCGAAAGGGTCATTAAGCCAACTTTATCATCATAAATTTTACCTTCTCTTGTAATTGTGTATGTTTGTCTAAACTTTGTTTCACCCCAAACATAAATAACAATTTCGTCACCTGGGCCAAGCAAGTAATTGCTTGGCGCAGGCAAATTTTCCCAAAATGAAACTGTATCTCTTCGTGTAAAAAAATCATAACCAAAGTAATTAATCATCTGATCTTTTTCGACTGAATCTATTTGATCATCCAAATCTAAAGGGAAAATATCTACTCTTCCCGGAGAATCGAGATTAATGTCAGTGTTTAATGTATTATTTTGATTGATTAACTTGTCTCTCGACATTTTTTCATATTCAGATTTCAATTTTATAATATCCTGACTACTCTGAGCAAAGATACTCGATGTTAACAATAATAATAATACTATATACATAAAATATTTATTAATTGTGTATTTCATATGAACTAAATTAACGGCTCCGCCTGATCAATCCCATTGACATAAAACTTCTATGATTTAGGATTAATTACTTTTTGAAAGTAATAATACATAAATTGAAATAAAATATCTATTTTTATAAATAAAAAATGTATATTTATTTATAATCAGATAAATACTTATGGAGATTTAATGAAGATTTTTATTACAGGAGGGTGTGGATTTATTGGCAGTAACTTTATAATTGATGCAATCCTTTCAAAAAAGCACACTATTCACAATCTAGATAAACTAACATATGCAGGTAATATTGATAATTTAAAACAATTTGAAGATATTCCTGAATATAGCTTTACTAAAGGCGATATTTGCGATGATAAAATAATTAATAAAATATTCGCTGAATTCCAACCTGATGTTTTGATAAACTTTGCTGCTGAATCACACGTAGATAGATCAATCACCTCCCCAATAGATTTTATTAAAACCAATTTACTTGGAACAGCAACATTGCTAAATGCATCAACTATTTATTTTAAAAATAATAATAAATTTAGGTTTTTACATATAAGCACAGATGAAGTATATGGTTCTTTGACAGATACAGAACCAACTTTTAATGAGACTAATCGATTTAATCCATCAAATCCTTATTCGGCATCTAAAGCTGGAGCTGACCATCTAGTTAAATCTTGGTACAAAACATATAGTTTACCCACTTTAATTACAAATTGCTCAAATAATTATGGACCTTACCAATTCCCTGAAAAGTTAATTCCACTGATGATATCAAAATGTATTGATGAAAGACCTCTGCCAATCTATGGAAAAGGTCTTAATATAAGGGACTGGCTATATGTTAAAGACCATTGTGATGCAATTAATTGCGTTTTAGATAGCGGAAAATTAGGGGAGACTTATAATTTGGGAGGTAATAATGAAATAAAAAATATTGATATTGTAGATACAATCTGCTCAGCGCTTGATAAAAAGAAACCTCGAAAAAATGGATTATCCTATAAAGAACTAATCACTTTTGTTAAAGATCGACCTGGGCATGACTATAGATATGCTATTGATTCTTCTAAAATCAAAAATAATTTAGACTGGAAAGCAAAAAAGAGTTTTAAAAAAGGAATCCTAGAGACTATTGACTGGTATATATCAAATGAAAATTGGTGGCGAAAAATTCAAAATAAAACATATAATCAAGAAAGATTAGGTTTACTTAATTAATATAATGAAAGATAATATACTCGTATTACTCCGACACGGAGAAAGTAAATGGAACCTTGAAAATAGATTTACAGGGTGGACAGATATAGGGCTTACAGAAAAAGGAATTGAGGAGGCCAAATTAGCTGGGAAACTATTGAAGCAAGAAAATTTTACATTTGACTTAGTATATACATCAGTATTAAAGCGCGCAATTCAAACAATGAAAATTTGTCTTGAGGAAATGAAGGTAGAAAATATAAGTATAAAGTATAAATGGAGACTCAATGAAAGACATTATGGAGCATTACAGGGGCTAAATAAAAATGAAACAGCTAGAAAATATGGAAGCAATCAAGTTTTTATATGGAGACGTAGCTATGATACTCCCCCACCGGCTTTAAAATTAGAAGATAAAAGACATCCAAGGTTTGATAATAAATATGAATCATTAGATTCGTCTTTAATACCATCCACAGAAAGTTTAAAAGACACATATAATCGTTTTATCCCATTATGGAAAAAAACGATTTCTAAAAATATTAAATCAAAGAAAAAAGTATTGATTGTTGCTCACGGTAATTCTCTCCGTGCATTAGTAAAAAACATAGAAAATATATCAGATAATGAAATCGTTAATTTGAATATTCCTACTGGGGTTCCATTAGTCTATGAACTTGGTAAAAAATTAAATGTCATTAAACACAAATATCTTGGAGATGAGAATAAAATTAAAGAAAAAACTCTTGCAGTTGCAAATCAGATAAAATCAAATTAGTTTTTAGTTTAGATTAATAACTATTAGCAAAAAATAAATATTTTGATATGAAAAACTTATGGAATTCCAAAATTGCTAGATCATTTTCAAAAAATGATTTAGATATGCGCGTTTATTCTTCAAGGCTTTTAGGCCAAGATTCTGAATTAGTACTACATGGCGGTGGAAATACATCTGTTAAGGGAAAGTATAAAAATATATTCGGAGAATATGTAGAAACTCTATTTATTAAAGGAAGCGGTTGGGATCTTATTTCTATTGAGAAAGAAGGGTTTGCTCCAGTAGATTTAAATTATTTAATTAAATTATCAAAATTCAACAAACTAACTGATTCTCAGATGGTTGTTGAACAAAAGTTAGCTACCCTAGATCCAGTAGCTCCAACTCCATCAATAGAAGCAATACTACATGCCCTTATACCCTATAAATTTGTCGATCATACCCATGCTGATTCGGTATTATCAATTACTAATACACCCAGTGGAAGAAAAAAAATAAATGAAATATATGATAAGAATGTTTTAATAGTTCCCTACGTAATGCCAGGCTTTATTTTAGCAAAAAAAATTGCTGAGATGACAAAAGATATTGATTGGAAAAAATTAAATGGTATGATTTTACTTAATCACGGTGTCTTTAGCTTTGGGATGAGCGCGAAAGAAAGCTATGACGGAATGATAAAACTAGTAAATAAAGCCGAGAATTATTTATCTAAATCTAATGTTTGGAGAAAATATAAAAAATCACGTTCAAAATTAGATTTATCTGAATTAGCAAAAATTAGGCTTAAAGCATCTGAAATGACCGGTAAGGCATCCATAGCCATCTTAAATGATACTACAGAAGCAGTAGGGTTTTCAAAATTGAATAATTCGAAAGCGTTAAGCGCCAGAGGTACATTAACACCAGATCATGTAATTAGGACAAAACCATTTGCCTGGGTTGTAAAAGATGATCTTAATTTATCAGCAAAAGATTTTATAAATAAATACAACAAATATTTTCAAAAAAATGCTACTAAAGGAATTCGGAAATTAGATAATGGCCCTAAATGGGCATTATGGCCAAAACATGGCACTGTCTGTTTTGGAACATCAATAAAAGATGCTAGAGTTGTTTATGATATAAATAAACATACAGTAAGAGCTATGCAAACCTCAGATAATCTTGAACATTGGAAACCCATTTCTTTCAAGGATCTTTTTAATATTGAATATTGGGAACTGGAGCAAGCTAAATTAAAAAAAGATACTAAACCTTTAGATTTTGAAGGTAAAATTGCTCTAGTTACTGGAGCTGCCGCTGGTATAGGATATGCATGTGTACAAAAGCTACTTGATAATGGATGTTGTGTAGTTGGAATAGATAAAAATCCAAAAATAAAAAAATTATTTCATAACTTAGATGGATTTAAAGGTGTTTTTTGTGACCTGACAAACGAAAAGGATATTAGTAAAGCAGTTTCTTTATGTGTAAAAGAATTTGGAGGGTTAGATATTTTAGTAAGTAATGCTGGTGTTTTTTCATCCAGCGCTAGACTTGAGGATATTGAAAATAAAAAATGGAAATCTGATATAAATATAAATCTTACTTCTCATCATAGAATTTTAAGACAATGTATACCTTATCTTAAACTAGGAATTAATCCAGCTGTAATATTTATGGGCTCTCGAAATGTTGGAGCTCCAGGTCCAGGTGCGGGAACATACACTATTGCAAAATCGGGATTGACGCAGATGTCTAGGCTTGCTGCTATAGAACTATCCCAATATAATATTAGAGTAAATGTTGTTCATCCCGATTGTGTATATGATACAGATGTTTGGACTGATAAAATTTTAAAAGCGAGAGCAAAACAATATGGAATTTCAGTTGATAAGTATAAACACCGGAATTTATTAAAGACAAGTGTATCTTCTAAAGATGTTGCAGAATTAGTGGTTTTCCTAGCAAGTTTAAGAAGCAGTAAAACAACTGGGGCGCAAATTCCAATTGATGGCGGAAATGATAGAATAATATGAAGACGTTAATTAATCCAACACCGACTATTGAATGGAAAGATGCAAAAGTTAGATTAATTGATCAAACAAAACTACCATTAGAAGAAAAATATATTGAAACAGATAACTACAAAGTAGTTTGCGATGCAATTTATCGATTAGCCATAAGAGGGGCTCCTGCTATTGGAGTTGCTGGTGCATACGCTTGTGTTTTAGCTGCAAATAAAATCGAAAGTTTTAGTTTTGAAGAATTCATTAATGAATTCTTATGTAAAGCAGATGAAATCTCAGCTACGCGACCTACAGCGATTAATCTTTTATGGGCTGTAAAACAATTAAAAGATGAAGCAACCAATTTTTCTGGTAATATACCAAGTTTGAAAAAATCTCTATTAGATTTAGCAAATAACATAAAAAAGGATGATATCTACCGCTGCCATAATTTGAGTTTACATGGAGCAAAGCTGATCCCAGATAATTCAAATGTAATTACAATTTGCAATACAGGTGGACTAGCAACTAGTGGAATTGGAACGGCTTTAGGTGTGATACAGTATGCTCATGCTCAAGGAAAAAATTTAAAGGTTCATGTTTGTGAAACTCGCCCCCTTCTTCAAGGGTCGAGATTAAATACATGGGAACTAAAACGAACTAAAACTCCCTTCACACTTATGACAGATAGTATGGCGGCACGCGCCATGAAAAAAGTTCATATTAATGGCGTTTTTGTTGGCGCTGATCGTATAGCATCGAATGGGGATACAGCAAATAAGATTGGTACATATAGCTTAGCTGTGCTTGCTAATCACCATAATATCCCATTTTATGTAGCTGCTCCATTGTCAACTGTGGATTACGAAATTGAATCGGGATCAGAAATACCTGTAGAAAAAAGATCGGCTGATGAGGTAACAAGAATAAAAGGAATTCAGTTTACTGTTGAAGATATTGATGTTTCCAATCCAGCATTTGATGTTACTCCTGGAGAATTAATTAATGGGATAATTACGGAAAAAGGTATAGCAAAATACCCCTTCAAAGAATCACTTAAGAAACAGCGTAATGAAAACTAATTTGAAAATCGGTATTATTGGCGGTTCCGGCATGGAAGACCCGGCATTTATTTCTAATTTTAATACAAAAAAGGTTTTAACACCATATGGTGATCCTAGTTCAGAATTGATCATAGGGAATATAGAGAATGTTTCTGTTGTTATAATATCACGCCATGGGCTTAACCATTCGATAAATCCTACAAATATCAATTATCGAGCAAATATATGGGCATTAAAAGAAGAAGGTTGTAGTCATATTCTTGCTGTTACTGCTTGTGGATCCATGCGAAAAAAAATTGAACCTGGACATTTTGTTTTTCCTGATCAATTTATTGATCGTACTACTAAGAGAATAATGACTTTTTTTGATGGGTCTGATGTTAAACATACTTCTATGGGCAATCCATTTAACATTGATATGAGAATTTGCCTCGCAAAAACTTGTGAATATTTGGGCTTTAAATATCACGATGGTGGTACGATTATAACTATAGAGGGCCCAAGATTCAGCACAAAAGCTGAAAGCATGATGTTTCGATCATGGGGATGTGATATTATCAATATGTCAACAGTACCAGAAATTGTTTTAGCAAGAGAATTGAATTTAAATTACCAGAGCGTAGCTATGGCAACAGACTATGATTGTTGGCATGAAAGTGAAGAAGAAGTAACAATGGAAATGATTTATGCCGTAATGAAAAAGAATGTAAAAAATGTAAAAAAATTGATTGAACTCGTTATTCCCTTGATAAATAAGCATATCGCAGAGGAGGGTTAAATGGAAATTGATAATATAAAAAAGAATATTCGGAATATTCCTGATTTTCCTAAACCTGGAATTCAGTTCAAGGATATAACAACCCTTTTACAAAACCAAGAAGCTTTTAAAGAANCAATAGACTCATTTTATACTGAATTTAAGGATGAAAAAATAGATGTTATTGTTGGAATTGAAAGTAGGGGTTTCATTTTTGCCTCGCCTCTAGCCTTAAAATTAGGCTGTAGATTTGTTTTAGCAAGAAAACCTGGCAAATTGCCACANGAAACTATTTATGAAGAATATAAGTTAGAATATGGTACTGATAAGATAGAAATGCATTCAGATGCAATAAATAATGGAGATAGAGTGCTGATTGTTGATGATTTATTAGCAACAGGTGGTACAGCAAAGGCCACTGGTAACTTAATAGAAAAGCTCAAAGGAGAAATTATTAGTTATGCATTTTTAATAGAGTTAATTGAATTAAAAGGGAAAGAATATTTAAATCATGAATCTATATTTAGTATTATTAAATACTAAATTGAATTTTTGAAAAGGCGATTATGAAAGGTATTATACTTGCAGGAGGTAACGGAACAAGGCTACATCCTATAACACAAGTGACTAGTAAACAATTATTACCAATATATGATAAACCTATGGTTTATTATCCACTTTCTACACTTATGTTAGCAGGCATTAGAGATATTTTAATTATTTCTACGCCTCTGGACACCCCAAAATATGAATCATTATTGGGCAATGGAGAACAATTTGGGTTGAACTTCTCATTTAAGGTTCAGCCCTCACCAGATGGTCTTGCGCAAGCATTTATTCTTGGGGAAAATTTTATTGAAGATGAAAATGTATGTTTAATATTGGGTGATAATGTTTTTTATGGTGGAAATCTTAGAAAAAAATTGCAAAATACAGTTGCAGAAGTCGAATCAAATAACAATGCAGTTATTTTTGGCTATTTTGTAAATGATCCTGAAAGATATGGTGTTGTAGAATTTGATAATAGTGGGAATGTAATTTCGATTGAAGAAAAACCAAATAGCCCCAAAAGTAATTATGCTGTTTCCGGTCTATATTTCTATCCCAATAATGTTATTTCTATCGCAAAACAAATAAAAGCATCCTCAAGAGGAGAATTAGAAATTACTGATGTAAATAAATCTTATTTACATCAAGATAGATTAAAAGTAGAACAAATGGGTAGAGGTTTCGCATGGCTTGATACTGGGACTCATGATTCTTTATTAGAGGCATCTCAATTTGTTCAAACACTAGAAAAACGACANGGNATGAAGATNTCATGNATNGAAGAAATAGCTTTTNGAATGGGNTATATTGATAAANATCAATTAAGANNCTCTNGGNAGANAATATGGNGAANAANNAATANGGTCAATATTTNNTNAAANTTNCTGATTNNAAATNAANTCTAGNAAGATTTNAGAAAATNTANAATTCNATCATTCTATNTCTTNNCTNGTNTCACGAAANNAATCTATNTNANTTTCATNATAATCCCATCCTTTAAATGGATCATCNATACTCCAATGNANTCTTTCNACATTNCCTGGGAAAANAGGACATAATTTATTTGCATTATCACAAACTGTAATNACNATATCTATNCCTTTATCNAGNTANTCNTCTAAATGATCAGATGTNTGATGNGAAATATCNATNCCAATTTCTTCCATAANTTTAATACTCATTGGATGAACTCGANTTGGNTGNGANCCNGCNCTAAATACATTNAATNTATNNNNTGCTATNTNNTNTANTAATCCNTGNGCAATTTGAGANCGGCAAGNATTNCCAGTGCATATAAANATAATNTTTTTCTTATCTNACATTAATAAAATTATAAAGTAAGACTAATGAATGAAAACCTGTTTTGTAGCNTNGTCTTATCATAAATTTTACCTATGTCTATTGACAAGAAACAGCCGTTATTTACTGGTCCCATGGAAGCAGTTGCTGGATTATCTATTAATGATCTTAATAAATATTTGCCAGCTATTCAGAAAGTTGAGGATCTTCATATGAGCCCAGATAAAATGAAAGACGGGGTATTCCTTGGCTTAGGTTCTGAAGGATTAAAAAAAATACCTGATAATTCAATTGATATAATAATCGTAGATCCTCCTGAATCTCCTTTACAAAACTTAGATAAACCAAAAAAAAGAATGACAATTAATGAATACTATAAGTGGAATGAAAGGTGGTTGAAGGATAGCATCCGTGTCTTGAAGCCAACAGGTGCAATTTATCTTATCTGTGGATGGAAATTTTCTGGGATGTATCAATCTATTTTAAGTAGTTATTTTCAAATACAAACAAGGATTACTTGGAGAAATACTGCTCCTAAAAACCAAACTAAACCATTAACATGGATTAATCGAACTTCAGACATATGGTTTGCTACTAAATCAAATGAATTTATGTTTAATCAAGAAGCTGTTACTGATGAAACAAATAATATTATATCAAGTGGTCTAACTGAATTAGGAATAACGAATTTGTGGAGTGATATCATGGATATCCAAGTTGGAGCGACAATCAAAATGGAAGGCGACAAACCTGAACAACTGATTCAAAGGATATTAACAGCATCAAGTTTTAAATTGAATTGGGTTCTAGATCCATTTGCAAGAAGTGGCGGTATTGGTCTAATCACAAAAAAAATGGGGAGAAGGTTTATTGGCTTTGAATCTGAACAAGATAGATTATTAATGGCAATGAAAAGGATAGATAGTGAGTAATATGAGTTTATACAATCAAATTCAAAATGACATGTATAATGCAATGAAAAGTAGAAATAAAGATAAGGCAAATGCGTTACGCATTACTTTAGCAAAATTGAAAGATAAGAAAATTGAAAAACGAGAAGATCTTACTAAAGAAGAAGAACTCAAAGTTTTACAAACTTTAGTAAAACAGAGAAAAGAATCCATAGAATTCTATCAGAATGGTGGACGCAATGAATTGGCTGAAGCTGAACAAAAAGAATTAGAAATTTTGAATAACTATTTACCGAAAATGATGGATGATAGTAAGATAAAAAATATTGTTAAATCTGTTATTGATGAAGTTGGAGCAACATCCATAGCTGATATGGGTAAAATTATGCCTGAGGTTATGAATCGGG